>NZ_BCVQ01000008.1 GCF_001591825.1 Rossellomorea vietnamensis NBRC 101237
AATTTTCGCAGGCTTTTTTTTTGTCATGAATCTTTGAACCATTCATACATGTAAGTAAGGACATATGATGGGGAGGTTGCATCATGAAAGTAAAAGTGCGCAGTGGCGATACCCTTTGGTACTACAGCCAACTGTTTTATATCCCGATCCAGTTAATCATCGATTCAAATCCTTCCGTTGATCCGAATAGATTGAAAATCGGTACAGAGATACAACTTCCAGGATTCAGGAAAGAAAGTCATTCTATTATTCAAGGTGACTCTCTCTGGTCCCTGGCGCAAAACCGTAACATCGCTGTCGACGCGTTACTTCTATTGAACGAAGGTGTCAATCCCGATGGATTACAAATAGGAGCGACTATCAGTCTTCCATCAAGGGTGGTTTCACCTGTTGTCAATGGTAAACAGGCCTACGGATCACAACGATTTGAAGGAGATGTACAACGTTTAAAGGAGATCTATCCCTTTATAAAGTTACGATCTGTTGGCGAAAGCGTAGGTGGAAAAGATCTCATCGAAATAAGGATAGGAACCGGAAAGAAAAAAGTTCAAATGAATGCTTCCTTCCATGCGAATGAGTGGATCACTACATCTGTCCTTATGACGTTTATCAATGAGTACTTACTTTCCTTGACCAACAGTCAGCTAATGAGGGGGGTACAAACCCTTCCTATATATGGGGATGTGGCGTTGTCACTCGTTCCTATGGTCAATCCGGATGGAGTGGACCTTGTTCTGAACGGTCCCCCTAGCGATAAAAGAAATGAAATGATCGCTCTAAATCGAGGGAGTACTGACTTTACAGGCTGGAAAGCCAACATTAGAGGCGTGGACCTGAACAATCAGTTTCCTGCCAAATGGGAAGTTGAGCAGGAAAGGAAAGAGGAGAAAGAACCGGCTCCAAGAGATTTCCCAGGATATAAGCCCCTCTCAGAGCCCGAAGCCATCGCAATGGCTAAGCTTGCACGGCAAGGGAAGTTCGATCGCCTTCTTGCTCTGCACACCCAGGGGAAAGAGTTTTACTGGGGGTATGATGGATTGGAGCCTCCAGAAGCAGCCAAACTTGCAAAGGATTTCACCAGAGTAAGCGGATATAAATCGGTCCGTTACATTGATAGTTATGCAGGATACAAGGATTGGTTTGTGAAAGAATTCCAAAAATCCGGATTCACCCTTGAATTAGGAAGAGGCATTAACCCCTTGCCCCTGTCACAATTCGATGAAATCTACCAGGACGTGTCCGGTATTTTACTTGTCTCTATCTATCGGTGGTATGAATGAAGAAAACACTCGAAAAATCTTTATATTAGTTCCATAAATATCTATTGTGGAAAATGAAAATCAGGAGTAAAATTAATCATCATCCTATGAATAGTAACCTCTCGTGGTGACCCAAAAGATGTATGTATGAACATCTGGTCATCACTTTTTTTGAATTTTTGTCATGTTTTTTTAATCTTATTGAAACATTTTCGCATTATAAACGTACTAATGAATATGGAATACAGGAGAAGGGGGAAGAGGATGAAAATGAAAAAAGGTAGTGTGTTGATAATTTTCATGATGTGCATTCTATGGTTAACGGCATGTCAGCCGGAAGAAACACAATCTTCCCCCTCAGAGAAAGAAAAGGACGATCAGAAAGACGTGATGGTCCATATCCTTCCTGCAGATGGATTTATAGAAAATGTCGGCTGGCTGTCCAGTTCAGAAATCCTTTCTGTACGGGAAGAGGATGGTGTGACGACCTTCTATATCTACAATGTGTACGACGGAAGCAATCAAAAAATTTATGATGTACAACCCTCCTATGTGAGCGCAAGCATCTCACCGGATAAGAAAAAAATACTCATTCATTCCTCTCCGGCATCCTATAAAGCCCAGCTGACGATTATCGATAGATCAGGAGAAGTACAATTTCAAAAGGATGTTCCTTCCTATGACTTGACCCACAGCTGGAGTCCATTCAATGATGATACATTGGTCATGACCACTTTCAATGAAGATTGGAGCTTTCAAGTCTTTGAAATAAAGATCGGGGACGGGACCATGGACCCCATTGATGTAGAGCAGCCGTTTGTTCAGTGGCAATCGGCATCCTCCGTCCTTTATCAGGACTGGAGCAAGGATGAAGTGAGCGTATCGGCTCCACTGGTAGCACAAAATATCCTCGATGGTGAAAAGGAAATGATCGTGGAGGATAGTATCCATTTCAATCAATTCAAAAGTTCTCTGTTATCGGTCTTTTCAAGGGAAGAAAAAGGGCCGTTTACGTATCAGTTCATTCATCCCAACGGAGAGGTTCAGTCGGAATTTACAGTTGACCTCTTAAGCCGTTACTCTGATTGGTTAATCCCTTATTATGATATGATAGAAGGGACGGGGCGGTTGATTACGTTCATTGCCAATGAACCGGGTTCCTTTGATACGTACTCTGGGACTTTCTCTTTAAAAGAGTGGGACACGGATTCCGGAAAGGAAGAGGTCCTGTTTGATGATCTTCCTTTAGAACCCATCAAGTGTTCTCCTGATGGAGAGTCGTGTTTATATGGTAATCAACTTGAAAAAGTGATCAATTTTAAGAACTCCAGTATCGTTCAACTACTTAAAGAAGAAGGAGCAGATATATAATGGCAATAGTCGATGTAACAGTTATTCCAATCGGAACGGAATCACCCAGCGTGAGTTCATATGTAGCGGATCTGCAAAGTATCCTTAAGGGGTATGAAGAGGAAGGGAAGATCCGTTTTCAGCTTACTCCCATGAATACGATTATAGAAGGGGAACTTCCCGTTCTTTTCCAAGTGATACAAGACATTCATGAATCCCCATTCCAGCAAGGGATTCAGCGTGTGGCAACCAATATCAGAATTGATGACCGCAGGGATAAGCAAACGACCATGGAAGGAAAGCTTTCTTCCGTGCAGCGAAAATTAGAAAAATAACCAAAACAAAAAGAGTGGGCGTCTAAGCCCACTCTTTTTATTGGAACCGATCAAACTTCTTCACTTTCCAAAAGGACTTCACTTTTGTCGGGATAGGTTTTTTCGATATGCTGTTCACCCCATGCACATAACATATCCAGTGGTTCTTTTAGGGACCATCCGTATTCTGTCAGTTCGTACTCCACCTTTGGAGGTACCTGATTATAAATGATCCGGTTTATGACTCCATCAGCTTCAAGTTCCCTCAATTGCTGGGTCAGCATTTTCTGTGTTATTCCAGGCATCAAGCGTTTTAATTCACTGGTTCTCCGCTTGCTTTTAATCAAATGACAGAGGATGACGACCTTCCACTTGCCACCAATCACTTCCAAGGAAGCTTCAACGGGTATGTTGTATTTTTTCATATCATGACCTCCCCATCTATGGTCGAATACTATATAGAATCAGCAACAGGGCCAGGGAATATCCCATTTCCTTGTAGATATATTTCACTATCATTATAACGTACACAACTAAAAGGTCCATAGGGTACTTTTGGGTGCCTATAGGAGAAGTGGGGAAATTAAAAAGCCTTCCATCATGAAGTGGAAGGCTTTTCAATGTGAAACATTTTTAATTAATGGCCACCTGGGTATCCAGAGTGAAGGACAGTCATAATTGTAAACCATCCAAAGACACCTAATGTCGCTAGTGAGAAAAGGATTCCCATTGCATTCTTGTTTTTAAATGTGCTTACTACTGCGAATAAAGCTAATAATGTAACCAGTGAAGTGATAATTACAAGACCCATTTATATGACCCCTTTCATTAAAGTGCGTTTTTCTGACTCTATTGTAACATTATGTACATAAATGCACCCATTAACATTTTATAGGTTTTTCTCCCGTTTGTCGAGGTCAAAAAGTTTGACACTTCTATGTCGACCCCATTTTTATGATAATGGAAGTTCTGATACAATAATAGTATCACAAATGGAGGTGGAAACGTTGCAATGGAAACAAATGCCCTTAGGCCCTTTGCAAACCAACTGTTACATCCTTTGGAACACTAACAATGAATGTCTGGTGATTGACCCCGGTGGAGAAGGGGAGAAACTGATTCAATGGTTGGAAAATCAATCATTGTCTCCTTTAGCCATCCTTCTCACTCATGCTCATTTTGATCACATCGGAGCAGTCGATCAAATGAGGGACCATTTCAGCATCCCTGTATATGTACATGAAAAAGAGGCTCAGTGGTTATTGGATCCTGCATTGAATGGATCGCAGCTGTTCATGATGGGCGAACTCATCAGATTGAAGCCGGCGGACTACATACTGACAAATGAAAAGAACTTGAAAATTGGTGATTTTCAGCTGCAATTATTCGAAACACCTGGTCATTCACCGGGTAGTATTTCTTATTATGTACAAGAATGTGGAATCGTATTAGCAGGAGATACTTTATTCATGGGAAGTATCGGACGATCTGATTTGCCGGGGGGAAATCAGAAAGAACTATTAGCAAGTATTCACGATAAGCTATTGACCCTGCCTGAGGATACCACGGTTCTACCGGGTCACGGTCCTGAAACGTCGATTGAAGCGGAAATGGATTCAAATCCCTTTTTAAATGGCTTTTAAATAAAAAAATCCCTTCAGCTAAAAGCTGAAGGGATTTTTTTTAGTGTCCTCCTGCACCAGGAGTCATCATAAAGGTCGTCCAATAAGTAAAACCTGCAAAGAACACTGTTAAGTAGGCACCGAAAACATAAATATACATGCGTTCGGACAGTTTTAAATAGCTAAGCATAATGAAGAATCCGGTTTGGCCTAAAAAGATTAATGATGTCGTGGTCATATCACCAAGATAGAACATAACGGCAAAAATACCAGTCCAAAACCCAAGAACTCTAAACATACGATCCATATGTAACCCTCCTTTGCACCCTAAGTCCATCACTCAATATTATAAATGAATACTACCATAAAAGTAAATATGTGTTTGAAGTTAGTTTGTGACGAATGCTTGTTAACTAAACATGAAACTTTCATTAACTCTATTCTTTTCTTGGTATTTCACCCCGAACCATTTTATGTAAAAAAATAATCACAAATTTCCAAGTGATATTACTGTACAAAAGTTATACAATTAATATACAATATGTTTAACGAATAAGAAGTTCAAATTTAAGGAGGTCAATAAAGTGAACAACCTGACATTTTTTACTTATCCAAGCTGTACCTCTTGCCGCAAAGCCAAAAAGTGGTTAACCGCACATTCCGTCGATTTTGATGAGAGGCACCTATTCAGAGACACTCCTACACATAAAGAGCTAATGGATCTACTTTCCTTAACGACAGATGGTCTTGATGAGATACTTGCCACGAGAAGCCAAACGTTCAAAGACTTGGGAAAAGACGTGAATGATCTTCCGTTATCGGAAGTGATCAAACTAATCATCGATGAACCCAAACTTCTTCGCAGGCCCCTTTTGACAGACGGAAAAAAACTGGTCGTCGGCTATAACCCAGAAGGACTTCAGAGTTTGGCGAACAAAAACAGATCATTGAAGAAAAGCAGCTAGATGTTGAATTGAAAAAGGCAGGCACTTGAATTTCGAGTGCCTGCCTTTTTCAATGGTTTATTCATTTGTCGGGGCTGACCAAGCCGCCTCTGCTTTTCGTACTGGGCTAGCTGGATTCGAACCAACGCATGTCGCAGTCAAAGTGCGATGCCTTACCGCTTGGCTATAGCCCATTGAATCGTCTTTACAAAATATAGTATGGATGTATTTTGAGGAACTATTCATGTATCGCTAAAAAGTTTTTAAAATGTTTTCGGAATGCATTGTCTGTTGTAATATGGGGTTGGCTGATATTGATAAAAGTATGGAGGATAATTGTAATGTGTTTGCCGTACTGGTGAATGTCTCTCTGGTTCTAGGCAGCCCGGGCCGATATACGTGCCTGGCTTTACTTTCTCTGTTGTATTGATCCATGCATTTTCATTCATGCAATAATTTTTAGCCATGACGCTTGAGGGAGTGAGTTTTAGAATATCGGAGCCAAGGACAACTTCTGGAACGGGAGAATTAAATATAGCGAGTAGGTGGGTATTGTCCTTCCTTGCTTCTTCATAATGCCACCATCCTTGAGGTACGTTCGCCACTTGTCCCGGCGAAATCCGGTAATTTAATATTTCTTTCGTAAATGGCTTAAGTATGGAGACGATGGCTCCGCCGGAAATACAATAGACCAGTTCCGCAGCATTTTGGTGGTAATGAGGTTCTACAAAGTTATGTTTACTTAAATAGATATCAAGAAGAGAAGTATTGTCCAATGTATTAAGCTGATTTACTCCTAAAACATTGATTAGGTTTTGATTATCTTTTTTGAACAGGGGACTTTCATTCACATCAAAAGAGAATTGAGCTTCTGGTGAAGAATAATCCATATATTTCGTCATGGGAGGGTCACCACTTTCGAATGGCTGATTATCTTATTTAATATATGGGTGGGCGATTGAAGTGTGAATTGGAAGAGACTTAAAGTGAAAAAAACTTTCAAAAAAAGAAGGATTTTGCCAATTAATGTCGTATATTTACTTTAAGAAAACAGAAAGGTGGTGCCAATCCATATTTCACTCAGTCGAATCGTTATCGGAAGTGATGATCGGAGAAGCGTTCAGCAATGATGCCACAGATGTTCATTTGATTCCCAGAACCAAAGATTACTTGATTCAATTCAGAAAGCTCGGGGTACTGGTTCCATTCCAGACCATAGACCCGGATCAGGCAGATCGCTTGATTGCCCATCTGAAGTTCATGGCCTCCATGGATATCGGAGAAAAGCGTAAGCCCCAAAGCGGCTCCTTCAGCCTTACCGTAAGAAATACCCCCCTATCTCTCAGGATTTCCACTCTGCCAACTACCCACTTGAAAGAAAGTCTCGTCATTCGGATACTCCCACAAAAATACCAGATTCCTATTGAAAAAATGTCACTATACCCGTCATCAGCTAAAAAACTTCTTGCACTTCTTATGCATTCCCATGGACTCATCCTGTTTACAGGACCGACCGGAAGTGGTAAAACGACGACTTTGTATTCCCTCGTCCACCATTGTTCCGTCGTCCTGAACCGGAATGTGATCACCCTTGAGGATCCAGTCGAGAAGCAGCATGATGAAATGGTGCAGATCCAGGTGAATGAAAAAGCAGGGATTACGTATTCAACGGGATTAAAAGCCATTTTGCGGCATGATCCCGACATCATCATGGTGGGGGAAATCCGGGACCGGGAGACGGCAGAGATTGCGATACGGGCCTCCCTTACAGGTCATTTGGTTATTTCCACATTACATACAAGGGACGCAAAAGGGGCGATATATCGCTTGATGGAACTGGGGATCGAGTGGCACGATATCGAACAGACGCTGCTTGCTGTATCTGCTCAGAGATTGCTGAAGCTCCTCTGTCCTATCTGCAAAGCAGAATGTGGCGGTCAATGTCTTAGGGGGAAAAACCGTAACAGGGCATCTGTCTATGAAATCATTACGGGCAGCTCTTTGAAGGAAGTATTGAAGGAGGCTAAGGGCGAGAGTGCGGAACATCAGTATCGCACATTGCAGGCTTTAATATGTAAGGGGGTGGCACTTGGATTTGTTTCAGAACATGAATATAGGAAATGGGTTCACGAAGAAAAGCGATGATCAGGGTAAATTCCTGAAGAGGCTTGGTGACCTCCTTCAAAAAGGCTATTCCTTTACAGAAGCCATCGACTTTCTCTTGCTTCCTAAAGAAAAGAAAACCATCAAATTAAAAAAGAGATTGATCGGCTCCCTCCAAAAAGGAGAGTCCATCTCCACCGTGATGAATAAACAACTCAACATCCCCGCTCATGTCAGCGCACAGATTTTTTTCGCCGAGCATCATGGCCAAATGGGACATACCCTGTCTGAGGCAGGAAGCTATCTTATTAAAAGAAGAAAAAATCAGGAGCAATTGCAAAAGATCTTTCAATACCCGCTCATGTTAATTTTTATATCCATCATCATGATGGTCTTACTTCGAAAGGTATTATTTCCAAGATTTCAGTCCCTTTATTCCTCGATGGGCTATGAACCATCAGCCAAGCTTACCTATCTTTTACATTTCATTGAGAACTTCCCCATGATTTTCTGTGCAGGATTACTGTTTCTCCTGCTCCTTACAATCGTCTTTTTCCTTTTTAAAAAGAGAATTTCCCCTGTGAAGCTCTCGGTTGTCTTATGTCGAATACCACTAATCTCCACTTACATGAAGCTCGGTCATTCCCACTTTTTTTCAAGGGAATTAAGCTTCCTGCTCTCAAGCGGAGTATCCATCACGGAATCCCTCCTCATCATCGAAAGACAATCATTCCGTCCCACCTTACAATACATTTCAAGCCATTGCATCAAACAGCTCAAAGCAGGTAGACCGTTTCATGAATGTTTTTCCACTATCCCTTTTTTCCAGGAAGAGCTGTCCTTCGTTGTTCAGCACGGGCAGAAGAACGGACGATTATCAGAGGAACTTCGTATTTACAGTGATATATGCTTTCAGGAATTAGAGGATAAAACACATGCCTGGCTCAAGTATATCCAGCCCGCAATCTTCACTTTTGTCGGTCTATTTATCATGGCGATTTATTTCTCTATCATGATGCCTCTCTTCCAGATGATGCAGGGAATCTAAAATGAAATCTATACCCAGGAGGAAAAGTATGCTCAAAAATGAAAAAGGATTCACATTAATCGAAATGATGATCGTTTTGCTCGTCATTTCCGTCTTGCTTTTTATCACGATCCCGAATGTGACCAATCAGAGTAACTCCATCAATTCTAAAGGCTGTGAAGCGTTCGTTCATATGGTGGAAGGGCAGATTGAAGCGTATAAGATGGATGGGAATACAGATCCAGTGACCATTGATACCCTTGTTGCAGATGGTTATCTGAACGATGACTATAAAGCCTGTCCCGACGGAAGGGCCATCTCCATCGATGCTGAAGGGAAGGTGGTGACAGCTGCTGATTAATGACGGGATAAAAGCTGAAGCGGGATATACCCTCGTTGAAATGCTCATCGTCTTATTGATCTTTACCATTTTATTATCATGGGTTGGTTTCTCCATCGCTCCGTTGAAAGACCATACTGAAAAGGAACTGTTCATTTCTCAGCTTGAATCAGACCTCTACCAGATCCAGAGCTACAGTATCAATCATCAAGTCCCGACATTGCTTATCTTTTATCCTTATACAAATAAATACGTTGCCAAAACAGGAGCAAGTCAAACGATTGTGTCGAGAAAACTTCCTGCCGGTATACAGATAGCCTTAACGAACAGCTTGGAGGAAATCACCTTTTATCCTGATGGGAACACAAATCAATTTGGCAGGGTGAATTTTAAAATGGGAGATGTCAATATGTATCTGATGTTCCAAATTGGTCAAGGGAGATTTTATGTACAGGAATACTAAGGGTTTTTCATTACCAGAAACACTGGTAGCGTTTAGTTGTATCCTCATGATGTGCGGCTTGTTCATCCCCTTCCTCATTCATTATGCGTCCGGGCTTCAAAAGCTCCAACGTGAAGTGGAAGCATTGAAATTCCTTCGGGAAGGGGTGGAGGAGGCAATCGTTACACATGAGTTTGTCGATCATTCAAGAATCTATAAGGGGGTCGGGTATGAGCTCATTTGGGAAAACGGGGGGAGTGGTGAAGCATGTGTACGCTATGATGAAGACGCAGGGACCATCCGTGAAGTGTGCGTCGGGGCGGATGGATGAGAAGGGGTTCACATTGATTGAGACTCTGTTAAGCTTTGGTTTGTTTTGTATGATTTCCCTCAGTATTCCCCTGATGATGAAAGGTTTTTCGACGATCGAGCATGATTTGGTTCCTCCCCGATATTATGAATGGAATTTATTTCATGAAAGTGTAAGAAATGAATTAAGGAAGGCAAAGGATGTAAATGTAATGTCCAATCAACTCTCCTTCGTCATGGACGGGGAAACGATACTGTATGAAAAATATAATCAGTCCATTAGAAGGAGGGTGAATAATAGGGGTCATGAAATCGTCCTCCAGTCAGTGGATGGGTTTACGTTTAATGTCATCGATCAGGGGGTGCATTTGGATCTGGAATTTGAAGGCGGGGAAAAAGTGGAAGGGAACTTCTTTTCCTTTTCAGCAGCGGAGGGGGGATTCTCACCTTAACAATAACGGGTTTATTCTTCCATATACGCTGCTTCTATTGATGATTGTACTGGTTTTAGCCTTTGCATCAAAAGACTTGTTTATAAGTAAGTATCAGTATCTCTCTAACATGAAGAGTATTCAGGAAAGAAATGTCAGTGTCTCCCGCGCGATCTTATTTGAAATCGAGAATGGACCTCATCCTTCAGGGAATGTAAAAACCAAATTTGGTGAGGTCATGACCACCAGTCAGATGCTAAACCCGCAAGAAGTCCAGTTGGAATTGACATTCTCACGGGATAATAAGGTTTTTCTTCCTTCGACGGTTGTGTATAATAGGGAAACAAAACAAATCACGCGTTGGGAGTAGAATATGAAACCGATTTTCTTTATTGGCTTTATGGGGGTAGGAAAGACGACGATTGGAAAACGTCTTGGAGACGTTTTGAATCTTCCGGTGATCGATATGGATCAATACATCGAAAGGATAGAAAAAAAGGCAATCAAAGATATCTTTCTTCAGCATGGTGAACCGTATTTCAGGGATCTGGAAACAAAAGTGCTCAATGAATTGAAAAGTGAAGAAGCCATTATCACTACTGGAGGGGGAGTGGTGGAAAGAAAGGAGAACCGGGAATTTCTAAGGCAGAACGATTCTGTTTTCCATTTAACATGCTCTTTTGATTCACTATGGGAAAGGCTTGAAGGCGATGAGGATCGTCCTCTGGTACAAAATAATTCGAAGGGCAAATTATTAGACCTTTTCGAGCGTCGTCTTCCTCTGTATGAAGATGGGAGCTCTGTAACCATTCATACAGATCATCAATCAGTCGATGAAGTGGTTCAAAGGATATTGCCCTACATCGAGAGATAGGCTTGTATAATTTCCGTTCTAATGGGAATACTGATAAAAGCGGAAGGTGGTGCTTTTATGTCAGTAAATGATTATGTTAAGTTCATAACACAAACATTTGTCCAGCATTATGAAAAATCACCCCATGAACGTAAGACATTAAAAAAGCAGAGAAAGAATGAGCGGGAACCATTTCTCTTCAGGTGGTTCGGCATCATCCCATATGCTTTCATGATCATGTTCAAGAAAAACAAATAGTGGATAAGGATTACCTTTATGGTAGTCCTTTTTTTAATAGCCAAAAGGGGGAGAAACAAAGCTTGTCTCCCCCTGAATCCTCATTTCGACTGTTGCAGATAAAAAATCCCGCCGTTTATGACTTCGATGGTGATCTTCGGTTCATACTGCTCTTTTAACGCCTGCTGTTCAAGAAAATAAGATTCTGGCTTTTCTTCCTGATCTCCATAGAAATGGTTCAGAAGTTGAAGGTCCTCATCCCAGGTTTTCCTTGCTTGTTCCGCCCATTCGACGGGCTCCCTTTTGATTTCTTCATAAAGATAAGCCTGAATCCGGTTGACTCCGCTTTTCGGTTTGATGATCGGTGTCAACGTGAATGAGAAGTCCGGAATCTTCGGCGTCAGGTTTTTGGATAACAATATAGAGTGAAAGTCCTCTTCTATGACGCCGTTGATCAGGTTTAATCCGATGCTCTTTATGCTGTCTTTCTTTCGATTGGATTGATAGGATATTTTAATGTTCAGGCCCAGCCATGGGTGGAGCGGGGTTTGCTGTCCACTTGGGGTGTACCTGTTTTCATACAGTCGGATATACCCTGCCAAATTTCGCGTCGAATGAAAGATCTGATGCAGACGCGGTGAACCAAAGTGAATCGGTTCTCCTTTCATATCTTCCGGTGCCTGGTCGGGATTTGTGACGAGAGATAATGTCATAGGATTTGGTGTCCCGCCTGTCTTTTCGAGATAATGCCAATAGAACGGGCGGTTCATTAGCTCTTTATCCAAGTCGATGGTCAGCTGTACGGTCATATATCCATTGCCGTTCGCAACCATATCACAGCCGTTGGCGACGAAGTATCTCTCAAGAAATCGATGAATTTCGTGCTGCTGCATTTGATTTCTCCTCCTTTAATTGTTCGGCGAATTGAATCATACTTGTCAAATTTTCCATTTTGATCTTCATTTCCCCTTCTGTACGGGAGGAAGAGAGGATGTCTGTCACATGCTCTTCAAAATCCCTGAAATCAAGGCGGGTCAGGATTTCGTCCAATTGACCAATTACCCGCTCAAAAAGATTGATCTTTTCATACAGAAGCTTCAGGATATGTTCTTCAACAGTATTCTTAGTTGCAAAGTTATAAATATGAACATCTTCCGTCTGCCCGAGGCGGTGCACACGGCCTATTCGTTGCTCAAGCCTCATGGGATTCCAGGGAAGGTCGAAATTGATCACGTGATGACAGAATTGAAGGTTGATTCCCTCCCCGCCGGCTTCGGTGGCGATCAGCACCTGGGCATGTTTCTGGAATAGTTCACGCATCCAGTCTTTTTTACCACGTTTAAATCCACCACGGAATGGGACCGAGCTGATCCCGTGCTGCTTCAAAAACCACTGAAGATAAAGCTGTGTCGCCCGGTACTCAGTGAAAATAATCACTTTATCATTAATGGATTGTACGATTTCCAATGCTTTCTGAGCCTTGGAGTTCATCGTGACATTTTCTACTTTTTTCATCAGTGTCCCAATCATCTGTTGGAAGCCCGGGGTAGGTGATTCCTTCTTTTCAAGCATATTCTTCAGGGTGTAAAAAACAGCTTCGCGTGAGCTGCATGCTTCTCTTTGTAAAGTCAAAAGGGAGAAGGAACTTGAATTGGCCCAGTCATCATATCTCCCCCTGAGCAGATCGATACTGTTATACAGATCCCTTTCAGCTTCATTGAAATCGATCAACACCGTCTTTACATGGCGCTTTGTCCATTCGATACCTGTATCCCCACGGCGGTTACGGATCATCACTTTGTTAATGAGGCTCTTTAAATGTTCATCCTCCTGAAGCGAACGATCTCCTTTTTTATATCTGTCCGTAAATCCTGATTCATTGCCGAGATGCCCCGGCTTTAATAGGGAAACGAGATGAAAGATTTCCTCTACGCGATTTTGGATAGGTGTGGCAGTCAAAAGCAGGCAGAATTTTTTCTTTAGATTCTGCACAAATTCATAGTTTTTTGTTTTATGATTTTTCAGTTTGTGAGCTTCGTCAATGATCACCAGGTCATAATCCTGTTCATACACCTTTTCCCTGTGAGGACTTCTTTTAGCAGTGTCCATGGAAGAGACCACGATGTCACATTGATCCCACACATAGCTCTTTCTCTGGGGCACGGCAGGAATGAAGAATTTGCTGTTCAATTCATACGCCCACTGAGAAACGAGGGAAGCAGGAACAAGGATCAATACTTTTTTTACTAAACCCCGAATCATGTACTCTTTTAATATCAATCCTGCCTCGATCGTCTTCCCGAGTCCGACTTCATCTGCAAGGATGGCTTTTCCATTCATCGTTTCCACAACCTGTTTCGCTGCTTCCAGCTGATGAGGGAGCGGAGTGACGTTTGCCAAATGTTTTGGAGCCTGCAGGCCTTCAAAGTTCGGAATTGCAAGATGGTGCTCGAATTCGATGGCGAGCTTATAAAGTTCCCAGTTCCCCCATGGTCCATCGTTTTCGATTAAATTCTCGAGACCTTCTCCCCACTCTTCATCAAATATAACTTCAACATTCATCTGAAAAACATCTCCTTAATTCTTATAAAAATGATTGCTCAAAACTCGTATTTAATGGTAGGATGAAAATAGATTTTCAATTGTTAGAAAAACTCGAAAATCCGAACATTCACATTTACAACATTTCTTCTGTATATTTCTAGTATGACCAATTGTTTCAAGGAATATTGGCGAATGATGACAAGGGGAGAGACTGTGCAGACAGCGCCGAAGGAGCAAGCACGTTTAAGTGTGAATCTCTCAGGCAAAAAGACTCTTGTTGGACGCAACTCTGGAGAGTGTTTCCGACTCAGGAAACCACCAAAGGGGAAAGCCGTTCTTCGGTAAACTTTCAGGTGCAAGGACAGAGAAACCTTCTTTATGAAAAGGGGTTTTTCTGTCCTTTTTTCATGGGATAAAACGTGGTTAAGGATTATGCATGTAAGGAAGATAAAGGGGGAAAAGTCATGTCAGAGTTAAAACAAACACCTTTATACGAAGTGTACAAAGAGTATGGAGGAAAGACCATCGACTTCGGTGGCTGGGCTTTACCAGTGCAATTCTCAAGTATTAAGGAAGAACATGAAGCGGTACGATCCCGGGCAGGACTATTCGACGTTTCTCATATGGGAGAAATTGAAGTGAAGGGTGAAGGGGCCCTTGACTACTTACAAAAAATGATGACAAATGATGTTTCCAAAGTGAAAGACGGAGGCGCTCAGTATACGGCTATGTGCTACGAAAACGGTGGGACGGTCGATGATTTACTTGTTTATAAGATGAAAGACAATGATTATTTGCTTGTTGTGAATGCAGCAAATATAGATAAAGATTTCAAATGGCTGAAAGAACACCAGACAGAAGAAGTTGAGATTAACAATATCTCTGAACATATGGCGCAATTGGCACTTCAAGGCCCTCTTGCGGAAGAAGTTCTACAAAAAATTACAAATGAACAAACATTGAGTGATATCGGATTTTTTAAATTTCAGACGGAAGTGAACATAGATGGTAAACCTGCACTCGTTTCCCGTACCGGTTATACAGGTGAAGATGGTTTTGAAATCTATTGTGCTGCAGGTGATGCTGCTTCAATCTGGAAGACAATCTTAGTTGCCGGTAAAGAGCATGGCGTACTGCCGTGTGGACTTGGTGCACGTGATACCTTGCGTTTTGAAGCGAATCTTGCACTTTATGGCCAAGAACTTTCTCAATCCATCACACCGATTGAAGCTGGAATTGGCTTCGCTGTAAAAGTAAATAAAGAGGTGCCATTCATCGGTCAGGAAGTACTGAAACAACAGAAAGACGAAGGTGCCCCAAGAAAGATCGTAGGGATTGAAATGATCGACCGCGGCATTCCACGTCATGGCTACAAAGTATTTTCAGGTGAAGAAGAAATAGGGGAAGTGACAACAGGGACGCAATCACCTACATTAAAGAAAAATATAGGATTGGCATTGCTTAATAAAGAATTCACTTCACTGGATACAGAAGTATTGGTTGAAATCAGAGGGAAAAAGCTTAAAGCGAAAGTGGCATCAACACCTTTTTATAAAAGACCAAAGAAATAGGGGAGGAATGACGGTCATGAAGCATCGTTATTTACCGATGACAGAGCAGGATCAAAGGGAAATGTTAGAACAAATAGGAGTAGACAGCGTTAACGATCTATTTGAAGATATTCCTGAACAGGTTCGTTTCAAAGGGGATTACAACATCAAAGAAGCGAAGTCCGAAACGGAATTGGTAAAGGAACTGACTAAAATGGCAGCGAAGAATGCTGACCTGAAAAGTCATACATCGTTCCTCGGGGCAGGGGTCTATGATCACTACATGCCCATCATCGTAGATCACGTATTATCGCGATCAGAGTTTTATACAGCGTATACGCCGTATCAGCCTGAAATTTCCCAAGGGGAGCTTCAAGCCATCTTTGAATTCCAGACGATGATTTGTGAACTGACAGGAATGGATGTAGCCAACTCCTCTATGTATGATGGGGGGACGGCCCTTGCAGAGGCAGCAATGCTGAGTGCTGGCCAGACCCGCCGGAAGAAGGTCCTGGTGTCTAGCACAGTCCATCCCGAATCACGTGATGTTTTGCGCTCATATGCAAAAGGTCAGTATATCGAAGTGGTGGAGATTCCGCACACGGATGGTGTAACCGATGTGGAAGAACTTAAGAAATTAATGAGTGATGAGATTGCAGCGGTCATCGTTCAATATCCTAACTTCTTTGGACGTGTGGAAGAGCTGAAAGCGATCGAAGAAGTGGCACATGAGGAAAAAGCGATGTTCGTCGTGTCCTCAAATCCCCTCGCACTCGGGGCACTTACACCTCCGGGGAAATTAGGGGCGGACATTGTCATTGGGGATGCACAGCCATTCGGTATCCCGAGCGCCTTTGGTGGACCTCACTGCGGATACTTCGCCGTGAATAAGAAGCTTATGCGCAAGGTACCTGGACGCCTGGTCGGTCAAACCGTTGATGAAGACGGCATCCGCGGTTTCGTTTTGACCCTCCAAGCCCGTGAACAACATATCCGTCGCGACAAAGCGACATCGAATATCTGCTCCAATCAGGCATTGAATGCACTCGCTGCATCCGTCGCGATGACGGCACTCGGAAAACAGGGTGTCAAAGAAATGGCCATTCAAAATATCCAAAAAGCTCATTACGCCAAAGAAGCCTTGAAAGCGAAAGGGTTCCTCGTCGCGTTTGAAGGACCATCATTCAATGAGTTTGTCATAAAGGTAAATAGGCCTGTCAAAGAAATCAATCAAAAGCTACTCCAAAAAGACATGATTGGTGGATATGACCTGGGACTTATGGATGACAGCTTAACGCAGCATATGCTGGTGGCTGTCACGGAACTTCGCAGCAAAGATGAAATCGACGCATTCGCAGCAGAATTGGGGGATTGTCATGAATAAGCAAGATCAACCTCTTATTTTTGAATTATCTAAAGAAGGCCGAATTGGTTACAGCTTACCTGAAATGGATGTACCTCAGGTAGATTTATCCGAGCTCATTCCATCAGATTACATCCGCACAGAAGCACCGGAACTCCCGGAGGTTTCGGAACTTGATATCATGCGCCACTATACGGCACTGTCCAAGCGTAATCACGGTGTGGACTCCGGTTTCTATCCACTTGGATCCTGTACGATGAAGTACAATCCGAAAGTGAACGAAAACGTTGCACGCTTGAACGGATTCGCCCATATCAACCCGCTGCAGGAACCGGAAAGCGTTCAAGGTGCCCTTGAACTGATGTATGACCTGCAGGAGCATTTGAAAGAAATCACCGGTATGGATGAAGTCACCCTTCAACCTGCTGCAGGGGCCCATGGCGAATGGACCGGGCTTATGATGATCCGTGCTTATCATGAAGCAAATGGTGATACACACCGTACGAAGGTCATCGTACCCGATTCAGCTCATGGAACTAACCCGGCCAGTGCAACGGTTGCCGGCTTTGAAACGGTTACGGTGAAGTCAAACGATAATGGACTCGTCGATTTAGACGATCTTAAGCGCGTCGTCGGGGATGACACGGCTGCCCTGATGTTGACAAACCCGAACACCCTTGGATTATTCGAAGAGAATATCATGGAAATGGCTTCCATCATTCATGAAGCTGGCGGAAAGCTGTATTATGATGGTGCCAATCTAAATGCCGTCCTTTCAAAAGCAAGACCGGGGGATATGGGGTTTGACGTCGTACATTTAAATCTCCACAAAACATTCACTGGCCCTCACGGTGGCGGTGGTCCGGGAAGCGGTCCTGTCGGAGTGAAGGAAGACTTGATTAAATACCTTCCTAAACCGGTACTGGTGAAAAATGGTGACACATTCAAATTCGATTACAACAGACCTGAATCCATCGGACGGGTAAAACCTTACTATGGAAACTTTGGAATCAACGTCCGTGCGTATACGTATATCAGGACGATGGGGCCGGACGGACTGAGAGCCGTAACGGAAAATGCGGTCCTGAATGCCAACTACATGATGCGTCGACTGGCACCTCACTTTGACCTTCCTTACGATCGTCATTGTAAGCATGAGTTTGTCATCAGTGGTAAACGTCAGAAGAAGCTCGGCGTCCGTACCTTGGATATTGCGAAGCGACTACTGGACTTCGGATATCATCCACCAACCATTTACTTCCCGTTAAACGTGGAAGAGTGCATGATGATCGAACCGACGGAAACAGAATCCAAAGAAACCCTTGATTCCTTCATTGATGCCATGATCCAAATTGCCAAAGAAGCAGAAGAAACACCGGAAATCGTCCAGGAAGCCCCTCACACAACCATCGTGAAGCGTATGGATGAAACACTGGCGGCAAGAAAACCGGTACTCCGTTATACAAAAGAGAGCTAAACATACCATAAACACCGAAAGCCCTGCAGGTAAATCTCTGCAGGGCTTTTATTTGAGGGACGGACCTTCGATAGATAGTGTTTTGTGATGGGGAATCCGGCCGATTTGAGTAAAAATCCAGCCGAAATGAACAGGAAACCAGCCGCTTTGATCGATAATTCGGCCGAAAGATCGAAAAATCAAGCCGTTTTCAGGAGAAATCCACCCAGATACCATTTAGTTCCATTCGCGGAAAGATCTCGCTCCCACATATGAACCGGATCAGACACGAACCCCGATCCCATCCAATCAAAAAAAGATCGCCCCTGGGCGATCTCTCTGCATTATTTTTTATGCTTTACTTTCCCTGTCCACTTTTTGAATCCACCTTGTAACTGGTGAAGGTTGCGGTACCCTTTTTTGTGCAGCATTTGAGCTGCTCTTCCACTGCGGAGCCCGCTTTGGCAATAAAGGTATACGGGTTGATCTGAGCGGATTTCCTTTTGTCTCATTTTGATCTGTGACAAAGGAATATTGCGTGCACCGAGGACGTGACCGTTTTCAAATTCATTCGCTTCACGAACATCTATCAATTGAGCTTTACGATATCCTGCTCGAAATTCTTCCTCATTCAGTGTATTCACGATTCTCTTTTGATAGAAGAACGTAAAAAGTGAATAGATGATGATTCCACCAAGTACGACTAAAAGAATATATAATCCTTCCATCATTCATGCTCCTTTCTACAAATGCGCTATCTTCTATTATATTCATGAAGTGCGTAAGAATCAAAACAAATTTATTATTTTACAGCAAAGACTTTCCAATCTGTTTTTCTTTGTTTTTTCGATTGGATTTGATAGACTAGTAACGGACTTGAATGAAGATGAATTTTTACATAACGCTATTAAATAGAAGACGCAAATGAGGTATGCTGCATGAAAAAGGAAACGTGGAGATTCATTGACTCCGGGAATTGTTCTCCCTCTTATAATATGGCCCTTGATGAGGCCTTGCTCGATTGGCACAGTGAAGGGAAGATCCCTCCTACGATCCGGTTTTACGGGTGGGATCCAGCGACACTTTCTGTCGGCTATTTTCAAAAAGTAGAAAAGGAAATCAATCTTGACGCTGTCAAAGAACACGGACTTGGCTTTGTAAGACGGCCGACGGGAGGCAGAGGGGTTCTTCATGAACATGAATTGACGTACAGTGTCATCGTTTCAGAAGAGCACCCGGAAATGCCAAGGACCGTCACAGAAGCGTACCGTGTCATCTCGGAAGGAATTCTGAAGGGATTTCAAGGGCTTGGTCTCGAAGCCTACTTTGCTGTACCAAGGACGGCAGAAGAGCGGGAAGGATTAAAGAATCCGCGATCGGCGGTATGCTTTGATGCACCGAGCTGGTATGAGCTTGTCGTGGAAGGACGAAAAGTGGCAGGAAGTGCACAGACAAGACAAAAAGGTGTCATCCTTCAGCACGGCTCGATTCTATTGGACCTTGATGAGGATAAGTTGTTCAGCCTGTTCAAATACCCCTCCGACAGGGTAAAAGAGCGTATGCAGCGGGCATTTAAAAGCAAGGCTGTTGCAATGAATGAAATCAGTTCTGTACCGGTCACGATGGAAATGGCGAAGGAAGCATTCAAAAAAGGTTTTGAAGAAGGATTGAATATCCATCTCGAGCCTTATGAGCTCTCTGAAGAGGAGACACAATATGTTGTGGATCTTGCCGAATCACGATACGAATCTGATGAGTGGAATTTTAAACGTTAAAAATTTTTTTGTTGAAAAAAAGCGATGCTTGTCGCTTTTTTCCTATTTTACCAACGATTATGGTGCTTTATATTATATCAAGTTCAAAATTAATAGAAATAGCGGGATTAATAGATGTTTTTCTATTCTTTTCTCATGTTTTCTATTTTTATTGGCATATTAACCGTTTGACAAACAAATGACCTATTGACCTGAAACACAATATATGGTGTGTCGAATAATTTTTCCTACACAATATGTTGTGTTTATTTATTGCTTTTCCAGAATGGCTATGATATCTTAATAATTGATATAAGACATCAGCGAAGAAAACAGAAACTGAAACATTTGAGATAGAAGGAGTTGTCTTTATGACTGTTGCGTCGAAAAAAGCGATGAAATTAAACACCGAGAGATTAAATAAGGATATTGGATTGTTTCCTCAAGTACATCCCATCACACCGGATATGACTACTACACACAAAGGTGTATCCCGTCTGGTCATGATCGATCGTTATTCGTTCAAGGATACGGAAAAGATCACACTTAGCGAAGGAGACTTCGTGGTCCTGACCATCAAGGAAGATCCCAAGTTCCCTGCAAGGGGATTGGGCTACATTTCAAGCATCGATTGGGAAACGAAAAAAGCATCTGTCTGGATCGAAGAAGAGTACAGAAGTGCCATCGATAAACCGGAGGAGATGGAAACGGGGATTGTCTCGAGGACATTGGATGTCATTGAGAAACCACTTGAAGTCTACTATGAACAAATTGCGAAGCGTAACGCAACAGGCTTGGCAGAGGTGGAAGAAACTCCTGAAAAAAGACAGGTTTGGTTTGAAAAATTCTATCATGAGCTAGTGAACCTGCATTTTGTTCCTGCCGGACGCGTCCTTTACGGAGCAGGTGCAGGCACTGATGTAACCTACTTCAACTGTTATGTGATGCCATTCGTACAGGATTCCCGGGAAGGTATCTCAGAACACCGCAAGCAGGTGATGGAGATCATGAGCCGCGGCGGTGGAGTCGGAACGAACGGATCGACCCTTCGTCCACGTAATACTCTGGCGAAAGGTGTCAACGGTAAATCATCAGGTTCCGTTTCCTGGCTGGATGACATCGCGAAACTGACTCACTTGGTTGAGCAGGGCGGATCAAGACGCGGGGCACAAATGATCATGCTTTCAGATTGGCATCCCGATATTATTGAATTTATTATTTCTAAAATGCAAAACCCGCGTATCCTGCGTTATCTTCTTGAAAATACGGAAGATGAAACCATCAAAAAGGCGGCTCAGGATAAGTTGAAGTTCACCCCGCTGACTGAACAAGAGGAAGCGATGTATCAAGGGATCCTGAACTACAGACAGATCCCCGGCTATGGTGGATTCGATGCGAAGATCCTTAAAAATGCAGAAGAAAAACTGCGCACAGGGGGCACTTACAGCGTCCACAATTCAGAATTCCTCACAGGGGCGAATATCTCTGTCTGCCTGACAAGCGACTTTATGGAAGCCGTGGAGAACGATCGTGAATATGAGCTTCGCTTCCCTGATGTGGAAAGCTATAACGAAGAACAAATGAACTATTATAATGAAGAATGGCACAATGTAGGCGATGTGCGTGAATGGGAAAAGCTTGGATACAAAGTTCGCACATACCGCAAGATCAAGGCGAAAGAACTGTGGAACCTGATCAATGTGTGTGCAACCTACTCAGCTGAACCTGGAATCTTCTTTATCGATAACGCCAATGATATGACGAATGCGAAAGCATATGGGCAAAAGGTAGTCGCTACAAACCCTTGTGGTGAGCAGCCCCTTGCACCGTATTCCGTATGTAACCTGGCAGCTGTCAACCTTGCCCAATTCGCTGACAAAGAAACGAAAACCGTTGATTTTGAAAAATTGAAACGGACGGTAGAAGTAGGCGTCCGCATGCAGGACAATGTCATCGACGCGACTCCATACTTCCTGGATGAAAATAAGAAGCAGGCTCTCGGAGAGCGACGCGTAGGCCTTGGCGTAATGGGTCTTGCCGACTTATTGATCTACTGTGAAAAAGAATACGGTTCAGAAGAAGGCAACAGGCTTGTGGATGAAGTCTTTGAAGTCATCGCGACAACTGCTTATCGTGCTTCCGTTGAATTATCGAAGGAAAAAGGAAGCTTCCCATTCCTGACTGGAAGCACCGATGAAGAAACGAAGGCCCTGCGTAAGGCATTCGTGGAAACAGGCTTTATGAAGAAAATGCCTGAAGACGTACGTCATGACATTGAAGAGTACGGAATCCGGAATTCCCATCTGCTGACGGTAGCCCCAACAGGTTCAACCGGTACGATGGTCGGAGTGTCGACGGGTCTTGAGCCATACTTCTCCTTCACCTATTACAGAAGTGGACGTCTCGGTAAATTCATTGAAGTAAAGGCGGATATTGTAGAGGATTACTTGAAGAGAAATCCGGATGCGGATGCAGACAATCTTCCGGAATGGTTTATCTCTTCCATGAGCCTGGCTCCACAAGCACATGCCGACGTTCAATGCGTCATCCAAAATTGGATCGACAGCTCCATATCGAAAACCGTGAATGCTCCTCGTGGTTATACGGTAGAACAGGTAGAAAAAGTATATGAACGACTGTATAAAGGTGGAGCAAAGGGCGGTACCGTGTATGTGGACGGAAGCCGTGATTCTCAGGTGCTTACCCTTAAAGCGGAAGAAAACAGCTTTGATGATGAAAATGAACAGGAACAACATGACATTCCGACCGCTAAAAAGCCGATCGTATTACTGGATACAATCCAGGACGTGCGTTCCACGGACGTAACCATCGGTTCTGAAGTGGGGAATACATGCCCGGTCTGCCGTAAAGGTACGGTAAAAGATATGGGTGGCTGCAATACTTGTACAAACTGCGGCGCTCAGCTGAAGTGTGGACTATAATCATTGAAATGAGCAGGAGGGGACTGGTTCCCCTCCTGTTTTTTTTAGTCTAAAATCCTTCCAGGTGAATTAAAGATGTAGTAATACACTAAAAGGAGTGGAGCCTTTGGACATCGATGGCGTATTTTCCGGTGGAGGGATAAAGGGGCTCGCCATGATTGGAGCGTACCAGGCGATTGAAGAGGAAGGATACACATTCAAGAGGCTGGCAGGAACCAGTGCAGGGGCGGTGATTGCTGCATTTATCGCTGCAGGATACTCAAGTCGTGAATTACTAAAAATCATGGGCGACCTTGATTTGAAAGACCTGTTGGATTCAAACGCAGTCATTTCCCTTCCGATCCTTAAGTGGTTTCGGGTTTATTATCGTTTAGGATTATATAAAGGAGCGGCACTTGAAAGCTGGGTGGAGGAAAAGTTGAAAGCGAGGGGGATCTATACGTTTGCCGATCTGCCCCCCCGGTCCCTCCGTGTTATTGCATCGGATTTATCAAACGGAAGACTGCTTGTCCTTCCTGATGACCTTGAGAAATACGGCATACCAAAAGAAACCTTTCCCGTAGCCAGGGCAATACGGATGAGTGCGAGCCTTCCTTATTTCTTTGAACCTGTGAAACTGCGTTCACTCGAAGGGACCAGTTTCATGGTGGACGGGGGGGTGCTCAGTAATTTCCCCATGTGGCTCTTTGACAGGGAAAATGTGAAGAAGGTAAGGCCGGTACTCGGAGTGAAGCTTAGTCACGACTTGATGGGTAAGCCGAAAAAACCGATCAAAAATGCCATTGATTTATATGGAGCCCTCTTTACGACCATGAAAGACGCCCATGATTCAAGATATATTTCCAGAAAGCTTGAAAAGAACATTATTTTTATACCGACTGAAGGGGTACTCACCACCGAATTCGAACTCACTCCCGAGCGGAAGATTGAACTCGTGCAATACGGGAAAACGAAGGCCGCAGCCTTTTTGCAGACATGGCCACATTAAAAAAACAATCGAGCTCCTAAAACGAAGCTCGATTGTTTTTTTTATTCTTTTTTCCTTCAATTACGGTTAGTTTGGCATTGGATTTTTTTCGTATCGAACGTTTTTTTGAAACATTGGATACTTGAGGTTTACTTGTAGACTTCTTCTTATGCCGCTTCTTCGATTGCTTGGCTGCTTTAACAAACGCTCTCTGTTCATTGCTATTTCCAGTCCGTCTTCCACTGAACCATCTTTTGTAAATAAAATAGATGATCCCGATGACGGCTGCTGTAATCAGCAATTGCCTTGCAAGACCTAAAGGATTTCCGAACAGGGAAGTTCCGAGCCCGATTATAGCCAACAAAATGAGTGTGAAAACAAAGATATTACGAGCGTTCAACAAAGCCACCTCCTTACATCACTATCCATCTTAGATATTATCTATACTATTATTCTAGACCATTTCGGCCTTCTTTAACCGTATAAATTGATTTTTTATCAGGGTATGAATGGGACGAACCCACTTCTTTTTTCTGAAACTTTAAAAGATATTATCTATTTTACTAAATATTGAAGAAAAGCACTAGAGGGAGCGTTTCCCGAATGTTATTTATCTACGATCTGGTCCAGATTGGAGGAGAGAAAAATAAACATTCCATGCAAATGTTTCATTCTATGGGACATACTACGAATGGAGGTGTTACAGATGGCAGAACAGAAAGGGCAACATGAGAAGGTCCAGAATGGGACGGAAGAGAGTAAAGAAAATCCACGGTTGGAGCAGAATCAAAGTGAAAAACCGCTTTCCTTCACGGCAATGGTCGTCGTGACGGGCTTTACAGCCGGGATGTTATGGAGCGGGATTGCATACATTTGCTACTTCTTCTCCTTTACGAAGATTGAACCCAATATCATATTCGAACCTTGGGCAGTCGGGAACTGGGTGGACAAATGGATCGGTATCGTTCTATCCATCGTGGCTTATGGTGTCATATCGATCGGCGTGGCCCTCATTTATTATGGCCTGTTGAGAAAATTCAAGTCCATGTGGGTTGGTGCAGCGTACGGCATCGCTCTGTACCTGGCTTTTTTTCTGGTACTGAATCCACTTTTCCCAAGCATAAAATCCTTTACAGCCATTGATTATCACACATTGATCACAACGTTCTGTTTGTATATTCTTTACGGTGTATTTATAGGTTACTCGATTTCATACGAAGAAAATGAATTAAGGCATCAGGATGAAAAGGAAAAATCAGGGGAAGTTTCTCATTAATTTATCAGACAATTAAGTAGGTATAGGTAAAAGGTTTATGTTAGAATGTTCATGATGAACATTCTATTTTTTTAGGAGTTTACATATGGTGAAAATCTTACTGTTAAATGGGCCCAATTTAAACCGATTAGGGAAACGGGAGCCCGCTATTTACGGTCATGTCACACTGGCTCAACTGGAATCAACCTTGAAAAGCAAGGCAGAAGATGACGGTTATGAATTGCTTGCCGCTCAATCGAATCATGAAGGGGAATTGATTGACATCATCCACACCTGTGAAGATGAAGGATATGGGGGGATCATATTGAACCCCGGTGCGTTCACGCATTACAGCTATGCGTTGAGAGATGCTGTGGCGTCGGTATCCGTTCCGGTTGTGGAAGTGCATATATCAAATATTCATGCACGGGAAGAGTTTAGGCATCAGTCTGTGGTGGCAGCTGAGACGATTGGTCAGATCGTCGGATTCGGACTGTTTGGGTACGAGTTGGCCCTCAAAGCCATTATAATGAACATTAAGGGAGTGGAACACGATGAAAATTGAACGATTACGTGAAACCTTTTCAGAGAATGAACTTGACGGTATTTTATTGACGAGTATGTATAACCGACGCTATATGACGAACTTTACGGGTTCTTCGGGAGTGGTATTGATTTCAAAGGAGAAGGCCTTATTCATCACCGATTTCAGATACATAGAACAAGCAACGGAACAGGCGGCTGATTATGAAATCGTGCAGCATACCGGTCCGATTCATGAAGAAGTGGCAAAGCAGGTGAAGAACCTGGGTATTACGAAACTTGGTTTCGAAAAGAACGATATGACCTACAGTGCTTTCGAAAGCTACCGGGATACAGTGGAAGCGGAAATGGTGCCGGTATCCGGTTTAGTGGAAAAGTTACGCTTGATTAAGACACCTGAAGAGCTTAATATAATTAAGGATGCGGCGGATATCGCCGATGCAGCATTTAAGCATATATTAGATTTCATCAAACCGGGTGTGACAGAGTTAGAGGTTTCAAATGAATTAGAATTCTTCATGAGAAAAGCAGGAGCCACTTCATCCTCTTTTGATACCATCGTTGCCTCAGGTTATCGTTCTGCACTGCCTCACGGGGTGGCCAGTGATAAAGTCATTGAAAAAGGTGATTTTGTAACATTGGATTATGGTGCATACTATAAAGGATACTGCTCCGATATGACACGTACTTTATCGGTAGGAGAACCAAGTGAGAAATTGAAAGAGATCTATGATGTCGTCCTTCAATCACAGCTTCTTGCCATGGACCGGATCAAGCCGGGCATGACAGGTAAGGAAGCGGATGCGATCGCACGCGATTACATAACAGAAAAGGGTTATGGTGAGTATTTCGGACACACATTAGGGCATGGGATCGGTCTTGAAGTACACGAAGGACCAGGACTTTCTACGCGCTCTGATGTGGTTCTCGAGCCTGGGATGATTGTAACCGTTGAACCAGGTATCTATGTACCGGGTGTTGGCGGCGTACGCATCGAGGACGATACACTCATAACGGAAGATTCAAATGAAACACTGACACACTCAACAAAAGATCTAATCATTCTACCATTTTAGTCCTGAAAAAGGCCTACTAATCAATAGGAGGAATAAACATGATTTCAGTAAATGATTTTCGCACAGGTTTAACCGTTGAAGTCGACAACGGAATTTGGCGGGTAATCGATTTCCAACACGTTAAACCAGGTAAGGGGGCCGCGTTCGTCCGCTCTAAACTTCGTAACCTGCGCACAGGTGCCATCCAGGAAAAAACGTTCCGTGCCGGTGAAAAAGTTGGAAAAGCACAGATCGACAACCGTAAAATGCAGTACCTGTATGCCAATGGGGACATGCATGTATTCATGGACAACGAAAGCTACGATCAAATCGAGCTTCCTGCTTCTTCCATCGAATATGAATTGAAATATTTAAAAGAAAACATGGAAGTATCCATTATGATGTATGGAGCCGAAACGCTTGGTGTCGAGCTTCCAAACTCTGTTGAATTAAAAGTGACGGAAACAGAACCGGGAATCAAAGGTGACACGGCTTCCGGTGGATCCAAGCCAGCTACTGTTGAAACAGGTTTAGTGGTAAACGTTCCATTCTTCGTGAACGAAGGGGACACACTGATCATTAACACAACGGACGGATCTTACGTATCACGGGGATAAAGAATAAATATCAAAAGCCTGAACGGGATGAATCCCGTTCAGGCTTTTTTTGTCTTTTTCCGTTCCACTCCCAATGACCACCTCGAATCTCCCAACTCTATTGTCATAATCTCCATTCGCTAGAATACATTGTATTATCGGGAAGCATGTACGAAGGGTCCAGATCCTTCCACCCGAAGTGGAACAAGATTAGGAGGTCTCCATATGCAAGAAGTTCTAGCCTTTCTACCCAGCACTATATCTGATAAAGTCCTGTCCCTTCCACAAGATCTGATTGACCGGATAGAAGAAATCAGGGTTCGTACCAACCGTGTATTAGAGGTAACGGCACGGGGGAAGCCATACTTTCTTTCCTATACGGTCACAGAAGAAGATAGTGAACAGCTCATTAACAAATTATCCCGCCATTCATTTTATACATTGGAAGAAGAATTGAAGCGTGGCTATATCACGATTGAAGGCGGGCATCGGGTGGGGCTCGCCGGGAAGGTGATACTAGAGGGCGGAGTTGTGAAGGGGATTCGGAATCTCTCTTCTTTTAATATCCGGATTGCCAGGGAAAAGCTTGGCATAGCTCGGTCCATCCTTCCATATGTGTACAGTGACGGCTGGAAACATACGATGCTCATTGGTTCCCCTCAGACCGGCAAAACGACCCTGTTACGGGATCTGGCCAGGATGATTTCGACGGGGGTCCCTGAAAGAAATATCCCGCCATTCAAGGTGGGAATCGTTGATGAACGATCAGAAATTGCCGGCTGCGTGAACGGCATCCCTCAGCTGATGTTCGGTCCGAGGGTGGACGTGCTGGATGCCTGTCCAAAAGCTGAAGGAATGATGATGCTGATCCGTTCCATGAGTCCGGATGTCCTGATCGTGGATGAAATCGGACGGGTGGAAGACGGTCAGGCGATTCAGGAAGCCGTAAATGCCGGTATTACCCTTGTCATGACGACGCATGGGTCTTCTTTAAGCGAAGTAAGGAAGAGACCTGTGATCAAGGATATTGTGAATCTACAGACGATTGAACGATTCGTGGAACTGAGGAGGGGGGATGAACCGGGTAAGGTCCATGAGGTGTGGGACGAACACGGACAATCTCTTCTGAAAAAAGTGAGTGTGACGTAAATGATAAAACTTGTTGGCGCTGTATTTATTCTCCTTTCCACTTCCTGGGCAGGGTTCGAAGCTTCGAAATATTTGACGGAAAGGCCAAGGCAGCTTCGGCTATTGAAGCTGGCCCTTCAGTCATTGGAAGCTGAAATCACCTATAGTCATACCCCTTTGCACGAAGCGACCAGAAAGATTTCCAAACAACTGCAAAAGCCTGTTTCCTGGTTTTTTGAATCGTTCTCGAAGAAATTGACAGAGCAGGAGATCTCAGTGAAGAAAGCATGGGAAGAAAGCCTGAACGATGTCTGGAAGTTAACGGCCTTTAAAGCGGGTGAGTATGAAATCCTGAAGCAATTCGGAGAAAACCTTGGCAGACACGACATGATGACTCAGCAAAAACATATCCAGCTTGCTCTCAAACATCTGGATAGGGAAGAAACGGAAGCCGTTGAAAAGCAGAAGAAATATGAAAAGATGACAAAAAGTTTAGGTTTTCTATCAGGACTTTTGTTGATCATCCTACTACTCTGACTTGCGGACGGCATACGGGATGAGGCTTAGAAACCAGGAGGGAAATAAATATGGGAATTGACGTGGATATTATTTTCAAGATTGCCGGAGTGGGGATTGTCGTCGCCTTTTTGCATACGATTTTAGATCAGGTAGGAAAGAAGGAATATGCCCAGTGGGTGACATTATTCGGGTTCATCTACATCTTGTTCATGGTGGCTTCGATTGTCGATGATTTGTTCCAGAAGATAAAATCGGTCTTCTTATATCAAGGATAAGGGGGCGTCCGCGATTGAAATCATCCAGATTGTAGGTATTGCACTGGTTGCTACTTTTCTCGCTTTGATTGTGAAAGAACAAAAACCAAATTTTGCTTTCCTGCTCATTGTGTTCACAGGTTGTACGATTTTTTTATTTCTTATTGATCAAATTTATTCCATCATTCATATGATTGAAAAGCTTGCTGCAAACGCAAACGTGAACATGGTGTATGTGGAAACCATTCTGAAAATCATCGGCATCGCTTACATAGCGGAATTCGCTTCACACATTACGAAAGATGCCGGGCAGGGGGCCCTGGCAGCGAAAGTGGAGCTTGCCGGAAAGATCTTAATATTGGCAATGGCTGTTCCCATTCTGACAGTCATCATCGAAACGATCATCAATATGATCCCGACTGGATAAGCGAAACGTTAAGAGGTGGAATGAATGTTGCAATTATACCGGATACTCGTCACAGCACTCGTTATCTTTTTCATCACAGCCTCAAGTGGACAAGCAGAAGAAGGGGATGAACAGACTCCTCCCGATACAAACATCCAGCAGGAATTGATCGATGCGCAGCTGGACCGGTTAGGGGTTGAAGAATTGACAGGATACTGGAATAGTATCGTGGATCAATACGGCGGCTATCTTCCCGAAAGTCAAAAAGGCAGTTTGATCGATTTCATGAAAGGCGAGAAAGAGTTCTCCTTCAAGGCATGGTTCAGCGGTATCTTCAAATTTGCCTTTCAGGAGCTTGTGATGAATGGAAAGTTATTGGGGACCCTGATCATGCTCACGATCTTCAGCATGTTTCTCCAGTCCCTGCAGAATGCTTTCGAAGGGGGAAGCGTCAGCAAGGTGGCATACAGCATCATTTTCATGGTGCTGATCATCATCGCCCTGAATAGTTTTCACGTGGCCATCGACTACACCCGGGATGCGATCTCCACCATGGTCCATTTCATCATCGCGCTCATCCCGCTGCTCCTTGCCCTGATTGCCGCTTCAGGAGGCGTGGTTTCGGCAGCTTTCTTTCATCCGGTCATCATCTTCCTGATGAATACAAGCGGTCTGCTCATTCAGAATGTCGTACTGCCCCTCCTGTTCTTATCCGCCCTTCTGAGCATTGTGAGCACTCTTTCCAGTCATTATAAAGTGACTCAGCTCGCTCAATTATTGAGAACTTGGAGCATCGGCCTGTTAGGGGCGTTCATGACGGTCTTTCTCGGGGTGATATCCGTACAGGGTGCCACCGCAGCCGTGACGGACGGCATAACGATCCGTACAGCGAAATTTGTGACAGGCAACTTTGTCCCGGTCATCGGCAGGATGTTCACGGACGCAGCGGATACCGTGATCAGCGCATCTGTCCTCCTGAAAAATACGGTGGGGATAGCGGGTGTCGCCATTGTACTGATCATTGCAGCCTTTCCGGCCATCAAGATCTTGATGATTGCCTTCATATACAAACTGGCGGCCGCTCTCCTTCAACCTCTCGGGGGAGGGCCGGTAATCGAATGCCTGGATACAATCGCAAAGAGTGTGATTTATGTCTTTGCGGCCCTGGCGATCGTGTCCTTTATGTTTTTCTTAAGTCTTACCGTCATCATTGCAGCGGGAAATATTACGATGATGATGCGATAAGGGGGTCCCGCCATGTCATTTCTAACCGATTGGATTACAAATATCATCATCTTTGTTCTCTTAGCCACCGTCATTGACATGCTTCTTCCAAGCTCGAACATGCAGAAATATGCCAAAATCGTGACCGGCTTATTATTGATCACCATCATCCTTACACCACTCTTTAAATTGATGTCCACGGATTTTGATGAGGTGATGAATTCCATTGATTTAAATGGTCCTTCTCAGAATAAATCGATGGAAAATGAAATAGAAATGAAGAAAAAAGAAATACAAGCCTCACAACGTGCATATATTTTAGAACAGATGGCTGTCCAAATGAAACAAGAAGCAGAAAAGGAGATGATGGATGAGCAAGGCAAAGTCATTGAGAAGGTGACCATACAAGCTGATGACGTAGAAAATCTTCCCGACAGTATTACAGGAGTGAAAGTGATTGTGAAAGAAAAGGAAAGTGAAAAAGACAGCACGATTGAAGCAGTCCAGAACGTGGAGATCGATACGGGATCTGAAACGAGAAAGAAAACATCCGACGAAGATACGTCCCAACTGGCCACCTTACTAGCCGAACAATGGAATCTAACACAAGACAAAATAATCATTACAGTTGAAGGGGGGACTGGGGAAGGTAATGAACTTTAATAAAGGTCCGCTGAATTTGCTGAAGGAATGGTTGTCAAAAGAAGACGCGAACTCTCCACCAAGGGGGAAAAAAGGTAAAAGGCTGCATTATTTTCTCGTTGTGCTTCTCATAGGAGTGGCCTTCATGCTGATCAGCGACCTGTGGAGCGGTGATCAAGGGGTGGAGGTTGCGAAGCAGGTGGATGGAGGTACCCCTGAAGAAGTGGCGACATTCGGATCAGGTCAAAAGGAATCGGATGGGTCCATGAGGGATTACGAAGATCGATACGAAAATCAGTTGAAAGAAGCCCTTGATCAAATTGTCGGTGTTAGCGATGTATATGTCGTCGTGAATGTGGAGGCAACAGAATCCAAAGTGTATGAAAAAAATGAGTCGACAAAAATTCAATCCACCGATGAAGAGGATAAAGAAGGTGGAAAGCGGTCGATCGAAGATAAATCCCGGGAAGAAGAAATCGTCATTGTAAATAACGGGGATAAAGAAGTTCCCATTGTGAAAGAAACAAAAAAACCTAAAGTCACCGGTGTCCTTGTAGTAGCAAAGGGAGCCGATAACATACAAATCAAAAAATGGATTATAGAGGCCGTCACCCGCGCTCTTGATGTTCCAAGTCACCGGGTATCGGTCCTGCCCAAACAATAAGGGGGAAATGATAGATGTTACTGAAAAAACAAACGGTATGGCTATTAACGATGTTGAGTCTTGTGATTGTCCTTTCGGTTTACTACATTACGTCACCAACACAACAAGCGACAGATATGGCTTATCAGGAAAAGGATGCAAAGGAACAGGCTAAAGGTGGGGATAAAGAGACAATGTCAGGAAATGGCATGGAAGTCGTTACGGACGCCGCTGGAAATGAAATGTTCGAAGCATTGCGTCTTGAAGTAACAGACCAGCGTGATCAGCTTCGTGAAGAGCTGGAGGCTAAGGTAGCAAACGCGGATGTGTCAGCAGAAGAAAAGAGTGCAGCCTATGAGCAGATGGAAAACCTTCGTGAACTGGCCATGACGGAATCGGTTCTTGAAACGATGATCAAAACAATGGGTTACGATGATGCCCTTGTCAGAGCAAACGGAGAAAACATCCGGATCACGGTGAAATCAGACAAAGAGCACACTAAAGCCGATGCCAATGAAATCATCCGACTGGTCATGAGTGAAGTGGGACAAATGAAGCCGGTCGCAGTGGAATTCCAGCCGGCAAACTAAACGGATCCAGGCCACGTTGCCGCCTAAAGCAGACCCTTTAGGCGGCTTATTTATGTTTAATCCAGAAATTGCTTATTGCACCATTTTGTCAGATAAATGAAAAATCCTTTTCTATTATTTTATTTTTTTCCGAAAAAGGTCTAGAATAGAGATAGGGTTGTATGCGCTTTTAAAAGGATGGTAGGAATCGCATATTGAATTTATACGAGGTATTATCGTATGATGTTAGTAGCTAGTCATAATTTTTTAAACTATAAGAGGGGTGTCAACAGTGTTGAAAATTCAAGAAATTCGCGAAATAATCAAACTCGTAGATCAATCAAGTGTTGAAGAGTTTACATACGAGCATGATGGTTCTAAGATCAATCTAAAGAAAAATAATGGCGTGACCGTATCGGCCCAGCCGGTGGTACAAGCAGTCGAAGAAGTAAAACCTGCTGCACAAGCCGTTCAACAAGCACCTGTACAGGAAGCTGCTGCTCCTGCACAACCGGAAAAAGAAGCTCCACAAGCTGGCGCAGAGGATGCTAACTTACATAAAATCACGTCTCCGATGGTCGGGACCTTCTACCAATCCTCTTCACCTGAATCAGGTCCATATGTAAAAGTCGGGGATAAAGTCGATGAAAGCTCAGTGGTATGCATCGTGGAAGCGATGAAACTATTTAATGAAATCGAAGCCGAAGCAAAAGGCGAAATCGTAGAAATACTAGTAAAAGACGGTCAATTAGTGGAATATGGTCAGCCGTTATTCTTGGTTAAACCTGAATAAGGAGCGAATATAGATATGATAAAAAAGGTACTAATCGCCAATCGAGGAGAAATTGCTGTACGTATCATTCGTGCATGCCGAGATCTAGGCATTGAAAGTGTAGCCGTTTATTCTGAAGCAGATAAAGAGGCACTTCATGTTCAATTAGCGGATGAAGCTTATTGCATCGGACCAACTGCTTCGAAAGACAGCTACCTGAATTTCACAAATATCATCAGCGTGGCAAAACTGACGGATTGTGATGCGATCCACCCGGGTTACGGATTTCTAGCAGAGAACTCAGATTTTGCAGAGTTGTGCCGCGATTGCAACATCATCTTCATCGGTCCTTCTCCTGAAGCCATCTCCAAGATGGGGACGAAAGATGTGGCTCGTGAAACGATGAGGGAAGCAGGCGTTCCGATTGTCCCTGGTTCAAAAGGCATTGTGAAAGATGCAGAGGATGCAGTTCAGCTTGCAGAATCCATGGGTTATCCCGTGATCATCAAAGCCACTGCCGGTGGCGGAGGTAAAGGGATCCGTGTCGCGAAAAGTCAGGAAGAGCTTATCAAAGGGGTGACGATCACCCAACAGGAAGCCATGACTGCATTCGGAAACCCGGGTGTATATATCGAGAAGTTCATCGAGGACTTCAGGCACGTGGAAATTCAAGTGCTCGCCGATAACTTCGGAAACGTGATCCACCTTGGTGAACGGGACTGTACGATTCAGCGCCGCCTTCAAAAATTGATTGAAGAAACACCGTCGCCTGCTTTAACAGAAGAGAATCGTGTTAAAATGGGGGAAGCAGCAGTAAAAGCAGCCAAAGCGGTTGATTATACAGGTGCCGGCACGGTAGAATTTATATATGATTACGTGAATCAATCATTCTACTTTATGGAAATGAATACGCGTATCCAGGTGGAACATCCTGTAACGGAACAAGTAACAGGTGTCGATTTGATTAAGGAACAGATTCTCGTGGCATCGGGACAAAAGCTTTCCCTGACACAGGAAGAAGTGACGTTCACTGGCTGGGCCATTGAATGCCGTATCAATGCCGAGAATCCAGAAAAGAATTTCATGCCTTCAGCGGGCCGGATCGAAATGTATCTTCCACCGGGCGGCATTGGCGTAAGAGTCGACTCAGCCGCATATCCTGGTTATATGATCCCTCCATATTACGATAGCATGATTGCCAAAGTGATTACCTATGGAGCGACACGTGAAGAAGCCATTTCAAGGATGAAGCGGGCTCTAAGTGAATTTGTGGTTGAAGGTATACACACAACCATCCCGTTCCACCTCAGACTATTAGATCATGAAACCTTTGTAGGTGGGGAATTCAATACGAAATTCTTAGAAAAATATGAAGTAATGAAATCCTAGTGTGAATTCAGGAGGTGCCATACATGGCGGAAAATCAAAACCTTTTACAAATGTCTCACGGTAAAGACGGTCTTGGGAAAATTGAAATCGCACCTGAAGTGATTGAAGTGATCGCAGGAATCGCCGCGTCAGAAGTCGAAGGCGTATCTCAAATGCGCGGAAACTTCGCAACAGGTGTCGTTGAGCGTCTTGGAAAGAAAAACCACGGTAAGGGTGTCAAAGTGGAACTGGCCGAAGAAGGAATCATCGTGGATGTATACTGCATCATGAAATTCGGTGTAGCCATCCCGACTGTCGCTCAAAAAATCCAGGATAACATCCGTCAAGCCTTGCTTAACATGACTGCTCTCGAAGCAGACGAAGTGAACGTTCATATCGTTGGCGTTCAATTTGAAAACCAAAAGTTTGAAGCTGAAATTGAAGACGAGATGTAATGGGGAAGAACGGTCCTTTTTAGGGGCCGTTCTTTTTTTGTGCCTGGTGGAGGTGTATCTGGGAACTGAACTGATATGGGATTATATGTAAAATGGCTAGATTATTCCGTGAATCGGCCGGATTTTTTCCTGGAACGGCTGGATTTGTGTGGGTTTCGGCTGGATTTTTAATTTTTCGGGCCAACCCAGTCGGCTCCGCATTTCTACTTGTCCAGCTCCGGCGGGTAGTCCCTCGAGGTCATTTCTGAAAAATCCCCAAAGGCAAAGAACGCCTTCAGGGATTTCCCAGAAATGCTTGTCGGGCCTGACCAACCCGCCTCCGCTTTTCTTTTCAGAATATTGATTTTTTTACATACGCGTGCGTAATGCCCTTGGTTTGTGCTATTATCAAAGGTATGAAAATTGATGGATTAAAAGGAGTAAATAGAAGATGAAGAGAAGAGTTGCCCGTGAAAAGGCTTTACAGGCGTTATTTCAAATAGATATGAGTGGGATTGAGCCGGAGGTTGCGTTAAGGAACGTGTTGGAGGAAGAGGAGAAGATGGATGCGTATCTTGAGCAGATCGTTCTAGGCTTCATCGAGAATCAGGAACGGATTGATGGCCATATCCGTGAAAATCTGGAGAAATGGTCATTTGACCGTCTGGCAAAAGTCGATCGTAATATTTTGCGTCTAGGCGTGTACGAGCTTCTGTTTGTAGAAGACGTTCCGAATAATGTGGTCATTAATGAAGCGGTTGAAATAGCAAAGATCTTTGGTGATGATCAATCCAGTAAATTTATCAATGGTGTCCTTTCAAAGGTAAGTCAATCTTAACAATGTAAGGGGGCGAGTGAATGTCAGCTTCTATAATTGATGGTAAGCTCATTGCAGATCACTATCGGCAGCAATTAAAGAGTCAGATTGAACAGCTGAAGGAGCAGGAAGTCGTACCTGGCCTGGCGGTCATCCTGGTGGGGGATAACCATGCCTCCCATTCGTATGTGAAAATGAAGAGGAAGGCTTGCAGTAATCTTGGGATCCATTCAGAGCTTTATGTATATGAATCCACTCTTACACAAGAAGAGCTGCTTGGGAAAATCAGAGAATTGAATGAACAGGATCATATCCATGGAATTCTCGTTCAACTACCACTGCCGGAACATATCAACCCGATTACCGTGATTGAGACGATTTCTCCATCGAAGGATGTGGACGGCTTTCATCCGGTTTCCATCGGGAAAATGGTGACGAATCAAGATACTTTCTATTCCTGCACGCCGCTTGGGATCATGAAAATGCTTGAATATGAAAACATCTCGGTAGAAGGAAAACACGTCGTCATATTAGGGCGAAGTAACATTGTCGGAAAGCCGGCAGGTCACTTATTCCTGAACCGGAATGCCACCGTGACGTACTGCCATTCCAAAACCCCGAATATGTCTTCCTACACACAACAGGCGGATATTATCGTTTCTGCCGTAGGGAAAGCGAATCTGATCGGGGCAGAAGACATCAAACCCGGGGCTGTCATCATCGATGTAGGCATGAACCGTAACGAAGATGGCAAGCTGTGCGGAGACGTGAACTTTGAGGAAGTAAAGGAAAAAGCAGGGAAAATCACCCCTGTTCCCGGTGGAGTCGGCCCGATGACCATCACCATGCTTCTCTACAACACGGTGAAATCTGCCGAATGGGCTCTCCGGAATCGCCAAAACGGTTAAAAAATAGTACAATATACGTAACATAAAAGGAAAGGGACGGCTAATCGCTGGTCCCTTTCCGTATTCCTGCATGTATTTCGGTGCAAGGGACAAAGGAGTCAGTGAGCATGGAACTTGATCAATCGCGTTATTTAACGGTACAAGCTCTGACAAAATACATAAAACGTAAATTCGACAGGGACCCGCATCTGTCCAACTTGTTTGTACGGGGCGAAATTTCCAACTTCAAAAGGCACTCAAGCGGACATATGTACTTTACACTGAAAGATGAAAAGGCAAGGATATTGTCTGTGATGTTTTCGAGTCACAATCAGTCAATGAAATTCAGGCCGGAAAATGGAATGAATGTATTGATCCGAGGAGATATTTCCGTGTATGAGTCAGGCGGGCAATATCAGATCTATGTGAAAGAAATGCAGCCCGATGGAGTCGGCGAGCTTTATTTAGCGTATGAACAGCTGAAGGAGAAGCTCGAGAAGGCTGGGTTTTTTGACCCTGAGCGCAAACGGATGATCCCTAAGTTTCCGAAGCGGATCGCCGTTGTCACCTCCCCGACGGGTGCTGCGATCCGTGATATCATCACGACGATCAAGCGGAGGTATCCGATTGGAGAAATACTCGTCTATCCTGCTCTGGTCCAGGGCGATCAAGCGGCAGGCTCAATTGCGGGCGCCATGAGGAAGGTGAATGAGCACGGGGATATCGACGTGTTGATCATCGGCCGGGGTGGAGGTTCGATTGAAGAGTTGTGGGCTTTCAACGAGGAAGTAGTGGCGAAAGCGATTGTCGAGTCAAAGGTTCCCGTCATTTCTGCCGTGGGGCATGAGACGGATTTCACGATCGCCGATTTTGTGGCAGATCTCAGGGCTCCTACGCCGACGGCTGCCGGGGAATTAGCTGTTCCTCATATTGATGATCTATTGGAAAGGATCATGAATCGGAAATTAAGGCTGATTAAATCGTTTAAAACAAAGCTGCAAAGCGAAAGAAACCGATTAAATGGATTAACCAAATCGTATGCTTTGAGAAATCCCAGAAATCTTTATCAGCAGAAGATCGAGGCCGTCGACCGGCTGACCGATCAGCTGCAAAGAAATATAAGTATGCATGTGAAACAAGACCGGGATCGATTATCCGTTCTTCATTCAAGGCTAGAGCGTGTTCATCCATCCCAGATCATCAAGGTGCAGCATGAACGGGTATTATCTATGCAGACCATGCTTGAGAAGCAATTCAAACAAGTGTTGAAAGAAAAGAATCATCGTTTCACTTCAGCGCTGTCCACCTTACATGCCCTCAGTCCATTGAAGATCATGGACAGGGGATACAGCCTCGTTTACCGTGACGAAGGAGATCTGATAAAGTCATCTCGGCAGGTAAAGGAAGGCGACCGCATCGAGATTAATGTCAAAGATGGAAAAATACATTGTGAAGTTGAATCCGTTGAGGAGCGTGAGCAAAATGGCAAAATCTAAAGAAGAATTATCATTTGAAACAGCTATGGATCAGTTGGAAGAAATCGTGGAGAAATTAGAAGAAGGGGAAGTTCCCCTCGAGAAGGCGTTGGAATTCTATCAAAAAGGGATGGACCTTTCAAAATATTGTCATGATACGTTGCAAAAAGCAGAAAATCAATTAACGAAAATGATGACGGATGAAGGGGAAAAATCCTTTGATCTCGATGAGGGGGAATAATACATGTATCCTCCCATTACATTGAAAGAGTTTCAACAGGAGCATGGGGAACTGATCACCAAACATATGGTTGAGGCCGTAGAAGGCCTAAAGATCCCTTCTGTATTAAAGGAGGCCATGACTTATTCCCTGCAGGCAGGTGGAAAAAGGATACGTCCCATCCTCCTGCTGGCAGTGATCCGGACGTTCAATCAAGACACGAGGCTGGGACTCAATACAGCGTCCGCCCTTGAAATGATCCATACATATTCTTTGATCCATGACGACCTTCCTTCCATGGATGATGACGATTTAAGGCGAGGCAAGCCGACCAATCATAAAATGTTCGGGGAGGCAGCGGCGATTCTTGCAGGCGATGGTCTGCTGACATATAGCTTTCAGCTCATTGCAGAAGATACAGCCTTAACCACTGACCAAAAGGTGAAGCTCATCGCACTTCTCGCACGGTGTGCCGGTCCAGAAGGGATGGTCGGCGGACAGGTTGCCGATATCGAAGGGGAGAATAAGCGGTTAACTGTACAGGAGCTTGAAAACATTCACGTTCATAAAACAGGGAAGTTACTCATATTCAGCGTATTGGCCGGCGGGATCATTTCAGGTGCGTCAGAGAATGAACTTGAGCTGCTTGAACGGTTTTCATACCACATTGGTCTCGCGTTCCAAATTCAGGATGATATCCTCGACATTGAAGGATCTGAAGAAATGATTGGTAAACCGGTGGGGAGCGACGAATCGAAACATAAGAGTACGTATCCGAGCCTTTTATCCATGAAAGGTGCGAAGGAGAAGCTTCAATTTCATCTGGACGAGGCGCTGACAGCCCTTACATCTATGCCGGTGGACTCCGGTCTGCTGGCAGAAATTGCCCGTTTGATCGTTTCCCGGAATCATTAATACATTCTATATTTGAGCTAGTGATTTAACATATGTTATAATACGATTAGAATAAATTTTGGGGTGGTGCAGTATTCTAGTCAGTCCACCAATCCTGAAGGTGGGCCTAAAAATCCACTAAAGGGCACATCGATGAAGTTCCTGGAATTGGCTTGAGGCGCCCAGCTTTGGGTCATATCTGGGAGTAAGGCTTGAGGGCGATCCACAATGGCATGTGGGCGTTGACCCGCGAGCCGCGGAGGCTTTGTTTCTTATGCTGGCTTTAAAGCATATGCAATAAGAACAAAGTATGAACCTGCGATGTGATGATTCACTAGCAGCGTAGCCTGCCTTGAGTGAAGAGAGAGGGGATTATGGTTACAGGGTACACATCAGTTGGCCATTGATATGTGCTTTTTCGCCCATATGAAATCCTCTTTGCAAAAGAGGCTAAGGATTGTGTTAAGGACTGTTGAGGAAAACTCCTAGACTGTTCATATTCGGACATATAAAGAGGATTATAGTGCGGACTAAGTGGTAATCCAGTCTAGCTTGTGGTGACGCGGCTAAGTCGGGTTTAATGGGAAACCGCCGGTATGGCAACATCCGGTACCTGATTGGGAAAACCTACTGGACCTAAGCTGCAATTTTTACTCTTTATATGACCCCCCAATTACATATAACCAAACTATTTACACAGTAGAAACGGTGTGTTTAAACGATAATGAATGAAACGATGAAAAACTCAATAAAATGGAGTGTCAGCATTGCCGTTATCACATTTGTGTTAGCGGCTATTTTTTCAGTTACGTCCAATATGGTTTTAAATGGGGTCGCATGGTTTACAGGGCTCGTAGTCGTGTTGATCATCGTCTTCATCGGGATCTTTTTTGATATGCTGGGAATCGCTTCAACGGCAGCTGATGAAACCCCTTTTCACGCCATGGCGGCCAAAAAGGTATACGGAGCGAAATATTCAATCAAGATTGTACGGAACGCAGATCGATTCGCAAGCTTCTGTAACGATGTGATCGGTGATATTTCAGGGATCATAAGCGGGACCGCATCAGCCATTGTATTGGTACAACTGGCGGTTTCCTTTCACCTCGAGGGAGGGTCCTTGAAAGAGTATATCGTAAGCGTAACCCTGACAAGTATCATCGCTTCCTTGACAGTCGGAGGCAAAGCGCTTGGAAAAACGTTTGCTATCACCTATTCTAAGGATATAATATTTAGAGTTGGTAAAGTTCTACAATTTCTTGAAGACCGATTTCATATCGTCCTGATCAAAGATAAAAAAGACAAAAAAGATAAAAACAAGAAAAAAGGTTTTAAACGTGAGAAACAAAATATTTAGTGATGAAAGTGAGTGGACCCCATGGATCTATTATCAATAAAGGAGCCTTCTTTTCTAAAGAGCATGTCGAATGAACAACTAGAAGAGCTCAGCCAAGAGATTCGCCAATTCCTGATCAAGAATCTTTCCAAAACCGGCGGTCATATTGGTCCAAACTTAGGGGTGGTCGAATTAACCGTTGCCCTTCATAAGCATTTCTCTAGTCCAAAAGATAAAATCCTTTGGGATGTTGGTCACCAATCGTATGTCCATAAGATATTAACCGGCAGGGCCTGTCAGTTTGACACCCTCCGTCAATATAAGGGGTTATGCGGTTTCCCGAAACGGAATGAAAGTGAGCATGATGTATGGGAAACCGGTCATAGTTCCACTTCATTATCGGCAGCCATGGGTATGGCGATCGCGAGGGACGTCAAGAAAGAAGATTCATATATTATCCCGGTGATCGGTGATGGTGCCTTGACTGGTGGAATGGCACTTGAAGCACTCAATCACATCGGTCATGAAAAGAAGGACATGATCGTTGTACTGAACGACAATGAAATGTCCATCGCTCCGAATGTTGGGGCCCTTCACAGTGTACTTGGCCGTTTGCGTACAGCCGGCAAATACAACTGGGTGAAGGATGAAATGGAATATATCCTTAAGCGTATCCCTGCTGTCGGCGGCAAATTAGCCAGTACAGCAGAACGGGTGAAGGACAGCTTGAAGTATTTATTCGTTTCCGGAATGTTCTTTGAGGAGCTTGGTTTTACATACCTTGGACCGATCGATGGACATGATTATAATGATCTTGCTGAAAATATTCAATATGCCAAGAAAACGAAAGGGCCCGTCCTTTTACACGTGATCACCAAAAAAGGAAAAGGGTTTCAACCTGCAGAGTCGGACAAAGAAGGAACCTGGCACGGTACCGGACCTTACAAGATCGATACCGGGGATCTGATCAAGCCCGTGAATGCGCCTCCTTCATGGAGTGGCCTTGTGAGTGAGACGGTCCGAAGGGTTGCCCGTGAGGACGAACGGATTGTCGCCATTACTCCGGCAATGCCGGTCGGCTCCAAACTTCTCGGATTTGCGGAGGAATTTCCTGATCGGATGTTCGACGTTGGGATTGCCGAGCAGCATGCCACAACGGTCGCTGCAGGTCTTGCCACGCAGGATATGAAGCCGTTCTTAGCCATATACTCTACCTTCCTGCAACGGGCGTACGATCAGGTGGTTCACGATATTTGCCGCCAAAACTTAAACGTCTTCATCGGGATCGACCGTGCCGGATTGGTCGGAGCTGACGGGGAAACCCATCAAGGGGTATTCGATATCGCCTTTTTAAGACATTTACCGAATATGGTGATCATGATGCCGAAAGATGAGAATGAAGGGCAGCACCTTGTCAATACGGCACTTCAATATAATGACGGTCCGATCGCTCTGCGTTATCCACGCGGTAACGGGTATGGAGTACCGATGGACGGGGAACTTACAACGATCCCGATTGGAACGTGGGAAATATTGAAACAGGGAACAGATGCAGCGATCCTGACTTTCGGAACGACGATCCCGATGGCCATGGAAGCGGCAGCAGACCTTGAAAAACAAGGACTTTCGGTCCGGGTTGTAAACGCACGTTTCATCAAACCGATGGATGAGATCATGCTGAAAAGGATCCTGGAAGAAGAAATGCCTGTGCTGACGATCGAAGAAGCGGTTCTTCAAGGCGGTTTCGGAAGTGGTGTTCTTGAATTCGCTCAGGAACAGGGCTTCCATGACGCCGTGATCGACCGTATCGGTATTCCTGATTACTTCATCGAGCATGGCAGTGTGAAGGAATTATTGAATGAAATCGGTATGACAAAAGAAAACATAGTGGATCGCATTTTAACGATCACACCAAAAAAACAAAAAAGGGCTTAATGATGAAAGTAAAAAAACAACGAGTAGATGTACTTCTGGTAGAACGTGGATTGATTGATACAAGAGAAAAAGCGAAGCGGGCTGTCATGGCGGGTCTTGTTTATTCCAATGAAGTGAGATTGGATAAGCCCGGGGAAAAAGTAAGTGAAGATATCCCCCTTACAATGAAAGGGAAAGTGATTCCTTATGTGAGCCGTGGCGGTTTGAAGCTTGAGAAGGCTCTAAAGGTCTTCGATGTGGATGTGGACGGTAAAGTGATGATCGATATCGGTGCTTCCACTGGCGGCTTCACGGATTGCGCCCTCCAGAATGGCGCAAAAATGTCCTATGCCCTTGATGTAGGATACAACCAATTAGCCTGGAAGCTAAGACAGGATGAACGGGTCGTGGTGATGGAACGGACGAACTTCCGATACGTGACCCCGGAGGATCTTCAAGGGGAGATGCCAAGCTTTGCTTCCATCGATGTCTCCTTCATTTCCCTTTCATTGATATTGCCTGTCCTGAAAACCCTATTGGTACCTGGAGGGGATTGTGTCGCTTTAATCAAGCCGCAATTCGAAGCGGGTAAGGATCAGGTCGGGAAAAAAGGAATCGTAAGGGATCCTGCCGTACACAAAATGGTCATCGAAAAAATCATGACATTAGCTAGTAAAGAAGGCTATCATATAGCAGGTCTTTCTTATTCCCCCATTACAGGCGGAGATGGGAATATAGAATTCCTCATTCATCTGAGATGGCCGGGGCAAGAGGGTGAAGGGGAGTCCCTCCTTACCACCACACCGGATGACGTGATCGATGAAGCGCACAGTCAATTCAAGGCAAAAACACAGCAGTAATGACAGGGTCACTCTTCTTAGGAGAGTGGCTTTTTTCATGGAGACCAAGCCGCCTCCGCTTTTCTTTTGTCCAGCTCCGGCGGCTAGTCCCTCGAGGTCATATGGCGAGTAACCCAAAAAGGCAAAGAGCGCCTTTCTGGGTTACTCGCCATATGCTTGTCGGGCCTGACCAAGCCGCCTCCGCTTTTCTTTTTTATTGTACTTCCCAACGAAATAGGCTAACATAAGCGTAGAGGTATATTTATACAGGCTTTAATCAAATGTAAGAGGTGTATGTTCTATGATGAACAAAGGGCAAAGACATATTAAAATCAGGGAAATCATTACGAATAGAGATGTGGAGACGCAGGATGAGCTGGTGGAAGGCCTGAAGAATGCAGGGTTTAATGTGACGCAGGCAACCGTATCCAGGGACATCAAGGAGCTCCACCTTGTGAAGGTTCCGCTGATGGATGGCAGATACAAATACAGCTTGCCGGCAGATCAGCGCTTTAATCCACTTCAGAAGTTGAAGCGTACACTGACGGATGCGTTCGTGAAGGTGGATCAGGCAGGGCATATGCTGGTGATGAAAACGTTACCCGGAAATGCTAATGCCATCGGGGCATTAATCGATAATCTGGACTGGGAAGAGATTCTCGGGACCATTTGCGGGGATGATACCTGTTTGATCATTTGCCGGACGGAAGAAGAAACGAAAGTCGTTTCAGAACGATTTTTAGATATGCTGTAAACGATCAATATCACGGGGCTAATGGTCAGCCCTTCATACAAAATCCAATAGGAAGCTTTTCTTTTTCATAATTTTGAGGGGAAAGTTCCTTTTTATTTGAGGTGAATGTTTTGCTACAAGAACTATCAATCAAAAATTTCGCCATTATCGATTCCCTTTCCCTTTCGTTTGAAGAAGGATTGACTGTATTATCAGGTGAAACGGGTGCGGGTAAGTCGATCATCATCGATGCCATTCATTTACTGGTTGGCGGCAGAGGCTCCTCTGAGTATGTACGGCATGGGGAGAAGAAGGCTGAAATTGAAGGGTTATTTATTCTTGATAATGAAACACATCCCTGCTTTCAGAAAGCGGCAGACTTCGGGATCGAGATCGAGGAAGGTATGATCGTCCTCAGAAGGGATATCTCGAGCACGGGGAAAAGTGTTTGCAGAATTAATGGGAAGCTGGTGACGATCGCCATCATGAGGGAAGTCGGGGCATCCCTTATTGACATCCACGGGCAGCACGAACATCAGGAACTCATGAATGAAAGCCTTCATCTTTCCTTATTGGACCAATTCGGAGGGAAGGATATAGCATCCGGATTATCCAGTTATGGACAAGTATACAAAGAGTATCTATCCATCTATAAGCAGCTGAACAGATTGAATGATAATGAACAGGAGATGGCTCATCGCCTGGATCTGATTCAATTTCAGCTGAAAGAGATTCAAGATGCGAATCTTCAGCTTAATGAAGATGAAGAGTTGCAGGAAGAGAAGCGGAAACTGATGAACTTTGAAAAGCTATTCGAAGCGCTTCAAACCTCGTATGACAGCATACAAGGCGAAAGAAAGGGGATGGACTGGGCAGGACTCGCTATGAGCCATCTTGAAACCGCTGCAGAAGTCGATTCTCAGTATGCAAAGACGCTTGAATCCGTATCGAATGCGTATTATATCCTTGAAGATGCCGCACATCAAGTCAGGGGTGGATTGGATATGCTTGAATTCGAGCCGAATCGCCTGGACCTGATTGAGGCAAGATTGAATGAAATCAATGGTCTTAAGAGAAAATATGGATCATCGGTAGAAGAGATTCTTGCCTATAGTTCTAAGATCGAAGAAGAAATCGAAACGATCATGAATAAGGATTCCCATGTTGAACAATTACAAAGTAAATTACAGTCACTTGAAAAAGATCTGTCCCTCGAGGCGAAAAACCTATCGGATACTAGGAAAATGTGGGCGAAGAAATTGACCGCCAGTATCCACGAACAGTTAAAGCAGCTGTATATGGATAAGACGAAATTCGAAGTCAGGTTTGTGAAAAGCGGGGAAAACGAATCCTTTTCGTTTCATGATTTCAAGAAGGATGGTTGGGATACGGTTGAGTTTTATATTTCCACAAATCCTGGAGAGCCGTTGAAGCCGTTATCGAAGGTGGCATCAGGTGGGGAACTGTCACGGATCATGCTTGCCCTTAAAACCATTTTCTCAAAGCATCAAGGGATTACATCAATCATTTTTGATGAGGTTGATACAGGTGTGAGCGGCAGGGTCGCCCAGGCCATTGCTGAAAAGATCTACCAGGTTGCCGTCCATTCACAAGTGATGTGCATCTCTCACTTGCCTCAGGTGGCAGCCATGGCCGATTGTCATTTGTTCATTTCGAAAAAAATGTCAGGAGGCAGGACGAGCACCATGGTGAAGCGTCTTCAGGAAAAAGAGAAGATCAGGGAAATTTCACGTATGATTTCAGGAGTGGAAATAACCGATCTGACGCTTGAGCATGCAAAGGAATTACTGCAACTGGCCGGTTCCATTAAAGAGACATGAAAAGCTATCCAATTCGGGTAGCTTTTTTTTCATGATTACCAGTTATAAATGTGGCTTTTAAAGGCAAAATTAAAACTGTAGCCAATAGTAAGTGTTTGTGGATTAGAAGCGAGGAGAGTGAATATATTGAGTTTAGATTGGGTAAGGAAATGTATAGGTGGAATTCTCCTTGTTTCGCTTTGTCTTATTGGTTTTTACAAACCGGTTCAACAATTTGTCAATACTCCGAACTCTGTAAGGATGATGGAAGGGGATCAAGTTGCTCTCCCTAAGGCTGCATCCGTCACGACCTTGGGTTCGTCGCATAATGAGCATGTTCAATTGGAAGAAGGGAAAGGCCAGCTCTCCATCCAGGGAAGCTCTGTAGGTAAGGACGAAGTGGTCTTCGAGCTTGCCGGCCTGCCCATCAAAAAGGTCGATGTAGAAGTACTGAAAGATTTTAAAGTGATTCCCGGTGGACAATCCATCGGAGTAAAATTAAATACTGTCGGGGTGTTAGTAGTTGGACATCATCTGGTGGAAACCGATGGTGGGAAGATGTCACCCGGCGAAAAAGCCGGGATTCAGGTTGGCGACATGATTACTGAAATTAATGGAACGAAGATTGAAGAACTTGCCGATGTTGCTCCTTTTGTACAGAAGGCAGGAGAAGAAGCGAAATCTCTTGACGTCGTCATCAAGCGGGATCAAAAGACCGTGAAGACACAATTGCTTCCTTTGAAGGAAAAAGGGGACAAAAACTATAAACTAGGCCTGTATATCCGTGATTCGGCGGCAGGGATCGGGACGATGACATTTTATGATCCAAAGTCGAAGAAATACGGAGCCCTCGGCCATGTGATTTCAGATATGGATACGAAGAAACCGATCGTTGTTGAAAACGGGGAGATCGTGAATTCTGAAGTCACTTCGATTCAAAAAGGGACGGATGGAAAACCAGGAGAGAAACTGGCCCGCTTTTCGTCTGACCGGAATGTCATCGGTAACATTAAGCGTAACAGTCCTTTTGGGATTTTTGGTGAATTGAATCAGTCCATTGAAAACGACTTGATGGATAAGCCGATGCCAATCGCTCTGTCTCATCAAGTGAAAGAAGGACCGGCACAAATTTTGACCGTTGTGGATGGGAAAGAAGTTGAAATGTACGATATTGAAATCGTCAGTACCATCCCTCAGAAGTATCCCGCAACAAAAGGGATGGTCTTGAAAGTGACGGATCCTGAGTTGCTCAAGAAAACAGGTGGAATCGTACAGGGGATGAGCGGAAGTCCCATCATTCAAAATGGGAAGGTCATCGGGGCTGTCACCCATGTGTTTGTCAATGACCCAACCAGTGGATATGGGGTCCACATTGAATGGATGCTGAGTGAAGCAGGAATCGATATTTATAAAAAAGATCATAACCGGGCAAGCTGAAAGTGGAAAACCCTTACGAAAGTACCGAAACCAGGTACTTATAAGGGTTCTTTTTTTTGTAGTTCTTTTTACATCCGTTTGCCAAAGAGAGTTGATCCTTGATAAAATAAAGAATATTCGACAAAACGAATCGTGAATATCGAATAGGGTCGAAATATAAAGAAATCGTTAGAAAATCGAAGAAAATATAATAATTTTCAAGTTTTTTTCAAAAATAAAAGGAATTTAGGTTGCATTGTCGAAAAAGTAATTTAGAATAAAATTACAGAGATGAATTAATTAGGATTGAGGAGGAAACCTGTAGTGAAATCGATAAAAGTATGTGTTGTGGATGATAACCGTGAGCTGACGTCTTTATTGGAGGACTATATTGCTTCGCAAAATGATATGGAAGTAGTAGGGATTGCCCATAATGGTCAAGATTGTTTAGATTTATTGGAGGAAGTCGATCCGGATGTCCTGGTTTTGGATATCATCATGCCTCACCTGGACGGGCTGGCGGTGCTTGAACGACTTCGTGAAAAGAAGGGAATTCCAAACGTCATCATGCTTACGGCCTTTGGTCAGGAAGATGTGACGAAGAAAGCTGTCGACCTTGGAGCTTCTTATTTTATTTTAAAGCCATTCGATATGGAAAACCTAGTGAGTCATATCAGACAAGTCAGCGGTAAATCAAACTCAATCATCAAAAAACCTTCCTCATCCAGAATGAATACAGAACAAAAACCAAGGAACTTGGATGCAAGCATCACCAGCATCATCCACGAAATCGGCGTGCCGGCACATATTAAAGGATACTTATATTTACGTGAAGCCATTTCTATGGTGTATAACGATATCGAGTTACTCGGGTCCATCACAAAGGTCCTTTACCCGGATATTGCTAAGAAATACAATACGACCGCATCACGTGTGGAACGCGCGATCCGTCATGCCATCGAAGTGGCCTGGAGCAGAGGGAATATTGATTCCATTTCTTCTTTATTCGGATACACAGTCAGCATGTCTAAGGCAAAACCAACAAACAGTGAATTCATTGCAATGGTAGCGGATAAACTGCGCCTGGAGCATATGGCTTCTTGAAAGAGTAAGGAATAATAATACAATCACTTTCCAAATTGAATTTTACATGACCATCCCTCTGATTATTCGGGTCAGGGGGTTTTTGTTTGCAGATTTTCAGCTCTTTGTCTTTCCAAAGCCACATCACACCCTATTACAATCGCCTCTTTTATTCAAAAATGGTGGTTCGCCCTTACAGCCTGTCCCCTGCGTCATAAGATAAAGTGTAGTGCAAAAACGAAATAGGGGGAGGTGAGATTATGGGATACTACCGTGATAATAACGATGTAGGAGGATCCTATGACCGTTGCAGAAACAATGATGTGGCAGGAGCTTCCGACAACAACTTCAGAGTGCCTGTCAGAGCTTATATCAGAGGAGAAGATTTCTGCAGAGCCGTTCGCCGTTGCAGGGATAACGATGTAGCCGGAGAAATGGACAACCGTCGCAGATGCCGCTGCCGCTGGTTCTAATTAAATGGCGCCATAAAACGCGAAAAACCCTGAGTCCCTCAGGGTTTTTTTGATGATAGGCGTTAAAGGGTACATTCTTTGAGGAAGGTGCAAATAAGTATATAATGAAGTCAATCTACATATAGAAAAGCAAAGGAAGTGAACTCATGACGCTGATTTTTGCTCATCGTGGATCTGCGGGTACCCATCCGGAAAATACTATGGAAGCTTTCTATGAAGCGGAGCGAGTGAGGGCTGACGGGATTGAATTGGATGTTCAGCTGACAAAAGACGGAGAAATGGTCGTCATACATGATGAAACCGTCGACAGGACGACCAATGGAAAAGGGTTCGTCAAAGATTATACGTTAAAAGAAATTCAAAAGCTCCAGGCGAATTTCAAATTCAAAAGTAAACTATTCAAGAAAAATCGCGTTCCGTCATTGAGGGAGGTCTTTCAGTGGCTAAAGGGAAATGACCTTCTTTGTAATATCGAGTTGAAAAACAGTATCATGGATTATCAAGGCCTGGAAGAGAAGGTGATCGGACTGATCAAGGAGTTTGGATACGAGGATCGGATTATCATCTCTTCTTTTAATCATTATTCGATTGTGGCCTGTTACCGTTTGGAGCCCGCCGTTGAAATCGCGCCACTTTACTCATCACGCTTATTCATGCCCTGGATTTATGCCCAGTCAATAAGGGCGAAAGCGATACACCCCAACTTGAAAGCGATAAGGGATGAGATGATCATCGAAGCGATGAATAACGGTATTGGTGTCAGACCTTACACGGTGAATAAGGTGGATCAAATGGAAAGGTTACTGAATCTGGGCTGTACTGCATTTGTAACGGATTATCCTGAAAAAGCATGGAATCTGAGGGAAAACAAGAAAGGCTAGCGCATACATAGCGCTAGCCTTTCTTGTTGAATCGGGACTGAACCTTATTGCGTTTTCGGTCACGATGCAGGACGAAACCTGCAATGAAGCCCAGACCGCAAACAAAAAAGACTAACCCGATCATGAATTGAAGCCAAAGATAAGGGATCGGAGGCTGCAGGATCCCGAATAACATATCTCTCATCAACTTAATCCCGAGAGCTGCGAATGCTCCGGGGACCAACATGATTATCAGTGCAATAAGACGGACCATGAGATGCATAACTCCTTTTCGTTTCCATACTAAAATTCTAACTCCAAGCAGAGAATTGTCAAGTTTCGAAAAGTAGTGTAACATTATGGGTGTGAAAAAAATTGCAGGTGTCGGGGTGAAGAAAGTTGCAAGAGGTTCTAATTGTCGGCGGTGGTAAGGGTGGAACAGCCATCCTGCAGATCCTCCACGAGGTTTCCGTCATGAAAGTGATCGCTGTTGTAGATGTAAATGAAAACGCTTCAGGCATTAAGCTCTCAAAGGAACTTGGCATCCCTGTCGGTACAGATTGGCGACCATTCCTCAGTGACTCCGTAGACATCGTCATCGAGGTAACGGGTGAACAGGAAGTGTTTGAACAAATTAGGGATCACCGTGGAAAGAATACGGTTCTCATCCCTGGGAGTGTGGCTTTCCTTATTTCAAAGCTCCTCGAAGAAAAAGAGGATCTTATCCATCAATTGACGAGCGAGTCCTTTAAAAGGGACCTTATCTTTAATTCAACTGATGATGGCATGGTCGGAATCGATGATCAAGGCATTGTCATGCTGTTTAATAAAAGTGCAGAGAGAATGATCGGCAAACACCAGGAAGAAGTGATGGGCCTTCATATTTCTGAAGTGATACCTGAGAGCAGGCTGACCAGAACCATTGAAACAAGACGGACAGAAATCAATCAGGAAGTCATCCTTGGAAACGGATTGAAGATCATCTCCAACCGGATCCCAATGATCACGGAGCAAGATGAAATCATCGGTGCCTTTTCAGTGTTTAAAGATATCACAGAAGTAGTGAATCTGGCAGAGGAAATCACCAACCTCAAAGAGATCCAGACGATGCTGGAAGCTATCATCCATTCCAGTGATGATGCGATTTCAGTTGTCGATGAAGAGGGTAAGGGAATTATGATCAACCCTGCTTACACGAGGATCACGGGACTTTCCCGGGAGGAAGTGATCGGTAAGCCTGCGACGGCGGATATCTCTGAAGGGGAGAGTATCCATTTGAAAGTGCTGCAAACACGGAGAGCGATCCGTGGCACGAGGATGAGGGTAGGACCCAACCGTAAAGAAGTCATCGTGAATGTTGCCCCAATCATTGTAAACAATAAGCTTAAGGGGAGTGTCGGCGTCATTCATGACATGTCGGAAATACAATCTCTCACCCAGGAATTGGACCGGGCGAGGAGGATCATCCGAACCCTTGAAGCGAAGTATATGTTCGAGGATATCATTGGTGACTCAGAGGAAATGATGATCGCCATAGAGCAAGCGAAACTAGGCGCGAAAACACCTGCTACCGTCCTGCTCCGCGGAGAATCGGGGACCGGGAAGGAATTATTTGCCCATGCCATACATAATGCGAGTGACCGTAAATTCAATAAATTCCTCAGGGTCAACTGTGCCGCATTATCGGAGAACCTGTTGGAAAGCGAATTATTCGGGTATGAAGAAGGCGCCTTTTCCGGTGCAAAGCGTGGCGGGAAACGCGGATTGTTTGAAGAAGCAAATAATGGAAGTATCTTCCTTGATGAAATAGGGGAACTGAGTGCCAATACACAAGCGAAATTATTAAGGGTCCTGCAGGAAAATGAAATTGTGAGGGTCGGAGGGACGAAATCGATTCAAATCAATGTCAGGGTCATTGCCGCTACGAACGTAAATCTTGAAAAGGGAATAGCCGATGGATCCTTCAGGGAAGATTTGTATTATCGCCTCAACCGGATGCCGATTCAAATTCCTCCGTTAAGGCAGCGTAAATCCGATATACCACTGATTACGGAAACCCTGATTACAAAGATCAATCAGGATTACGGAAGGAACGTCGAGGGAGTGACGGCTTCGGCCATGGATAAGCTGATGAATTATCATTGGCCCGGGAATGTAAGGGAGCTTGAAAATGTGTTGGGAAGAGCCATCATCTTCATGAACTACAATGAAGTTCAAATTGATGGAAAGCATTTACCTCAATTAGAAAATACGGCCAAGCCCATGGTCAACGCAGCCGAACTTCCGTTTCAAGTCGATGAAGATCTTGCAACCCAGGTTGAAAAGTATGAAAAAAATATAATTCAAAAAGTTTTAGAGCAGAATAATGGTAATAAGACGGCTACTGCTAAAACACTGAATGTATCGGTGAGAAACTTATATTATAAAATTGAAAAATATAACATTGAAATAAATAGCATGAAGTAATTTGCAGAGTGTGAAGAAAATTGCATAGATAGTTTCGGTTTTATAAAGCGTTTTCAGGATTTGAAAGTTGGCACGCTTCTTGCATGTAGTTAATTGGGAACACAATAACAGAAAAAAGGGGTTGAAACGACATACATGAATCTACAATCTTTAGTGGAAAAAGCAACCCGAATTGAACACTCCACTGTGGCAGTTGCTGCAGCAGAAGATAAAGAAGTCCTTTCGGCTGTCTCCATGGCGGTTGAAAAAAAGATGGCTGATTTTTTACTGTTCGGGGATAAAGAAGAAATAATCTCCATATTGGAAGAGGTTGCCCCACAGCTGATTTCTCACAGCAGTATTAAAATCAAGCATGCCTTCTCGCCTCAAAAAGCAGCTGAGCTTGCGGTGAAGGCGGTAAAGGAAAATGAGGCAGGTACCCTTATGAAGGGGAATGTCCCTACTGCTGTCATCTTGAAGGCAGTACTGAATAAAGAATGGGGACTTCGTACAGGCAATGTCCTGTCGCATGTTGCAGCATTTGAGGTGACCGGTTTCGATCGGCTTACGTTCATTACGGATGCAGCAATGAATATCTCTCCAGATTTGCAGCAAAAAGCGCAAATCATCGAAAATGCCGTCGGGGTTGCCCGGTCAATCGGTGTGGATATGCCGAAAGTAGCGCCAATTGCCGCTGTGGAAGTGGTGAATCCGTCGATGCCGGCTACAGTCGATGCCGCTTCTCTTACCATGATGAATCAACGGGGGCAGATTCGGGATTGTACGGTCGATGGTCCGTTAGCCCTCGATAATGCTGTTTCCCATCATGCAGCCGAACATAAAGGAATCGAAAGTGAGGTTGCGGGGCAAGCGGATATCCTGCTCGTACCCTCCATTGAAACAGGGAATGCCCTATACAAATCCTTGATCTACTTTGCCAGGGCAAAAGTAGGGGCTGTGATAGCCGGAGCTAAAGCACCAATCGTATTAACATCCAGAGCAGACAGTGCAGAAAGTAAATTATATTCATTGGCACTGGCTATATGCTCTGCTTCTAATAAATAATCATCAATTCCTAAAAATATAAACCTACAGGGGGAAATAATAATGAAAATTTTCAGCTATATGGAACAATACGACTATGAACAATTGGTATTCTGTCAAGATGAAGCTTCAGGATTAAAAGCAATCATCGCCATTCATGATACCACGCTTGGACCTGCCCTTGGCGGTACCCGTATGTGGACATATGAATCAGAAGAAGCGGCAATTGAAGATGCACTGCGCCTTGCAAAAGGGATGACCTATAAGAATGCAGCTGCGGGTCTGAATCTTGGTGGAGGGAAGACGGTTATCATCGGTGACCCCCGTAAAGATAAGAACGAAGAAATGTTCCGTGCCTTCGGTCGTTATATCCAAGGTTTAAATGGACGCTATATCACTGCGGAAGATGTTGGTACGACAGTTGCCGATATGGACTTGATCCACGAAGAAACAGATTATGTAACAGGGATTTCACCAGCTTTCGGTTCTTCAGGTAACCCATCTCCTGTGACGGCTTATGGAGTATACCGTGGAATCAAGGCAGCAGCAAAAGAAGCTTTCGGTACAGATTCACTGGAAGGGAAAACAATCGCCGTCCAAGGAGTCGGTAATGTCGCGTACAACATGTGCCGCCACCTTCACGAAGAAGGAGCAAATCTGATCGTGACTGATATCAACAAAGAAGCCGTTCAACGTGCCGTTGATGAATTTGGTGCGAAAGCAGTGGACATCAATGATATCTACGGAGTGGATTGTGACATTTTTGCACCATGTGCACTGGGTGCGATCATCAATGATGAAACGATTCCACAGCTTAAGGCAAAAGTCATTGCGGGAGCTGCAAATAACCAGTTGAAAGAAACTCGTCACGGTGATGCTATCCATGAAATGGGTATCGTTTATGCACCTGACTATGTCATCAACGCAGGTGGAGTCATCAACGTAGCAGATGAATTATACGGCTACAACAGTGAAAGAGCCATGAAGAAAGTGGAGCAGGTATACAACAATGTAGAACGCGTCATCGAAATCGCGAAGCGTGATAACGTTCCAACGTACGTTGCTGCTGACCGTATGGCGGAGGAGCGCATCGAAAAAATGCACCGTTCAAGAAGTCAGTTCCTGCAGAATGGACACCACATTCTTAGCAGACGTGGATAAATAAAAGGAAAAAGCGCTTTACTTTGTGAAAAAGTGAAGCGTTTCTTCCCGCTTTAGGGGGAACATCGGACAGAGTAAGGGGTTATCTATCATAGGGGGAAATTCTTTCATGCAAACATTACAATACAGCTGCCCAAATGGAGGTAACAACAGTGCAGGAAAATAAACATCGAATACTTGTCATTAATCCTGGATCGACATCCACCAAAATTGGTGTCTTTGACGATGATCGCTCCATATTTGAAAAGACGATCCGTCATGATTCTGAAAAGATCAATGAATTTGCAACGATTATCGATCAATATGAATTCAGGAAGAACACCATCCTTCAGACATTGGATGAAGAAGGGATCAATATTTCAAAGCTGAGTGCCGTATGCGGTCGCGGGGGACTTCTAAGACCGATAGAAGGTGGCACCTATTTAGTGAATGATGACATGCTGAAGGATCTGAAAGAAGGATTCTCTGGTCAGCATGCGTCTAACCTTGGGGGGATCCTGGCATTTGAAATCGCCTCAGGACTAAATATTCCATCTTATATCGTCGATCCCGTTGTCGTGGACGAGCTGCAGCCCCTTGCCCGGGTTTCAGGGTTCTCACTCATTGAAAGAAAAAGTATTTTCCATGCGTTGAATCAGAAAGCGGTCGCAAGAAGAGTGGCGAAACAAATCGGGAAGAAATATGAAGACCTTAATCTGATCATCACTCATATGGGTGGAGGTATCACTGTAGGTGCCCACCGAAATGGGAAAGTCGTGGATGTGAATAATGGTCTCCACGGAGACGGACCATTCAGCCCTGAAAGAGCAGGAACCGTTCCGGCAGGCGATCTGGTTGACCTTTGCTTCTCAGGAGACTATTACCGTGATGAAATCATGAAGAAACTTGTCGGTCAGGGAGGCCTGGTCGGTTATCTTGATACAAATGATGCCGTAAAGGTAGAAAAAATGATAGAAAATGGCGACGAAAAAGCCAAAGCCGTCTATGATGCCATGGCGTATCAAATTGCGAAAGAGATCGGATCAGCAAGCGCGGTCCTGAATGGTAAAGTCGATGCCATCGTATTAACAGGAGGGCTTGCGTACGGCAAGGATTTTGTCAAAGCGATAAGTGAACGAATCAACTGGATAGCGGATGTCGTTATTCAACCAGGAGAAAATGAACTGCAAGCTCTTGCTGAAGGGGCTTTAAGGGTCTTACGGAATGAAGAAGACTATAAAGTATACCCGGGAAATGTAAAAAAAGAAGCAAGAGTATAAGAGAGAAGGGGGACTTAAGATTGGCAGAAGAATATGATTTAGTCATTCTCGGTGGAGGTACAGGTGGTTATGTTGCTGCCATCCGTGCTTCTCAACTTGGGTTAAAAACAGCAATCGTTGAAAAAGGAAAGCTTGGAGGGACATGCCTTCACAAGGGATGTATTCCAAGTAAAGCCCTTCTTCGCAGTGCTGAAGTATATGCGACAGCGAAACACAGTGAAAATTTCGGTGTGAAGATCAATGGAGTGGAACTTGACTTCCCTAAGGTCCAGGAAAGAAAAGAAGGAATCGTCGAACAACTGCATAAAGGTGTACAACATCTGATGAAACAGGGTAAGATCGATGTTTTCGAAGGGCTCGGCAGGATTCTCGGACCTTCCATTTTCTCTCCCATGCCTGGAACCATTTCCGTGGAAATGAACAACGGTGAAGATAACGCGATGCTGATTCCGAAAAATGTCATTGTGGCAACGGGCTCAAGGCCACGTTCACTGCCTGGACTTGAAATTGATGGTGATTATGTATTATCTTCTGATGAAGCGCTTTCACTAGAAGCGCTTCCGAAATCGATCATCATCGTAGGCGGCGGTGTCATCGGTATCGAATGGGCTTCCATGCTATCCGACTTTGATGTCGATGTAACCGTTGTGGAATACGCTGATAAGATCGTACCTACGGAAGATCATGAAATCTCAAAAGAAATGCAGCGCCTCATGAAGAAAAAAGGCGTTAAAATTGTGACAAGTGCCAAAGTGCTTCCTGAATCCTTAAAAAAAGGGGATGGAGAAGTGACAATAAACGCGGAGCATAAAGGGGAAGAAAAATCCTTTACAGCTGAGAAGATCCTTGTATCTGTAGGCAGACAAGCAAACGTTGAAGGCATTGGCTTAGAGAACACAGATATTAAGGTGGAAAAGGGCTTTATTGAGGTGAATGATTTCTTCCAAACGAAAGAATCCCATATTTATGCGATAGGGGACGTCATAGGTGGACTTCAATTGGCACATGTTGCCTCTCATGAAGGAATAACGGCAGTGGAACATATGGCGAATGAGAACCCTCATCCGATTGACTATTCCCTGATTTCAAAATGCATCTACAGTAATCCTGAAATTGCTAGCGTAGGGATCACAGAGCAGGAAGCGAAAGAAAAGGGATACAATCTGAAGGTCGGTAAATTCAGCTTCAGAGCAATCGGAAAAGCGCTTGTATACGGGGAATCGGATGGTTTTGTGAAGATCATTGCAGACAAAGACACAGAGGACATCCTTGGCGTGCATATGATTGGTCCACATGTAACCGACATGATTTCAGAAGCGGGACTTGCTAAGGTATTGGATGCAACACCGTGGGAAATCGCGCACACCATCCACCCTCACCCTTCCCTGTCGGAAGCAATCGGTGAAGCCGCGCTTGCCGTAGATGGAAAGGCAATTCACTCATAATAAGAAAAATCAGGAAAGGTAGAGATCTTCTCTGCCTTCCCAATCATTAGATTGTGTAGGAGGTAAATAAAATGGCTGAGAATCGTCATGAAGCGTTAGGACTTTCCAATGAGAAAGTATTAGAAATGTATGAAACTATGCTGCTTGCCAGAAAAATCGATGAGCGCATGTGGTTACTGAACCGTTCTGGTAAAATCCCATTTGTTATTTCATGTCAGGGTCAGGAAGCGGCTCAAGTTGGTGCTGCATTTGCCCTGGACCGTGAAAAGGATTATGTATTGCCGTATTACCGTGACATGGGTGTTGTATTGACATTCGGAATGACGGCCCAGGAATTGATGCTATCAGGTTTTGCAAAAGCAGAAGATCCAAACTCAGGCGGTCGTCAAATGCCTGGTCACTTTGGACAGAAGAAAAATAATATCGTAACGGGTTCATCTCCTGTAACGACTCAAGTGCCACATGCCGTTGGTATCGCTCTTGCAGGCAAAATGGAGAAGAAAGATGTTGTGACGTTTGTAACGTTCGGAGAAGGGTCTTCCAACCAGGGAGATTTCCATGAAGGGGCAAACTTTGCAGGTGTACATAAACTTCCTGTTATTTTCATGTGTGAAAACAATAAATATGCGATCTCGGTTCCGATTGAAAAGCAATTGGCCTGTGAGAAAGTATCAGACCGCGCCATCGGGTACGGAATGCCTGGAATCACAGTCGATGGAAATGATCCCATTGAAGTATATAAAGCTGTGAAGGAAGCTGCTGATCGTGGACGTCGCGGAGAAGGACCAACGCTTGTCGAGACGGTTTCTTATCGTTTGACTCCCCATTCCTCTGATGATGATGACAGAAGCTACCGCTCACCGGATGAAGTGGCAAAAGCGAAAACGAACGATCCGATCATCACATTTGGTGCTTATCTGAAAGAAACAGGCGTCATGAATGATGACATTGAGAAAGAAATCAATGATCGTATTATGAAGCTTGTAAACGAGGCAACGGATTATGCAGAAAACGCTCCATATGCTGAAGCAGAATCAGCGATGAAGTACGTTTACGCAGAAGAGAAGTAAGGGGGAATTCAATCATGCCAGTAATTTCATACATTGATGCCGTAACCATGGCAATAAGAGAAGAAATGGAACGTGATGAGAAAGTTTTCGTTCTTGGAGAAGACGTAGGGAAAAAAGGTGGAGTATTTAAAGCGACTCACGGCCTGTATGACCAATTTGGTGAGGACCGTGTCATTGATACGCCACTTGCGGAATCAGCCATTGCAGGGGTTGGGATCGGAGCTGCCATGTATGGTATGAGACCAATCGCAGAAATGCAGTTCGCTGATTTTATCATGCCTGCTGTAAACCAGATCATCTCTGAAGCGGCAAAAATCCGCTACCGTTCAAATAATGATTGGAGCTGTCCGATGGTCATTCGTGCACCTTACGGCGGTGGAGTGCACGGAGCGCTTTATCACTCGCAATCCGTTGAAGCCGTCTTTGCCAATCAACCGGGGTTGAAAATCGTGATGCCTTCCACTCCATATGATGTGAAAGGCTTATTGAAAGCGGCCATCCGTGACGAAGATCCGGTATTATTCTTTGAACATAAACGAGCTTATCGTCTGATCAAGGGTGAAGTGCCTGAGGATGATTACACGCTACCGATCGGAAAAGCCGACGTGAAGCGTGAAGGAGAAGACATCACAGTCATCACTTACGGCTTATGTGTTCACTTTGCCCTTCAAGCGGCTGAAAAACTTGCCCAGGACGGAATTGAAGCACATATCCTGGATTTGCGTACCATTTATCCATTAGATAAAGAAGCGATCATTGAAGCAGCGTCTAAAACAGGTAAAGTACTTCTAGTGACAGAAGACAATAAAGAAGGAAGCATCATGGGTGAAGTTTCTGCGATCATCGCTGAAAATTGCTTGTTCGAGCTTGATGCCCCGGTAAAACGCCTTGCAGGTCCAGACGTTCCTGCTATGCCGTATGCACCGACAATGGAAAAATACTTTATGATCAATCCTGATAAAGTAGAAAAAGCAATGCGAGAACTTGCAGAATTTTAATCTCATCCAGACCAATTAAACCAAAGCAGTAGGGAGGGTTCCTCATTGGGTATTGAAAATATGAAAATGCCTCAGCTAGGGGAAAGTGTTACAGAAGGTACAATTAGTAAATGGTTGGTGTCACCCGGTGATACCGTAAATAAATATGATCCAATTGCAGAAGTTCAAACAGATAAAGTGAATGCAGAAGTGCCATCTTCCTTCACGGGTACCATTAAAGAATTGATTGCCGAAGAAGGGGACACCCTTGAAGTCGGGGAAATCATTTGCTCCATCGAAATCGAAGGTGGAGGCACTGCCCCTGCTGAAGAAGCTCCGAAAGAAGAACCAAAAGAGGAAGCGAAGGGATCGGCTCCTGCTAAGCCTAAGGCTCCAACGAGAGATAGCGGAAATAAAGCCAGGTATTCTCCAGCCGTACTAAAGCTTTCCCAAGAGCACGATATTGATTTGAATCAAGTAGAAGGCACCGGAAACGGCGGCCGGATCACCCGTAAAGATTTAAAGAAAATCATCGAATCAGGCTCAATTCCGAAAGCGGGAGATGCACCTGCACCTAAGAATGAAGCTCAGGCTCCACAACAAGCGCCGGTAAAAGAATCCGCACCAGTACAACCGGCTAAACAACAAGCACCTGCAGCAAATGTTCCTGTCGTCCCTGGTGATATCGAGATCCCGGTTTCTGGCATACGCAAAGCGATTGCCTCCAACATGGTCCGCAGTAAACACGAAGCGCCTCATGCCTGGACGATGATGGAAGTGGATGTAACCAACCTGGTTGACTACAGAAATTCACTTAAGACAGAATTCAAACAGCGTGAAGGGTTCAACCTGACATTCTTCGCATTTTTCGTGAAAGCTGTCGCCCAGGCTCTTAAAGAGTACCCACAAATCAATTCCATGTGGGCTGGAGACAAGATTGTTCAGAAGAAGGACATTAATCTTTCCATTGCAGTAGCTACGGATGATGCACTTTATGTTCCTGTCATCAAGAATGCTGACGAAAAAACAATCAAAGGGATCGCAAGAGAAATCACCGAGCTTGCAGGAAAAGTCCGCAGCGGTAAGTTGACCTCCCAGGATATGCAGGGCGGAACATTTACGGTGAATAATACAGGGTCATTTGGCTCGGTACAATCGATGGGTATCATCAATTATCCACAGGCCGCGATCCTACAAGTAGAATCGATCGTGAAACGTCCTGTTGTCATGAACAATGGAATGATTGCCGTTCGTGATATGGTGAATCTCTGTATGTCACTTGATCACCGCGTACTTGACGGTTTGGTATGCGGAAGATTCCTTCAGCGCGTGAAAGAAATCTTAGAAAACACTTCGAAAGAAAATACATCTGTATATTAATACTGATAAGGACTGACCCTGGGTGGTTGGTCCTTATTTTTTTATGCAGTTAGATAGAATGACTTATAAAAAAAGTTTGTAACAGGAAAATCCCGGGAAAAACAGCCGGAATATTACTGGAAGAATATTCTAGTGAAACATTGTAGGTCACTACCTGGGTCATAATTCCGATGCCTCATTCCGGGAATTCTCCCTATGAAACTTCTCGCTCATTTTTTCTTCCCTTTACTTATAAAAAGAGGCATAACCTCCACTTTCATCCTACTAAATTTGAAGATTACCCTGGAATATTCTTGAAGTTATATTATAAGAGTGACTTTATCCTTATGAAAAAATCGGGATTCGTGACTTTTCAATCAATTACTGAATTTTCAGATTTATTTCGACAGCAACTTACAACATTTTACATCCGCACTTGGTTATCTTTGGTTTAACACCTACTATTTTCCAAAGTTGGTGTTCGAAGGAGGTGACGGGTGGTTAGATTTATAAAAAGACTGGGAGGGAATTAGATGTCAGGAAGAAAACGTAAGGCAAGATGGTTATCCATTGTACTCACCTTAGTCATGTTTGTCCCCTTGATGTTTCCATTCAATGCAGGGGCGGCAAAAACCTCACAAGCGGCTCTATCGAAAGAAAAGCCATCCACATCAGCCAATGAGTCGGCAAAAGTAAGTCCACAATCAAAAATCACAACAACCTTACAGGAACAATTTAAGAAAAAGGAACAGGTCACATACTTAGTGAAATTCAAGGATCAGGTAGATACGGAAGCTGTATCTAAAAAGGCGGCTGAAACAGCGAAAAAGCAGAAACTGTCTGCTAATAATAAGAAATTGTTAAAACGGAATATGGTCGTCTCAGAGCTTCGTGCTAAAGCCCTTGAATCTCAGGCAGAAGTGAAGAAATACTTAGCGAAAGAGAAGAAGTCAGGTGCAGTGAAGGAAATCAAAGACTTCTATGTTGTAAACGGAATGGCCGTTACAAGTACGAAGAAAGTCATGGAGAAGATTTCAACCTTTGCTGAAGTGGAGAAAATCCTGCCGAATGAAACGAGACAAATTATCCAGCCGGCAAAGGCAAAAGCTTCTTCATCCGCAGTGTTGGATAAAGAAGCCCCAAAAACCCCGGCATCGATCGAGTGGAATATCGATCGGGTAGGAGCACCGGCGGTCTGGGAAATGGGGATCGATGGGGCAGGAACCGTCATCGCCTCCATTGACACGGGGGTACAGTGGGATCACCCGGCATTAAAAGAAAAATATAGAGGGTATGACCCTCAGAATCCGGATTCACCGGACAACGAATTCAACTGGTTTGATGCAACTGCAGGACAAAGTGCGCCATATGACGATCAGGGCCATGGAACACATACTGTCGGTACTATGGTCGGGTCTGAGCCCGATGGCAGCAATCAAATCGGTGTAGCGCCGGGTGCCAAGTGGATCGCGGTCAAAGCGTTCACCGCCGATGGTGGAACCGATGTAGACTTACTGGAAGCGGGAGAATGGATTCTGGCACCTAAAGATGCTGAAGGAAATCCACATCCTGAAATGGCTCCAGATGTCGTCAACAATTCTTGGGGCGGCGGAGCAGGACTTGATGAATGGTACCGGGATATGGTAAGTGCGTGGAGAGCGGCAGAAATATTCCCTGAATTCTCTGCGGGGAATACAACACTATTCAATCCGGGAGGACCGGGATCGATTGCCAATCCGGCTAACTACCCTGAGTCATTTGCAACAGGTGCTACGGATATCAACAATCAATTGGGAAGCTTCTCATTACAGGGACCTTCTCCTTATGAGGAAATCAAGCCTGAGATTGCCGCACCGGGAGTAAATATCCGCTCTTCCGTTCCAGGTGGCAATTATGAAGGAGGCTGGAATGGAACATCGATGGCTGGTCCACACGTAACGGCAGTCGCTGCCCTGTTACGACAAGTGGATGCAAGCTTAACAGTGGATGAAATCGAAGAAATCCTTATGTCGACCGCTGTTCCGTTAACAGACGGAACATTCCCGGAATCTCCAAATAATGGGTATGGGCACGGCTTGGTCAATGCGTTTGATGCAGTATCCTCCGTTATGAGCGGAATCGGTAAAGTAAAAGGACAGGTTTCAAAAGAAGGCGATGACACGGAAGCTCCTGTCATCAGTCATGACGCACCACAAGAAGCATTTAAAGAAATGAATCTGCCATTACAAGCAGAGGCAAGTGATAATGTCAGCGTGACGAATGTAACTCTGAATTATCAAAATCAGGACGGTGAATGGGTAGAAGTTGAAGCAAGCAGAACGTCAGGCGACTACACATCAGGAACGTATGAGGTGGTCATCCCGGGTGAGGATCTCACAGGAGACCAGGTCACGTACAAGTGGGTTGCTGTGGACTTCGGTGGAAATGAAGTCGAATCTGATACGTACACTGTAAACTTATTACCGGGTATCACTGTTGGATATGAGCAGGACTTTGAAACAGATCCGACTGGTTGGACATCCTACGGTCCAGGGAACAGCTGGGAGTGGGGCGTACCGGCAAGCGGTCCGGGAAATGCTTCTTCAGGAGAAAAAGCATATGCCACCAACTTAGACGGAACGTATGACAACAGCGCGAATATGTCACTTCAGATGCCTCCGATCGATTTACCTGAAGGGGAGAGCTTCTTACAATTCAAACAGTGGCACGAACTGGAGCGCAACTATGACTACGGTCATGTGTTTGTATCCACTGATGGTGAAGAGTGGACACAGGCACTTCGCGTGAATGGAAATACCGACGGATGGGTAGACGGAGAAGTGGATCTGAGTCAGTATGCAGGTCAACGAGTATACATCGCCTTCAACGTTACCTCTGATGGAAGTGTGACGAAACAAGGCTGGTACCTTGATGATGTGAAGCTTAGCTCGGAATCAAATCTTCCAGCAAAGAAAATGAATCTTGGTTTGAAATCGAAGGATGAAAAATCATCTTCTGTCTCGAAAAAACCAAGTGTAAATCCATCTAAGATCACATTGAAAAATGACGTGAAGAAAGATGATAAGACGGATGCATCAGGTCCGGCACCTGTCCTTCTTCCGCTACAAGCAGAGGTAAGTGTATTGGAAACTGGCCGTTCTGTTTATACAAATCCTGCAGATGGATCATATGAAATGACTCATGCAGCGGGTGAATTCACATTGCAGGCGTCCACGTACGGTTACAGATCTGAAACACAAAGTGTGACGATTGAAGCCGATCAAACATCAACTGCCAACTTCACCCTTGAAGAAATCCCTCAAGGGAATGTTACAGGGACCGTCACGAACGAAGTCACGGGAGAACCGGTTGAAGGAGCAACGGTCTTCGTGCTTGAAGATGCCGTAGTAGAGCCGGTTGAAACAAATGCCAGTGGAGAATATGAATTAGAAGTTTACGAAGGCGATTACACCCTGAAAGTGGTTGCGCCTTACTACTATAGTAAGGAAATGAGCGTCTCTGTGGAAGGCGGGGAAGTCACAACCGCCGATGTATCCTTAGAACCATTCATCGGGTATCCTGGTGAAATCGGGTACGATGATGGAACAGCAGAAAATGCTCGTGCATTCTATGATGCTGGAAACGGCTGGGCCGTCAAGATGTCCCTTGAAGAAGGAAATGATACGGCACTTGTGACGGGTGGACTATTCCGCTTCTGGGATACTGAATGGCCAGTACCAGGAGGAACTGAATTCCAGGTTGCTGTATATGATGCAACTGGACCTGACGGGGCACCTGGTAAGAAAATCGCCGGTCCATTCGATGGTACCGCGTTGCGTAACGGAGAATGGACGCATGTAGATCTCAGTGAGCACGGCATCATGGTCGAAGGAGACTTCTACATGGTATATATCCAGTCTGCACCAAATCCGAATGCGCCTGGACTTGGGACAGATGAAGATGGTGAATATGCCGCAAGAAGCTGGCAGTTTGTCGGTGGAGCCTGGTCACAGGCACCTGAAGACGAGGGGAACTACATGATTCGCGCAACTGTGAATTATGAAGTGACCGCACCGGTCATCACTTCACCGAAGGATGGATCATTTACCAATAAAGATTCCGTAACGGTTGAAGGGACTTCTGCCCCGACTACGACCGTCCATCTCTTTAATGGAGAAGAGGAAGTAGCGACAGCCGACACAGGTGATGATGGAACATTCTCAGCCGATGTTTCACTGCATGAAGGTGAAAATGTATTAACTGCCAAGGCAGCGACGGAACAGGGCATGACGGGTCCATCGGATTCGGTGACGGTAACACTTGATCAAGTGAAGCCGGAACTCGCCATCACCTCACCGGAGGATGGCATGAAAACCAATCGTGAAGCAATCACGGTTAAAGGAACCATCGCGGATGAAAATCTTGCATGGGTGAAGGTGAACGGTGAGAAAGCATCTGTCAAAGACGGAGAGTTCAGTCATAGAATTCTTCTCAATGAAGGAGAGAATGCCATCCAAGTAGTAGCGAAAGATAAAGCAGGAAACAAAAAGAAACAAAAGGTAACGGTCTTTGCGAAATTTGGTGACATTGAGATCGAGAATCTTCTTCCTGCAGAAGATAAAGAATTGAAGAAGGGCGAATCCGTCAAGATTGAATTTGACAGTGAGCCTGGATTGGATGCGACATTTGTCATTCAAATGCCTCTGACAAATGCCAGATCCCAAGTGACAAACGCCACTGAACTTCCAATGATGGAAACATCCGAAGGTCATTATGAAGGTTACTATACGGCTACTTCGAATGTGAAGGCGCCGGGAGCCGTGATTGAAGTGAAAGTTTCCGATGATTATGGGAATGTCACGACGAAGCGTGCTGAAGGTAAATTGTATATCAATTCAAAAAAATAAGCATAAAGGGGAGAAGAGTTGGGACGTCCAACTCTTCTTCTTTTTTATACTCATTTTCAAGAGAGATTGATGAAAGGAGTTTTATATACTAAAATAGTATTAGTATAAACATTTTGAATTTTCAAAGGGGATGCTTGCTTATTCAGGAGAATCTTAGTGAAAAATTATGTAAACGATTACAAAATAGTTTACGAAAAGAGGGGAACTATGAAGCTAAGTGATATGAAAAGCCAATCATTCAGTCGTCATACACTGTCACAATGGGAGGAAGCGGCTGAAAAAGCGTTAAAGGGGAAGGGAATAAGCTCCTTACATACAAGCACATATGAAAATATTGATCTTAAACCATTATTTATAGCGGAGGACACACCTCAACATGATAGGGTGAAAGATTATATCCCGACTATCGATGACAAATTGATACGCACTCATAAATGGTACATCGCCCAACCCGTCAAAAGGAAATCCTGGGGAGAACTCTCAGAAGCCGTGAGGGATGCGTTGTCCCGTGGGCAAAACTGTCTGTCGTTCTCCATTGGGGACTTGGATAAGGCTCGTGGCCTGGACTCATTCATGAACGGCCTGGGAGAGTGTGATTATCCTATTTTTTCGATTGATAAGGATACGTCCATGGCCCTGCATGGAAAGAAGGATCTTCCCGAGAGTAATGGGATGACAGGGGTTGTCGGTTACGATCCCATTTCTGAGGAAGAATGGTCCGATGAAAGCAGATTGGAAAGGTGGCTGAATGAAGTCGAAGGTTCTGGTATGGAGCTTACAGGGATTAAGAGCCTTATTGTTAATTCAGCTCCCTATCATAACAAAGGAGCCAGTGGGACACAGGAACTTGCTTATGCACTGAGTGAAGGTGTCGCTTATTTGGAGGCTGTTCAGGATAGAGGATGGGAAATCGAGAAGGCTGCAGAGACCCTGCACTTCCATTTTTCAATAGGCAGTCATTTCTTTATGGAGATTGCTAAAATCAGGGCATTCAAGAAATTGTGGCAGGCCGTATTGACCAATTACGGCATGAGTGAACAAACACTGGTAAAATCCATCAGCATCAGTGCAGAGACGTCCCGATTCAACAAGTCGGCCCTCGATGTTCATGTCAACATTCTCCGTGGGGGTGGGGAAGCATTCTCCGCGATCCTTGCAGGGGTCGATTATCTTGTCGTGTCCCCGTTCAATGAGGTTAGCGGCGATGTGACTCCCCTCGCTGAAAGGATTGCCCGAAACACTCAACTTATCCTGGGAGAAGAAGCTCATTTGAATAAGGTCCTGGACCCAGGCGGCGGTTCTTATTATGTGGAATGGCTTTCAGATGAAGTAGGAAAGCATGCATGGAAGGAATTCCAGCAGGTGGATAAAGAGGGGGGGATCCTTGCCCTCCTCGCGAATGGATCGATCGATGAGAAGATAAGAGTAGTAAGGGACGCCCGCATCCGGGATCTAGCCACCCGGAAGAACTCCATGATCGGGACGAACATCTATGCAAATCTGGAAGAGACCCTTCCGATTTCTCGGGCCGCGGGAGAACGTCTCTCTCTTCCTTTTGAGAGATTAAGAGAGCGGGCACAAAAACTCGGAAATAATCCCACTGCGGGCCTGATCGGGTTAGGCGAATTGAAAACGTATAAGCCCCGTGCAGATTTTGTAAAAGGATTTTTAGCGACGGGCGGTATTCAGGCGCATCAAAGTACGGATTGCTTCTCCAAGGAAGATATCCTGCAATTCGTGGAAGAAACCCGGTATCCGTACTATGTGGTGTGCGGAAAGGACGAAGAATATCTCGATAAACTTTCAATGATCACGGAAGCCGTCCGTCACGTTGATTCTTCCATTGTGATCGACCTGGCGGGCAGGATTCCTGATGAAAACAGAAGTGAATGGATCCTGAAGGGACTGTGCGGGTCCATCTACAACAAACAAAACATACTGATAAAACTGGATGAACTATTAGCCATCTGGGAGGAGGGGAAAGACAATGACGAAGCCTGATTGGCAACAAATCGACCCGTATTCAACAAATGGTGCAGCAGAGGAGATCCCCCTTACCGGCACACCATACGAAACAAATGAAAAAATCGATATAAAACCTTTATATACTAGAATAGACTCGGAACATATTTCTCATGGAGAAGATTTACCTGGTCTCGCACCTTACACAAGGGGGCCGTACCCGACGATGTATGTGAATCGTCCTTGGACGGTCAGGCAGTATGCGGGGTTTTCTACCGCTGAAGAAAGCAATGCATTTTATAGAAGGAATTTAAGTATGGGGCAGAAGGGTTTGTCGGTGGCATTTGATTTGGCGACTCACCGCGGGTATGACTCGGATCACCCAAGGGTTGTAGGGGATGTAGGGAAAGCAGGCGTCGCCATCGATTCCATCCTGGATATGAAGATATTGTTCGACGGGATCCCCCTTGATCAGATGTCCGTTTCCATGACGATGAACGGGGCAGTCCTGCCCATCCTTGCTTTTTATATCGTGACGGCTGAAGAGCAGGGTGTGTCGAAGGAGAAGCTTTCCGGTACGATCCAAAACGATATCTTAAAGGAATACATGGTGAGAAATACGTACATCTATCCTCCTGAAACGTCCATGAACATCATTGCGGATATCTTTGAGTATACTTCCAAACATATGCCGAAATTCAACAGTATCAGTATTTCCGGTTATCATATGCAAGAAGCCGGTGCACCCGCTGATATCGAGCTCGCCTATACACTGGCGGACGGCCTCGAGTATGTCAGGACCGGCCTCCAGGCAGGGATCGATATCGATTCCTTCGCACCGAGGCTGTCATTCTTCTGGGCGATCGGGATGAATTACTTCATGGAAGTGGCCAAGATGAGGGCGGCGAGGAGGATCTGGGCGAAAATGATGAAAACATTTAACCCCCAAAATCCAAAATCGATGGCGCTCAGGACCCATTCCCAAACATCCGGTTGGAGCTTGACGGAGCAGGATCCTTATAATAATGTCATCCGTACGTTACTCGAAGCCCATGCAGCTGCAATGGGCCACACGCAGTCGCTCCATACCAATGCCCTTGACGAAGCGATCGCACTCCCGACAGACTTTTCGGCGCGTATCGCACGCAACACCCAGTTGTATCTTCAAGAAGAAACGGGCATAACGAAAGTGATCGACCCATGGGCAGGTTCCCATTATGTCGAGACACTGACTCATCAGCTGATGGAAAAGGCATGGGAGCATATTGAAGAAATCGAAGAGCTCGGAGGCATGACGAAAGCAATCGAAACAGGCCTGCCGAAGATGCGCATCGAGGAAGCCGCTGCAAGAAGGCAGGCGATGATCGATTCAGGGGACGAGTCCATCATCGGAGTGAATAAATACCGTCTGGATAAGGAAGATCCGATTGAAACACTGGACATCGACAATACGGTGGTCAGACAGAAGCAAATTGAACGAATCCAAAAATTGAAGGAAGAACGAAATGAAGAGAAAGTGGTTGAAACTCTGGAAGCTTTGACGCGAACGGCAGAAACAGGCGAAGGGAACCTTCTTGAAAAAGCCGTGGATGCTGCAAGGGCACGTGCCACGTTAGGGGAAATCTCCGATGCGATTGAAAAAGTATCGGGCAGGCATAAAGCGACGATCCGGAGTATAAGCGGGGTGTACAGCTCGAATTTTTCAAATGAACAGGAAATCAATATCGTGAAAGAGATGACGGAAGAATTTTTGGAGAATGAAGGAAGAAGGCCTCGAATTCTCATCGCCAAGATGGGGCAGGACGGTCATGACAGGGGGGCGAAAGTGATCAGTACGGCATTTGCCGATCTTGGATTCGATGTGGATATCGGACCGTTGTTCCAGACCCCTGAAGAGACGGCTCTGCAGGCCGTTGAAAATGATGTACATGTCATTGGGGTCAGTTCATTGGCCGCAGGTCATAAAACGCTTCTGCCTCAATTAGTGGCGGAACTGAAGAAACTGGGAAGGGAAGACATCCTTGTCGTCATCGGCGGGGTGATTCCAGCGGGTGACTATGACTTCCTTCTATCCAACGGGGCATCTGCCGTCTTTGGCCCTGGAACGATCATTCCGGTAGCCGCACAAAAAGTGATCAAAGAAATTTATGAAGTGCTCGGCTATGAGGAAGTGGCTGAATAATGACGGAGTATCAGCCGGAACGAAAGAAGCGGTTTGTGAAAAAGAAAAAGGATCCCCTTTCGATCAGTGACTTAAAGGCCGAGGTCCTGAACGGGGACCGGAGTCACTTAGCGAAAGCCATCACGTTGATCGAGAGCAATGCAGAAGAGCATTATGCGTTGGGACAGGAGCTGCTGCAAGAACTCCTCCCCCATACCGGTAATAGTTTCCGGATCGGGATCACGGGAGTTCCGGGAGCCGGGAAAAGTACGTTTATCGAACAATTCGGGGAAATGTTATGTGAAGAGGGTCTGCGTGTAGCCGTCCTTGCCATAGACCCGAGTTCCTCCATTTCAGGTGGCAGTATTTTAGGCGATAAAACTAGGATGGAGCAGTTGTCGAAGAATCCACGTGCCTTTGTCCGTCCCTCCCCAACGGCAGGGACGCTGGGCGGTGTGCACAGGAAAACCAATGAGACCCTCCTTTTATGCGAGGCCGCAGGGTATGACCTCATCATCATAGAGACCGTGGGTGTCGGGCAGAGTGAAGTCATGGTCAGACAGATGGTCGATTTCTTCCTGCTCCTCGTCATCACCGGAGCAGGAGATGAGCTTCAGGGGATGAAAAAAGGGATCATGGAGCTTGCCGACGTGCTGATCGTTAATAAAGCCGATGGAGAGAATAAGCCCCTCGCCGAGAAGACGAGGAGGGAGCTCAATCAAATCCTTCACTTTCTTGTTCCTGCCACAAAAGGCTGGAGTTCAAAGGCTTATACCTGTTCGGCATTGAAAAATGAGGGATTGAAGGAACTATGGGATGTGGTCCGACAATTCGAAGAGCAGACAAAAGAACAGGGTGTTTTCGAAGAAAGAAGGCTTGTCCAAAAGCAGGAATGGTTCCATACGATGCTGAGAGAAAGGATACTATCGGACTTTTTCTTTCATAAAACGATCAAGTCATCCCTCCCCGCTATGGAAGGTCGGGTGAAAGAAGGGGAGTTTACGACTTCCCAGGCAGTGGAAGATTTGCTGAATCAATACAAAGAAGCCTTACTTCATGAGAATAGGTAATTTTGATTGAAAGATAGGGTTTGAAATTGTTATGATAGGGGTATATCAGATCCCTTTGTAATTTGTGAGATATGATTAAGTCAGCGATTAAAGGAGAGTTCAAGCATGGATATAGATTTCAATTTATTTATGAACGACGTTGTCCGCCAGGCCCGTCAAGAAATCGAGACAGCAGGGTATACCCAATTGACAACTGAAGAAGAAGTGGATCAGGCTTTTTCTAAAGAAGGTACAACACTTGTCATGGTCAACTCGGTTTGTGGATGTGCAGGAGGGATCGCCCGTCCCGCAGCCGCTCATTCCATTCACTTCGATAAGCGTCCGGATCAATTGGTCACGGTTTTCGCCGGTCAGGATAAAGAAGCGACTGCGAAAGCACGCAGCTACTTCACGGGTTATCCGCCATCTTCACCGTCATTCGCCCTATTGAAAGACGGAAAGCTCCTGACGATGGTTGAAAGACACGAGATCGAAGGACATGATCCAATGTCCGTTGTGAACAAACTTCAATCGTACTTTGATGAGTATTGCGAAGAGGTATAAAAAATTTCGTCAAGTTTCTCACTTTGAGAGTGAGAGGCTTGACGTTTTTTTATTTCTGGGACGATATTCCTTATTTTGTAAAAAGACGCAATTCCTATTGGAAAAGACGCAATAAATGGAAAAACGACGCAATGAATTCAATAATGACGCAATCACCTCCAGAAATGACGCAATCACAGCAACAGGCATGACATTCACCTCCTTTTCATGTCAGAGAACGCTCGTCCAGACCTCCATAACCCTCATTGAATCACTTCTTTTCTATTTGATTCATACTCCAGGAACCAGATTATGATGTATATATGCATATATTATGCATAAAACGTACCAACCTCTACCGTTCATCCAACTGAAACTGCTATTAATAACACATAAATTTTCAGAAAATATAATCATTTATGCAATATTTATAAAAAGTATTGCATAAATATTGAACTCTGCTACAATACGAATATAGTAATTAATATACATTATATATTATATTTATACAAAACAACTCAGGAGGAATCACAATGAAAAAGCTATTATCTCTCGTATTCGTATTAATCCTTTCTACTACTCTGGCCGCATGCGGCTCAGGAGAAGACAAGCCTGCTTCGGGGGAATCCAAGAAGCTGATCATGGGGACGTCGGCCGATTATAAACCGTTTGAATATGTCGACACGGCCAACAGCGACAAAATCATCGGGTATGACATCGATCTTGCCAATATGCTTGCAGATGAAATGGGTTATGAAATCGAAATCAAGGATATGGAATTCAGCGGATTGATCTCCGCCCTGAAAACCGGACAGGTGGATTTCGTCCTTTCTGCCATGACGCCAACGCCGGAACGACAGAAGAATGTTGACTTCAGTGATGTCTACTACACCGCTAAAGATATGATCATCTCGACTAAGAAAAGCGACATCCAGAGTGAAAAGGACCTCGACGGGAAAACGGTGGGAGTACAATTAGGCTCGATCCAACAAGATGCGGCAGAAGAACTTTCAAAATCCATCAAGCTGAAAGTGGACACCCGTGATCGTATTCCTGAACTGATCCAGGATCTTCAAAATGGACGCTTTGACGCCATCATCATCGAAAATACAGTGGCAAACGGATATTTGGACAAAAATGAAGAGCTTCAAGGAAATACGATGAATGTAAATGAAGAAGAGGCAGGTTCTGCGGTTGCCCTTCCAAAGGACAGCGAGCTGACAGGTGAATTCAATGACGCATTGAAGAAGCTTAAAGACAGTGGAGAACTGGATAAACTCGCTGAAAAATGGTTTGACGGAGAACAGTAGATTGATGAAGGGCTAACCTCTAATCCGGTTAGCCCTTCCTATTACATGCCACATTACAACGTTGGAGGGGACCATTATGCCACTAGATTTTGAACAACTGATTCCTTCGATCCCCTTTATTTTGGAAGGATTGAAGGTAACACTTAAAATTGTCGCGCTAGCAGGGGTGCTCGGATTCCTATTCGGTATTCTTCTTGCCCTTTGTAAAATTAGTTCCATCAAACCTTTGACTCTGCTTGCGGATCTTTATACATCCATATTCAGGGGAACTCCCCTTGTCCTTCAGTTGATGATCATCTTCTACGGATCGCCTCAGCTTTTCGGGACACAGATCGAACCTTATTACGCAGCGATCCTCGCTTTTTCCCTTAATTCGGCTGCCTATATATCTGAAATCATCCGTGCGGGAATCAATGCAGTGGACAAAGGGCAAACGGAAGCCGCGATGGCGCTTGGAGTGCCTTACCGATTGATGATGAAAGACGTGATCCTGCCTCAGGCGATCAAGAATATCCTCCCTGCGCTGATGAATGAATTCATCACGCTCACCAAGGAATCCGCCATCGTCACGGTGATCGGTGCTGCAGATGTGATGAGGCGTTCATACATGGTTGGAAGTGACTTGTATTCCTTCTTTGAACCGCTTTTATTCGCAGGACTGATCTATTATGTGCTCGTTATGATTCTGACTTTACTAGGGAAAGTGCTGGAAGGGAGACTGCGTGGAAATGATTAAAGGCGAACAGATTACCAAGTCGTTTGGAAAGCTTCAGGTTTTAAAGGGAATCGACTTCTCGGTTGAGAAGGGGGAAGTCGTCGCATTGATCGGTCCATCAGGTTCAGGGAAATCCACTTTATTACGGTGTTTGAATCACCTGGAAGAACCGACATCGGGATCGATTTACTTTGAAGGAGCCCATGTGAAGGGGAAAGCCATCCACAAGGTAAGACAGGACATCGGCATGGTGTTTCAGCATTTTCACCTCTTTCCCCATATGACCGCATTGGAAAATGTCATTTACGCCCCAATGAAAGTGAAGGGCATGAACAAAACGGAAGCTGCGAAATTAGGGACGGACCTCCTGACAAAAGTCGGTCTGAAAGAAAAGTGCAATGAATACCCGAACCGTTTATCAGGCGGACAGAAGCAGCGTGTGGCCATTGCAAGGGCGCTTGCCATGGAACCGAAAGTCATGTTATTCGATGAACCGACGTCTGCCCTGGATCCCGAAATGGTGAAAGAAGTTCTGGATGTCATGAAATCACTCGCTCACACAGGGATGACGATGATCATCGTGACCCATGAAATGGGCTTTGCTAGAGAGGTTGCGGACAGGATCCTCTTCATGGATGATGGAAAGATCATTGAAGAGGGAGAACCCCAGGCCTTTTTCTCGAACCCGCAAAGTGACAGGGGAAAAGGATTCCTTGAGAAAATATTATAGAGATGAAGGATTAACGGCATCATTCGTTAATCCTTCTTTTTATGTTCAACCCTGTTTATGGTATTCTAGAGTAGCTAAAAAATGAAGTAGTTAGGAGTAAGATGAATGTTTCGAATCGGATATCGGACACTTAAGACAGGAGTCGGGACCGCGGCTGCCATCAGCATCGCCCAGTGGTTCCACCTGGATAACTTCGTATCAGCCGGGATATTGACGATCCTGTGCATTCAGAATACGAAGAAGAAATCGGTGAATGCATCATGGAGCCGTTTTCTGGCATGTGTGATTGCCATGGTATTTTCTGCCGCCTTTTTCGAATTTATCGCCTATCATCCGGCGGTCATCGGTTTGCTGCTTCTTGTGTTCATTCCCATCACCGTTACCTTGAACATCAAAGAGGGGATCGTCACAAGCTCCGTCATCATCCTGCATGTATACTCAGCCGGTCATGTCACCCTTGGCCTTTTTGAAAATGAGCTTGGAATCATCGTGATTGGGATCGGGATTGCCCTCTTGATGAACCTGTATATGCCGAGCGTCGATAAAAAGATGATCGAGTATCAGGAAAAAATCGAAGCGAATTTTTATAAGGTTTTCTGTGAAATGATCAACTATTTAAAGACAAATGATAGCGATTGGGACGGCAGGGAGATCACGGAAACGGAGCAGCTTCTCAAAGAGGCGAAGACGATCGCCTTTAAAGATGTAGAAAACCATTTTTTAAGAGATGAGAACTTATACTATTTATATTTCAAAATGAGGGAGAAACAATTTGAAATCCTTCAGCGCATCCTGCCGATTGCGACAAATATTTCATTAACAGTGGAGCAGGGTCATCGCATCGCAGATTTCCTGGAAGAACTGAGCGATCATATCCATCCAGGGAATACGGCGCTCTTTTACTTGAAAAAACTGTACGATATGAAAGTGGAGTTCGAGCAAATGGAGCTGCCGAAAACGAGGGAAGAGTTTGAAACACGTGCCGCGCTTTATCAATTTGTTCAGGAAATGGAACAGTATCTTCTCTTGAAAAGCTCGTTCAAAGGAATAAAAAAGGAGGAAAGTGAAGCAAACTACACCTAAAACATGAAGAAGGTGATAGGATGCGCTTACTTCTTGCCATCATATTGTTCGCTTCTCCCATATGGCCACTCGGGAGGAACCCGATACCGGGAGATCCGTTTATCATCGTGAACAAGGAAAACAATCAATTGGCGTATATTGACGACGGGAAAATACAGGCTACCTTTCCCGTCGCCACAGGAAAAACGGCTGAGCTCACCCCTGAAGGTTTATTTAATGTTACGGTGAAAGCCAAGGACCCCTACTATCGTAAGAAGAACATCCCTGGCGGGGACCCGAGAAACCCCCTCGGAACACGTTGGATCGGATTCGATGCAGAAGGGACGGATGGCCGGATATACGGTATCCACGGGACGAACCGGCCATCGAGCATAGGGAGATACATCTCCAATGGATGCATCCGGATGCAGAATAAGAATGTTGAATATCTGTTTGACAAAGCACCCGTCGGCACCAAGGTACTCGTCGTGAAAACGAAGAAGAGCTTCAATCAGTTGGGGAAAGAATACGGGGCGATATAAAAAGGAGCTGCTGATCGATGGATTCGAAAAGCAGCTCCTTTTTGTTACTATTTTTATAATAAGAATGACAGTCCTGCCATGATCGTGGATGCAATCATCGCAAACAGCATCACAAATACAATGATCTTTTGCATTTTTTTATTACCCATCGTATCGCTCCATTCTTCCAATTAAACGTAGAATCATTTTCATCTCTATTTTAACGTGAATAATGAAAGAAGACAACCATCCCAATAAAAGAAAACGCTTTAATTATTCGTCTCTATAGGAGGAAATTCGACAACAAGTATGGAATACTATATGGGTGGAGCATGCAAACAACAGGGGGATGATAGGGATGAAAAAGGTAGATCATATCGGAATAGCAGTTTCATCAATAGACAATGTTCTCGCATTTTATGAAGATACTCTCGGTCTTCCACTATTGAAGATCGAAGAAGTTGAGAATCAAGGTGTCAAGGTAGCATTCATGGATGGCGGAAATCTTAAGCTCGAGTTACTGGAGCCACTACATAAAGAAAGCCCGATTGCGGCATTCATAGAAAAAAAGGGTGAAGGGATTCACCATATAGCCTTCGGTGTAGAAGGAATTGAGGAGCGCATCAAAGAGCTCCAGACCAAAGGGATACGGATGATCAACGAAACGCCGAAACCTGGTGCCGGCGGGGCCTCCGTCGCCTTCATGCATCCGAAATCAGCCCACGGCGTTTTATACGAGCTTTGTGATAAATCCAACATCAAAGGGGAGTAACCACAATGGATATTTATGAAAAAATCAATGAATTGTACGACCGCAGAAGAGAAGTGGAACTTGGCGGCGGAGATGAAAAAATAGACAAGCAGCATGAAAAAGGAAAACTGACAGCAAGGGAGCGGATCGATATTCTGGTTGACCCGGGGAGCTTTGTGGAGTTGAACCCGTTTATCGAGCACAGATGCACAGACTTTGGACTTGAAGGGGTACAGGGACCTGGTGACGGGGTCGTGACAGGGTACGGAAAGGTGAACGGGAAACCGATTTACTTATTCTCCCAGGATTTCACGGTGTTCGGCGGTGCGCTTGGAGAAATGCACGCGAAGAAGATCTCCCATGTGATGGATCTTGCCGTGAAGAATGGTGCTCCGTTCATCGGATTGAATGATTCAGGCGGGGCCAGGATTCAGGAAGGGGTCGTTTCTTTAGATGGCTATGGGCATATCTTCTATCGAAACGCCGTCTATTCAGGCGTGATTCCGCAAATATCCGTCATCATGGGCCCTTGTGCCGGTGGGGCGGTTTACTCCCCTGCCATCACGGATTTTGTCTTTATGGTGGATGAGACGAGCCAAATGTTCATCACAGGACCTAAAGTCATTGAAACCGTGACGGGGGAAAAAATAAGCTCAGAGGATCTCGGTGGGGCAAAGGTTCATAACTCCATCAGCGGAAATGCCCATTTCAGGGGGAAAACGGAAGAAGAGGTGTTACAAGAGGTTCGAAGATTATTAACATACCTGCCTCAAAACAATGAAGAGAAGCCCCCTCGCCTCGATGCGGATGAAGAAGATGATTACCGTGCCAACTTAACGGACCTGATTCCATTTGATGCGATTCGTCCATACGACGTACGGACTGTCATCAATGAAATCGTCGATGAAGGAAGCTTTGTGGAGGTTCAGAAGGAATTCGCCAAAAACATCGTTGTGGGGCTGGCCCGCATAAAAGGCGAAGTCGTCGGACTTGTATGCAATCAGCCAAAGTTCATGGCGGGTGGCCTTGATATCGATTCTTCCGACAAAGCGTCCCGTTTCATCAGGTTCTGTGATTCATTCAATATTCCTCTCATTACGTTCGAGGATGTTACGGGATTCTTCCCTGGGATCAAGCAGGAGCATGGAGGGATCATCCGTCATGGTGCCAAGATTCTATATGCATATTCTGAAGCGACAGTCCCTAAAATGACTGTGATCCTAAGGAAAGCGTATGGCGGGGCGTATGTGGCCCTGAACAGTAAATCGATCGGTGCGGATCTCGTATTTGCCTGGCCGAATGCGGAGATCGCCGTCATGGGGCCACAAGGCGCAGCGAACATCATTTTTGCCAGGGAAATTGCATCGAGCGATAACCCTGAAGAGCTAAGGGAACAGAAGATTGAAGAATATCGTGAAAAGTTCGCGAATCCATACGTCGCCGCGTCCCGTGGGATGGTGGATGATGTTATCGATCCCCGTGAAACCCGGATCAAATTGATTCAAGGACTGGAAATGATGAGAAACAAACGGGAAGAACGTCCGAAGAAAAAACATGGGAATATCCCATTGTAAAAGGTGTACCATTTGTTGAACCCGGCTATTCACGCTATACTATAGGAGTGAATACATATTTGTGGAGGTCTACTAAATGATTAATGAAGAGCGTTTATTAAATGAATTCCTGGAATTGGTCCAGATCGATTCTGAAACGAAAGAAGAAGCGGAAATCGCGAAAGTATTAACAAAGAAATTCTCCGACCTTGGAGTGGAGGTATTCGAAGACGACACGATGGGGGAAACGGGCCACGGTGCCGGCAACCTGATCTGTACATTAAAAGGGAATAAAGATGGAGTGGATACCATTTATTTCACTTCCCATATGGATACCGTGGTCCCTGCCAAAGGGGTAAAGCCTACTCTTAAGGAAGATGGTTACATTTATTCCGATGGGACAACCATACTCGGAGCCGATGACAAAGCCGGTCTTGCCACTATGCTTGAATCCGTGCGCGTTCTTAAAGAAAACAATATTTCTCACGGTGACATACAGTTTATCATCACGGTAGGGGAAGAGTCAGGTCTCGTTGGGGCAAAAGCCCTGGATTCCTCTCTTGTCAAAGCGAAATACGGTTTCGCCCTTGATAGTGATGGAAAAGTAGGAAACATCATCGTAGCAGCACCGACACAGGCTAAAGTGAAGGCGACGATTTACGGAAAAACGGCACACGCAGGCGTAGCTCCTGAAAAAGGCGTTTCTGCCATCACGATTGCAGCGAAAGCCATCTCTAAAATGCCACTTGGCCGTATCGATGAAGAAACGACTGCGAACATCGGCCGCTTTGAAGGTGGAAAAGCAACGAATATCGTATGCGAACAAGCCGATATCCTTGCTGAAGCCCGTTCCCTGGTTCCTGAAAAAATGGAAGCACAGGTAGAAAAAATGAAAGCTGCCTTCACTTCCGTTGCCGAAGAAATGGGCGTGAGAGCGGAAGTCGAAGTTCAAGTCATGTACCCAGGCTTCAAGTTCAAAGACGGTGATGAAGTAGTGGAAGTGGCAAAACGTGCGGCGAAGAAAATCGGACGCCCGAGCGAGCTGCTCACAAGCGGAGGCGGAAGCGACGCCAACGTCATCGCCGGATTCGGAGTACCGACTGTAAACCTTGCAGTAGGATACGAAGAAATCCATACCAAAAGCGAAAGAATGCCTGTAGAAGAACTAAACAAACTCTCTGAAATGGTCATAGCCATCATCAAAGAAGTGGCTGGGGAATAGAAAAGCGGAGGGGCTTTGCCAGAGGCGACAAGCATAAGGTGAACCGACCGGAAAGGCGTTCTTTGCCTTTTTGGTCGGTTTAACTTATGACCCGAGCCTCTAAGCCCCGTAGCTGGACAATAGAAAAGCGGAATGTCCACGTGCAAAGGGTTATCTTTTGCACGTGGACTTTTTTCTTCCTTCAAATCTGCGCCCAATTGTAAAATATGGTACATTAGTAGTATACATATCAGATATGCGAGAGGGGACGTTATACATTGCCGAAAGTAGTTGTATTTCATGCCGGAAAAGAAGAATATGCTCTGCCGATTGAGAACGTAGTATCCATTGAAAAGGTGGAGGAGATCAGGGCGATCCCTCACTTACCCCCATTTGTCCTGGGACTTGTAAAGGTCAGGGGAGAGCTGATTCCGGTCCTTGATTTAGGAAATATCCTGTATCATACCCCTGCGATTGCTGAAAGAGGAATGTTTCTCCTCGTCGTCCAGACGAAAACGATGCAAGTCGGTCTGGTCGTGATGGAAGCAAAGGAAATCATCGAAGTGCCGGATGAATCGATTACAAACGTCGGTTTACTTGCTTATTCGAAAACAACCTATTTTTCAGGCATCATCAATCTTGAAGATTCCCTTCTGACCCAAATTGATCCCGATGTTTTAGTGGAAAGCTTAGAAGGTATAAAAGAAATAAAGGATTACGTAAACGAGCAAAAAACACATCAAAACTAGACAAAGAAAGCCGCGATTGAAATGAACTCACACTATCCCAAAAACGGACGAGTGATCCTTCATGTTGATATGAACAGTTTTTATGCCTCTGTGGAGATGGCCTTTGATCCTACTCTGCGGGGGAAACCCCTGGCTATAGCCGGGAATCCCCAGGAAAGACGGGGCATCATCGTGACATGCAGCTACGAAGCCAGGGGCTTTGGTGTGAAAACGACGATGCCTCTTTGGGAGGCCAAAAAACTCTGTCCGGATCTGGTTATCATGACACCCAACTTCGACCGTTACCGTGCCGCCTCCAAAGGAATATTCGATATCCTCAGACAATATACAGAATTAGTGGAACCCGTGTCGATTGATGAAGGGTATCTCGATATTACGGATTCCTTCGAGAAAGGAACTCCATTACAAATTGCCTCGGACATTCAGGCCCAGATCAAGGGTCAGTTAGACCTTCCATGCAGTATAGGTGTTGCGCCCAATAAATTCCTGGCGAAAACGGCATCAGATATGAAGAAACCTATGGGAATCACCGTGCTGCGTAAAAGGGATATCCCGAATAAGCTGTGGCCGCTCCCCGTCATTGAAATGCATGGGATTGGTCAGAAGACTGCCGAGAAGCTGAATTCAATCGGTATCCTTACATGCAGCGACCTTGCCCATGCCAACGATATCCAGTTGAAGTCATTGCTCGGGATCAATGGTCTCCGTCTTAAAGAGCGAGCCAATGGAATCGACAGAAGGAATGTGGACCCGGAGTCGATTTATGATTATAAGAGCGTAGGCAATTCCACAACCTTGCCAAAGGATACCACGAATCAACATGAGCTTTTATTAGTTGTAGAAAAGCTGTGTGCAAAGGTATCGTCGCGACTTCAACAAAAAGATGTACTGGGAACGACGATCCAGCTGATGATCCGGGATAAGTTCAGGAAAACCATCACCAGAAGCAAAAAAGTTGCAAATCCCATCTATAAAAAAGAAGACCTATTCCACCATGCGAAAGACTTATTCCTGAAGCATTGGGATGGGGATCCTGTAAGGCTCCTGGGGGTCACGGCACAGGATGTCGTGGAGAAAAGCGAAGCCACGGAACAGCTGGACTTATTTTCTTATAAGAAAGTCGCCGAAAAGGAGCCACTCTACAACGTATTATCCAAGCTTCATGACAAGTTTGGGAAAGATTCCATCTCTCAAGGGATTAAAGCCAAGAATAAGAAAAAGTCATATGACCAGAAACAGGACACAAGCTTCAACAAAGACTTTTTAAGGGAATGACAGTTGTGAATGGGGACACCTTATAACAGTGACGTACTTCTCAATCGGATTATTTGCATCAGTGACCCATTCTTGTTAGATTGAAATAGACTCCGGTCATTCATTTGATGAAATTGAAGAAGTAATGAAATCATGATTCTATAGATGAAAGGACGTTGATGTTATGGCTCAGGAAATTGGTGTTATCGGATTAGCCGTTATGGGTAAAAACTTGGCATGGAATATTGAAAGCAGGGGATACTCTGTTTCTGTGTACAATCGTTCCAGTGAGAAAACGGAAGAAATGATGAACGAATCGAAGGGCAAGAATGTCAATCCTACATATTCAATCGAGGAATTTGTCAACTCGTTGGAAAAACCACGCAAGATTCTTTTGATGGTCAAAGCGGGAAACCCGACAGATGCCACCATCGAACAATTAAAGCCCTATCTTGAAAAAGGTGATATCCTGATTGATGGGGGAAATACGTTCTTCGAGGATACCCGTCGACGCAATCAGGAACTAAGCGAACTTGGCATTCATTTTATCGGAACGGGTGTGTCCGGTGGGGAGGAAGGTGCCCTGACAGGTCCTTCCATCATGCCTGGAGGACAGAAGGAAGCATATGATCTCGTGGCTCCTATCCTGAAAGATATCGCAGCGAAGGTTGACGGAGACCCTTGTACGACGTATATCGGTCCCGACGGTGCTGGCCACTATGTGAAAATGGTGCACAACGGTATCGAATACGGAGATATGCAGCTGATCGCGGAATCCTACTTCCTCATGAAAAATGTCCTTGGCTTAAGTGCAGAAGAACTTCATGAAGTGTTTGCGGATTGGAATGAAGGTGAGCTTGACAGCTATCTCATCGAAATCACAGCCGATATCTTTACGAAGAAAGATGAAGAAACGGGCAAGCCGATGGTGGATGTCATCCTCGATAAAGCAGGTCAAAAGGGTACGGGGAAATGGACAAGTCAAAGTGCATTGGATCTCGGTGTATCTTTACCGATCATCACGGAGTCTGTCTTCGCCCGTTTCATTTCAGCTATTAAGGATGAACGCGTAAAGGCGAGCAAGATGCTGAAAGGTCCAGACACGAAACCATTCGATGGTGATAAGAAAGCATTGGTGGAATCGATTCGGAAAGCTCTTTACATGAGTAAGATCTGTTCGTATGCGCAAGGCTTCGCCCAGATGCGTTCTGCGTCTGATGAGTATAAATGGGATCTTCAATACGGAGATATCGCCATGATCTTCCGCGGAGGCTGTATCATCCGTGCACAGTTCCTGCAGAAGATTAAAGAAGCATATGACCGTGAATCCAATCTCACTAACCTCTTACTCGATCCTTACTTCAAAGAGATCGTCGAAAGCTACCAATACGCACTCCGTGAAGTCATCAGTGTAGCCGTCCAGAATGGCGTACCGGTTCCCGGCTTCTCGGCAGCCCTATCTTATTATGACAGCTACCGTACAGAAACGCTTCCTGCGAATTTGATCCAGGCTCAGCGGGACTACTTTGGTGCTCATACCTACGAACGTGTGGACAAAGAAGGTATTTTCCATACGGAGTGGATGAAATAATTGAATGATTCAAGCCCCTTTCTGATGAAGAAAGGGGCTTTTAATATCATGATGGCGAGTGGATTTACAATATAATACTTAATCCCTTTTGAGAGAATGACATACGGGATGAATATTCGCCAAACAGATTTCTTTGATTTTCACTTCGGGTTTGAAATAATGAAACTGCATCAAGAAAAGAGGAGGCATTTCAATGAGTCAAACCAATACATCGACAGAATCATTATTTAAATCATTCGATAGTGAGAAGCTGCAGTTATCCAACCGTACAGTGATGGCACCGATGACACGGGGCTTTTCACCAAATGGAGTTCCCGGTGAAGAGGTGGCCGCTTATTATCGCCGAAGAGCTGAAAATGGTGTTGGACTGATTGTCACGGAGGGAACCGGAATCAATCATCCTTCTTCTGTTTCTGGAGCGAGCATCCCTCTGTTCCATGGCGAAGAATCCCTGAATGGATGGGCAAACGTGGTGAAGGAAGTCCATCAAGCAGGAGGAAAGATCGTTCCACAGCTTTGGCATGTGGGGATGACCCGTAAAAAGGGGGAGCTTCCAAATGAAGAAGCGTTTCCTGTCGGACCTTCGGGACTGAGTCTTTCAGGTGAAGAAATCACGGAACCTATGTCGGAAGAGGAAGTAGTCCAGATGGTGGATGCCTATGCCCAAGCTGCTGCAGATGCGAAACGCATCGGCTTCGATGGCATAGAACTGCACGGGGCACACGGCTATTTAATCGATCAGTTTTTCTGGGAGAAGACAAACCGTCGTACTGACCGTTATGGAGGGGATCTGGTCGGCAGAACCCGGTTTGCCGTCGAGGTGATTGAGGCCTGCCGTCGCGAAGTGGGACCCCATTTCCCGATCATTTTCCGTTTCTCACAATGGAAAATGAATGATTTCGGAGCAAAGCTTGCAAATACGCCAGATGAACTGGAGCGTTTTCTAGAGCCTCTAGTGAATGCAGGAGTAGATATTTTCCATTGCTCCACACGCCGCTTTTGGGAGCCGGAATTTGAAGGATCGGACTTGAATCTAGCCGGTTGGACAAAGAAGCTCACAGGTAAACCGGTTATATCTGTGGGATCCGTTGGTCTGGACGGTGAGTTCACCAGCTTCTCGGGTGCAGGTACGACTAGCCTGGATGGTCTGATCGAGAGACTGGACCGCGGAGATTTCGACCTGGTCGCAATCGGACGCTCACTCCTTCAGGATCCTGAATGGGTGAGGAAAGTGGAAGAAGGCAAGGCGGATGACCTGCTGCCGTTTGATAAGGAAGCCCTGAAAAAGTTGTATTAAAGGAGTGCCGGGTGTCTCTAATGAGGCACCTGTTTTTTTGTTTACAATAAAAAAAATCTCCCCGGCAGTTAGCCGGAGAGTTCTATATCTACCTTTTACCCGATCATTTCATCAAACAGCAAGACACGTGCCGGTGATGCATCGGTATTTTGAATTTTTAGTGGGGCCGCCACCATGAAGTATTGGCCGGCTTTGATGTCTTTCAACTGAAGGCCTTCCATGATGATGACGCCGCTTCCCATCAGGCTGCGGTGAGTGGGGTGACCTTCCTGGGCCCGCTCGATTCCAAGTGCATCGATCCCGACGCCTGCAATCTTTTTATCAGCCAGGTATGCGGCAGCATCTTCTGCTACATAGATGAAGTCAAAGTTGAATTCAGTATCCCATGAATTCTTCGTTTTGAAGAGGATGAAGTCATTCTCTTCAATCTCTAATCCTTCAATATCCTTCAGGCTGATTTTTTCATCGACTTCCGTTACATCAAATACTTTGACAGGGCGGACGAGCTTCTCGATATCGATCGTTTCAATCGTCTCGCCGTCGTTGATCATGTGAAGGGGAGCGTCGACATGAGTTCCTGTATGGACATCCATTGAGAGTCTTGACTCCGTCACATGTCCGTTCGTATTGGTTTCAATACTCGGTTGTTTTTCAGGTTTGTTCTTGTACACGGGCATCCCGTTAAAGATCGGGGCAGTTACGTCATAAATTTTCATAGGTTCCACACCTTTCTTAGCATTGGTCTACATCAAGGTTGGCAATTGGCCACCAGGAGAAGCCGTCTTTTGCGAGCAGGTTGTCAGCTGCTTTCGGACCCATCGAACCTGCTTCGTAGTTCGGGAATTCTCCGTCACGAGTATGTTCCCATACTTCAGAGATTTTGTCGACAAATGCCCAGGATAGTTTCACTTCATCCCAGTGTGTGAAATTCGTGGCATCCCCACGAAGACAATCGAATAAGAGCTTTTCATATGCTTCCGGTGTGTTCATTCCATCTACGCTATTGTTGGCAAAGTTCAGTTTCACTGGAGTCGTTTCGATATTCTGTCCGGATTTTTTCACGTTCAGATGAAGGGTGATTCCCTCTTCCGGCTGGATGTGAATGACAAGCAAGTTTGGTGCCAGTGGCTTGTCCGGGTTGTAATATAGGTTCATTGGGATGTCTTTGAACTGGATGACGATCTTCGTTGATTTGGTCTCCATTCTTTTTCCGGTACGGATGTAGAACGGGACACCTGCCCAACGGAAGTTATCAATCATCAATTTACCGGCAACATAGGTTTCCGTATTGGACTGTTCATCGACGTTTTCTGCTTCACGGTAACCAGGAAGAGCTTCATTTCCTGCTTTTCCAGGACCATATTGACCCCTTACGAAGTAGTCCTTGACTTCATCCTGTTCAAACGGACGAAGGGAACGCAACACGCGTACCTTTTCACTGCGGATTTCATCCGTCGTCAATTTGATCGGAGGCTCCATGGCAAGTAATGCCACCATTTGAAGCAGGTGGTTTTGTACCATATCGCGAAGGGCTCCGCTTTTTTCGTAATAACGGCCGCGGTCTTCCACACCAAGCTCTTCGGATGAAGTGACCTGGATATTGGAAATATAACGGTTGTTCCAGAGTGGCTCGAACATGGCGTTTGAGAATCGGATGACTTCGATGTTCTGCACCATTTCTTTACCAAGATAGTGATCGATACGATAAATCTGATCCTCGGAGAATGATTCACGGATCTGGCTGTTCAACTTTTCGGCTGAAGGCAGGTCGTGACCGAATGGTTTCTCGATCACAAGTCGCTGGAAGCCTTTTGTATCGGTTAAGCCTTGATTTTTCAACTGTTCCGTAATCGTCCCGAAGAATTCAGGAGCCATCGCTAAGTAGAAAACGCGATTGCCTTCTAATTCATATGTTTCATCGAGCTCATCGGATAAGTTCTTCAATGCTTTATATGAATCACTGTTGGATACATCATTCGGCTGATAATAGAAATGTGACACAAACTCATCGATGTTCTCATCACTGCCTAACGCTTTATGTACCGATGTTTTTACATGCTCCTGGAATTCTTCATTTGACCATTCGCGTCGTGCCACACCTACAACGGCAAATCGCTTTGAGATTTTTCCTTTGCGGAACAGATGATAAAGAGATGGATATAGTTTTCTTTTCGCTAGATCACCTGTCGCTCCGAAAATCGTAATCAGAGATGTTGGTGTAGTTGAATTATTCAATGTCATGACCTCACTTTATCTTGTTGTAACCCTTATTTATGCGTTTCTTCTTATTTAATATCCTATACAATTACTTAATTTTAAAGACTTCTCATTCATTTAGCAAATGATATGCTGAGGACTTTTTCTGCGTATATGCATGAAAACGTTTTATCTTTTTTGCAAACATCTTCGTCATTATGTTGGCTTTAATTTTCATTCTTATAACTCATTTTGAGGGAAAGGGTAAAATAGGGGCGATTATGCTAAAATGGAGACAGAATAGCTCATCTGAGGAGTGATGACAGTGGAATTATTATTTCTGGGTACGGGTGCAGGGGTACCGGCCAAGCTCCGCAATGTAACCAGTATCGCTTTGAAATTACTGGAGGAACGCGGTGCGGTTTGGCTTTTTGATTGTGGGGAAGCCACCCAGCATCAAATTTTACATACAAGCTTGAAACCAAGAAGAATCGAAAAGATCTTCATTACCCACCTGCATGGTGATCACATATACGGGCTGCCGGGGTTACTCGGGAGCCGTTCCTTCCAGGGAGGGGAAACAAAACTGACGGTATACGGCCCTAAGGGGATCAAGGAGTTTATCGAGGTTTCCCTCTCAGTCAGCAGGACCCACCTTCAATATCCCCTTGAAGTGGTGGAAATCGAGGAAGGGGTCATCTTTCAAGATGAAGGGTTCAGTGTAGAAGCAATGGGACTCGACCATGCTCTTCCTACTTTCGGCTATCGTGTAATTGAAAAAGATAAGCCCGGTGTCCTTCAAGTGGATCAATTACGTGAAAGGGGCGTTCAACCAGGGCCCCTTTATAAGAAATTAAAATGTGGTGAAACGGTTCGGCTGGAAGACGGAACGGAGGTTGATGGAAAGGATTTTCTCGGACCTTCGATTCCTGGACGGGTGGTTACAATTCTTGGAGATACAAGATTTTGTTCCAATGCGATGGAACTTTCTAAGGATGCAGATGTCCTTGTTCATGAAGCGACCTTTAACCGGGATCAAGAAGAGATGGCCCGGGAGTATTATCATTCCACGACAAAACAGGCTGGAGAGACCGCTCTTTTAGCCGGGGCCCGACGCCTTTTCCTAACCCACATTTCTTCCCGGTATGCCAAGGAATCATGGGAAGAATTGGAGAAGGAAGCAAGGGACGTCTTCCCGGAAAGCTATATGGCAAGGGATTTCATGGAGTACGTCATACCTTTAAAGAAATAGGAGGGGTATAAATGAAGGAGATCTATATCGTCCGTCATGCAAAAGCGGAAGGACAGCCCTTTCATGCATCGTTAACGATGGAGGGGGAACGTCAGGCACGTCAGTTAGCGTCCTTTTTAGAAAACCGATCCATTCAAGCGATTTATTCAAGCCCCTTCAAAAGGGCACTGGACACCATCGCGCCTTTTGCTGATCGTTCAGGCCTCCGGGTACAGGAGGACAACAGACTGGGAGAAAGGGTGTTGAGCGATCAGGATCTTCCTGATTGGATGGAAAAGTTAAAGATGAGCTTTGAAGATTTCTCTCTGTCATTACCTGGCGGGGAATCCAATCAAATGGCGATGGAACGGGCAGGGTCCTTCGTCGATGAAGTGATGGGAAAAGAAGAGGAACACATTGTCTGTGTGAGTCATGGTAATTTAACGACGCTGCTCCTCAAGTTATTTGATGAAAGCTATGGATACAATGAACTGTTCGCTCTATCCAATCCGGACGTCTACCTTGTCAGGCTGGAGGGGGACCGCGCTTCTGTACAGCGTGTTTGGGAGTAGGAAATGCTTTAAACAGAAAAAGGGGAATCGAGATGAATTCATTTACATTTGAACATATATATAATCCTGGTCACGTTATAGCCGAAAACGCTCTTTATCTACATATTCATTATCCGGAAATGCTGACGCGGTATGATAGTAACTTTCTTGCATTTAAGAAACAGCCGACACTTGAAGAATTTATGGAAGCCGCCCGTTTTTTACGGAAATTCCATCAGGCAAACGGCCAGAAGCATGTAAAGTTCCTTCTTCCTCAAGATCACACACCTTCGGAAGAACTGAGGGACCATTTTAAACAAGAGGGATATGACGTCGGATTCAATGAACTTTATTCCATTGCACCAGATCAATTCCCATCGGTGGAAATGAATCCTGATATAGAAGTCAAGGAAGTAGGCAAGGAAGAACTCCAGGATTATCTTTCTTTTCAGTATGAGCAGGACATGGACTATGGTCCGGATTTTGCCGACCAAAAGGTGGATATGCATAAGCGGAATTTTGAAAATCCCCGTATCATGCAGCTTCTGGCTTTCTATAAAGGGACACCGGCCGGATCCGTGGATGTGATCATCGAAGAAGATTCAGCGGAAATAGACGGTTTGATGGTACACGAATCGTTTCAAAAGAAGGGGATCGGAAGCAGGCTGCAACGGTATGTCATGGAACGGTTCCCTGACAAGTTTATCATCCTGGTTGCGGACGGGGAAGATACGCCAAGACAGATGTACCAAAAGCAGAATTACCGTTATCTAGGGTTCAGATATGAAGTACAGAAGGTGTATGAATAAATAAAACAAGAGGGTGGACTTCTGGTCCACCCTCTTGTTTGCGTATTTTTTATTTCCAGCCGCGCTCATACTGTTTAGGTGCTTCGATTTCAACACCGAGCTCTTTGGCCGCCGTTCTCGGCCAGTAAGGGTCCCGAAGCAATTCCCGTGCAAGGAGGACGAGGTCCGCCCGTTCATTTTGCAGGATTTCTTCCGCCTGGATGCCTGTTGTAATCAGTCCAACCGCACCCGTGTCAATGTCGGCTCCGTTCTTGATGGTCTCGGCAAGCTTCACCTGATAGCCGGGGAATACCGGGATCCGTGCCGGTACAAGTGCGCCTGAGCTGACATCGATCAAATCGACGCCTTGCTCTTTCATCCATTGTGCAAATACGACGTAGTCCTCGACGTCCAGGCCTTCGTCGTTATAGTCTTTGGCAGAAACCCTCACAAGCAGTGGTCCGTCCCATACTTGTTGAATACCGTCAATGATTTCACGGAGGAAACGGTAGCGGTTTTCTGCCGATCCCCCGTATTCATCTGTTCGTTTATTGGACAGGGGAGAGAGGAACTCGTTGATGAGATATCCGTGGGCTCCGTGAATTTCAATCACATCAAAGCCCGCTTTCTTCGCTCTTTCGGCCCCTTTGATGAATGCGGTGACGGTTTCTTTCACATCATCTGCTGTCATTTCAACAGGCGTTTTCATTTCATCGTTAAATGGAAGGGCTGATGGAGCAAGGATATCTCCTTCGAGTACCGCTTTTCTTCCGGCATGGGCAAGCTGGATACCGGTCTTTGCCCCCTGCTCTTTCATCAGATCCACCAACTCTTTTAAGCCTTCAATCTGTTCGTCATTCCAGATCCCCAAATCCTGTGGGGAGATCCTTCCCTGTGGTGTAACCGCTGTCGCTTCCAGGATGATGAGTCCGACTCCGCCTACAGCACGGCTCGTATAGTGGGTGCGATGCCAGTTTTCGACTTTTCCATCTTCATGGTGGGAAGAGTACATGCACATGGGTGCCATGACGATTCGATTCTTCAATTCAACATTTTTAAGTTTATATGGTTCGAATAGCTTTGCGTTCATTTCCAATCACCTTTCCATGAGGAATTTATTTCGGGTTTCTAAACAGTAATTCATCATGAGTATACCAACATCACTTTTGACGGAAAAGGAATGTGCTCTATTTTCTTTTCTTCCTCAGCTCCTTCAATGGATAAACCGTCCCGCGCCATTCGACCCCGCCTCTTCTAAACGTCAGGAACGTCGCCCGGGCGATGGAATAGATGAATAACAAGGCTGTGACGGGCAGGGAGAGGATGAGAAGGGCAGACTCATTCGTCATCTCCTTTATGACTTTGAAATAGGTGATGGAAATCAACAAAATGATCAACATGCTTACGGTCCGGATCAGGACGTCCCCGGCAAAGATCGTGAAGAAAGGAAGGACCGTGGAGCAGAACACACCCGTCATGGCAAATAGGACAAGAAGGATGGAGTAATGGAGCCCGGCAAATGTGTTCTTCTCAAGGCCCTGAAAGGCTCCTTTCAAGGAGTGATACCACTCCACCTCCAGCGAGTGAAGGGCAGTGAGGAACGCCTGGGTCTTCCCGCCTTTTTTGATATGGATCCCAAGCTGCAGATCGTCATCCGGCATGTGCTTGATCTTTTCATGGGTACCGAGTTCCTCATAAGCAGAACGTGTGATCAGATTGAATGCGCCGATTCCGAGGCCCGTCCCCGAGGAAGGGTCATTCGCTTTCCATGGCCGTTTATAAAAAGAGAAACCGAATAAAAAGAACACAACAAAGCTTTTTAACCAGTATGTCTTTGATTTAATGTTGGGGGCGAGGGTGAGATGATCGAGCTTCTGAGATTGAAAGACCGCGACAGCCCTTGACAGGGTGGAAGGGTCTTTATACAGGACATCTGCATCCGTGAACAGGATGAGTTCCCCTTCCGAGATGAGGTATCCTTTATATAATGCCTGATTCTTTCCGAGCCATCCTTTTTCAAGTGTATCGATATGGAGGACGCGGATCCGGCTGTCCATTTCCGCCAATTCTTCAAGTTTATCCGGTGTACGGTCCGTTGAACGGTCATTGACGAGAATCCATTCAATTCGTTTATAGTCCTGCTTGAGTTGAGATAGAATGCTGTCTGTAATCGTTTCTTCTTCATTCCTGGCAGGCACGATGATGGAGAGAAGCGGGCCGATTGCCTTGCCCGGCAATCCTTCCAGGGGACAAAGTGTACCCAACCCCTTCCACACCTCCATGGCGAGAACGAACCAGATTACCAGGACTGCAGAAAGTAAAATGAGGAGCAGATTCATCTGTGTCGACCTTCTTTTTTTGCTTTGATTGTATCACTGAAACGGGATCTCCCGCGAATCATGATCGGCTGTAGGCTTATTTTTTCAAAGAATTCTCCTTTAATTCATGTCCGAGTGTTTGAGAGCGGTTATTTGCGGAAGAAATGCACTGGAAAAAGGCATCCCTGACTTGGTGGTCTTCAAGCGCAGCGATTCCCGCTTCGGTCGTTCCACCTGCACTGGTCACATTCCTTCTTAATTCCCGGGCTTCCAATCCGGATTCTGAAAGCATGGCGCTTGCCCCGGCAATCGTCTGGGTGACAAGGCTTTCAGCGAGTTCATCTTCCAGTCCCAACTCTACTGCAGCGTGTTTCAGTATTTCGGCTACGTAATAGATATAAGCCGGGCCGCTCCCTGAAAGAGCCGTGATCAGGTCCAATTTCTCTTCTTCTACCTCCGCAGCTATGCCGACAGACTGAAATAGTGTTTTCGTCCATTCCTTCTGGGAGGGTGAGAGATATTGATTGAAAGCCACCGCCGTTGCCGACTTCCCCATGGCTGCACTGGTATTCGGCATGGCTCTCGCGATGGCTCCCTTAAAGTCCAGCCTGCTGCTTATATGCTCCATGGTGATGCCTGCCAGTACGGAGATGATCAGCGTATTCCCGGAAAGGTAGGGTCTGACAGAATCTGCTGCTTCATGGAAGTCCTTTGGTTTCATGGCGAGGATGATGACATCATAGCGTGACGCCCGGTTCACCTTCCGGATACAGAATTCTTGCGTGATTTCATTTAAACGCTCCTGATTGGCACGATTGGTTACATATACTTCTTCACGATTCAATACTCCCGCTTTCAATGCACCGCTCATTAAAGCATGAGCCATCGATCCTGCTCCGATAAATAATGTCTTCATTCGCTCATTCCCCCTTCTGTTTTGAAAAAAAAAAAACAGACCCATTCATCCATAAAGGACGAAAGGGTCTCGCTTCCGTGGTACCACCTTGTTTTGTCCATTTTCTAAGAAGAAGATGAACACACTCCATTTCCATTAACGCTGGACGACGTTCTGCTTTAAGACGCTCAAAAGGCAGGTTCATAAATAGAGAGGACGACGGTGCCTTTCAGCCGGTGGGCCCCGATCTCTTGTGTCATCTATTCATTACTAATCTTTCTCATCGCTTTATTCTATATCATTATGTAATGGGTGATGAATGGATTAAATCGATATTATAGGTGATTATCGTAGAAATACAGCTTATCTGTCAAGGGTTTATTTTTAGTATATTCACACTTTTTAAAAATGACATCATGATGAAAAAAATGTACACTAGGTAATGAAGGATCATTCATTTTCTGGAAATGAGTGACAGAACGGGAAGGTACCGTATTGGCTGTACCTTTTTATTATGAAGAATGTGGTGAAAATATGACAACTTTAGTGAATGATATCGCAAAAATCACACTCTCCACTCCTTTTGCCGTGGGAGATGTGAATGTTTATTTAGTCAAGGGGGATGCCTTGACATTGGTGGATGCTGGCCCTCTTACAGATACGGCCTGGATGCAGCTGACTGAGCAATTGTCCCTTTTAGGGTACACACCTCGGGATATCGAACAAATCGTTTTGACGCATCATCATCCTGATCATGCAGGTCTGCTCGATCGGTTCTCATCCGACGTCATGGTATATGGTCACAAGTATAATCGATTCTGGCTCAAGCGTGATGAGCACTTTCATGAAGAGTATGACCGTTTCTTCACGGAGCTTGCCATGGAATCAGGGCTCCCTGAAGAATATCTCCCGGCTATCCCCAAGTTCAAGAGTCCATTGAAATTCATGGGGGATCGAAAGCTGGACGTGGCGATAGCAGAAGGGGGTAGCATTCCTGGAATGGGAGGGTGGTCGGTCATTGAAACCCTTGGTCATGCCCAGAGTCACTTATCCTTTTACAGGGAACGTGATGGCGTTCTGATAGCGGGCGACCATATACTCGCCACTATTTCTCCCAACCCCCTCATCGAACCGCCATTTGAAGGGGAGTTGGAGCGTACAAAGCCACTGCTGCAGTATAATGCTTCTCTGAAAAAACTTTTCGATTTTCCGATTTCCCTCGCCTACACAGGACATGGTGACGACGTCAGGGATGTTCATGGGTTGATTCCGAGGAGATTAGGGAAACAGGAAGAAAGAGCAAGAGATGTATTCGACATGATCAAAGGAAACCGCGTGACCGTATTTGAGATATGCAGGAGGTTATTTCCCTCCGTGTACCGAAAGGAGCTCGGTTTGACATTGTCCGAGACCATCGGGCAATTGGATTACTTGGAATCCAATCAATTTATACGGAAAGAAAAGCATGAAGGAATCTATTATTATTTTGCTTAGGAAGATGTGACTGACATGAACAGTAGAATCAAAGGAAAAACGATTATCATTACCGGTGCCTCGGGAGGAATCGGGGAGCAAATGGCCATGAAGGTTGCGGAAAATGGCGGGAATCTTGCATTGATCGCACGCCGTGGCCACCTGCTCCAGGCATTGAAGGAAAAGCTGACAACAACATTCAACTGCAAGGTGGAAGTATATCCTTTAAACGTCACGGATTATGATCAGATCCCCCTTGTTTTCACTGCCATCCGGAAGGACTTTGGATCCATCCATGCCCTGATCAATAACGCAGGATATGGAATCTTCCAGGAAGCACACGAAACCTCCCTCCAAGATGTAAAAGGGATGATGGATGTGAATGTTCTTGGTCTGATGGCATGTACAGGGGAAGTCCTTCCTTACATGCGTGAACAGGGGTTTGGCCACATCATCAATATCGCTTCTCAGGCAGGGAAGTTTGCCACTCCGAAATCAAGTGCCTATTCCGCTTCCAAGCATGCTGTCCTCGGATATACGAACAGTGTCAGGATGGAAGCGAAAAGATACGGCGTGAAGGTGACGGCGGTGAACCCCGGACCAATCGCCACCAACTTTTTCTCCATTGCCGATGAAACCGGCACGTATGTGAAGAATGTGGAGAAGTTCATGCTTGATCCTGCATTTGTCGCTGGGAAAGTAGTGGATTCACTCTTTACCAATAAAAGAGAAATCAACCTGCCCCGATGGATGAATATAGGGAGCAAGTTCTATCAATTATTCCCATCTTTTGTCGAAAAAGTAGGAAATAACCTTTTTTTCAAAAAATAGTGAAACCAAACCGTGCCATCAATCGTCTAATATAATAAGGGGGGAGTCTATGAAGAAATGTTTGACTGTTATGATCCTTTTTTCCTGTATACTGTTCACCGGATGCGGGCCATCAGCATCTGTCAATTCTCAGGCCAGCACAGATTTCATAGGCTTTGTCACCCAATTGGAAAACAATCAGGTGCTGATCAATGACGTTTGGTTTTCTTTCGATCAACAAACTGTCATGTTGACAGATCAAGATAAAAAGCTTCATAAAGAAGATATAGAGATGGGCAAAAAAGTGAATGTGACCTTTAACGGGGAGATGCAGGAATCCTATCCCAGGAGGGCTTCGGCGGATCAAATGGTGTTTCTGACAGATAAAGAGAGTAAGACCGAAGAGACTGTTGTGAAATTAGTCATGAGTGATCCACGGTTCTCACAGGTGGTCATCCAATCCATTGAAAAAAATCCCACCGGTCTCTATTCGTTACGATTCAAAGACCTTTCCCTCGACCGTGATGTCCATGTCATGGTGAATGTCGAGAATGAAAGGGTCATTGTCCCGATACATACTTCTACCAAATAACAAAGAAGAAAGCGTCGATTACACCTCGACGCTTTCTTTTTTTTGAGGTTACACCTTAGGGAAGAAGGGTATGCATGAGAGAGTGGGAAATATTTTGCGTTAAACGGGTAGAATTTTTGTTTCAGAGGAAAACTATGATTATTGTCGGAAAAAGGATGTGGGTGTATGATAGGGATTCTTTTGGCCCTGATCCCCGCGGTCGCGTGGGGAAGTCTTGTGTTTGTAAGTGTAAAACTTGGAGGGAATGCCTACAGTCAAACAGTTGGGATCACGGTTGGTTCACTGTTGTTTGCGATTGGCGTCTTCTTCATCAAGTCCCCTGAGTTAACGTTATTTGTGTGGGGCATCGGGTTTATTTCCGGCGTCTTCTGGGCTGTCGGACAAGTGAACCAGCTGGCCAGTGTAAAATTCATCGGCGTTTCGAAAACCGTCCCGATTTCAACGGGAATGCAGCTGATCGGAACGACGCTCTTTGGTGTTCTGGTATTTAAAGAATGGAAGACGACTGAAACGATCCTCCTTGGAAGCGGGGCGGTTCTGGCTCTGATCATCGGTGTCGTCCTCACCTCATTCACACAGAAGTCCGAAGGGGATGAAGGCTCTCAATTGAAAAAAGGTCTGTTAACGCTGCTCCTTTCCAGTTGTGGATACATAGCCTATGTCGTCATATTAAGGTGGTTTGATATTGACGGATGGCAAGCGATTTTACCTCAGGCAATCGGTATGTTCATCGGAGCCGTTGTCATCACATTCAGGCATAAGCCATTTAACAAATATACGGTTCGAAATATTTTAACCGGACTTATGTGGGCATCCGGGAATCTCGGATTGCTCCTTGCCCTGCCCCGCATCGGTGTGGCAACAAGCTTCTCCCTGTCCCAAACGGGAATCGTCATTTCCACTCTCGGTGGTTTGTTCTTCTTAGGGGAAAAGAAATCGAAAAAGCAGATCCTCCTCGTCATTGCAGGGTGTGTCCTGATCATCATCGGCGGGGTTCTATTGGGCTTTACGAAAGATTAAGGAGGAATAGGACATGTATACAGATTTAACGGATAAGGTCGTCATCATAACGGGTGCCGCTACTGGTATAGGAAAGGCGATTGCTAAACGCTTTGCCTCTGAAGGCAGTAAGGTGGTCATTAATTATTTCAAAGAAGAAGAAAACCCTGAAGGACTTGTAAAGGAAATCGAAGAAGCAGGTGGGACAGCCTCCATCATTCAAGGCGATGTGTCAAAAGAAGAGGATGTCCAGGGGTTTGTCCGATTTGCTCATGACACGTATGGCCGTCTGGATATCTACGTGAACAATGCGGGAATCGAAAATGAAGTTCCGTCTGAAAATCTGCCGATTGAAGATTGGCAAAGGGTCATCAACACGAACTTGACAGGTACATTCCTCGGTTGCCGTGAAGCGGCGAAATACATGCTCGAGCATGGCATCAAGGGATCGATCATCAATGTATCGTCTGTCCATGAAATCATCCCGTGGCCTCACTTCGCTCATTATGCAGCGAGTAAAGGTGGGGTGAAACTGCTGATGGAAAGCCTGGCGCTGGAGTTTGCACCAGATGGGATACGGGTGAACAATATTGCTCCAGGGGCCATTGATACACCCATCAATGCCGAGAAATTTTCCGATCCGGAAAAGAAAAAAGGAGTGGAGAAGCTCATTCCCCTCGGCTACATCGGAGAACCTGAACAGGTTGCTTCCTGCGCCGTTTTTCTTGCCTCCGATCAGGCAAGCTACGTTACGGGTACAACGCTCATCGCCGATGGGGGCATGACGAAATACCCAGGATTCCAAGCTGGAAAAGGTTGATGAATGAGAAGGTAAGTCCAAAATCACAAAAATGATTTTGGACTTATTTTTTTGTTCTGATCCTTGTGTATGCCAGACTTTGTGTCAATCATCTTATGCTTGTCGCCCCAGGGCAAGCCCCTTCCGCTTTTCTATTTGTCCAGCTCCAGGGGCTTGGGGCTCGAGGTCATAAGTCAAGTAACCCAAAAAGGCAAAGAACGCCTTTCTGGGTTACTCGTCTTATGCTTGTCGCCCCAGGGCAAGCCCCTTCCGCTTTTCTTATTATTCTCTCCGTTTCCAGTAATTTAAGTTGAAAGGGAACGTATATTCGGTTAGAATCATAACTATACTATATAAGAACGTTTGTTCTATTTTAGGTAAGATGGAGGATGAGGATATGACTGTCGATTACAGTGTGCTGCCACACCACAAGATTTTGTGCATCGATATGAAGAGCTTTTATGCTAGCTGTTCGGCTGTCATGGAGGGGTTGGATCCCCTTGAATGTCACTTGGCTGTAGTGGGGGATAAAAGTCGGCAGGGAAGCATCGTACTGGCGGCCTCACCCAGGATGAAGAGGGACTTTGGAATCAAAACGGGTTCGAGGATGTTTGAAATTCCAAACGACCCGAGAATCCAGCTTGTAGAGCCGAAGATGGCGACGTATGTCCGGATCTCCACGGAGCTGACCCGCCTGTTTCATCGTTATGTTCCGAAGGATGCCATCCACACGTACAGTGTGGACGAAAGCTTCATTAAGATTGATGGGGCGACGGGCCTCTGGGGGGACGCGGCCACCATCGCCGGCAAAATCAAAGACGATATGGAAAGGGAATTCCAGCTTCCGTGTGCCATCGGAATCGGCCCCAATATGCTCTTGTCCAAGCTGTGCCTGGATCTTGAAGCAAAGAAAGAGGGAATTGCCGAGTGGACCTATGAAGACGTCCCGGAAAAGCTGTGGCCGCTCTCTCCGCTCCGTGAAATGTGGGGGATTGGAGGACGCCTGGAGAAGACCCTCAATCGCATGGGCATCTTCTCTATCGGGCAATTGGCGAAGTATGACCTAGAGAAGCTGGAGGCGAAGTTCGGTGTGATGGGGAACCAGCTTTATTACCATGCATGGGGGGTGGACCTGTCCGAAATAGGGGCACCGATCATGGATGGGCAGGTCAGCTTCGGCAAGGGTCAGATCCTGCTGCGGGATTATAAGGAGAGAAAGGAAATCAAACGCGTCATTTTAGAAATGTGCGAAGAGGTCGCCAGGCGTGCCCGGACCCATCGCAAGGCCGGGCGGACCGTGAGCTTCGGAATCGGCTACAGCCACGAGGAGTTCGGAGGGGGATTCCACAGGTCACGGACGATAGAGGAACCGACCAATATCACCATGGATCTGTACCGGGTGTGCCTGGAACTATTCGAAGAGAACTATAATGGGAAAACCGTACGGAAAATCAATATCGCCCTTTCGAATATTGTAGAGGATGGAGCGCTGCAGGTTTCTCTGTTCGAACCTGACCGCTGGGAAAAACGGGAGCTCGGGTATGTAGTGGATCACATCCGGAATAAATATGGTTCCGGGGCCCTGCTTCGCGCCGTCTCCTACACAGAAGCCGGGACGGCAAGGCATCGTGCCCGTCTGCTCGGCGGACATAAATCATAACGAATGACAGGAGGTGAGAGAGTTGATTCGGGATCGAGGTAGAATCAAGTGGACCTCCATGATGCTCCCCGAGCACGTGAAGCTCCTGAGGGATTGGGCAAAGGAAGATACACACGAAAAGAGGATCGAACTTGATGAGCAGGAGCTTGACAGGATGAATGAAGTTGTCGCAGAGGCGATGGAGTTTGATAAAATGGTATCGATTACCCACTATGTGAAGCACCGTCATCAATTATCGATCGGAACCGTTCATCATGTCGACCCATTGGAAGGGAAGCTGCACGTCGTAGACAAGTTTGAAGACGTACACTATATTCCACTGGCAAGCGTGGTGGACATTCGTTTTTTTGACTGATCTCCAAATGAAAAAGAGAGACTTCGGGTGAAGTCTCTCTTTTTCATTCCATTTACTCTTCGTCCAATACCTTTTCTGCGCGTACACATGATTCAAATTTCCCTTTGTGAGAAGCGTCGCAAAACGGCATGTTGGTTGATAGACCGCAGCGGCACAGAGTAAACACTTGTTTCGTTGGAAATACATTTCCGTCAGCATCAATCAGTTCCACATCGCCGCTTACGCGAAACGAACCGTTATCATTCACTTTAATTTGAGCTTTTGTCATGAAAACCCACCCTTTCTAGAAAATACAAAAGAATCCCCACTATCGATAGTAAGATGAAAAGAGTAAAAAAGCAATATTCTAAAAGGAACAAATGAAATGTGGTAGGATAAAGGACAGAGGAGGTCATCGAATGAAAATCCAACTAACGAACGAAGCAACCCAAAAGATCCAGGATAAAATAGAAAACAAACAAGGTCACCTGAAACTCAAATACGATACAGAAGGCTGTGGCTGTGTGGTGAGCGGCATTCCTACCCTGTGGTTTGTCCATCACCCGGTTGAAGGTGAAGATATCAAGATCGACACGAACAGTCATTCAATTCTCGTAGAAAAATCAAAGATGGTCTTTCTGGATGAAGAGCTGAAAATCGATTTTTCTTCCCAAAGCAATACATTCCAATTAAAAAGCCCCGCTCAGATCATCAATGGGAGAATGAACTTTTTGATGTACCCTGAGGAATAGAATACAAAAGCTCCGGTGCATGCCGGAGCTTTTGTGTTCTTAAAACCAATAATACGCACAAAATCACAATGAATATTAACATATAATTCCTGTTTATTGGGTGATTAGTGAAAATTATCCATCACTCCGCCAAGAGCTCTTCAAACATCCCCGCCAAAGAAACCCCGGTTTTCCATCCATCAAGTCCACCTTCTACAGACCAGGACGCAGACAGAATGGAATGACAAAATCCATACTGAAGCAACCGCTCATAAGAGAGGGAAAGGAGGGAAGCGATTGTCTCTGTCCTATATCGGAGCAGCTCTAACGGCGCATCCCATTTCTCCCACTCATTCAACATGAACTGAATGCAGTCATATTCCCTCTCGCCAATCAGCCCTTTGGGATCGATGGCAGTCCAGCCGGAAGAATCGGAGTAGAGAATGTTTCCGTGATGAAGATCACCGTGAAGAAGATAGAGATCTGTGGAAGAACTCAGCAATTCCGGATAAAGGGCTTCAGCTTTAGCGACGAGCTCCTGAGGGATGGGGCCGGTTCCCCCGTTAAATCGTTCCCGTAGCCTTCCGATTCCCTTTGACCAGGATTCAACCGTAGGGTAGGGGTGGGTGCTGACAGGTTTATGCCAAAGTCGTTTGGCGGTATGGGAGAAGACAGAAAGGACCTCTGTTTCATCTTCAATCGAGAGAAGGGAAGATCCCGGCATGAGACGGTCTAACAGGATCCAGCCTTCCTCCTGACTGTAGTCGAGCATTTTCACCATTCCCTTTCCTTGAAAATCCTGAAGGGCATGAAACTCATTGGAGAAATCATTGTTCGGATACCCGATCTTTAAAACGGCTCGCTCTTGCAGGATCTGGACCGGAATCACGAAGTTATAGCTTAGAGAAAAAGGCTCACCGTAGGTTAACTGGAATCGGTCTTTTAATGACTCCATGAGATCTTCCGTATCCGTAATCCAATCATCCCCCGCATCCCCATACATCGTTTGCATTTTTAACCTGAAATCAGTTGGAATCATGAGACGACATCCTTTCCCTTTAAAACAAATTGCTCCAGGAACCGTTGGATCAATCCCTCGTATTCTTCCGGGTTATCATTATACGACTGGGCATGGGTACCGCTGAAATCAAGGAAAAGCTCCTTTGGACCCTGCTTCTTCTCAAATAGATCCTTTGTCATTTGAGGAAGGATGAAATCATCGTTCTTGCTGTGAATGAATAATACGGGTTTTTGAATGTTTTGGACAACCGAAATTGGTGATAAATCCTTTAGTGTATAGCCTTGTCGCAGTTTCAGGGTACCGTCCACGAGGGGGAGGAGGAATTTTGCAGGCATCTTCACTTCTGCACTCATCCGGTAAGCAAGCTGTTCACCAAAGTCGGAGAAGGGACAATCGGCAATATAAAAATCAGCCCGATCTTCCACGCTGCCGGCATAAAGAAGCAAAGTCGCAGCCCCCATGGATTCTCCGTGGATTCCAAAGAATACATCGTCCCCTTCCCGGCGGATCAGCTCGTCCACGACCGCCTTCAGGTCATATTTCTCAAAATATCCATAGCTCGTTGTCTTCCCCCCTGATTCCCCATGACGCCTGTGGTCATAAATGACGGCATTGAACCCCTGTTTGATGAAAAGATTCATGTACTTGATGGAATTCCACTTGTTTTCCGTCACTCCATGGGAAAAGATCATGAATTTATTATGAGGGTGAGGCTTCACGAATACCGCTTTAATATCATAACCGTACCGAGAAGGAATCAGGACCTCTTCTTTAGGAAGGGAGTCATACTCTTCTTCAATCAGCCGGGTCGATTCGGTTTCACGCGCCCTGATGAAATCGTCCCCCTTTTTCGGTAAATACATAAATCGATTCGTAATATAAACCCCAAGCAGCCCGATAGAGGACAGGGTGCCGCCGAGGATGGCCCATTTTTTTCGCATATGTCATCACCTCATAGGAATATCGTTTATTCTTATTGTAGCAAATAAAGGAAATAAGCGGAATTTTGAGAATGAAAAAAAGTGCCTCGGGAAGAGACACTCTTTTTTTAGTCCATGTGTAGTTGAGGACTTATGATTTAGCGTTTTGTCCTTTAGTTGGATGAATGGCTTTATCCAGTTCTTCTTTCGCCATGGTGTTTGAAACCGTATCTGAATTCGGTTTCCCTTTTTGACTGAATCCTTTATCGCGTTTTTGGCTCATGTGAATCATCTCCTTAGAGGGTATCACTATTAGAATGCTCGAAGGAGAAAGGGCCTATGCATCACTGATTCAATTCATGAAGGCGGTAGTAACCGCTTTCAATCGGACGGCTGACATGAGGTTTAACGACTTCGATGGCATGTGCAAGCTTCTCCAGGTCAATCCCGGTGAAGATTCCCATTTCTTCGAGCATATACACAACATCCTCGGTTGCCACATTCCCGGTCGCACCGGGAGCAAAAGGGCAGCCTCCGAGACCGCCGGCACTTGTGTCGAAGCGGTCGATTCCCGCTTGAAGGGACGCAAGGATATTAGCGAGCGCCATCTTGCGGGTGTCATGGAAATGTGCTGTCAGTAAGGTTTGAGGTAATTCCTCTTTCAATAATGTAAAAAGATGATACGCTTCAGACGGATTGGCACGGCCGATCGTATCGGCGACGCTCAGTTCATCTACACCCAGTGAAACAAATTTCTTACATAGAGCAAGAGTATCCTCCGGTAGGATTTTACCTTCGTATGGACAGTAAAAAGCGGTAGAAATGCAGGCTCTCACGAAGTAGCCCTTTTCTTTTAACTCTGAAATAAGCGGTGTCAGGTCTGTAAGAGCTTCATCGGTTGTCTTATTGATGTTTTTTTGATTGAACGAATTGCTCACGCCAACGAATACTGCGATAGACCGGCAGTCCGTTTCATAAACGCGTGCCATCCCCTTTTTATTAGGGGCAAGTACCATATCACGGGAGTCCAGTGTCATGCACGAGTCGACAATCTCACTCGCATCCTGCATCTGTGGAACCCATTTCGGAGACACAAACGAAGTCAGCTCCATTTCTTTGATTCCCGATTGCTTCAAACGCAGGATAAATTCTTTTTTAACGTCCGTCGGGACAAAATTCTTCTCATTTTGTAAGCCGTCTCTCGGACCTACTTCGATAATCGTAGCTTTTTTAGGTAAATTCATCATTTCACTCCTCCCTCTTCATTTTAAGAAAATTTCGACATATAAATCAATATAAAAATTTTTTGGCGAATTTAGAGGAATTTAACCGCTTACATAGAATGAGTTAAAGTGGAACTGTTTTATAGGTTATGAATAGGCAAGCATATCAGTCAGAAGAGAAAGGGAGGAAGAACGATGTCGAATGAAGTTGTCATTGTGAGTGCAGTACGTACGGCCATCGGGAGCTTTAACGGATCATTAAAAGGTATTTCCGCTCCGGAACTTGGAGCGATTGTGATTAAAGATGCCCTTGAAAAGGCTGGCTTAAGCGGTAGTGATGTGGATGAAGTGATCATGGGGAATGTGTTGCAGGCAGGATTGGGACAGAACCCGGCCCGTCAAGCATCCATCAAAGCGGGACTGCCTGAGCAGGTACCGGCCATGACGATAAATAAAGTATGTGGATCAGGATTAAAAACGGTTCATCTCGCAACGCAGGCAATCCTTGCAGGGGATGCAGATATCATCGTTGCAGGTGGAATGGAAAATATGAGTCAGGCCCCTTATTTACTGCAGGGAGCAAGAGAAGGATACAAAATGGGGGACCAGAAAGTCGTAGACAGCATGATATCAGACGGCTTATGGTGTGCCTTTAATGATTATCATATGGGTGTGACGGCAGAGAATCTATGCGACCGTTACTCTCTGACACGCGAAGAACAGGACGAATTCGCAGCATGGAGTCAGCAAAAAGCTGCTGCAGCCATTGAATCCGGACGATTTGATGATGAAATCGTCCCGGTTTCCATCCCGCAGCGAAAAGGGGATCCGGTTGTGTTCAAGCAGGATGAGTTCCCACGCAAGGGATCAACGGCCGAGAAATTATCGGGTCTTCGGGCTGCCTTCAAAAAAGATGGCTCTGTGACAGCCGGTAATGCATCGGGCATCAATGATGGGGCCGCTGCTGTTGTCGTCATGTCCAGGAAGAAAGCAGACGAACTCGGCATCACCCCTCTCGTGACGATCAAAGGGAATGCCAATGCAGGTGTAGATCCTAGCGTCATGGGAATCGGACCGGTTGCCGCCGTTAAAAAAGTATTGGAAAAAACGAAGATGACCATTGAGGATATGGAATTGATTGAAGCCAATGAAGCATTTGCCGCTCAATCATTGGCGGTGGATAAAGAGCTTCGATTCAAAAAGGATGCCCTCAATGTAAACGGGGGAGCCATTGCCCTGGGTCACCCGATTGGAGCCAGCGGAACACGGATCCTGGTGACGCTGATTCATGAGATGAAGAAAAGAGGCGTCCAAAATGGACTCGCTACCCTATGCATCGGTGGAGGACAGGGAGTAGCGACAGTTGTTGAACTTCATAAATAAGGAATGGGGAAAATCCAGATTGGAGGAGGGAATACAATGAAAGAAGTATACACTTCATATGACGAAGCGGTGGCAGATATTCACGATGGAGCAACATTGATGGTTGGAGGATTCGGCCTGTGCGGGATCCCTGAAAAACTCATCCTTGCCCTTGTGGAAAAAGGAGTGAAAAACCTGACCGTCATTTCAAATAACTGTGGAGTAGACGATTGGGGCCTGGGTTTATTACTGAAAAATAAGCAGATTGATAAGATGATAGGTTCCTATGTCGGGGAAAACAAAGAATTTGAAAGACAGGTCTTATCGGGAGAGCTTGAGGTGGAACTCGTTCCCCAAGGTACGCTTGCGGAGAAAATCCGTGCAGGTGGTGCAGGGATCCCTGCATTCTACACGCCTGCAGGAGTCGGGACACCGGTAGCGGAAGGAAAAGAAACCCGCACATTCAATGGGAAAGAATACTTGTTGGAAGAAGCGTATACGGCAGACTTCTCACTTGTACGGGCGTGGAAGGCCGATAAGATGGGGAATCTGATCTACAATAAGACGGCGCAGAACTTTAATCCGATGATTGCAGCGGCGGGGAAAGTGACGATTGCCGAGGTGGAAGAGCTGGTTGAAATCGGGGACATCAATCCGAATGAAGTGCATACACCGAGCATCTACGTGCAGCGCCTGATACAGGCCGAGCAGGAAAAACGGATTGAAAGAAGAACAGTGAGACAAGCATAGAAGGGAGAGTGGAACGGGATGGATCGAGCCAAAATGCGTGAAAGAATCGCAAGAAGAGCGGAAAAGGAAATAGAAGATGGTTTCTATGTCAACTTAGGGATCGGGATGCCTACGCTGGTAGCCAACTACATTACAGAAAACAAACAGGTTGTCCTTCAATCTGAAAATGGATTACTCGGAATCGGACCATATCCGGGTGAAAATGAAGTCGATGCCGACCTCATCAACGCGGGAAAAGAGACCGTTACGGCGATTCCGGGCTCCTCTTACTTTAATAGCTCGGAGTCATTCGGAATGATCCGCGGAGGGCATATCAATATCGCCATCCTTGGTGGAATGGAAGTAGCCGAAAACGGGGACCTTGCCAACTGGATGATCCCCGGGAAAATGATCAAAGGGATGGGTGGAGCGATGGACCTGGTTCACGGAGCCCAGCGCATCATCGTTATCATGGAACATGTCAATAAGGCCGGGGAAAGCAAGATCCTGAAAGAATGCACCCTGCCCCTGACGGGAAAAGGCGTCGTTGACCGCATCATAACGGACCGCGCCGTAATGGATGTAACGGAGGAAGGCTTACTGCTTCGCGAAGTAGCGAACGGCTTCTCTGTGGAGGATATCCAATCATCCACGGATGCAACGTTGATCGTAGGGGATGACGTAGTACTGGAAGCGTATTGATGGAGAGAGCCGGTTAGAAGGGGAGAGTACCTCTTTTGACCGGCTTTTTTTGAGCCTGCCTTTTGACTAAAGAGAAAAAAAGATTTATAACTATGACAGATAGGGGGAATCAGAACATGTCCAAGAAAAAGAAACAGGAAGCCGAATTGACGTTGAAAAATTCCATCAACGGGGACATCTTCGAACAACTGAAGCAGAAGAAGGCAGAGCTTGAAAAAGTAGAGTCTGTGAAGAAGGAAGAAGAGCGCCTCCGGAAAATAGAAGAGAAAAAACAGCGTGAAAAGAATAAAAGTTTCGAAGAGCTGTTGAATGAAAGCAATATGAATTGGAAGAACTACAAGGATTGATGAGGGAAGTAAGAGTGGTGCCCTCGAAAAAAATAAGCGGGCAGGGAACCAATAAACCCTGACCCGCTTATTTTTTTAGTCTCTATGTTGCTCGTATCGTGATAATTTGGTTAATTGTTTTAGCATGTCAAGCTCTTCGGAAGATAGAGGTCCCGCATTCACTGCGTCGATATTCTCCTGAAGCTGTTGAACGGAGCTGGCGCCCGGGATGACAGCACCCACCGACTTATGAGCGAGAATATATTGAAGGGCAAGTTCGTTCATTGAACGGTTGTCCCCCATTTTCCCATGGATGGACTTCAGTGTTTCTTCAAGTTCTTGATAAGAGTAGTCCAAATAGCCATCTTCCTTCATTTTCGCAGAAGCTTTAGACAGCATCTTTTCGGAAAGAAGCCCTTTTGCCAAAGGTCCCCGGGCCACGATGCTCACCTTATTTTCATCCAGCAGGTCCATCCATTCTTCCGGTCGGCGATCCAGTAAGCTGTACTGCATCATGACACTATCAATGGAAGAAGAAGTGAGAAATTGCTTGATGACATTCGGCCGGATGGAAGAGATGCCGTAATAGCGGATCAGCCCTTCCTTCTTCAACTCTTCAAACGCTTCGATCGTTTCTTCAAAATCGTCTTCGATCGTCCCTCCGTGAAGCTGGTAAAGATCGATATAATCCACTTTCAAGCGCGATAGGCTGTCCTTCACGGCAGACTTGATATAGGATTTGGAAGGGTCCCAGCGCCAGCCATCCTCAACATCATTCCAACGATTTCCACCTTTTGTGGCCAGGATGATATCGTCCCGGACCTCACGAATGGCGTTGCCTACGATTTCTTCATTTTGACCAAAGTCATATAAATCAGCAGTATCAAGATAATTGATACCATTTTCTAAAGCATGCTGCACAATTTCCTTCGCAGAACTTTCTTCGGTTCCAAGGGACATACAACCGAGCCCCATTTTTGATACATGTAGATCGGAATGACCTATTTGTCTTTTATCCATTGTATCCGTCCTTTCAACATTAGCACTCTCTATTATATTAACGAAAGTGGGGACGAATAAACAAAGAAAACGGCTGCCTTCAACGATTGGCTTCGATCCATTCCTTGACAGTAACGTAGGTTTGATTATATTCCTTCAACTTAGCCTTGATTTCCCATGCTTTCCCTACCAGGATGATCCGGTCCTTTTCAGCAATCACCTTCAAGGGTTTTCACCTCGATCCTCGAATAGGATATGGTAAAATGTATGAGGACAAGGTCGATGACAGAACAAGGAGAGTTGAACGATGAAAAAATTCGAAGAAAAGACGATCACAACAGAAACGATCTACCAAGGGAAAATCATTGATCTTCAAGTGGATGAAGTCGAGCTTCCAAACGGCAAGACATCCAAGCGGGAACTGATTAAGCACCCTGGAGCTGTAGCGGTCATCGCATTGACACCGGAAGGGAAATTAGTGATGGTGGAGCAGTACCGTAAAGCGTTGGAGAAATCCATCATCGAAATACCTGCCGGAAAGCTTGAGCCCGGTGAAGAGCCGGATAAAACGGCTCTGCGTGAATTGGAAGAAGAAACAGGATACGGGTGTGAGAATCTGGAGCATCTGATCTCGTTTTACACTTCACCTGGATTTGCGGATGAGCTGGTTCACTTGTATATCGCTCATGATATCCATCCCATCCAGGAGTCGAAAGAAACGGATGAAGACGAATTTGTCGAGTTGATTGAAGTGACAGTAGAAGAGGCACTGCAACTTATTAAAGAACAGCGGATATATGATGCGAAAACGGCTTATGCGGTTCAATATCTCCAACTGCAGAAGTTGGGGTAATAAAAGGTGATGTGAAGAAAGCTGGACTCCCGTTGAGAGGGGGTCCAGCTTTTTTGAGGTGGAAATGGTTAATCGGGGAGGTCCTCAGGAACGAAAGAATAAACACATGTATCACGTGAATCCGTCCCGTTTTCATCAAGATGGTCATGCCGAAAGGTCCCTTCAAGCAGAAAGCCCAGCTTCTCAGGCACTCTCCGTGATGAAGTGTTCCTCTCATCACAGCGGATTTCCACACGCTGACAGGAAAGGTCGTGTAGGGCGAAATGGGTCAACGCCTTCACGGCTTCCACCATATAGCCTTTTTTTGTGTGCCGTGAGTTGAGCCAATACCCGATTTCCACTTTGGGTACATCCCAATCAATGCGGTGAAGTCCCGTGGATCCGATGAATTCATCCGTTTCTTTCAGATAGATATGTAGTCGGATATCAGTCTTCTTAATAAAATCTGCAAAGGATTCCCGTACGCCTGCCTCCACCTCTTCAAGGGTCTGTTCTTTCCGGGCGAAGGGGAGCCATGGTTTTAACTCACTCCGTGAATCTGTAATGGCACGAAACACGTCTGACCCGTCACCAGGCATGCATGGCCGAATATAAAGGCGTGGAGTTTCAATACGATCGGGAAATTCGATTAAGCTTGCCTTGGTCATATGATATTCCTCCCACTCAGGTTTCTATGATTATACGTTTATCCGAATGGAAGTTCAATAGAGTAGAATAAACCTCTTCCGCCTTACATATAGATTAGTAATCGATATCTAGGAGGAGCACTGTGATGCGGAAAAAAATATCAAATTCAAATCCACTCGTTCAACATGTACAAGCACATTCCTCAATCTATTTATTTATCATTACATTGTTTTTAATGGGGATCATTTTTGGTGCGATTGTCGTGAATTCATTATCCTTTGCCCAAAAGGAAGACCTTTATTTCTATTTAAGTAAATTTTTCAGTGAGATGGAGGATGGAAGCATGACATCAGCGGAAGAACTCTTCCGTCAGAGTTTCCTCCATAATGTGAAGTATCTCGGGTTGATGTGGCTACTCGGGATCTCGATCATCGGGCTGCCCCTCATCTTCGTTCTATTATTCATGAAGGGTGTCGTCGTTGGCTTTTCTGTCGGGTTTCTAGTCAATCAAATGGGCTGGAGCGGATTTTTATTGTCTTTTGTGAGCGTCCTGCCACAAAATATCATCATCATTCCGGCATTTATTTTCATAGGTGCGATCAGCGCGAACTTCTCCCTGACGTTGATCCGGAAGATCTTTATGAGGCAGTCGTCGTCCATGCAGTTCCAGATGATCCCGTTCCTGTCCAGATACGTCATCTTCATGGTGGTGGCCATCGGAATCGTCACCGTTGCCGCAAGTATTGAAGCCTATCTTTCACCTACTTTAATGGAAGCGGTCATAGGGAAAATAAAATAAAATGATTCTTATATAAGAATCATTTTATTTGTTTGATTATAATTATTTTATTTTGCTTATTCCTCCCTTTTTGATATAATAGTAAAGACATTGACGAGGGAGGAGAGGACTATGGAAAGCCGCATTGAACGAATAAAAAAACAGCTTCATTCTGCCAGCTACAAGCTTACGCCACAGCGCGAAGCTACGGTCCGTGTGTTATTGGAACATGAAGAAGATCACCTCAGCGCCGAAGATGTATACCTCCTCGTTAAGGAAAAATCTCCGGAAATTGGACTGGCGACCGTATATCGTACATTGGAATTGCTGTCTGAACTGAAAATTGTAGATAAAATCAATTTTGGCGATGGTGTATCGCGTTATGACCTCAGGCAAGAAGGGGCAGCCCACTTCCATCACCATTTAGTATGTATTGAATGTGGAGCTGTCGATGAAATTCAAGATGATCTTTTAGAAGACGTGGAAACGATTGTCGAACGAGACTGGAAATTTAAAATAAAAGACCACCGCCTCACCTTTCATGGCATTTGTTCCAGATGTCAGGATAAAGAAGAAGATCCAGAAGAATAAGATGATGCCGAAAAGCCTTAAAGACCCCTGTGTTGTTTCTAGAATCGGAAACATCCCATACATACTCTTTAAGGCTTTTTTCATACTCTCCCGGAATTTTTCACAGTATCTCACTCCATAAGGTATAAAACGGTTCAAAATCGTCATAGCTTGTATTAATAAGCAAGCGAATATGGAGGACGACAGGATGATAAAAGGGGTTCAATTGGTATGGCAGACCATTAAGGTATTTATTTTATTTACGGGTTCAACGATTTTATTTTACTATGGTATCATGTGGATAAGCGAAGAATACGAAGGTTACCACAAATATGATGAGCCAGAGGGAGCAGCGGTGAAGGTTTATTCTTCCGTGACAGAGGAAGAGAGCCATTGGTATGACCGATTATTATTTTTTTATATGAACGGGGAGTAATGCAGTGTGGAAGACCATATTCAAGATTTCATGCACTTTTTAATAGTAGAAAAAGGGCTTGCAAAGAATACGATCGAGTCGTATCAACGTGATTTAAAGAATTATGCCTTATACTTATCGAAGGTTGAAGAAGTGGCGGAATTAAACGCCGTTTCAAGGGTCAATATCCTTCAATTTCTCGGGCATTTAAAAAACCAGGGGAAATCTTCAAAGACCGTTGCCCGTCATGTGGCGTCGATTCGTTCCTTTCATCAATTCCTCTTAAGGGAAAAGGCGACGGACCAAGACCCGACTGTGCACATCGAAACACCAAAGACTGAAAGGACACTCCCAAGGATCTTGAGCATCGCTGAAGTGGAGGCTTTACTTGAAGCCCCTGAAGAATCGACACCCTTAGGGATGAGGGACAAGGCGATGCTTGAACTCCTTTATGCGACGGGGATACGGGTAAGCGAGCTCATTCAGCTTCAATTGGAAGACGTCCATTTGACCATGGGATTTGTCCGGTGCATCGGAAAAGGGAACAAAGAGCGGATCATCCCGATCGGGCAGACGGCCATGGATGTCCTCGAGAAATATTTAGGGGATGCACGGTTGAAATTACGGAGCAAGAAGCATCGTGATGATCATTTATTTCTTAATCACCATGGGAAAGGGCTGACAAGGCAGGGCTTCTGGAAGAATTTAAAGGCCCTTGCGAAGAAAGCCAATATTGAGAAGGATTTGACGCCTCATACGCTTCGCCACTCATTTGCCACTCATTTGTTGGAGAATGGAGCGGATCTCAGGGCGGTTCAGGAAATGCTGGGTCATGCAGACATTTCCACGACCCAAATCTATACACATGTGACGAAAACCCGCTTAAAGGATGTCTATTCGCAATTCCATCCCAGAGCTTAAAAGAATGAAGGGGGATTCCTTAAAGAAATTACGATTCTTTAAGGGATCTCCCTTGTTTTTTTTGAGAGGGAAAAGTAGAATATAGATGTCAGACTTCTGACGTTAAATCCTGTCGATTGCTTCAAAGCAGATAAGGGTATGATACGTTTGAAGGTCGAAAATGTAACCGCTTTTTTAAAAAATGGATTACTATATAGGAGGTTTACGATAATGAGCAACTATACATACAAACGGGTTCACTTGATCGTAATGGATTCGGTCGGTATCGGCGAAGCGCCTGATGCAGAACTGTTCAACGATAAGGGATCTGATACGCTCGGTCACATTGCTGAACACATGGATGGACTGAATATGCCGAATATCGGGAAGCTTGGCCTTTCCAATATTAAAGAAGTGAAGGGTATCGAGAAGGCCGGCAAACCTCTTGCATACTTCACAAAAATGCAGGAAGCGTCAGTCGGGAAAGACACGATGACGGGGCATTGGGAAATCATGGGCTTGAATATCGATAAGCCGTTCAAGACGTATCCGGATGGATTTCCAGAGAAACTCATCCAGAGACTGGAAGCGGAAACAGGCAGGACGATCATTGGAAACAAGCCTGCCAGTGGCACTGAAATCATTGAAGAATTAGGAAAAGAGCATATGGAAACAGGGGCACTCATTGTGTATACCTCTGCAGACCCCGTTCTTCAAATCGCAGCTCATGAAGACATCATCCCGATTGAAGAACAGTACAAAATCTGTGAAATTGCCCGTGAAATCACGAAAGAAGAGGAATACCTCGTCGGACGTGTCATCGCCCGTCCGTTCGTAGGGGAGCCGGGAGCGTTTAAGCGCACATCCAATCGCCATGACTATGCATTAAAGCCTTTTGACCGTACAGTCATGAATGAATTGAAGGACTCCGGCTTTGATGTGATCGCCATTGGGAAAATATCAGATATTTATAATGGTGAAGGGGTGACCGAATCCATTCGCACGAAGCATAACATGCACGGAATGGACGGACTCGTTGAATCATTCGACAAAGACTTCACAGGCTTAAGCTTCCTGAATCTGGTTGACTTCGACGCGTTATATGGACATCGACGCGATCCAGAAGGATATGGAAAGGCGCTGGAAGAATTTGATGCGCGCCTCCCTGAAGTATTCGAGAAAATGACCGAAGATGATCTTCTGATCATTACAGCTGATCACGGGAACGACCCTACTGCTCCAGGAACAGATCATACGAGGGAGTATGTCCCACTTCTTGTATATTCAAAGCGTTTTGATGGAGGGAAAGAACTTCCTATCTCTGAAACATTCGCAGATATCGGGGCAACAGTAGCAGATAACTTCAATGTGAACATGCCGAAGTTCGGCCAAAGCTTCTTGACGAAATTAAAATAAAAAATATGAGTGGGGGTGGGGTGAAGCCGAACGAAAGGCTCATTTCCTCCTCTTTACGTTGAAAAGGAGTAATAAGATGAATTACGAAAACATCCAAAATGCAGCAAGTCATTTGAAAAATCAATATACAGGACAGCCTAAGGTCGGATTAATCCTTGGATCGGGGCTTGGTGTACTGGCAGATGAAATCCAAAACTCAGTGAAGATCCCGTATAAGGAGATTCCTGATTTCCCTGTTTCAACAGTAGCAGGTCATGCGGGACAGCTGGTATTCGGTCAATTGGCCGGACAGGAAGTCGTCGCTATGCAAGGGCGTTTCCACTACTATGAAGGGTATGGATTCGATAAAGTGACTTTCCCTGTACGCGTCATGAAAGAGTTGGGCGTGGAAGTGCTGATTGTGACAAATGCTGCCGGCGGCGTGAACGAAAGCTTCCAGGCGGGGGATTTAATGCTGATTTCCGATCATATCAATAATATGGGAAGCAATCCACTCATCGGAACGAATGATTCCCGCTTAGGGCCGAGATTCCCGGATATGTCAGAAGCATACTGTAAAGAACTGCGTCAAAAAGCGAAAGAAATCGCCGGGAAATTATCCATTGAAGTGCAGGAAGGGGTCTATGTCGGAAATACCGGACCTACTTATGAAACGCCTGCTGAAGTTCGACTTGCCCGTACCCTGGGTGGAGATGCAGTCGGAATGTCAACGGTACCTGAAGTCATCGTGGCCCGTCATGCAGGAATCAAGGTACTGGGGATTTCATGTATTTCAAATATGGCTGCAGGAATTCTGGATCAGCCCCTTTCCCATGATGAAGTCATGGAAACGACGGAGATGGTCCGTGCCAATTTCCTTTCATATGTAAAAGAGATCGTGAAATCATTATAAACGCTGATTAATACTAGAAGAGTGGGTGAAGGCAATGAGAATGGTTGACTTAATAGAGAAAAAACGTGAAGGAAAAGAATTATCTACAGAAGAAATTAAATTCATCGTAGAGGGATATACAGACGGAACCATCCCGGATTATCAGGTAAGCGCCCTGACGATGGCCATTTTCTTTAAGGATATGAGCGATAGAGAACGGGCAGACCTGACGATGGCAATGGTGGAATCAGGCGATCAGATTGATTTGTCCGCCATCGAAGGAATTAAAGTGGATAAGCACTCAACAGGTGGGGTCGGTGATACAACGACACTTGTTCTAGGACCGCTTGTGGCATCAGTCGGTGTCCCTGTAGCGAAGATGAGTGGAAGGGGTCTTGGTCATACCGGGGGAACCATCGATAAGCTTGAATCCGTAGAAGGATTCCATGTGGAAATTGAAAACGAGGAGTTCATCCGTCTTGTGAACAAGAATAAACTTGCCGTCATCGGTCAAAGCGGTAACTTGACGCCTGCCGATAAAAAGCTGTATTCCCTGCGTGATGTGACGGCTACGGTCAATAGTATCCCACTGATTGCAAGCTCGATCATGAGTAAAAAGATTGCAGCGGGTGCTGATGCCATCGTCCTTGATGTGAAAACCGGTGCCGGTGCCTTCATGAAGACGTTGGACGATTCTAAGGATCTTGCCAAAGCCATGGTGAACATCGGGAATAACGTCGGACGAAAGACGATGGCTGTCATTTCCGACATGAGTCAGCCCCTTGGTTATGCCATCGGGAATGCCTTGGAAGTGAAGGAAGCGATCGATACGTTAAAAGGGGAAGGACCTGAGGACTTAACGGAACTTTGTCTGACTCTTGGAAGCCACATGGTATTCCTGGCGGAGAAAGCTTCAACGTTAGAAGAAGCAAGAGCATTATTACAAAGAGCGATTGAAGACGGTTCAGCTCTTGAGAATTTCAAGGTATTCCTTGAATCACAAGGTGGAGATCCATCTGTGGTGGATGACCCAGCCAAACTTCCTCAAGCAAAGTACAAAATCGAGCTTGAAGCGAAACAGGATGGCTATGTGTCTGAAATCGTGGCCGATGCAGTCGGAACGGCTGCCATGTGGCTTGGAGCAGGCCGTGCAACGAAAGATTCTGTGATCGACTTAGCCGTCGGTCTTGAACTTCGCAAGAAAATTGGTGATGAGGTCAAAGCGGGAGATTCCCTTGCCACCATTTACAGCAATGAAGAAAACATCGACAATGTGAAAGAGAAGCTATATGAGAGCATTAAAGTGACAACTGAACATGTGAATGCACCCACGTTGATTCATACTGAAATCACGGGTTGATCATCCATTTGAACGAAGCCTTTGCCGAAGGGATTATTTCTCTTCGGCAGGGGCTTTTTTTGTGTGAAAACAGATTCTTGATTTCATTTCAATGAACGAAGAAAACGGCGCAATAAGTTTTGAATGACTTTTTACCAATGTTTGTATAAAAATGATGAGGATGGAAAAAATGGATCTATGAGTATTGAAATAATAACGAGATTTTGATTGGAGGACAGTTGGATGAAACGTTTTGCGTATATAGTGGTGACATTTGTTTTAACAGCTTTTCTATTTCCTTCCTCAGGGTTTGCCCAGGAGAAGAAATCCGAGCTCGCCGACGTGGCGAAATCAGCTATATTGATCGAGCGTGATACTGGAGCGGTGCTTTATGAGAAGAACAGCCATGAAAAGCTGGCACCTGCGTCCATGACCAAGATCATGACCATGACTCTGATCATGGAAGCCCTCGAAAAAGGTCAAATCAAGTGGGATGACAAAGTGCGGGCAAGTGAATATGCTGCCTCGATGGGCGGATCACAGATTTTCCTGGAGCCGGGTGAAAGCATGTCTGTAGAAGAAATGCTGAAGGGGATTGCCATTGGGTCCGCCAATGACGCCTCAGTCGCGATGGCGGAACATATTGCAGGAAGTGAAGAAGCATTCGTTGAGAAAATGAACAAAAAGGTGAAAGAGCTCGGGTTAAAGGAAACTCACTTCAAAAATCCGACAGGTTTACCATCCAAAGATCATTACAGTTCAGCCCATGATATGTCGATGATGGCGAAGGAACTTCTTAAATATGATGGGATTACAAAATTCACAGGCAGCTATGAATCTTACCTGCGGGAAGGGTCGGATAAAAAATTCTGGCTCGTGAATACGAATAAATTGGTCCGCTTCTATGACGGTGTGGATGGATTGAAGACAGGCTTCACGAATGAAGCGAAATATTGCCTGACGGCTACGGCAAAGAAAGACAATATGAGAGTGATTGCGGTCGTGTTCGGTGCCCCGACACCAAAGGAACGGAACAATGAAGTGAGTAAAATGCTCGATTATGCCTTCAATCAGTATTCGACCAAACCTCTCTTCAAAAAAGGGGATTCCCTGGCTAAGGTGAAAGTTTCAAAAGGGAAGGAGAATAAGGTGGATGCCGTAACAGATGAGCCCATTTCCCTCCTTACCCAAAAAGGTGAAAAGTTAGATGAGATCCAGCAGAAGATCACATTATCGAAAGACTTGAAAGCTCCGATTAAAAAAGGAGACAAAGTCGGGACGCTCGTGGTGATGAATAAAGGGAAAAAAGTAGTGGAAAGCACTCTCGTTGCCAAGAAAAATGTAAACGATGCAAGCTGGTGGGAATTATATAAAAAATCCTTTGGACTTTTTACAAAGGTAGGAAAGTAATGAGCCTCGGAAAATAACCTCTAATTATGACGAATTCCTTCTAGTTTTGTCATGGAGAAGGAATTTACTAAAAGAATAGCGAAATGACTCACTATACGACAGAGAAGGAGGCTTTCTGATAGTGAGTCTTGCTATTAACTTAGAAGTCAAAAAAGATGTACTGTGTGTCCGTTTAAGTGGTGAGTTGGATCATCACACTGCCGATGAACTCAGGGAAAAAGCTTCAAGCCTGATTGAAAGTGAGAATGTAAAGCATATCATTTTGAATTTAGAGGAATTGAGCTTTATGGACAGTTCCGGATTGGGTGTCATTTTGGGTCGATACAAGCAGATCAAGCAAAAGCATGGAGAAATGGTGGTATGTGCGATTTCCCCTTCTGTAAACCGATTATTTGAAATGTCAGGGTTGTTTAAGATCATTCGTCTTGAGCCGTCTGAAGAAAATGCATTACAAAGATTGGGGGTCGCATGATATGAGAAATGAAATGAACATTCAATTCAGTTCTTTAAGCCAAAATGAATCCTTTGCCCGCGTGACTGTTGCGTCATTTATTGCCCAGCTCGATCCGACGATGGATGAGTTGACTGAAATCAAGACCGTCGTCTCAGAAGCCGTGACCAATGCCATCATTCACGGCTATGATAACAGACCGAATGGGACGGTTTATATATCCGTGATCATGGAAGAGGATGGGTTCATTGATATGACCATCCGCGATGAAGGAATCGGGATTGGAGATGTGGAAGAAGCCCGTCAACCCCTCTTCACCTCCAAGCCGGAACTTGAACGTTCCGGTATGGGATTTACGATCATGGAGAATTTCATGGATGAAATAGAAGTGTCATCACACCCAGGTACAGGCACCACGGTAAGGCTGAAGAAGCACTTGACCAATAGTAAAGCGCTATGCAATTAAGGAGTCGTGCCCATGGATGTCGAAGTGAAAAATGAAAAGGAACAGACCTTTTTGAAGGATCACGAGGTGAAAGACCTGATCAAGAAAAGTCAGGAAGGGGACCAGGGTGCCCGGGACTTGATCGTCCAGAAGAATATGCGCCTTGTATGGTCCGTCGTCCAACGCTTTCTCAATCGGGGTTATGAGCCGGATGATCTCTTTCAAATAGGCAGTATCGGGTTGCTGAAATCAGTGGATAAGTTTGATTTAAGCTACGATGTCAAGTTTTCGACGTATGCGGTTCCGATGATTATCGGAGAGATCCAGCGTTTCATTCGGGATGATGGGACAGTGAAGGTGAGTCGTTCCCTGAAGGAAATGGGGAATAAAATCAGGAAAGCGAAGGATGAGCTCTCCAAGAAGTTCGGCAGGGTCCCGACCGTCAGCGAGCTTGCCGACCATCTTGAGTATTCCGTTGAAGAGGTGATCATGGCCCAGGAAGCGAGTCGTGCCCCTTCTTCGATTCATGAAACGGTTTATGAAAATGATGGTGATCCCATCACGCTTTTGGATCAGATTGCCGATAATACGGATAATAAGTGGTTTGATAAGATTGCCCTGAAAGAAGCCATCCGGGAATTGGATGATAGGGAGCGGCTGATCGTGTATTTAAGGTATTACAAAGATCAGACCCAATCGGAAGTAGCGGATCGGCTGGGGATTTCCCAGGTGCAGGTATCAAGACTTGAGAAGAAAATCTTACTAACGATGAAAGAACATATGCATTCAGAACCTTAGACAAAATAACCTTGTGGATTCCATTTACTGAATCCACAAGGTTATTTTTTGCTTGAAATTGTTTCCATAAATCTTCCCTCCAGACCTTCCCATCACTTCCAGCCCAACGTTTCGTTCACCCATTTGTCCCATCCTCCCCTGAGGACATTACATAAATAAATCACGTTAATCCATACTATTGGTACGAAGGGAAAATCATGTTTTCAGGAAGTGAACTGCATGGAAGGTATTTTGTATATACGCTTACGCCATCGAGTGCAGGTAAGGGAAGAGAGCATGGTCAAGCTTTCTCAGCTGGCGCAAATCATAGCATCTGAAACGATTGTGGAAGATATTAAGGAAATCCCGATTCATCAGGTGACCCCTTCAGATAAGAATATTGTCGTTGTCGATGTCATGAAGGTCATCAGTGAGGTATGCAAAGTATACCCGGACCTGGATATTCAAACGATCGGGCCTACTCAAAGCATCATAGAAGTGATCTATGAGAAAAAGAAAGTCTCTCTCCCTTTATTCATTGGCGTTTGGTTACTATTATTCATCGGTGCGGCCCTGGCGATAATGAATTTCCATGAAGATGTAAGTATGAGAGAAGTTCATCAAAGGCTGTATCATTTTGTGACGGGAGGGGTGGATCCCCACCCATTATTATTTCAGGTTCCTTACTCGTTTGGTTTAGGTCTTGGAATGATTTTGTTTTTCAATCATGTGTTTCGAAAAAGACTCAATGAAGAGCCGAGCCCTCTTGAAGTTGAAATGTTTAACTACCAGCAGGATTTAGATCAATACGTGATTATGCACGAAAATAAAGAAAGTCAGAAGAAACTGGATGACCATTAATGTATTGATCACCATATTTATCGGATTTGCCGGAGGGCTTGCTGTAGGCTCGGGATTTGTTGCATTTTTAACCGTATTGGGTATCATTCCCAGGTTAACTCAATTGACCAAAACAATGAAAATGATTCATTACTATGAGATGGCCGTCATTACCGGGGCGCTTGCAGGAGGATTCATCAGCCTGAATGACTACACTCTCCATTTCTCTCCATTGGTCCTTATCCCCCTCGGTCTCATGAGCGGAGTGTTCATCGGACTGTTGGCTGCTGCCTTGACAGAAGTATTGAATGTGTTTCCCATCCTGGCCAAACGAATCGGGATTGATGGACAGATTGTGATACTGATCATGGCGATCGTATTCGGGAAGATTTTCGGTTCTCTATTTCATTGGCTTTACTTGGTTCATCAATAATTTGCAAGAGGCAGGGGTTTCGTATGGACAATAAAAGGAAAGTGATCCTGATAACAGATGGGGATGAATACGCCAAGCGCGCCATTGAATGTGTGGCGAAAGAGTATGGCGGAAGGTGTATATCAAGCTCCAAAGGCAATCCCTCTGTGTTGTCGGGACCCGAAATTGTAAAGCTGATTCAAAGAGCCAAAAACGACCCTGTCTTTGTGATGTTTGATGATAGTGGATTCATTGGGGAAGGCGCAGGTGAAAGGGCGCTAAAGTATGTTGCGAATCATGCGGAAATAGACGTGCTCGGAATTATTGCGGTAGCAAGTAAAACCAGGCAGGCGGAATGGACCAGGGTGGATGTCTGCATTGATAAATTCGGGGAGTTGACTCCATACGGGGTCGATAAATTCGGTGTACCTGAAATGGATGTTGGAAGATTGACGGGAGACACTGTTTACTGCCTTGATGAACTGGATGTGCCGGTGATTGTCGGAATTGGTGACATAGGGAAAATGGCCAAGCGGGATCATTATTCCCAAGGTGCCCCCATTACGAAAAAAGCAGTGGAGATCATCTTAGAAAGGAGTGGGTATCATGCCTCAAAAGACGAAAGAAACACCGATACCTAAAGATTTAAAGGTCATTGAAGACTATATGAAAGAGCACGTAGGATTGAACACGAGCTTTGACATCGGTGTCCGCAAATTGATGGTCTTGAAAAAAGGTGTTCATTTTTATTATATAAATGGGCTCACCGATGCATCCTATATCATTGAAATTGTAGAAGAACTTGTGGAAATCAATGATCATGAACGGGCTACAAGCAGATTATACGATATTGTACATAATCGACTTGTACATCAATCCGTTGAACCGGTAAAAACGATTGAAGAAGCAGTTGATGAAGTGCTTTCCGGTTTGATTGCCGTATTTGTTGAAGGATATGAAGAAGCGCTGATCGTAGATGTCAGGAGTTATCCTGGAAGACAGCCGTCAGAACCCGATACGGAGAAGGTCGTCCGCGGTTCCCGTGACGGTTATGTCGAGAATATCATCGTCAATACAGCCTTAACAAGAAGAAGAATAAGAGATCCCAGGCTGAGGTTTGAAATATTCCGGATTGGAGAGCGTTCCAAGACGGATATTTCAATTGCATATATCGATGATGTGGCAAACCCGAGCTTGATTGAAGTGATTAAGAAAGAATTGAAAAGTATTAAAATCGATGGGTTGACGATGGCGGATAAAACGATAGAAGAGTTTCTGGTAAAGCAAGGATATAATCCATATCCACTGGTCAGATATACAGAAAGGGCGGATGTAGCTGCGACCCACCTGCTAGAAGGGCATGTGCTGATCTTTGTCGATACATCGCCGAGTGTCATCATCACGCCTACCACGTTCTTTCATCATCTGCAGCATGCGGAGGAGTATAGACAATCACCGGCTGTTGGGACGTTTGTGAGATGGACAAGATTCATGGGAGTGCTTGCTTCACTTTTCCTTCTTCCGTTATGGTATCTATTCGTACTGGATCCATCACTGCTGCCGGAAGTCATTAAATATGTCGGACCTCAGGAACAAACCAATATTCCGGTGATCGTTCAATTATTCATCGCTGACCTTGGGGTGGAGATGTTCAGGATCGCCGCCATCCATACCCCGACCCCGCTCTCGACGGCCATGGGTTTGATCGCCGCCGTCTTGATCGGTCAGATTGCCATCGATGTAGGGCTATTTCAGCCTGAGGTCATCCTGTATGTAGCTGTCGCTTCGATCGGTACGTTTGCAACTCCGAGTTATGAATTGAGTGTAGCGAATAAGATGGCAAGGCTTCTTCTACTGGTGATGGTTGCGTTCTTCCATATACCTGGTTTGATGATTGGAAGTACCCTGTTCATTCTGTACGTAGCGAATATCAAATCCCTCAATACACCGTATCTATGGCCGCTGCTGCCTTTCAGTCCGAAGGCGTTTATGCAGATTCTCGTCAGGAAGTCGGTACCGGGGTCTAAAATTCGACCAAGTATCGTCCAGCCGAGAAATAAATACAAACAGCCTGCGAAATCTTAGAATATTGCAACAATTCCTTTTCTGTGGTAAATTACGTTTAATTAGTAGTGGACTATAGAGGGGAATGAGACGTTTCATGCATCTTCATGGATCAGCAGAAATAAAAAACGGGGGCCTAATGATAGGCGGGGTCAGTACCGGAGACCTGGTGGCTCAATATGGTACCCCCCTTTATGTTTATGACACGAAACTTGTCAGGGAGCGTGCAAAAGGGTTTAAAGAAACATTTGAATCCCTCGGGGTGAAGGCGGAAGTGGCCTATGCCAGCAAAGCATTCTCCTGTATCGGAATCTTTCAGTTAATGGATGAAGAAGGGTTGTCCCTGGATGTCGTTTCTGGAGGAGAGCTATTTACGGCCTTGAAGGCAGGTTTTCCTCCGGGGCGGATCCATTTTAATGGGAATAACAAGTCAAGGGAAGAACTGACGATGGCCATTGAACATAGAATCGGCTGTATCGTCGTCGATAACTTTCATGAACTGGAGCTTGTGGGTGAATTGTCACGATCTCTTGAAGAAGCCACAAAGGTGTTGTTAAGAGTAACACCAGGGATCGAAGCTCATACCCATGATTATATCCTTACGGGACAGGAAGATTCGAAATTCGGATTTGATTTAGAGAACGGTCAAGCCGAAAAAGCGATGAAATCAGCGCTGGATTCCGAAACAATTGAATTGTTGGGACTCCATTGCCATATTGGTTCACAGATTTTTGAAACGACGGGATTCATTCTCGCTGCCAGGAAAATCATTGAAAAGGTCGCCCTGTGGCGTTCTCAATACAGCTTTGATCCACAGGTCATTAATCTGGGTGGTGGATTTGGAATCCGATACACAAAAGAGGATGATCCCATCCCTCCTGCTCAGTATGTGAAAGAAATGATCGCTGCAGTGAAAGAGGAAGTGGAGAAATACAATTTAGCTATGCCTGAAATCTGGATTGAACCGGGTCGGTCACTTGTAGGAGACGCAGGTACAAGTCTTTATACGTTGGGGGCGCAGAAAGATGTTCCGGGCGTCAGGAAATATGTAGCGGTCGATGGGGGAATGAGCGACAATATCAGGCCTGCCCTATACAAGGCGAAATATGAAGCGATCATAGCGAATAAAGCAGACCGGATGTGTGAAGATACGGTTTCCGTTGCAGGGAAGTGCTGTGAGTCCGGAGACATGTTGATATGGGACCTGCCACTCCCTGTCGCAGAAGACGGGGATATTCTGGCTGTGTTTTGTACAGGTGCATACGGATATTCAATGGCGAATAACTATAATCGGATTCCACGGCCAGCCGTCGTATTCGTCGAGGACGGAGAAGCCAGGTTAGCTGTCCGAAGGGAGACATATGAGGATCTGATTACCCATGATGTTATGTTTTAACGACCAATCATATAGTCTTTAAGTATATCGTACTTAAAGACTACTTTTTTTGTATTCTGAATTACATACTTTAACAAATTTCGATTTTACTATACAATAACAATGACATAAACACATAGAGTGAAGACAAAGGAGTCAGTCATGAAGATCAGTAATAAAGCATTGTTCTTGTTATTAATCGTTGCCGGTCTGGTGTGGGGAGTCATCTACTGGATGTTCATCGCTGGAAACTGATTGATTGGGATTTGCTTAATAAAAGTAAATTTAGTAAGATAAATAAACGTTCATATCAATTAAATTTCTGGTTTTTGTCTATAATTAGGAAATAAATAGATTAGACATAAAACATGACGAGGGGTAAATATGTTAATTCGGTATAAAAAGGCGTTTGAAAAGATTGCCATGGGATTATTATCTTTCATGCCAAATGAAAAGGATTTGAAGAAGCTTCAACAAACGATGAAGCAATACGAAACTGAAGAAAATTGGCAGCTCTTTTTATGGAAAGAAGAGGACATAGTAGGTTTGATCGGAGTTTACAAAACAGAAGGTACATTAGAGATTCAACATATATCAGTCAATCCATCACATCGTCACGAAGGAATCGGGAAATCCATGGTGAAACATCTGAAGGATATGCACTCGGAGCTTGAAGTGAAGCCCAATTCAGACACCGCATCATTTTTTGAGAAATGCGATGAAATGGGTGTAGAAAACGAGGAACAGGAACAATAAAGAGGCAGGCCGCCTATTCTGGTGGTCCGCCTCTTTTTTTTCGTAAGGCATTTCTCCGCTCGGTAATCACATCGGTGCGGTCCCTGAGGGAATGGCGGTGAATGAGCGCTGAATTCGTCAGGTCACTCTCTGAACACCAGATGTAGCCATTTTTCCTGCACCGCAGTTGAACCTGATCTGAAAGGGAAGCATCCGTTAAAGGCAGGATGATACTGTGATAAGGTTGATTTTCACCGATTTCGTGAATGGTTTCCTCCATCATTGCGTGAAGCTTTCCGGAATGAATCCCCAACCCGGTCAATTGTTTGTGATTTCCCTCAATATTCTTCATGGCTTTATTGAATGTCCTGACCGCACCTGTCAGATTGCCCCGTCTATAATGATAAAAGCCCACTGCGACCTGAATGAGACCCACCCAGTGGGAAGTCCTGTTCCCCGGATCGACTTCTTTCCAATATTCTTCTAATACTTCATGGCATTCAAAATAATCTCGATTACCGTGAAAATACATTAAGTATTCGATGTAGGCTTCCGGATAAACCATAAGATCCCTCCATATGACGCAAAGTAGTTAAATTGTAGCATAAACCCCCGTGGATACGACAGGAAAGCCTGTAAATACAAAACTTTCTATTGGAGAATAGTGGTCTTTCTACTATACTATTAAGTAGCGTTCCAGCAAGATTGTTATGAGAAATTTGGTGATAAAGTGGAATACAATGTAAAGATTGACGCTTTTGAAGGTCCCTTGGATCTTCTTTTGCATCTGATTAACTCGTTAGAAATTGATATATATGATATTCCTATGGCTCAGATCACGGAGCAATATATGTTATATGTACATACGATGAAGGATTTGCAACTGGATGTCGCAAGTGAATATCTGGTGATGGCAGCTACGTTACTCGCCATTAAAAGTAAAATGCTCCTTCCTAAGCATGATGAGGGCATGATGGGCGATGAAATCGAATTTGAAGAGGAAGATCCCCGCGACGAACTGGTGGAGCGGTTGATTGAATACCGTAAATTTAAAGAAGCGGCGAATGAACTGAAGCATCGTGAGGAAGAGAGGGGGCAAGTGTATACCAAGCCTCCAAGTGACCTTTCTGAATTCAGTGAAGAGGTTGATTTCAAGAATACTGAGGTTCAGGTATCTTTATATGATATGCTTGGAGCTTTTCATAAATTATTGAGAAGGAAAAAACTCCAGCGCCCCGTTCAAACGAGAATTACGAGACAGGAAATATCCATTGAGAAGAGAATGACCGATATTCTGGAAAACTTACAAAATTTAAAAAGGCGCACATCCTTTACAAGTCTTTTCCCCTCTGATAGTAAAGAGCATCTCGTGGTGACGTTCCTTGCTGTGCTTGAATTAATGAAGCGGAAACAAATCATCGTCAACCAGGAGAATAACTTTACGGAAATATTTGTAGAAGCAGGAAAGGAGGCTGGAATGGTTGAGCAATATTAATTGGAAAGGAGTCCTTGAAAGCTTATTGTTTGCAGCAGGGGACGAAGGTCTATCACTGAAACAGGTCTGTTCTGTGCTGGAAATCGAAGAACAAAAAGCAAAGGATGTCCTTGAAGACTTGAAGAATGATTATGAGAATGATTCCAATAGAGGCATATACATCATTGAAATAGCAGGAACCTTTCAATTAGTGACAAAAAAAAGGAATGCAGACTACTTAAAGAAACTGGTCGAATCCCCACATGTAAGCTTCCTGTCCCAGGCAGCCCTTGAAACCCTTGCGATTATCGCGTATAAACAGCCGATCACGCGTATGGAAATCGAGCAGATCAGGGGTGTCAAGACCGAGCGTCCCATTCAGACCCTTACATCAAAAGGGCTCGTCAAGGAAGTGGGAAGGGCGGAAGGGACAGGACGTGCCTTTTTATTTGGTACCACGAAAGAATTTCTGGACTACTTCGGCCTGAAGAGCATCGAGGAGCTTCCGCCTCTTCCTGAAAACATTGAAGATGAATTCGCCCAGGACGAAGCGGACCTGTTCTTTGAGAAATTTCAGGAGACGATGGAAACGAACGAATAGAAAATCATATATGAAAACGCAGGACTGTAATGATGCATACACAGTCCTGCGTTTTTTTTGTTTTGGAGACGGCCTATCGTGATTAACCTTTCACTTGTACAATCTGCCCTTTTGCTTTCGAGATTTCACTCATATTACCCCTTGTCCTCTCATAAACTTGTACAAACACGTTAGATTTAAAGGAGTAGATGGGTGTGAATCGAAAGAGAGCGAGATTTTACATATACTATTTTCTAATCATTGCCTTTCTGTTTGTCTCTGTTTCCAATAAGGTTCTGGCTGCACCTTCAGTCAGTTCACAAAAAGCAATCTTAATGGATCAGGAAACAGGGCGCATTCTATATGAAAAGGATGCCCATACTCAAAGTCGCATTGCCAGCATCACGAAAATCATGACCGCGATCCTTGCCGTCGAGTCCGGAAAGATGGATCAGGAAGTAACCGTATCTCAGAACGCGGCCGGTACGGAAGGCTCCTCCCTTTACTTGAAGGCAGGAGAGAAGATAAAGCTTGAGGATCTCGTGTACGGATTGATGCTCAGGTCAGGGAATGATGGGGCAGTCGCCATTGCGGAATTTGTAGGGGGAAGCCTCGACGGTTTTGTCTATATGATGAATGAAAAGGCAAAGGAAATAGGGATGGAAAATACACATTTCTCCAATCCACACGGTCTGGATGACCATGAAGATCACTATTCGACAGCGTATGATATGGCCGTTCTCACGAGATATTCCATGGAAAACGATAGGTATAAGGAAATTGCAGGCACCAAGGTCCACACCGCCCCTAATCCAGATGAAAAATGGGACCGCAAGTGGAAAAACAAAAATAGACTGCTGACGGAATTATATAAATATAGTACAGGAGGGAAAACGGGTTATACAAAACTGGCAAAAAGAACGCTCGTTTCCACCGCATCCAAGGATGGGGAGAATCTGATTGCCGTGACCCTGAACGGCCCTGATGACTGGAATGATCATATTGGGATGTTTGAATACGGATTTAAACACTATGATTACAAAATCGTCCTGGTCAAAGGCAAAATTGAAAAAATGGATGATAAAATCTATAAAGATCATGCCTATCTCAAGCGGGAATCTGTATTAACCTTGACGGATGATGAAGTGGATAAGGTCAAGGTGGAGTATAAGATGTTGAAGCCAAAACAGGAATGGCTGAAGGGCCAGCATGTGCCTGAGGTAGTCGGGAAGGCAGTGATTTATTTAGGTGAAAAGGAAGTGGATACCCTTCCCGTTTTTTATAAAGCATCTACTGAAAAGAAAGAAGAAAAAAGCTGGTGGAAGTTTTGGGCTTATTCCTTCGAATCCATCATAGGGGTACGGGACCATGGTTAACTTGATCTGGGTGGGGATGACCATCATCGGATTGATATTCGCCATCATTAACGGAAAAATGGCAGAAGTGAATGAAGCCATTTTCACTTCTGCTAATGAAGCCGTTACCTTATGCATAGGATTGATCAGTGTATTAGTGTTTTGGCTCGGGATTATGAGGATCGCCCAGGAAGCGGGATTGCTTGATAAATTGGCTAAGTTGTTCAGGCCATTTGTGAAGAGGCTATTCCCGGAAGTGCCCGATAATCATCCGGCAATGGGGTATATCCTTTCCAATATGATGGCTAATATGTTCGGCTTGGGAAATGCTGCGACCCCCCTCGGGATTAAAGCTATGGAGCAGTTGAAAAGCTTAAACGGGGGAAAGGATGTGGCCAGCAGGTCGATGATCACATTCTTGGCGATCAATACCTCAAGCATTACGATCATTCCGACAACGGTGATCGCCATCCGTATGAAATATGACTCTGCGTCGCCAACTGAAATCGTAGGACCCACTCTGATCGCCACGATGCTGTCCACCATTGGTGCGATTCTGATCGACCGTTATTTTCATTACAGGCGAACCCGTCGAGAGGTGAAGTAAATGCAATGGATATCCACCATTTCCTTATGGCTGATACCGATCATGATTGGATTTATATTAATCTATGGGACCATCAAAAAGGTCCCGACGTATGAAACATTTGTTGACGGTGGAAAGGAAGGGATCAAAATAGCGGTATCGATCATTCCCTTTCTGATTGGGATGCTGGTGGCCATCACCATCTTTCGGGAATCGGGTGCCCTTGAATTCTTTGTTGGTCTGATCCGCCCCGCATTGCTTGCACTCGGCATCCCTCCGGAAATCGTCCCTCTGGCCATCATCAGGCCGATTTCCGGAACTGCTGCCCTCGGCATGATGAGTGATATCATCGCCACCAACGGCCCCGATTCGTTCATCGGAAGACTCGCTTCCACCTTGCAGGGAAGCACGGATACAACGCTATATGTACTGACCGTATACTTCGGTGCAGTCGGCATCCGGAAGATGGGGGATGCCCTGAAAGTAGGTCTCCTCGCCGACCTGGTCGGAATAGCCGCCGCCATCTTCATCGTCACCGTTATGTTTTAATGATTGGTTGGATTTGTAAAATCATTGACGAAGCGAGTAGTGGTTGATTTCCGCTACAGGTG
>NZ_BCVQ01000009.1 GCF_001591825.1 Rossellomorea vietnamensis NBRC 101237
CGGTGTAACAAGTAGTCCCCACTATGTTCGTCTTTAGAGGAAATGGAATAAGATATGTCCCAGCCTCTTTCCTATTGTTATTCCGTTACGGGTACAACGGCTCCATCCCATTCTTCATTGATGAAGTCCTGGATTTCCTTTGAGCGCAGGGCTTTGACCAATTCTTTCACTTCTGCTTTGTTTTCGTCACCTTTATTTACAGCAATTACATTCACATACGGAGAATTGCTGTCTTCAATGGCGATGGAGTCTTCCAGGGGTTTCAAGCCTGCATCTATGGCATAGTTGGAGTTGATCACAACTGCGTCCCCTTCTTCATTTTCATACATTTGCGGAAGGAGAGCCGCTTCGTACTCATAATCGAATTTCAGTTTTTTTGGATTTTCTTTGATGTCTTCCAGCTGTGCCTGTGTATTTTCCACTCCGTCCTTTAACGTAATCAGACCTTTTTTCTCTAATAACGTAAGGATGCGGCCATGATCGGATACGGAATTACTCATCAAGATCGTGGCACCTTCCGGAAGGTCCTCAAGAGATTTATACTTTTTGGAATATACACCGATTGGCTCAATATGAATTCCTCCAGCATTGACGAAATCATATTCGTTCTCTTTCATTTGCAGATCCATGTAAGGTACGGTTTGGAAGTAGTTCGCATCCAAATCACCATTATCCAAGTCTTTATTTGGAAGGATATAATCTTGATATGTTTCAATTTGCAGGTCGATTCCCTTATCTTCCAAAATCGGTTTCACTTTTTCAAGAATTTCCGCATGGGGAACGTTTGACGCTCCTACCACTAATTCCTTCTCGTCACTGCTTCCAGATCCGGAATCACTCCCGCATGCTGCCAATCCAAAAATACTTGTTGCTGCTACTATTCCTGCTACCCATTTTTTCATCTGTTTTCTCTCCTCTTATCGTTTGTCTAATTTATTTGTGAAGTAGTCTCCAATGATTTGAATGGCGAATACAACGATTAAAATCATGATGGTCGCGGCAAGGGTTACATCCTCCCTGCTCCGTTGAAAACCATCCAGGTAAGCGAGGTTTCCTAATCCCCCGGCACCGATGACACCGGCCATTGCCGTGTACCCCACCAGGGCGATGGCTGTTACCGTGATACCTGAAACCAAAGCCGGAAGAGATTCGGGAATAAGCACTTTCCATATAATCGTGCTAGTCTTCGCTCCCATCGCTTTCGCTGCTTCGATGACGCCTTTGTTCACTTCTCTTAATGCGATTTCCACCATGCGTGCATAAAACGGTGCTGCTCCGATGATCAGGGCCGGAAGAGCCGCGTTCGCCCCGCGGATAGTATCCAATAAGAATTTTGTAAATGGAATCAGTAATACAATCAGGATAATGAACGGGATCGAGCGGAATACATTGACCACTGCACTGGTCACCGTATAAGTAAGCTTGTTTTCCCATAAATTTTCCTTGGATGTAAGAAATAACAGGATCCCAAGAATCAGTCCTACTACGAAGGTAATCAGGACTGACATCCCCGTCATATAAAGGGTTTCAACAGTCGCTTCCCACATCTTCTCCCAGTCCACATTCGGAAATATATTTTCTATCATCCTCCGATCACCTCCACTTTGACCATCTGTTCCTCAGCGAAGGCAACGGCTGCAGAAATCGTCTCTTCGTTTCCATCAAGATGGACGAACAGCGTACCATAAGCCCCTTTTTGCGTCTGGGAAATCTGTCCTTGAAGGATATTGACATCCAGGTCAAAATTTCGTATCAAGCTGGTAATGAGCGGTTGCTCAGTCGATTCACCAACAAAGGTGAATTTCAGTACTTTTCCTTCCGGATATTGAGCTAACAAGTGATCGATCGTTTCCCCTGTTTCTTCCACTTGTGATACTTCTTTCACAAATCGCTTCGTCACCTGCTCTTTAGGGTTTCTGAACACCTCAAGAACATCCCCGAGCTCTACCACCTTCCCTTGTTCCATGACTGCCACACGATGGCAGATTTTTTTGATTACGTGCATTTCATGGGTGATCAGGACGATGGTCAAACCTAAACGTTTATTAATATCCACCAATAAATCAAGGATGGAATCGGTTGTTTGCGGATCTAAAGCAGAGGTGGCTTCGTCACAGAGAAGGACGTCGGGATTATTTGCAAGGGATCTTGCAATCCCGACCCTCTGTTTCTGTCCACCGCTCAACTGGGATGGATAGGCGTCTCCTCTTCCTTCTAATCCCACCAGCTCCAATAATTCATTGGCCCTTCGCACTCTCTCCTTCTTAGAAACTCCGGCTATTTCTAATGGAAACTGGATATTTTCAAGTACCGTACGCGACCAAAGGAGATTGAAATGCTGAAAGATCATCCCTATTGACTGCCTGGCCTGCCGAAGATTTTTCCCTTTCACTTTGGAAACGATCTGTCCATTTACGTTCACGGTTCCATTTGTGGGGACTTCAAGTCCATTGAGCATCCGGATCAACGTACTTTTCCCTGCCCCACTATAGCCAATCACTCCAAAAATTTCCCCTTGGCCAATGTCGATGTTGACGCCATCAACGGCTGAAATCGGGCCCGATTTTGATTGATAGATTTTTTTCACATCTGATATGGTAATCATGCTGTCTCCACCTTCTTTCCGAGTAAAACGATCCTTTTTAATTAGGATGATGTTGCACATACCTGGCCATTCCCATAGCCTTTTCGTATACAATAAAAAATGCCTTCCTGCGATAAGCAGAAAGGCATAATCATATATAGGACTATCCTTTCTCTCATCTTTCAAAGCAAATGCTTTGAGTGAATTGGCACCATTTCAATTTTCATTGACGGTTGCCGGGCTTCATAGGGCACGTCCCTCCACCTCTCTAAATAAGAGTAAAAGTATCGATTTATTTAATTTTTTGAATTGTTAAAGACTCTGAAAATTTGCTACAAGAGAGATTCTATCATCGAAAATAGAAATGTGTCAATTCTTTTTTCTCACGTTTTTCAAACTTGAACCGGTTCCTTGACCCTGGACCTTGTCAGCCAGAGGATGGATTCTACAAATAACAGCTGGCGGTATCCTCCCTTGACTTCCAGGATGCCGTTTTCAATCAGTTGAGACAATCGCTCTTCTCCTGTTAGTAGGGATAGCATGTCCTTCTCTTGTCCCTCAATGACAAAATGCGATTCCCCGCTACCATCAGTCAATACAGTACACCGCCTGTTTGAAATGGAGATTGCATAACGTTTCTTTTCACATTGAAACTGAAGAACAAATGGGCTGTCCGGAAATAAGAGTCGTAAGTGATACCTTGAATGACACTGATCTACTAATTCCTCTAAATAGATTCGCATGAATACCCTCCCAGTGAAACTTCTATATAGTATCAATTCCACTTTTAGGTATTTTTTCCTTTTAGACATTCTCGACATGTTTTGAATGAGTTTATCTTATTTGTCGAACAGTAAGAAATTAGGTGATGACCAGTCAAAAAATGATGGGATTCGAAACATTTCCCAAGAAATATGTCCTCGTTTGTAGAAAGAAAATTACTGTTTTCATAAACTTTTCTGTTCTTATCAGCATCGTGCTTGTTGATTTCCGCTCCAGATGCTCGCTTTCCTCGGGGCGTGAGTTGAGCCTCCTCGGGCATTCGCCCTGCGGGGTCTCAACTTTTCCGCTATTCCCGAAGGAGTCGAGCATCTTCCGCTCCAATCAACACTAATCATGTACATCTCAAATTAGATTAATATGCGACAGAGGGCAATTTCATCCTTATTCTAAAGCTGGTGAAGAAGGAAGTGAAGACAAAATAAAAAGACCTTTCATAAAGGTCTCTTATCCCCACTAGATGTTTTGGATTTTGTTGATGGTTTCGTATAGGAATGGGACGGATTGAAAGGCATAGATTCTTTCCATTTCCTGTCCATCTTTAAATAAAAGAAGGCAGGGGACGCTTTCAATGGATTGTTCTTCGGCAAATTGGGGCAGATAGTTCAGGTTCGCCTTCACAAAATGAAATGACTGGGGGAGTTTCTCGACCACTTCCAACATTTTACCCGCGACCTGACATGTACCACACATCGGTGTATATAGATAAACGGCTTCCAACGCATGGGATCTGATCGATTCGTTTAATTCTTCTGTCTGGCTTACCTCCAACAAAACTAAATCATCCTTTTTCCAAGATATTCTTTATGCACATCGATATTGGCACCAATGAGAACGGAGGCAAGATGATATTCCGGGGCCGCGGCCACTTCCTTATACATCCGGTCTATATAAAGGTGTTCCGCCTCGGGGAATTCACGCTTGAATTGTTTACGTAACTTCTCCCCTGCATCATCCGCATCGACGAGGATGTATACATCCCTTTCAAACAGCTCATCGATGAGTTCGTCCATTTTGGTGATGCTTATCGTTCCATTTGTGCAAATAATTTCTATCGGTTCTTTGATTATGTCTCTTACTTTCCGCTTGTCTGTTGTACCTTCGACAATGATTACCTTTTCGTCAAGTTCCATCATGATCATCACCTTATCTTTCAGAAATAAGATTAGGATAGTATATTCAGATAACAAGAGATGATGTCCACTTTCTACTCATATTTTCTCATGTTTACAAAAAATAGTGCAAGTGGTTTGTTTCATTGCTTATAGAAATGGTGCCAGATCCATACACGAATCTGGCACCGCGGGTCACCTTTAACACCATCCACCTTCGTCGCAATCCGTGTACCTTGCATCATGGCCTTCGGTGGAAGTATAGTTCTGATAAATTTTATTCTCTTTTGCTTCGAAGTTCGGTTCCATTGTCAGTCCATCAAGGGGCAAGGACGTTTTGCCGATTGGCTGACCGTCGAGGAATAATTCGACTTCACCATTTTTCAGCCTGCCTGTCACCCTGCTTGTGACATCTAATTTCTTTGGTTCAAGTACCATGCGTATTCATCCTTTCTTTTTGCGAATACCCATATGATGCCCAAAAAGAAAAACAAAACACCTTGAGAAATCCTCAAGGTGTCCCGGGTGGAAATTATCCTTCATTGATCATTTTATCATACTCTTCAGCTGTCATCAGCTTGTCTACTTCTCCAGTGTCTGTTGGTTCCACAACGACCATCCATGCTTTTTCATAAGGTGATTCGTTCACGAACTCAGGGCTGTCGGACAGCTCTTCATTCACTTCTACCACCTTACCGGAAACAGGTGCGTATAGCTCAGAAACGGTCTTTACCGATTCAACACTGCCGAAAGGCTCGTCCGCTTTGATTTCATCTCCAACTTCAGGTAACTCGACGAATACGATATCGCCCAGCTCGGATTGTGCAAATGATGTGATTCCCACGCGTACATTTTCCCCTTCAACTTTGACCCACTCATGTTCTTCAGAATAACGAAGTTCTTTCGGTGTACTCATTCTCTATCCCTCCAAATGCTAGTTATACAACCTAATATTGACACACTTTTCAATGAAAAAGCAAGAAAACTCAGCATGAATAATGAAACTTTTTCAGTGTCCATGATCTGGAAATTACGGAGCCGATTTTACTTCCAGGTTTCTTCGAATGTTTCCTCTTTGAATCCTACGGTCACCTTGCTTCCATCCGTTGTGATCGGACGTTTGATCAGCATCCCGTCAGAGGAAAGGATTTCTAATAATTCATCGTCAGAAGCTGAATTCACTTTCTCTTTCAAGCCAAGTTCACGATACTTTTTGCCGCTTGTATTGAAGAACTTCTTCAAAGGAAGTCCACTCTTTTCGTACAGGTTTTTAAGCTCCATTTTTGACGGGGGATTTTCTACAATATGTATTTCGTCTATGGAGAGACCCTGGTCCTCCAGCCACTTTTTTGCCTTGCGGCATGTACCGCATTTTGGATAAGAATAAAAAGTCAATGACATCATTGCACCACCTTTCCTGGTAGGTACCGGATAGGGTGTATTGCCCATCCGGTCACCGTGAATCTATTTCTTACATTCGACAATATTCGTTAGTATCCTTCTTTTCCGGAACATTACTCACATTGATTTTCAACGGTTTGTACCAATTCTTTAAGGAGGACGGTTGCGTTGTCCAGCTCAAGAGAATAGAAACGCTGTGTTCCTTTTTGCTCCAGTGACACCAGTTGCTGATCTCTGAGGATCTTGAGATGATGGGACACAGCAGGTCGGGATAATGTCAGATTTTCTGTTATTTGATTGACCGTCAGAGGTTCTTGTTCGGCAAGAAGTAAAATGATGTCCTGACGATAAGGATCACTCAACGCTTGGAATAATGGAATACAAGCACGGAATGTATCGATTGCTTTTTGACCCATAGCCTTCTCCCTTCTGCTCATTCACGTATCATTATACCCGTTCTTGTACCTTGCGAACAATATTCGTGACCATTTTACGGGGCATAAACCGGATCGACTGGGTGAGTATCCGATTTTTCATCCCCGGGACGATTACGGTTTTGTTCTTCGTCATCATTTGCTTGTATCCCTCTTCCACCACGTCTTCCACACTCATCACACCTGACTGAAAAAGTTTGGAAGACTGAAGTTCAGCAGCATCACTGAACCCTGTTTGGGTGGCACCCGGGCATAAAGCCGTCACCTTCACCCCGTGCGTGGCCCACTCATTGGCAAGAGCTTCCGAGAAAGACAGGACATAGGCCTTAGTTGCATAGTAAACCGCCATCAGTGGACCCGGCTGAAAGGCAGCTGTGGATGCGACATTCAGAATCTGACCATGCTTCCTGCTTACCATCTCTTTACCAACATACTTGCTTAACTCCGTCAGGGCAGTGATGTTCACTTGAATCATATCGAGTTCTTTTGATAGCTCCGTTTCTTCAAACTCCCCGAATAATCCGAATCCGGCATTATTGATGAGGATATCAACCTGGAGCCCGTAAGCTTTGATGCCCTCATATAATTCTTTTGCTGCTCCGGCTTTGGAAAGATCGGTGGGGAACACGTGGGTGTTCACACCGTCTTTGTTCTTGAGTTCTTCTGCAACAGTCAGGAGTTTCCCCTCGCTTCTTGCTGCCAGAATCACGTCATGGCCCGAGCTTGCAAACTTATGACAAAAGTTTAGTCCGATCCCGCTTGAAGCCCCGGTAATTAAAACTGTTTTATTCATCTATTATGACCACCTTATATTATATGTTTAAACACTTAAACGTTTAAGTGTTTAAACATATAATAATTTATTGAAGAGGGAATGTCAATAAAAGAGGGACGGACCTCCAAATCGGAGGTCCGTCCCTGCATTACTTACAGTGCATATTTTTCTACATCGATCAGTTTTTCTGACGCTTCACGCTTCACTGCGATCACGTTGATCGGTGTGTGGCGTGTGAATTTACGAAGAGCTGACAGCATCATGCGCAGTGTGTCACCAGTTTCAGTTGCCACAAGCGTTTCTTTTGCATGCTGTTCAATTTCGTTGAAAGCTTCTTGACAGAAGATTTGTGTGTAAAGAAGCTTTTGTTTCGCTTTCTCCACGCCACCTTTTTCAATCGCTTTTTCCGTTCTAAGGACAACGGATTCCATTGCGTAGGCTTGTGAAACGATATCCGCAATGTTCACAAGGATTTCCTGTTCTTTTTCAAGGGCTTTACCATATTTCTGTGCAGCCAATCCTGCCAGCATCAAACCGATTTTCTTGGCATTTTTCACAAGGTACTTCTCTTGTGCCAATGGCTCATCGCCCACTTCTTCAGGCATAAGCATCATCAATTCTTCTTGAAGAGCCTGCGCTTTTTGAAGTAATGGCAGTTCACCTTTCATGGCTTTACGAAGGTATGTGCCTGGAACAAGAAGTCGGTTGATTTCATTCGTTCCTTCGAAGATACGGTTGATACGGGAATCACGGTACATTCTTTCAATTTCATATTCCTGCATGAAGCCGTATCCACCGTGAAGCTGAACGCCTTCGTCAACGATATAATCAAGCACTTCTGTGGCGAAGAATTTGTTTAGTGAACACTCGATTGCATATTCCGCAATGGATTTTGCAACCTCTGTCCCATTCTTTACTTCTTCATCCGTCAGTTTGCTCATGCGATCCTCGAATAATCCTACTGTGCGGTAAACGGAAGATTCCGCAGCGTACAATTTAGACGCCATAGTCGCAAGCTTTTCTTTCGTCAAGTTGAAGCTTGAGATCGGTGTTTTGAACTGCTGGCGCTGATTCGTGTATTGAACCGTTACTTCAAGGGCACGTTTACTTGCTCCGACAGCGCCTACTCCCAATTTGTAACGCCCGATGTTCAAGATATTGAAGGCGATGATGTGGCCTTTACCGGCATCTCCAAGAAGGTTCTCCACTGGGATTTCCGCATCTTCAAGGATCAATGTACGAGTCGAAGAGCTCTTGATTCCCATTTTCTTTTCTTCAGGGCCTGTTGAAACGCCAGGGAATTCTTTTTCTACGATGAATGCTGAGAAATGCTCCCCATCAATTTTTGCATATACAACGAATACATCTGCAAATGCAGAGTTTGTGATCCATTGTTTTTCTCCGTTCAGGATGTAGTGAGTACCTTCTGCGTTCAATTTAGCCGTCGTTTTCGCACCAAGTGCATCTGAACCTGAACCTGGCTCAGTTAATGCGTAAGCCGCTAATTTTTCACCAGTGGAAAGGGCAGGAAGATACTTTTGCTTCTGATCTTCGTTACCAAATAGGACGATCGGAAGGGATCCGATACCCACATGAGCTCCGTGGGAGATGGAGAATCCTCCTGCACGTGACATTTTTTCAGCAATCAAAGCCGAACTTACTTTATCAAGTCCCAGTCCGCCGTACTCTTCAGGTACATCTGCTCCCAGAAGACCAAGATCCCCCGCTTCCTTTAAAAGACGTACAGAATGATCGAACTCATGATTTTCCAGATTATCAATGACAGGCACGACTTCATTCAGCACATAGTCCTCTGTCGTCTTCGCAATCATTTTTTGCTCGTCGGAATAATCCTCCGGTGTGAAAACTTGCTCAAAGCTTACATCTTCAATTAAAAAACTTCCACCCTTGATTAGCTTTTCTGTTTGATTCGCCATTTCGAATCCCCCTAATATGATATTTTGAAAGAGTAGAGGGCCTCGGGAATCGAGGTCCGTCCCTCCTGTTAACCGATTAATTCAAATACGCCTGCTGCTCCCATTCCGCCGCCGATACACATGGTGACGATACCGAATTGCTGGTTTCTGCGTTTCATTTCATGGACCAGTGAAAGAGTCAGCTTCGCGCCGGTACATCCCAGTGGATGACCGAGAGCGATGGCTCCACCATTCACGTTCACTCGTTCTTCATCCAATCCGAGCTGGCGGATGACCTGGATCGATTGGGAAGCAAATGCTTCATTCAGTTCAAATAATCCGATATCCGAAAGCTCTAGTCCTGCCATTTTAAGTGCCCGTGGGATTGCTTCCACAGGGCCGATTCCCATGATTTCAGGCGGTACACCCGCTACTGCGAAGCTTCTGAATTTCGCCATCGGCTGCAGACCCAATGATCCAGCCTTTTCACGGTCCATCACCATGACTGCCGCTGCTCCGTCACTCGTTTGTGATGAGTTCCCTGCCGTTACAGAGCCTTTCACATTGAAAGCCGGTCGTAATTTAGCCAGTACTTCCGAACTTGTTCCGGCACGTACACCTTCATCCTTTGTGAATTGGAAGGATTTCTCAACGAATTTATTTTCACCGTTCACTGAACGATGGAGTACATCAACAGGGACGATTTCATCATCGAATTTCCCTTCAGCGATTGCTTTGGCCGCTTTTTGATGGCTTCTTACTGCAAAGGCATCCTGATCTTCACGGGATACGCCGAACTTCGTTGCAACCTGTTCTGCTGTATGACCCATGCTCATGTAATATTGAGGGGCATTTTCAGCAAGCTTCGAGTTCGGGCGGACCACATGGCCCATCATCGGGACAAGACTCATAGATTCCGCTCCACCGGCGATCGCCGTGTCAGAATGACCGAGCATGATTTTTTCAGCCGCATAGGCAATGGATTGTAAACCTGATGAACAGTAACGGTTGATGGTGATTGCCGGTACGGAATCAGGAAGACCTGCAAGTCCCCCGATATTTCGTGCCATATTCAACCCTTGCTCTGCTTCCGGCATTGCACACCCGATGATCAAGTCATCAATGTTCCCTTCATAATTCCCTGCACGCTTAAGGGTTTCTTTTACTACAAGTGCTCCAAGATCATCCGGTCTTACCTGAGCCAATGATCCTTTTCGAGATTTTCCGACTGGTGTTCTTGCACCAGCGACAATGACTGCTTCGCGCATGATATTCCCCCGCTTTCTACTATGATTGAAACGCTGATTAGTTGCGTAATGGTTTTCCTTTTACAAGCATGTGCTGCATTCTTTGCTGAGACTTAGGCTGTGCAACAAGGCTTAGGAATGCTTCTCTTTCCAGATCCAACAGATACTGTTCATCCACTTCTGTTCCGTATGGTACTTTTCCGCCTGCAATCACATAAGCAAGCTTCTTCGCGATCATCAGATCGTGGTCAGAAATAAAGCCTGATTGGAACATGGACTGAGCTCCAAGAAGAAGAGTGGCATATCCCGGCTCACCTACGACCGGAACCTTTTTACGGATCGGAGCCGAGTAACCTGCTTCATATAGGCTGAGTGCTGCCTGTTTTGCATCATATAGTAAATGATCATTGTTCACGCTGACTCCATCGGCTTTATTTAAGAAATTATTATCCCTTGCTTCATCACCGGATGTGGAGACCTTCGCCATGGCAATCGTTTCGAATACTTTATTGGCCACTTTTTGAAGATCGAATTCCACACCGTTTGGCAGGTTGGCTAAGTGCTTCATATAAAGCTCTTTGTTTCCGCCTCCCCCAGGGATCAATCCTACACCGACTTCAACCAATCCCATGTACGTTTCCATGGAAGCCTGGATGTGGGCAGCCGGTAAGCAGACTTCACTTCCTCCGCCTAATGTCATACCGAATGGTGCTGCAACAACTGGTTTAGAGGAATATTTAATCTTCATCATTGCCTGCTGGAAGTGTTTCACGACCATGTCAATTTCAAAGACATTGTCATCCTGTGCTTCCATAAGGATCATGGCAAGGTTTGCTCCGACACAGAAGTTCTTGCCCTGGTTCCCAATGACGAGACCTTTGTAGTTTTTCTCTACTTCATCAACGGCAAAATTGATCATTTGCGTGATATCCATGCCGATGGCGTTATTTGGAGAGTGGAATTCAAGAAGGGCGATTCCGTCCCCGATGTCAATCAGGCTTGCACCGGAATTCTTTTTGATGAGCTTTCCTGAGTTCTTCAGCGCCTTTAAGTCGATTGCCTTCGGGTTCCGTTCTACAAGTCGATACTCGCCATTGTGATAGAAGTAACGCTCACCGTTTTCTTCTTTATAGAATGTGGAGTTGCCTTCTGAAAGCATCGTCTCCACCCACTGTGGTACAGTGCGGCCCTCTTCCTTCATACGGGTTACTGACTTTTCAACTCCGATTGCATCCCATGTTTCAAATGGTCCCATTTCCCATCCGAAGCCCCATTTCATGGCTTGGTCGATGCCCACGATGTCATCGGCAATTTCACCATGCAGCTCGGCTGAATACGTTAAGACCGGAGACACGATATTCCACAGTAGTGATCCTGCCTGATCTTTTGCATAAACAAGTGATTTGACTTTGTTTTTTAAGCCTTTTTCATTTTTCGCCAATTCAAGTGAAGCTGTTTTCAGCTTTTGGCGGGGCTGATAGTCCATCGTCTCAGGATTAAGCTCCAGGATTTCCTTCCCTTTCTTAAGGAAGAAGCCCTGCCCGCTCTTACTTCCAAGCCAGCCGTTTTCAAGCATTTTCTGCATGAATGCCGGTACTTCGAACACCTTCTGTTCTTCGCCTTCCACCTGGTCATACACGTTCTTTGCAACATGAGCGAATGTATCAAGACCCACGACATCAAGTGTACGGAAGGTGGCGCTTTTCGGTCTTCCGATCACTGGTCCTGTAATGGAGTCGACTTCCCCTACAGAGTAGCCGCCCTTCAACATTTCCTGCACCGTGATCAGTAAGCCATATGTTCCGATACGGTTCGCAATGAAGTTTGGCGTATCCTTCGCCATGACGACACCCTTACCGAGGACATCTTCACCAAATGTTTTCATGAAGTCGACTACTTCCGGATCCGTCTTCTTCGTCGGGATCACTTCAAGAAGTTTTAAGTAACGTGGCGGATTGAAGAAATGCGTTCCTAAGAAATTCTTTTGAAAATCTTCTGTGCGCCCTTCTGACATCGCTTCGATCGAAATCCCTGACGTATTGGAACTGATGATGCTCCCCGGCTTGCGGTAGCGTTCCACTTGTTCGAATACTTTCTTCTTAATATCCAGATTCTCAACGACTACTTCGATGACCCAGTCACAATCACTGATATATTGAAGGTCATCCTCGAAGTTACCTGCCGTAATAAGTGAAGCATTCTGTTTGGACGTCAATGGTGCCGGTTTTTGCTTAAAGAGCTTTTTTAAAGCGTTTTCACTGAACTGATTACGAAACGCCTTACTCTCTTCTGTCAATCCCTTTGCTTTATGTTCGTCTGTCAATTCTCTTGGTACGATGTCTAATAACATTGTCGGGATGCCGATATTTGCAAGATGCGCGGCTATTCCTGAACCCATGACTCCTGATCCTAACACTGCGGCTTTCTGAATTCTACGAACCAATGGTATTTCCCCCTTATACACACTTTGAATGAATACTCATTCATTTTTCACTTAAAAAAAAGACTCGAATGAGTTCCTGTTACATCTAATATATCGGAAATTCTAAAATATCGCAATATTTAAAGAGTTATATTTACAAAAAATTCACTATTGTCTCTCCGAACCTACATAGGCGTTCGTCTAAATCAGCCTATTCACCCACCCAAGTCCACGTGCCTACACACAAGCGCCATCCTATCCTCTCCTATTATATATATATGAAATGTTGGAGGGACGGACCTTGGGTAGACGACCATTTCTGCTCCCATTTTTTATGGCAAGCCCGATATCAAAGGGTTTTCATGCTCTGGCGTCTTCGTTTCCACTGAAAATTGGAGGTCCGTCCCTCATATTTTATGGGGGATCCGGGAATGTTAGGGGTGGAGGTGTTCGAGATGGCGAAGCAGAAGAAGAATCCTTCTAAGGCTGGGGTTAGTGCAGCGAGTGTGAAGGGGGATGCCGGTCCGACGGTTGAGATGGACGGCGGCGGCAAGCGAAACAGTCAAAACAATCAATTTAAGAAGCAACCATAGGAATGGGAGATGGCACCTGATAAAAAATGATCGGGTGCTGTTTTCTTTATGTGACGTCCTCCCCTCTCCCATACAAAAATTAACTTTGCCTTCCCGTTCATTTTAAAGTAAACTATTACTATCAATTTAAAGACGTCAGACCTCCTACTTTACCACCGGCATCACAGGCAAAGTAGCACGTCTGTTTTTTTAAGTATATGAATGATAACGTTTACAGATAAGGAGACTATGTGAATGAAGCGCAGATTTTTGTTTTTTACGATTGGACTTTTCATTTTAACGATGGGGGTTGCCCTGATCATTAAGTCGGGCCTCGGAGCTTCTGCCTGGGATGCCCTCGCAGTCGGGGAGTCGAATATGTTCGGATTTACCGTGGGGACGGCCGTATTTATCAATGGGATTGTGTTGATCGGTCTCAATGCCCTCATTATGAAAAAGAAACCTGATGTCCTCGCGGCAGGATCAATTCTTGTCATTGGCCTTTTAATCGATTTTTGGCTGCTTGTTGTCTTTAACAATTATGCACCCGGGATGCTCTTGAATCAGCTGGTTGCCCTCGCTTCCGGGATTTTGACGATGGGACTTGGAATTGCGATTTACCTTCAGGCGAAGTTTCCAGCGAGTCCGATGGATACTCTTATGGTAGCCATCCATACACGTTTCGGGTTAAACCTTCGTAACTCCCGGATCATCAGTGAAGGGTTTGCCCTTTCCCTGGCATTTCTCTTTAAAGGGGATATCGGAATCGGGACGATCATTGTCACCCTCACTTTAGGGTTCGTGGTTCAGTACAGCTTCCCGTTATTCGAACAGCTCTTCGAGAAAAAAACAATGGGAAAAGCAGCTGTTTCTGCTGACTGATCTTCATTCAAAAAAAAGCAATCTTTCCAAAAAGGAAGATTGCTTTTTTTCTATCATACTGGATCAACTTTTGTTGAGGGGCTTACATTCCCTTTTTCATTCAACAGTTTATTGACACGCTTTCTTTGACTTTTATCGGCCATTACATAAAGTGTATCGCCAGCTTTAATCATGGTATCCCCTGTGGGAGTGATCAATTCATTGTGTCGGATGACCGCAGAGATCAACGTTTTTTCAGGGAGTTCGATGTCTTTAATCACCCTGTTTGTAATAGAGGCATCGTCATTAATGAGGACTTCAAGCATTTCATTATTTGTTTTCCCGATTGAAACGATTTCGATGCTGTGGGCGACCGGCGGTTTTTCTTCTCCTGCAAGCTTAAGATAGTTGGCCAGAGGGGAGATGGTCGTTCCCTGGATGAGAGCAGAGAGCAGCACGACGAAAAATACGACGTTGAAGATGACTTCGTTGTTTTCAATTCCTGCCACCATCGGATACGTTGCCAATACGATCGGGACCGCGCCCTTTAAGCCTGCCCATGATATGAAGAATTTCTCTTTAGTGGTGAAGTTCTTCGCCAGCGCTAAGCTTAAATAGACTCCGAGAGGTCTCGCTACTACAATCAATAGAATCGCAAGTATGATTCCCTGCCAGGCTATCCCCGGAAGGTGCTGAGGGAAGACCAGCAATCCCAGGAGGATGAACATGACGATCTGCATCATCCACGCAAATCCTTCATTGAAGCGGACAATGGAATGGCGGTAGGTGAGTTCCTTATTCCCGACGACGATTGCCATGATATACACAGCCAAGAGACCACTCGCCTCCAGGATGCTTGTGAAGGCATAAGTGAATATGGCAAGGGAGATGGACAGGACCGGATACAGTCCGGATGAATCCAGATTGATTCGATTGATGATCCACACGGAGGCGAGACCCAGGACCAGTCCAAGTACCAAGCCCATTCCCATCTGCCAAAAGAAGCTCAGGATCAGGGAAGCGGGATTCAATCCAGGGAATTGAATCAATTGTAAAAATGCAACGGTTAAGAAAATGGCCATGGGGTCATTACTGCCGGACTCCGCTTCAAGTGTGGCAGATATCTTCGGTTTGATGTTTTTGTTCCCAAGTACGGAAAACACTGCTGCAGCGTCGGTTGACCCGACGATGGCCCCAAATAACATCCCTTCAAGCCAGCTCACGCCGAGTATATACTTGGCTGCCACCCCGATGGATACGGTGGTTGCGACAACCCCGATGGTTGCAAGTGTTAGGGCGGGCTTATACACCTTCTGCACATTCCCCCATTTCGTCTGAAGTCCGCCCTCGAACAAAATGATGATGAGTGCAAGCGTACCGATGAATTGGGTCATAGGGGCATTATCAAAGAAGAAGTATGTATTTAAGACCATTCCCACGATGATGAACAAAATCAATGAGGGGACGCCTAATCGTGTGGAGAATTTAGCGGTGATCACACCGACCAACAGCAAGAGGCCAAGGAGCAGGGTCAAATTATCAATGGTTATTTCCATAATATCGCCTCTTATTTCATGAAGATTATTCCTTTCTATCATATAACATTGTGAATTTCGTAACAATTATTATGCCTTCCTCACCAGCCCCTATAAATGCTTGCCCATAATGATATATTCATGTGGGACATTCGGATAAAATCCTTCCCGGATGACCTTAAATCCCCCGGCATGATAAAAGGCGATGGCCGTGTGATTATCTTTGCGGGTCGTGAGGAGTACCCGTTTCTCTTCTCTATTTTGCAGTAATTGCCCAACCAGTAGCTTCCCGATCCCCCTGCCTCTGTATGCCGGGTCGACCCCCAGTTCCACCAGTTCCATGCAATCTTTCACCCATTCAGGTTCGGAATGTAAATGACGTGCCAGCAGTTCGTGATAGTATTGACCCTTTCTTGAAGAATAACCATAAATATATCCTGCCACTTGTTCATCTAGAATGGCGAGGTATCCTTCAAAAAGGGGATACGTGGAATGCCGTTTGAATTGGTCTTCCATTCCCCTTGGATCCACCTGAAATAGCCTGCAATATAACGAAATCATTTTCTTGAAATACTTTCCTTCCACCCGAAAAGGAACGATCTTCATTCTCCCTTCCTCCCATCTCCTATAAATAAATAAGACCCTATGAGCTTCCATAGAGTCTTCATCTTACTTACTATTATTTTTTCATGACCCCTTTTAGAACAAAGGCGACGTTGGCCGGTCTTTCAGCCAGTCTTCTCATGAAGTATCCGTACCAGTCCGTGCCGTATGGAACATAGACACGCATTTTGTAGCCTTCCTTGACCAGTTCATGCTGACGTTCCACACGGATGCCGAAAAGCATTTGAAACTCGAACTGATCTCGCGGAATCTTGTATTCTTCCACGAGTCTCTTCGTATATTCGATCATCTCATCATCATGGGTGGCAATCGCCGTATAATTCCCGTTCAATAGATGAGTCTTGATGATTTTTTTGAAATTCTCGTCCACGTCCTTCTTTTCCGGGAACGCAACTTCAGGTGACTCTTTATAAGCCCCTTTTACAAGACGCAGATTGGGGGAATACGCATTCAAATCATCGATATCCTTTTCTGTTCTATATAAATAGGCTTGGATGACCGTGCCGATGTTATCATACTCTGACTTCAGCCTCGTGAAAATATCAATGGTCTTTCCACAGCGGGAATAGTCTTCCATGTCAATGGTCACGAATACGTTCTGTTTGGTTGCTTCTTCAAGAATCATTCTCATATTCTTCATGACTACCTCTTCAGAAATATCCAGTCCCATTGAAGTCATTTTTAGAGATAGCTGAGAGTCGAGTTTCTCTCTCCCGATGGCACGAATCGCTTCTACACATTCAAGGGCCATTTCGTTTGCTTCACGCTCATTGTCCACAAACTCTCCCAAATAGTCGATCGTTACAACAAGATTCTGACTATTCAGCTCACGAATAACCTCAACTGCCTGCAGGATGGAAGACCCCGCAACGAACCGACCGGCACCAAAGCGCAGGCCATACTTTTTGGCAAGTTTCGTCATCGGCTTATTTTTTGAAAGGAATAAAAAGAAATTACGCATTGCTTGCTCCATGTTGCTTACCCCCTGAAAAAACATATATACCATGCTATGAAAACGTTTTCTTATTTGATAAAAAAGAGAAGGTTCATACGCAGTATATCTACCAACATTTTATCACCTTTTAAACGATTTGAATATACTTTCAAAACTTTCTTAGTAGAATATTATCGGAATTTGTAAATATGTGAATAAGGATGTTGGATAGTAGGAAAACTAACCTTTGCCTTCTGATGATACCGCTTTCTTACCGTGCCGTATACAGGGTAATATTACCTATCCGAAAGCACCTGAGAAAGGGTATCGAAGACTAAAAAAGGAAACGGAGGAATGGAATATGCAACAACAACCTCAACAAGGGAGCCAGCAGCAAACGTACACACAGCCGCCGCATATGCTCACTACGAAGGATTCACTTTATTTAAATGACATGCTTGCCTGGAATCTGACTGCCATGAAGAAATGTCATTTTGCCGCTGCTCACTGTCAGGATACGGAGATTAAAGCGGAGCTCGATAAATGCGGCCAGATGCATCAGCGCCACTACCAACAGCTGCTTGCCCATCTAAATACGACCAACCAAAATATGATGTAGAAAGGAGTCCTTAAACGATGAATCAACAGAATCAGCAAAAAATCCAAAATCCCCAAACGCAAGTGCCGGAAACGCCACAAATGAATGATCGCGACTTCATTACGGATGTCCTGTCCCATGAAAAATATATGACGGCTTCCTATTGTACGGCTTTGAATGAAGCAAGCCATCAAGCTTTATATCAGGATCTCCTGACGATTTTCAACGAAACGCAAAATGCCCAACGGGAATTATACAATGAAATGTTCCGCAAAGGCTGGTACAAGCTGGAGGCGGCCGACAGTCAAAAGATCCAGCAGTCCTATCAACAGCATCAGCAGTATTCTTCCCAATTTCCATATGGGTACGGCGGTCAGCTCCAATAATGAACGGAAGGCAGACTCGGGTCTGCCTTTTTTTGTTGGGGATAGAATCCAAAAAAAAAAGCACCCTCTTCACACCAGAAGGGTACTTTTTCAATCAGTATCGTCATTCATCTTTTTTCTTCCTGCTCATTTCCGCCCGATGTGCTTCATTCATCTCTTTGATCTCCCCGACGATCCGTTTCATTTCATCTTTCCCCTCCGGGTAGAGGGAATTCCAATGTTTCACCAGTGCCGGCATGTTCTTCGCGATAAATGAGTAAAGAGCGTATTGTGTCACCATTTCTTTCTTACTTGCGTCGGTTTCACCCACCAACAGTTCCGTGTACTTTTCAAGTAACGCATCAAATTGTTCAGGGAATTCCTTCATTGCGTTAGCCTCCTTGCAAATGTGAATTAGGTCTTTTTAATCAGACAGGTCTGCGGACAAGTTTTACAGCGATATTGTTCCCCGTTCTCCAGTCTGTAGGAGAAGCAGCATGTTTTTCTGACACGCATTTTTTCCGTTTTCCCCTCTACATTTACTTTACTGCTATAATATCTGGCCAGTGGATTTCGGTGATAGTTTCCGAACCAGGGGCTGTTTTCATCTGACAGGAGCATCCGCAGTTGGTCATCACGGCCGCTCCCCGTCCCTTCGTTTAGAAGGAAGTCATCACTCTCGAATATCCAGAATACATATACGGCAATGTTTTCCCAAAGAATCAGGTTCGATAGCTTTGTGGCACGTTTAATCGACTGAATCACGTGATCGAGATGATCCCGGAAAATGGATTGAATGAACGTCTTCTTTTCTTCAAGGGAAGTAAACTCCGTCACCGACGCATCCTTCAAGTGGAATTGAGGCATCCATAATCCATTTTTCTCCCCATCGACCATGATCAGGTTTTCAGGCTTGAGATTCAATTTCTTATTCCAGTATGTCATGGTCATTAAACCCATTGCTGCTACAAACGCATAGCGCTTCATGAATAGGGAGGCGGCAACTTTAAAGTCGTCCGTCCCGATCAGGGAGCGACGCTGGGATAAATAGGATTTCATCTTCCCGCCATCCAGGAATGAGGTTGCCTCTTCCCCTTTTAAAGCAGGGGCGGACGCGTGGAAACGGTATTTCCTCAAGATCTCCCACTGCTGTTCGGTGAGGGTGCTCATCCTGTCTCCACTGCGTCTTTCAAGATGCATCGTCCTCTACCGAACGGGATGCATAAAGGCGTGCCGAATAATGGGTCCCGGGATACCTGGCAGTCCATATCGAACACATTTTTCACGAGTTCACAGCTGATCACCTCTTCAGGTTTTCCTTGAGCATAGATCTGTTTATCCCGGATGGCTACGATATTATGGGCGTATCTGCAGGCAAGGTTCAGGTCATGAAGGACCATGACGATGGTGCGCTGCTCTTTCTCATTCAGTTCGAATAATAAGTCCAGTATCTCGATCTGATGGGTCATATCAAGATACGTCGTTGGCTCATCCAACAGGATGATGTCTGTATCCTGTGCGAGTGTCAGGGCGATCCACGCGCGCTGCCTCTGCCCTCCCGATAGTTCATCCACTTTCCGGTGCTGCAGATCCTCCATCTTCGTTGCTTTCAACGCATCCTGGACAATTTCTTCATCTTTCTGTGACCATTGCTTGAGCCAGGTTTGATGAGGGTAGCGCCCCTGCTTGACGAGCTGAAGGACGGTCAGCCCTTCTGGAGCCGTTGGGGATTGAGGAAGAATGGCCATTTTACGAGCGACTTCCTTCGTTGACAAACGTGAGATGGCCTCCCCGTCCAACAGGACCGATCCCTGCTTCGGCTTAAGCAGACGGGCGATGGAACGAAGAAGCGTGGATTTCCCGCAGCCGTTCCCGCCGATGAAGACCGAAATCTCCCCTTGTGGAATGTCAATATTCAATTCATCGATGATCGTCCGTTCCCCGTAAGATAGAGTCAAATCCTTCGTTTGTAGTACGTCACTCATCTATGGCCAACTCCTTTAAGAATTTCTTGTTTTGAATAAAAGATAGATAAAATACGGTGCGCCGATCGCTGCCGTAAAGACACCGGCCGGGACTTCGAGTGGAAGGAAGAGTGTCCTGCCGATCAAATCTGCCACCATGACGAGGATCCCGCCGATCAGGGCTGCAGTCGGAAGCAATGCCCCGAAAGAAGAACCTACCATCCTCCTTGCCATGTGGGGAGCCATCAAGCCTACAAAGCCGATTCCACCGGCAAATGCGACGGCTCCCCCCACTAACGCCGTTGACATGAGAAGGAGAAAGAACCGCTGCCGCTGAACATTCCCTCCAACACTAGTGGCGATTTCTTCGCCTAGTTCCTGTATATTCAGCTGACGGGTAATAAAGAAGCTTAACAGGATAAAGATCAGGCTCCAAGGAAGCAGGATCCACACATCCTGCCAATCAGAACCGTTCACTGTACCTGTGATCCAGATATTTGCCTGACTGGCCCTGTAGATCGGGCCGAGTATCATAAGCAACGTGGTCAAAGCTTGAGTCAAAGCCGAGATACCAATACCGATCAGAACAAGTCTGACAGGTGATACCCCTTTTCGCCAGGCTAAAAAGTAAACCAGAAAGGCAATGACTGTCGCGCCGATGAATGCCGCAACCGGCAGCCATTTAATGCTGACCATCAACGTATTATCATCATTGCTGAAAAGCGTCAGGAAGGCTACGACAGATGCTCCCGCTCCTCCTGTGATTCCAATGATGTCCGGTGAAGCAAGGGGGTTGCGTATCATCCCTTGAAGGATTCCCCCGGCAACGGCTAACGCCATCCCGGCAAGCAGTGCGATGAGGATCCGCGGCAGGCGGAATGACGTCACCACGAGGTGCTCCAGGCTCGTCCCCCCTCCAAAGAAGACACTGATCACCTTCCATGGGGCAATCTTCAGGTCCCCTATTCCTGTACTCATGATCAGAACCAGGAATGTAATCAAACCCAGGATGGTTATTTTTTTAAGTGCTGAAAGATCAACGAGCATCGAAACACGGTCCTGCAACCATCGTTTTCCTATAAATCGATTCATCGGTTAAAACCCCTTCCTTGCCACATACACGAAGAATGGTGCCCCGATGATGGCGGTCATGACACCGACTGGCACTTCCTGGGGCATGATGACGTAGCGTGCTCCAATGTCGGCAGCCAGTAATAAGATCGCTCCGAGAAGTCCCGAGAAAGGAATCAGCCACCTGTGATCCACGCCGATGATTTTCCTTGCTAAATGGGGAATGACAATTCCGATGAAACCGATGGGGCCGGCTACAGCGACGGAACCGCCAGCCAAGAGGACGACCACCATCAAAGCAAGAAACTTGATTACATTCGTTTTCAGGCCGAGTCCTTTCGCCACATCTTCCCCCATGGCGAGGATATTCATCTTGCCGGCAATAAAGAGGGCAAGAATCCAGCCAGCCACTATATAGGGAAAGACCCCGCTCAATATATCAAGACTTCTTCCCTGGACAGATCCCGCGAGCCAGAATAACACCTGCTCAAGTGCCGCTTCGTTCAAGACAAGTAATCCCTGTGTAAAGGAAGAAAACATAGCGGTGATTGCCGCCCCAGCAAGCGTCAGCTTCATAGGCGTCAAGCCTTTATCTCCGGCAGAGCTGATGACGAATACGCCGACCGCTGCAATGGCGGCACCAAGAAAGGCGAGCCACGTAAAGGATTGCAGGTTGGTTACGCCAAAGAGCGTTACCGCTACGACCACCATAAAGGCTCCCCCTGCATTGATTCCGAAAATCCCTGGAGATGCGAGGGGGTTATTGGTCAATGTTTGCATTAAAACCCCTGAAATCGCAAGGGAGGCACCGACGGCCGCTGCTATGAGCGCCCTTGGTAACCGGATGGTCTGAAGCACGATATGCTCCGTCGATCCAGTCGGGTTGGAAAAAGCCCCGATGGCTGTTTGCCAACTTGTATCCGTGTATCCGTATACAATACTGATCCCGATGCACAGGATAAGAAAAAGAAATGTTCCTATAAATAAAAGAAGTTTTTTTTGAATAGTCATTATGTGCTAACCTTTCTATTCCTTAAAGGAAAGGAAATCAATTAAACCATCAGGTACTGCTCTTCCCTCTCTATTTTAAAGAAGAATAAAAGGAGCGTCAATGACTTTGAAAATCATTATCATTTAGGTATTGACAATAAAAACCTTCTCAACTACCATTATGAGTGTAAATGATAATCATTATCACCGATAAAATATATCAGGAGGATCTACATATGAAATTAAAAGGCTTACTATCTTTACTGTTGATCTCTACGCTTCTCTTTCTTGCTGCCTGCGGAAATAAAGAAGAAAAAGAGGAATCCGCAGGAAATGATGCGAATGAAGAAACGTATACAGTGAAACACGCAATGGGGACGACGGAAATCAAAGGAACGCCAAAGAAAGTTGTCATCCTTACAAATGAAGGAACCGAGGCTCTCCTTGCCATGGGTGTCACTCCCGTCGGTGCCGTTCAATCTTGGACAGGTGATCCTTGGTATGACCACATCGCCGACAAGATGAAAGACGTTGAAGTCGTGGGTACAGAGAGCGAATTAAACATGGAAGCGATCGCAAAGCTTCAACCGGACTTGATTATCGGGAACAAAATGCGCCAGGAAGAGCAGTACAATCAGTTGAAGGACATCGCTCCAACCGTCATGGCCGAAACATTGCGCGGTAACTGGAAAGAAAATTTCGAGTTATATGCCAAAGCAGTGAATAAAGAAGATAAGGGTCAGGAAGTATTAGCGGAGTACGATCAGCGAATTGAAGATCTGAAAGGGAAACTCGGCGATAAACTGAATCAAAAAGTTTCCATGGTCCGCTTTTTAGCTGGAGACGTAAGAATTTATCATAAAGATTCATTCTCAGGAGTGATCTTGGATCAATTAGGGTTCGCCCGTCCTGAAGGTCAGGATGTAGATGATTTTGCAGAAAAAGGTGTAACGAAAGAACGCATCCCGGCAATGGACGGAGATGTCCTGTTCTACTTCACATATGAAACAGGCGACGGCGAAGCGAACAAACTTGCTGAGGAGTGGCTGAACGATCCATTGTTCAAAAATCTTGAAGTAGCAAAACAAGATAAGGTATATGAAGTAAGTGATGCGATTTGGAACACGGCAGGCGGAGTCCTGGCAGCAAATGAGATGCTCGATGATATTGAAAAGTATTTCCTGGAACAGGAATAAACGTTAGCCGGAGAGGGCGTCCCCCCTTTCCGGCTTTTTCTATGCTGATTTTCATGAACGCTTTACGCATTTTTCCCTTTGCCCCTTCCTTTCTCATAATTCTCCTTTTTTCGGTAACACTACAGGATAGACCATACATCGGACATGAGGGATTAGTATGTTTTCATTCTTTAAGAACAAGAAAAACAGCGATAAGAACAGTAAGAAGCAATCATATGAAAGTCTGAAAAAGGAAGCGGAGAAATCTGCCGATTATAAACAGGCCTTTTACCAGAATCCACATACAGGGGTGAAGTTCAGCCTGCACTTCGTCACAACGTTGATTGATGGAAAGATCCTGCAGGAGGATGTCCTTCCTTCCTTGCTTTCAAAGGATTTTCACTCTTTCGATGATCTAAAGACACTGGTCCCTGTTTTGGATATTCAAATTTCCACAGATGAAACCCAAATCGAACAGAAGCTGTATAACGGATATACCCTCCTGACAATGGATGCTTCCAACCGAAAATTTGCCTTCATCGCGACCAAGAACGAAATGGGCCGGAAAGTCTCTCAGCCGGAAGTGGAGTTCAGTGTCGTCGGACCCAAGGAGGCATTCGTAGAGTCTCTCAGTGATAATCTGAACCTGCTAAGAAAGCGGCTGCCCATCAAGGAAATGCTGGTGGAAGAATTCAATCTCGGAACACTCACCCACACCCGGGTGGTCCTGTTGTATATTGACGGACTGGCAGATGAAGCAAACGTCAATACGGTCCGGCAGCGATTACGCGATATAGACTTTGATCAAATCATAGACAGCTCATTCGTTGAACAGCTGATTGCCGATAACGGTAAGTCCCCCTTCCCGCAACTATTGGACTCTGAACGACCTGACCGGGTCGCGTCCGTACTTGCCGAGGGTAAAATTGCCATCATGGTGGATGGATCGCCGCATGCTTTGATCGGGCCGACCACACTTGTAGAATTTTTTAACGCATATGAGGATTATTTCCTGAATTTCTTCATTTCCTCTTTCCTGCGTCTGGTCCGTGTATTCGCCGTGGCATTCTCCATTTTGATCACACCCATTTATGTAGCCGCATTGACGTATCATTATGAGCTCATACCGAAGGATTTAATGGCTACACTCATCACGTCAAGACAAGAGATCCCTCTGCCCCCTATTCTCGAGGCATTATTTCTTGAATTGACGATCGAACTGCTGCGGGAAGCAGGAGCACGCCTTCCGACCAAGGTTGGTCAGACAATCGGTATCGTTGGAGGTATCGTCATCGGGACGGCATCCGTTGAAGCGGGGATCACGAGTAATGTACTGCTCATATTGGTGGCACTTGCTGCCCTTGCTTCTTTTACCACTCCCGTATACCGGATGAGTAATACGATCCGTCTACTGCGTTTTCCCTTCCTATTGTTTGCACAACTTTGGGGACTGCTTGGGATCGTCTACTGTTTCTGCCTTCTGATGGGTCATCTCCTGCAATTGACGTCCCTTGGCAGACCGTTTTTAGAACCTCTTTTCCCACCGCGGGTAAAAGACTTAAAAGATGCACTCATTCGACTTCCCTTCAGCAGACAAGGCGGCCGTCCTGAATACCTTCGAACAAAGAAACCGTTCAGGTTCCGTCCGTCCGAAGGGAAGAAAAAGCTTGATATCGATGAATAATGGTTGGAGGTGATCAAATGCAGCCGATTCCGGATAGAAGAAAAATATCGCCGTTCATGATCTTTTTTCTCATTCACTCCATTCAAGTCGGGGCAGGGGTCCTCGGTTTCCAGCGTATCATTTCAAAAAATGCAGGCTATGATGGATGGATTTCTGTCATTCTTGCAGGTGTATTCACTCACGTTATCATGTTTCTCATGTATCAAATTTTAAATAGAGTGGATGGAGACCTTGTATCTGCCCACACTGTGGCATTCGGAAAGTGGATCGGGAAAATATTCAGTTTCTTCTTCGTCATCCATTTCAGTTTACTGGTGATTACCATCATGCGTACGTATATCGAGGTATTACAGGTGTGGATGTATCCAAGATTGAGTACGTTCTTCTTTTCTTTGCTCTTTCTCATCCTTGTTTACTATATTGTCAACGGCGGGGTACGGACGGTGACCGGAACTGCCTTTTTCGGGATTTTTCTTCCGAGTTATCTCGTTTTGACGTTTGCCTTCACCTTTAAGTATGCCGACTTCCGGAATGTCCTGCCTGTCTTTGACCATACGGTAATGGATCTATTGATTTCCACCAAGAACATGTCCCTGACGTATTTAGGTTATGAAGCCATTTTACTACTATATCCTTTTGTGAAAGATGCTAAGAAATCTCAGAAATATGCCCACTGGGCATTGTTTACGACCACTATCCTTTATACGATATTAGCCGTTGTTTCTTTCGCGTTTTTCAGTCAGAAACAGCTGGAAAAGACCGTCTGGGCCACTCTTTCTATGTGGAAAATCGTCGAAATGCCATTCGTGGAACGGTTTGAGTATATCGGTATTGCCAATTGGTGTTTGATCATCCTTCCAAACGTATGTATTGCGATCTGGTGTGCAAGCAGAACCTTAAAACGGATGACTCCACTGAAGCACAGGCATACTTTATTGATCATCTGCCTCCTTTGCTTATCCGCCCTCACCTTTTTCACTGACAGGAAACAAGTGAATTTCCTGAATACGATATCAGGGCAGATTGGATTTTACATTAATTATTTTTACATTCCTGCTCTTCTGTTGCTTGTGATCATCATGAAGAAAGTGAGGAATAAACAATGAAACGTACATGTTTGCTCGCAGCTATTCTCATTTGTTTCATACCTCTCACAGGATGTGTGGAAAAGGAAATCCTGGATGATCTATATATCGAAACAGGTAAAGCCTACGACTACGTGGGAGAGGATAAGATCAGGGGTACGGCCCTCTTCCCGATTTACTTAGCGGATAAATCGATTCAAAACGGGACGCTGTCAGCAGAAGCCTCCTCTACAAGGGAAGTGCTTGAGAAATTGGAAAGAAGATCACAGCAACCCCTGGTCCGAGGAAGCTTGGACGTCGTTTTGATCGGTGAGGAGCTTGCCAAGAAGGGGATCATCGATATCGGTGATTCCCTGCAAAGGGATGCGAGTGTTGGGGCCAGGCTTTATTTGACTGTGACTGAAGGGGAAGCCGGCGAGCTCATTAAAGGGAATTACGGCTTAAGGGGGAACGGGACCTACCTCTCCAATCTGATCCACCACAATATCACCCGGAGAGAACTGCCCGAAACCAATCTTCATATGTTCATCTATGATTATTTCCAGGACGGTCAGACACCTTATCTGCCAATTTTGAAACAATTATCCAATGAAAGCGTGGGTATCACGGGCATCGCCTTATTCGACAAAGACAAAATGGTCAAAAAGATTCCTGCCAAGGATATGTTTTATTTCAAATTGCTAGTGGATAAGTATGCTGAAGGAAGTCACGTCATCAAGATGGGAGAAGAAAAGAGCAGCGGCCATGTGGAAAAGTCCATTGAGGCCTCTGTGACCAGTCTCATCTCCAAGAACAAAATCATCGTCAAGCACCATGCCGATCCTGTGGAAGTGACGATCCGCATCAAAATCAGGGGGATCATCCGTGAGTATACCGGTAAGAAACTGACGCCTGGTAAAGTGATAGAAGTAGAGAAACAAATGAAAAAAGATATTGAAGAAAATGGGATGAAAATGCTGAAAGAATTCCAGGATCTTGGAATCGACCCTGTCGGCATCGGGCAAATCCAAAAACACGGCGTACGGGGATTTGATTTCAAGGAATGGGAAGACAGCATATATCCCCGTGTAAAATTCAATATTGACGCCAATGTTCAGATTTTAGAAGCCGGGACGGTGGAATAAGAGAAGGGACTCCGCATGTAGGGAGCCCCTTTTTTCAGTTTATATTGATGACTCGCCCGGATGCTGCACTTTCTTTACATGCTTCGATGATCGTGATGACGTTCAAAGCCTCTTCCGGGTCGACAGGGAGAGGCTGATTTTCTCTTACTGCCCCGTATACCCCAAGGTAAAATTGAGTGTAGTCCCCTTTTTCCGATGGAATGACTTCAGATGTCACCTCTTCACCTGAGATGGTCGTAAGGACACCCCAATTTTCTTCGTCTTCGATTCCCCATTCTTCAGAAACAGGATTCTTTCCTGCCTTAAGGTCATCCTCCTGACGATCCATTCCATGCTTCACAAAGCTTCCTTTCAGTCCATGGACCTGATAGCGTGGCCCTGGATCCAATACGATTGAACGTGAATACAGCTGAACCCTCATGACGTCATATCCGAGGGTGATGAGGAAGTAGTCCTCTGCCTTTTCCGGATCCCGCTGCGGGAACACATCCGCCTGCACCCAATTGGGTTTCCCAAACAGGGTGAGGGCTTGATCTAACAGATGGGATCCTAGATCATAAAGGACGCCTGCCCCTTCGATCTTATTCTCTTTCCACCTGTCCTTGATGGACGGGCGGTACCGGTCAAAATGCGCTTCGTATGTATAGATCGGTCCAAGCGTCCCTTCTTTCACCAATTGCTGAATCGTCAGGAAGTCCGCATCCCAGCGCCGGTTATGGAAAACCGAGAGATGAAGTCCTCTTTCTTTCGCCAGTGCCAATAGCTCCTGCCCTTCCCGGCTATCCGTTACAAATGGCTTCTCTACGATCACATGCTTATCGGCTAACAATGATTGCTTGATCATACTGTAGTGAAGGTGATTGGGAGTTGTGATGACGACTAATTCGATGTCTTCCTGAAGCAGGTCTTCAAGGGAGGTCACCACAGTCGTCCCCTCCATATCGTTTAATACTTTTTCTTCATTGGAAGACATGACCGCTTCTATATGAAATTCCTCTAATTGAGAGAGTAAAGGACGATGAAAGCTTTGTCCTGAAAAACCGTATCCTGCTAAACCAACTTTAATGGGCTGCATATTGTCACCTTTTTCTTTCAAAATGTATTCTCATATTATCATGTACAAGATGAGACGAAAAATGATTCGTTTTACAATCAGACTCTGTTTTGTATAAAATAAGTGGGAAAGGGAGGTTATCATCATGCAATCAATCAAAAATAAAGAAACCTTTGACGATCTTATTACATCAACAGAGCCTGTCATCGTAAAATTCCATGCAGACTGGTGCCCGGACTGCCGTCGAATGGATATGTTCATTGATGAAATCATGGAAGAATTCAATCAATATAAATGGTATGACATCAATAAGGACGAATTCCCGGAAATCGCAGAGAAATATGACGTCATGGGCATCCCAAGCCTGCTTGTCTACAAAAACGGCGAAAAACAAGCCCATCTGCACAGCGCCAACGCCAAATCACCAGAACAAGTGACAGAATTCCTGAACACACTATAATGTAAAGGTCCGTCCCTATTTATACAGAGGGACGGACCTTTGTTTTTCACTTAATAAATATTTCCCTTTCCATCTACATACACCGTTTGAATCACTGTTCGTTGAAATTCGTTTCCCTGCTCCGTTTTCCCTTCCAGATCAAGGGTGATGTTGTGGATCCCTTCCTCAAAGTCTGCGAGTGGCAGGGACGACAGATCTTCGGAAGTAATGAGTGTCGAGGGTTTTTTCCCGCTCTTCATTGGGATATGATGGATCGTATACATTTTTTTCAACAAGATTTGATCACTTGCAGTCAAGGAAGTCACTGCTGATTTCTTATGAAAGAGAATGCTCAGCATATAGTGTTCTTGAGACGTGTGAGCCCTTACTTCCCACCTTCCAGGAATGGGAGCAGTAAGCAGGAAGCTGTGATGAAAAGCGCCGGGGAAATACCCTGTAGCATCTTCAGCCACACTCCACTGCCTGTATACTTGACCGTCCGGCCCCACCAGTTCATACATCGTATCCCGTTGATCGCTGACCCAATCGATCGTGAGCCTCTCAACCCTTTCTTCCACAGAGAACTGTTCCACTGCCACACCATTCACTGTCCCTCCTCTGTGAAGCACCGAGGTTTCCTCTTCCTTAACATGTTCGTTCGCTTCAGCATGAACGACATCTTTCACCTCATCCGAGAGAAGTTCCTTCATAAAGGGAAAAATGGCACTCCCTTCTTTAATGGTCGAATGAGTCCAGTCCCGTACCGCTACTTCTTTACCATAAGGAAGCCGTGAGCTCTTCACCAGGACAGCACCATCGCTCTGGCCAAATCGGCTTAAATAAAGCCCTCCCCAAAACAATTCAGATTGCGCTCCGCCCCAACCTGTACCGCCAAACGTATAAGAAGGGATGCTGCTGGCAAGATCATGCCGGTCCATTTCCGACCTGAAACCTTTCATATAGCCTGTTTGCAATGAAAAGACGGCAGGAGTCTTGCTTTTCAACGCATCGGTCAGCCATCCTGCCCATTTACTAAAAGCAAGATCGGCGAGCTCTGATCCATGATGGGGAGTTGATAGTGTAATGACCCGTTCCACATAAGGGGAAGCACCGTAATGCAACAGTGCCGTTTGTGCATCGATCCCACCCTTGCTGTGACCGACAATCACGAGCTTTTCCTTTAAAAAATCGTACATTTCACCTATCTTTTCTGCTAAAATCCCGCCATTCGTCCACATGTCTTCGTCCCGGTGCAAATCGATGAACACCGATTGATAACCTGCTCCACGGATGATGGGGAGCATATCATTATTCGAAAGCCACGTGTCTGATGAAGTATTGATGCCATGGACAAACAAGACCGGAAACCCTTCCGTATTCGCTGCTTCCTCATCTTTGAACCACCTGCCTGGTTTTCCTTCCCGCATTTCTTTCATTCTTTCTTGCATCAGCATAGCCCTCCCCATAGAAAGAGTTCTTTTTTTCATTATCGTTCAGCACTGATAAAAATTCATCCTGATTGTTAAATTCAGGAATAAAGACATATATTCTCCCCGAATTGAATAGTCCCCTTGTCCTTATCAAAAACTAATATCGATTTTACTAATATGGAGGGATTCCTTTGACAAAGAAAAACAATCGGGGCAGCGAGAACCAAAATTCACCTAGACGAGGCACGACAGAATTTGCAAGCGAAATCACAAGCGGGGACAACAGTAAGGGAAACAAGCATAATAAAGACCAGAAAAATAAAACGAAATAGTAAAAACCTGCCTGATTGGTTTCAGGCAGGTTTTTGGTTGGAAAAGGGTTCACTCATCTTCTCCTGAGATATTCACTGGAATCATGTTGGATTCAACATGTATGTGACTCTGATCGGCTTCCCTTTCAGCATCACCATTTAATCGTTCGTTTAACTCCATGTTGGCTTCTGTGGCGGACATTCTTTCTTCCTGCTTCTTCATATCATCATCCTTTCACTATTAGAGTATCAATCCCCCAATGGAATTATGCGGCTCATGGTTCTACCGAATTGGGACACACTATTCAATGAAAACATTAGGAGGTATGAAAAATGGACCAAAATCGAGTAAAACAGATCTTATCTTCTTCAGCCGACATCCAAGTCAAATACAAGGATGCATCCGTTTGGATCGACTCTGTATCAGAAGACGGAAAAACGGCTGTTGTGCATCTTCGAGGACCTTTGGAAGAACGTTCAGAAGTAAGTGTATCTGATTTAGAAGAGGTATAAGAAAAAAGACCACGCAGGGGCAAGTTCCCCATCGTGGTCTTCATTCAGATCATTTCTTGTCTTTAATTTTCCCTTTGTTCTTCAATAGTTCAAATATTTGGTTCGCCTGATCAGTATTATCGATCAAACCGGCAAATTTCTCTTTTTGAGGACCAAAGGCATAAACAGGAACGTCGTCACCAGTGTGTCCGTCTGTTGTCCAGCCAGTTCCCGAACGGGTATCAAAAATCTTCTCGATCGCATTATCGATTTCCGTTTGATCACCTTTTTCAGCAGCAGTTTTCACAGAAGCGATTTCTTCAGGCGTCAGTTCAAGGTCGATATTATTCGCTAATGTTTCTTCAACCGATGCACCATTCACAATCTGCTCTGCCATATAGTCAGGTGTATGCTTTGCCGCTTGGATCGGAGCTGGATCCCAGTTGTACTCACCGTCAGAGCCAATTGAGATTCCACCCGTTGAATGGTCTGCTGTTACGATGACAAGAGTTTCTCCATTTTCTTTTGCAAAATCTCTTACTTTTTCAAACGCTTGTTCAAAGTCTCTCATTTCACTCATCGCACCGACTACATCATTATCATGACCGGCCCAGTCGATCTGACTACCTTCCACCATCAGGAAGAAACCATCTTTATCTCCTTTTAAACGGTCAAGGGCAGCCGTCGTCATATCTGCTAAGCTCGGTTGCTTCTCATCACGGTCAATCATCTTGTCCATTCCGGATTCAGCGAACAGACCAAGAATTTGATCATTCTTATCTTTTTTAAGCTCATCAGCTGATTTCACATAGCTGTATCCGTCTTTTTTGAATTGTTCTGCAATATTACGATCATCCCGCTCGAAGAAATCCGTTCCTCCACCAAGCATGACATCGATCTTATGCTTCCCATTGATCATTTCATCATAATAATCATTGGCAATCGCATCTTCACTCTTGCGTGACTCTTCATGAGCTCCGTATGATGCAGGTGTTGCATGGGTGATTTCCGACGTAGAGACGATTCCCGTAGACATGTTATTTTCCTTCGCCTGCTCCAGAACCGTTTTTACATCTGATTTATCATTATCTACTGCAATCGCGTTATTATATGTTTTCACTCCGCCGCTCATCGCCGTTGCAGCAGCTGCTGAGTCTGTTACGTTCTCTTTTTCATCTTCAGGATACGTCGTTTGTAATCCGACAAGGTAAGGATCAAATGCCGTCTTTTCCATTTCCATCGTATCAGGATTGTCATTCATATAACGAAGGGCTGTTGTGTACGGTACACCCATTCCATCACCGATCATAAAGATGACGTTCTTGGCTTTGCCATTTTTGGATTCCTTCGCTTTCGCTTCCGTGTCGTCCTGGTTCAATCCTATGACACTTCCAAGAGCTAATGAGGATACGACCGCCAACGGAAGGATCTTCTTCATTGATTTCTTCATTTTCCCTACCTCCTATAATTCGTGGTACATGTAGAAGGATAAAGGGGAAATATGAAGAACCATTTACGAAACGAATACAGGAGAGTAAAGTTTATGTAAATTGAAAAAAACAGGTGAAAAGTCACCTGTTTTTTCAATATCATTCTCTTATTAAAGGAAGAGTACAGCAGCGGAAAGACCCGCCCGACTTGATGATTTCCGATAAGTCCAGCTCCATCACGTCAAATCCTTCCGCCCTGATCCTCTCATTCAAGGCTTGGTTCTGGGTAAGACTGATGATCTTCCCGTCTCCGATTGCCAATACATTCGGTCCCATTTGAAATTGTTCTTCATCCGTCACCGTGATGGTGTTGTAGTGCTTCTTGATGGTCGCTAGATCTCCGTCAGAAAAGGCCGGCGGATATACAAGTGCCCATTCACTGGAAATGATGGTGAATACACAATCCAAATGGAGAATGTCTTCCCTTAACGGGAGTTCATGTACGGTATATGGTGTGAGCTGATTCCTCAGGGATTGTATTGCCAGCTGATTCGTTCGACCGCTCACGCCGATCCAGATATTTTCCTCATCAACAAGAACATCCCCACCTTCAATGGAATGGAGAAGTTCGGTATATGGTACCTCGTTTTCTTCCAGCCAGTGTTTTAGGGTTTTCACTTCTCCCCGCCTGACATCCGTATTCATCGATGCGACGAAAAACTGATCATGAATCGTGAAACCGATATCTCTCGTGAAGACTTGTTCATTGAATTCAGGCGATGGTTGAAGATGAATCACCTCAGAGCCATTTTCCTCCAAAGCTTCAACAAATGCTTTATGTTGGGAAACAGCTTTATCTATATCAATATTCTCTTTCAAAAAATGCTTTTGCGTTTCATTTATGATTTCATTGATTTGCATATTTTCAGGTGAAACCACGACCACTTTCTTTAACTTTCCATACTCATTGGTACAATGCGTTTTTGATTTTGGAACCAACGGGGAATTTAAACTCATCTTTACGCCCTCCAATTATCTACTCTTAAAAACTGCTTTTCCCTGTTATTATGAAGATAAAACGTCCTTTTTATAACTTATGCCGTCTGGGGATGAACAGGGACGACAAGCAGCCTTGATAGATGAAATAAGGGCATTTGTCCATTACAAAGAAAAAAAGCATGCGGATCGCACGCTTCTTATCTTAATGAACCATCCGGTCATGATCCTTCCAAAACTCTTTCCGGATCACCACTTTTTGGATTTTCCCCGATGCGGTTTTAGGTAATTCTTTTGTGAAAGTAATGCTCTTTGGTGCTTTGAAGTGGGCAAGCTTTTCTCTCGTAAAATTGATCAGGTCCTGTTCCGTTAAGGTGTGACCCTCTCTTAGAACCACCACTGCATGGGGAACTTCCCCCCATCGTTCATGGGGGATGGCAACGACCGCTGCTTCGAGGACACCATCATGCTCGTAAAGGGCTCCCTCCACCTCGATGGACGAAATGTTTTCTCCGCCGCTTATGATGACGTCTTTCATCCGGTCGACAATTTCGATGTAGCCGTCTTCGTCGACCGTCGCCATATCTCCCGTATGCAGCCATCCTTCCCTGATCGTTTGATTGGTGGCTTCCGGATTCTTATAATATCCTTCCATCACTGTATTGGTTCTCGTCACGATTTCGCCAATCGCTTTTCCATCATGAGGGACCGCTTCCCCGAGTTCATTGACCACCTTCACTTTACTCCCGATCATGCTGTACCCCGCTTTTGCCTTCAGGCGATATGTTTCTTCCTTAGGCCGGTCCTGTTCTGAAGATCGTAATATAGAAGTCGTGATAAGGGGTGATATCTCCGTCATCCCGTAGACCTGGATGAATTCCCACTTTAGATTCTCCTCCACTTTCCGGACGAATGCCGGTGGAGGGGCAGACCCGGCAATGACAACCCTTACTTTTTGCCCGATGGAACGATCCCTGTCCGGATAGGACTCGAGAAGCATATTGAGAACGGTCGGTGCCATATGCATAACGGTCACACCATGCTTCTCCACCTTATCCAGTATCACTTCCGGATCCACTTTTCTCAGCATCACCTGGGTCGCACCGTTGGCCGTATAATAAAATAGTGATCCCCAACCGTTCACATGGAACATCGGCAGGACGTGAAGAAGCGTATCCTGATCCGTCACCCGCAAATGATGCATGGAAGATAAGGCATGCAAATAATTGGACCTGTGTGTGAGGAGCACTCCCTTCGGATCGCCCGTCGTCCCGCTTGTATAAAGAAGGGACGCGATATCCGTCTCTTCCAGTTCTGCACGGGAGAACGTCTCGCGACTGAACGAGCCACGCCACTCTTCATAGCCCGGATGACCGTCCATCCTTTTCCCGTGAATGACAACATGCTTCAAGTGAGGAACCTTTGATAGAATCGGCTGAACCAACGGATAGAGCTCCTCATCGACAAACAGTGCCTTACTCTCACTATGGGTGAGGATAAATTGATAATCAGCTGGCTTTAACCTGGTATTCAAAGGCGTCATGACTCCTCCGACAGAATAAACGCCATAAAATCCTTCCAGCATCTCCGTGGTATTGGGCGCAAGATATGCCACCTTATCCCCTTTTTCTATCCCAAACGCCTTCAGTCCCCTTGCCAGTTGATTCACACGGTCACCGAGCTGTATATACGTCAAGTGCTTTTCATCATCGATGATCGCTACCTTATCCCCGTATAACTCCACTGCCCGATCCAGAAAATCCGTTAACACCAATGGTACATGCATATGTACATCCATCCCCTCTATTTATCAATCTTATATGGACTATATTAACAGATTCAGACTATTTATGGGAATATTCAGATATTTATATCTTCTAAAAAAGCATGATGACCCTATCGTCACCATGCCTTAGAAATCAGCGCCCTCTTCGATTCGAAGAGGATCTGCTGCCACTATTTCGCTGATTACCGTTGTTGTTTCTTCCAGTCGAGCCGCTTCGCTTACCACGGGAGGCACCCGAAGTTTCACCACCACCGCGGCGGGGATTCGAGTCTTCATTCTTGGATCTACGACTGCGGGACGGACCATCTTTGTCACCCGTCCTGGATCTGCCCCCCCTAGGAGACCTTGCTTTTCTCTCCTTACTCGCTTGTATATTCTTTTCGCGGCGATCTTTTGCACTTTCAATGGATCCTTTAGGGCCATTGGGGATTTCTTTAGTAGAAACGACCTCCACCACTCGGCGGGGCAATGAACGTCCAATGCCTTTCTCGATCATTTCCAGATCCTGCTTATCCTTCAGTGCAACAAAGGTGATGGCAAGCCCGTCTTTACCGGCACGGCCCGTACGCCCGATTCGATGGATGTAGCTTTCCACATCTTGAGGGATATCATAGTTGAACACATGGGTCACGCCCTCCACGTCAAGACCCCTGGCCGCCACATCCGTTGCGATAAGAAGCTGGAGCTTTGCGTCCCGGAACTTCTTCATCACATTTTCCCGTTTCGCCTGGGACAAGTCACCATGGAGTTCATCGACCAGAAAGCCTCTCGCTTTAAGTTCTCCGAGCAGCTTGCTGACCCTCCTCTTCGTCCGGCAGAAAATGATACCGAGGAACGGCTGGACATCGTGGATCGTTTGACTGAGGGCATCCAGTTTCTGACGATCCGTCGTTTCCACGATTTCCTGCTGGATTTCCTGTACAATCTTTTCTTTTTCACGGATCTGCACATTATGAGGCTGATTCATATAGCGCTTCCCGATCTTACGGATATCCTTGGACATCGTTGCAGAGAATAGTGCGGTCTGCCGGGTGAACGGTGTCTCACGAATGATCGACTCGACCTCATCGAAGAAGCCGATATGAAGCATTTGATCCGCTTCATCCAATACGAGGAACCTAACATTTGAAAAATCGACCGTCTCCCGGCGCACATGATCAAGCAGTCGCCCCGGTGTTCCGATCACGATATGAATCGCCTTATTCTTCAGTCGCTTTATCTGTTTCTCAACATCCTGACCACCGTAAACGGCTAATACATGTATGTCATCTTCCACAGAAGATAGTATTTGATTCAATTCAGCGGTTACCTGAATCGCAAGCTCCCTCGTCGGAGTCACGATAAGAGACTGGATCTCATCTTTTTCCGGATCTATTTTCGCAAGCATGGGCAGGAGAAACGCCATCGTCTTTCCCGTACCTGTCTGTGCCTGTCCGATCACGTCCTCACCATTCAATAAGACTGGGATGGTTTCGCTCTGAATCGGCGTCGGTTCTGTTATGGATTGTTCTTTTAATGCATTGACGTACTTAGGTTGAATTCCTAAGGAAGTAAAATCATTCAATGGGGTCACCTCTTTGATTCTCATTATACCCGTAATCCTCTATAGAAAATAGGGCACTATGTTATAATGGGAAAATCGTAAAATGAAATGAGGAATTACATTGCTGACATTTGAAGATAAATTAACACTCATAGAAGAATTTCCCGAGCTTACCCGAAAGGACGTTTCACTGAATCGCGTGAACTTCCACTTTGAAAACAGCCTCTATGAAAAAACGACCGTCGTCTATCACCTGCACCCGAACGGGAACGGTTTTGTTTACACAGGCAGTCTGCCTCAATATGAAGCCAAAAAAGGACTCGTGAATATCCGGGATTTTAATCGTGACGAACTGCGGGACATCATCCGTGCTTCCATTGATCATCTGGCAACGGAAGAAGAAGTCGCACCTCCCGTGGAACAGTTGTGGAAAGATGCAGAAGGCCATTCCCTCATGCTGATTGAAGAAGATGACCGCTGGAATATTTATGCCGGTGATAACCTGGAAGACAGCTTCGGCGGGTATGATGAAGCTGCGTTGTATCTGCGTGAAGAAGGATTCCGGAGACGGTAGTATCCTGAGTGGCAAGAAGAATGAAAAAAGGGCGAATCGGGGTGTCGATTCGTCCTTTTTTTGTCTTCGGGCAGCGTGTACGATGGGGGATTCTGTCAAAGAGATCTTGTCAAAATATCCCTGACGCTGTCCTCATCCATTTCTTTATACGTACCTACGCCAGGCTTAATGAACGTCTTCTCCACAATGGCATCGAACTGACTGTCATCAATGTCATAATCGGCAAGTGTGCGCGGTGCCCCGAGGGAGTTCCAGAAGTCGCGAAGAGCTTTTGCCCCTTCACGTGCGACGTCGATATCTTCCTTGCCTTCAGGCGAGATCCCGAACACATTCACCGCAAGCTGTTTGACCCGGGATGGATCCTCTTCCAGTACATGCTCCAGCCAGTTCGGGAAAAGAATCGCAAGACCACCGCCATGGGGAATATCGTAGATGGCCGATATGGCATGCTCGATCCGGTGGGTGGCCCAATCCCCTCCATCGGTCCCGTTTGAAAGAGAGCCATTGAAAGCCGTCGTACTGATATACATCATCGTTTCCCTATGATCGAAGGACTCGAGATCCTCCAGTAGTTTAGGACCGGTTGCAATCGCCGTCCTCAAGAGTGACTCAATGAACCCGTCAATCATCGGAGTATTTTCCGTCCGATGGAAATAGTGTTCAAGGGCATGGGACATGCTGTCGACTATCCCATAGATCGTCTGATCGCGGGGTACAGAGAATGTATATGAAGGGTCCAAAATTGAAAATGTCGGGAAGACAAGAGGTGAACCCCAGCCTAATTTATCATTCGTCTCCCAGTTTGTAATCACAGAAACAGAGTTCATTTCAGAACCTGTCGCTGCAAGGGTCAAGACCGTTCCAAATGGAAGGGCTTTTTTGATTGGAGATTTGGCGGTGATCAGCTCCCACACGTCCCCATCATACTTGGCTCCAGCCGAGATTGCTTTTGTACAGTCGATTACGCTTCCCCCACCTACAGCCAGAATGAAGTCAATGCCTTCTGTTTTGCAGATATCGACACCTTTACGGACAGTAGTCAGTCGGGGATTGGGTTCCACTCCCTTTAACTCAAATACGTTGGCATCTATTTGCCCCAACTCTTCCATCACATCATCGTAAACGCCATTTCTCTTGATGCTGCCTCCGCCATAAACCAGTAAGACCTTCAGTCCCTTGTCTAAAATGGAAGACAACTGCTTCACTTCATCTTTACCGAAGTAAAGCTTCGTCGGATTGTATTGTAAAAAAGTGTTCATGTTCAGCACCTCTTCGTAAGAATTGTCCATTCATTTTATCATCTTTTCAATCTATGAAGTTATTGATAGTTTTTTATCTTATTCATCAATAATTTTGATAGCTATGAGGTCAGGGCTCCGATCAATTGTGTAAGTGGAGGCGTCAGCCACTTTTTTTCAAGAAAAATTATTTGTGTATAGAGGGGGCTCTTTTCATGATCAAATGGAATCTGGACGACCTTTCCACTCTCTATTTCCTTTCGTACAGCTATTTCAGGCAGGATGGCCACACCCAAGTCGTCGGCTACACACTGTTTGATCGCCTCTAAGCTACTGAAGGAGATGACGGATTTTGCCTGCACATCGCTCTCTTTTAAAAGCTGCTCCAATAAGACCCGGTACGAACAACCTTTCTCCGTTAAAATGAGGGTTTCCGATTCAAGCTCCCTTACGTTCATTTCCTTCAGAGAATGCAAGCGGTGACCCCTTGGCGCAATCATGACCAATTTCTCCTGCCGGATTGGGATCGTCGTTAAGTCGGGATGTTCTGAAAAACGGTCAAGAAGGATAGCCATATCATACTTCCCTTCAAGGATGCCTTCCTTTAAGTTCGGACAAAGTCCGGATTCAAGGAGAATCTTTAATTCAGGGTGCTTCCCTTTTAATTCCTTGATGTAAGGCGTGATGAAATAAGCTGCGAGGGATTCCACGGTCCCGATCCGCAATGTCCCCCGCAGATTGCTCTCCTGCGAAATCCGTTCTTCCGCTTCATCCAGAAGGGACACAATTCTTTCCACATAGTAGTAGAGCTCTTCCCCTGACTGTGTGAGCCTCATTTTCCCGCCGACCCGTTCAAATAATTTTATCCCATAATGCTCTTCCAGCTTCCTGATCTGGGTCGTCACACTGGACTGGGCATATCCGAGTTCCTCCCCGGTCTTCGTGTAACTCCCCCATTTAACCACTTCTTTAAATGTATAAAAATAGTTCAGATCCATTTTTCCCCTCCTATCATCTTTTACAATCATTAGTATCGATAATTATAGATAACTTTAATCTCCCCATCAATGGTATACTCTTAACCATTAAGAATCCCGTTAACGGTTAAAGCTAAATATAATGAAATGTATAAAGGAGTGTTCATCAATGAAAGTACTAGCCCTTTTAGGAAGCACACGAAAAAACGGGAACTCCGAATATCTTGCGAAAAAAATCGTCGAAGGTACCGACCATACCATCGTTTCCCTTGCAGATATGCATATCGAGCCAATTGAAGACCTGCGTCACGCTGAAGGGGGATTCCTTCCTGTGGAGGATGATTACGAACAGCTGGTCCGGATGATGGAGGAGCATGACGTATTATTATTCGCTACACCTCTCTATTGGTATGGGATGAGTGGTCCGATGAAGAACTTCTTCGACCGTTGGAGTCAGTATTTGCGCGACGAGCGCTTCAATCTGAAAGAAGAGCTTACGAAGAAAAAGGCGTACGTTGTGATTACCGGCGGAAGCTCTGCCAACATAAAAGGACTTCCCCTTGTACAGCAATTCAATTACATCTTTGAATTCGTCCATATGGAATTCAAAGATTATCTGATCGGTGCCGGCGTCAAACCTGGTGAGATCGTGAACGATCCTGCCGCCCTGGAGAAGGCAGAACGCTGGAACGCACGATTTAAAATGGATGATCCCTCTTAAGGGGTCATCTTTTTTTGTTAATTCTCACACAATAAGGAAATAGTATGAACAAAACCTTTATTGGAGGCTTTATATGGATTTCCCAACGATTCACACAAACTTCTGGGATGCCGTCATCGCCATTCCCGTCATTATCCTGTTAACCCAACTAATCAAAATCTTCTTCAAACCACGGTCTTTTCTGGTACCCAATATTGCCGTCCTACTCGGGCTTTTCATCTCGATCTTCATCAGCCACAGGGGGCATCCCGTCACGGGCATATTCATGGGCTTTTTTTACGGTTATGCGGCGATTGGGAATTACGCTTCTTTGAAGACTTCAGTGTTGGCTTTTCGGGGGGAGAAGGAGGAAGAAAGGTTTCGTTAAAAATAAGGGGCAACCAACGTCACCCCTTCACTTAATTCTGCAGTTTATTGAGGATCGTCGTCAGCGTCTGATCCAACTTCAAGAGCTCATCACCATCCATATCAAGTCGCTCCAATAATCGGGTCGGGACACATTCTGCTTTCTCCTTCATTTTCAGTCCTTTATCCGTAAGACTGATGATGACACTTCTCTCATCCTCTGACGAACGCTTCCGCTCCACCAATCCGTTCGCTTCCATCCTTTTCAGCATGGGTGTCAATGTACCGGAGTCCAGGAATAACTTCCTGCCGAGTTCCTTTACGGATATCGTTTTTTCTTCCCATAACACGAGCAAAGCCAAGTATTGAGGATACGTGACACCGATTTCCTCCAGGAGGCTCCGGTAAAGCTTCGTGATCTCCCTCTCAGCTGTATATATTTTAAAACAGATTTGATTTTCCAATAATAGTGGATCCTTCATACATGTTGATTCCTTTCTTGTACATACTAATTATGTTTATCATACAAAAAAAAGTATCATCCATCAAATTAAATCGCGTACAATTAAATTGTTGACAATTAGATATAAATCCATTATATTTAGTCTTGTAATATTTAATTGCGCACAACTTATGAAGAGGAGTGAAAGAAATGGATGCATTATACACAGCAAAAGCAACGGCAAAAGGTGGCCGTGATGGAAAAGTAACAAGCAGTGACGGAGTATTGGATGTAGCTTTAGGCATGCCAAAATCACTTGGTGGTTCCGGGGCAGACGGGGCAACAAACCCTGAACAACTATTTGCAGCTGGATATGCGGCTTGTTTCGACAGCGCTCTTAACTTAGTGGCCCGCCAGGAAAAGAAAAAAATCCAATCCAATGTGACGGCTGAAGTTTCAATCGGGAAGGATACAGATGGAGGATTTAAATTAGGCGTTGTTCTTTCAGTTGCCGTAAATGGTGTAGAATTGGATGAAGCCAAACAACTGGTGGAAAAAGCACATGGTGTATGTCCTTATTCCAAAGCGACAAACGGAAATATCGATGTAGAATTGCATACTGAATTATTTTAACGGATCAGGATGGGCAAATGAATGCCCATCCTTTTTTTGATTTCACATGTTTTAATCTCCCCTCCTCAAGGGAATGGAATAGGAATAAATTCATTACTCAATGGGGGCACCAGGATGGAATTACACAATGGGCAATTGTATTGGCCGACCACATTAAAAAATAGACAAGAAGATTTTGATCAAAAATATGATGCAGCCATCATTGGAGGTGGCATGTCAGGGGCATTATGCGCGTATTCACTCGTCCAGGAAGGTCTGAATGTCGCCATCATTGAAAAACGGACGCTGGCTGCCGGCAGTTCATCCGCCAATACAGGTCTGCTTCAGTTTTCCAATGACGTCATGCTTCATGAATTGATGGACCAGATCGGAGAAGACAAAGCGGTCCGTTTTTATTCCTTATGTATGGAAGCAGTGGAGAATCTGGAGAAGGTGGCGATGAATCTACCGGTTTCTCCTGATTTCATCCGCAGGAAAAGCATTTACTATGCAAGCACGTCACGACATGTTCCAAAGTTAAAGAAAGAATATAAAACTTTGAATGAGCACGGCTTCCCTGTGGAGTATTGGTCTCGTAAAGAGATGAAAGACCGCTTGCCTTTTTCAAAGGCTGGCGCGTTGATCACACATGGTGACGCAGAAGTGAATCCATACAAATTCGTGAATGGGATATTTGATTATTTAAAAGAAGGAAAGCAAACAACCATATTTGAAAATCTGGAAGCAACAAACATAGAAGAACATTCTACAGGGGTAAATATCCATACCCCTGACGGAATCATTCAAGCAACGCACCTGATCCATGCAACAGGCTATGAAACGCCTCCCCTGAATAAGAAAATCGGTTCTGACATCAACAGGTCCTATGCCATTGCGACAGAACCGATCGAGGACTTATCTCAATGGGATGACAGAGCGCTCATCTGGGAGACAAAGCGGCCTTATTTATACATGCGCACGACGGTCGATAACCGGATTATTGCCGGAGGGTTAGACGAAGACCCTGCAGAGGCGCCTCAAAGTGAGAAAAAAATCGAAAAACGCGGAAAGCGGATTGAAAAAGAAGTTCAGAAGTTGTTTCCCGACCTGAAGATCAAGATGGACTATGCATGGGGGGCAAGCTTCGGGGAGTCACTGGATAACATTCCTTACATAGGAAAACATCCCGACAAAGACAGGGTTTATTATCTGCTCGGTTATGGCGGAAACGGTACTGTCTACAGCATGCTCGGAGCTCACATCCTGCGTGACCTTATCTCGGGCCGTCCCAACCCGGATGCAGAAATTGTTAAATTGGATAGATAAATGATGAGGGACGGACCTTCCGAGAAGGTCCGTCCCCCACTTTTATCTAGAATTGAGACAAGAACTCACCATATCCCTGCTCCTTCATCTCATTCTTCGGAACAAAACGAAGAGCGGCTGAATTCATGCAGTATCTTAGTCCTGTAGGTTCCGGGCCATCATCAAAGACATGACCCAGATGGGAATCCGCGTGTTTACTCCTGACTTCCGTCCGTACCGTGAACCACGACCGGTCTTCCACTTCCACAATATTATCTTCCACAAGGGGCTTTGTGAAACTTGGCCACCCTGTTCCACTTTTGTATTTATCCTTCGAGCTGAATAAAGGTTCACCCGAGACGACATCCACATAGATGCCTTCTTCCTTGTTGTCCCAGTATTCGTTCTTGAATGCTTCCTCCGTGGCATCTTCCTGCGTGACTTTGTATTGGATATCCGTCAACATTTCTTTTAATTCATCATCCGTATAAGAGGGATAAAGAGAGTTGGTCTGGAGTTCGATATGGCGATCATCTCCCCATGCTTCATCCAGAAAGTCATCCCTGCCTGAATTGCTTCTGTAAAATTTATAGCTTAACTTATTTTTCTTATAATAATCCTGGTGGTACTCTTCGGCTTTGTAAAAGGTTTTGGCCGGTTGGATTTCCGTTACAATTTCTCCATCAAATCGTCCTGAAGCCTTCAATTCCTTTTTTGATTTCTGTGCTGCCTTCATCTGTTCTTCATTATGATAGTAAATCCCGCTTACGTACTGGGGTCCCCGGTCGACGAACTGTCCACCGGCATCCGTCGGATCAATTTGCCTCCAGAAGACTTTCAGTAATTGTTCATAAGTGATGACGTCAGGGTCGTATTCGATCTGAACAGCTTCCACATGTCCCGTCTGTTGTGAGGACACTTCGTCATAGGTCGGATTTTTTTCTTCGCCGCCTGTATATCCTGAAATGACCGAGTAAACGCCGTCCAGTTTTTCAAAAGGAGGTTCCATGCACCAGAAGCATCCCCCCGCAAAGGTCGCAAGTTCATGGTCTTCATCGATCGCCTCCGATTTCACCGCTTCACTCCCCAACGATTTCTGGGTCAGGCTTGCATACAGTTTCGGCCCGAAAAATGCCCCGATACCCACTATGAGTATCAGCCCGATCCCCATCATGATTTTCTTCATCGTATTTCCTCCCCTCCATTTTTCTCTTACCTTCATTGTACCGTTTTGCTGTTCCTCTTGCGAAGATGAATCGGTTTTCTCCAATGGCCGATAACAGCCCTGCGTTTGGACAGAAACGTATGAATCTGAGATAGTAATAGCTAAAAGGAGAATATCCATGACCATAATTCTTATATTGCTATTGGCTACTCTAGTAACCGCCTTCCTGATTGTAAAATACTACCCGGCATTCGGTAAAAAACCTACAAGTGAACGGATCCTTTCATCCCCTCAATACTCACAGGGTTCCTTTCAAAACACGACGCCGACTTCTATGGACACGAGCTTATCTTCATCTGTTTCCATGATCCGCGATCTCGTAAAACGGGATGCGAAACGCAAACCAGGAAACGATATTCCACGGGTGTCTTTTCCTTCTATCTCCCACCCCCATCCCGTGACGAATGTTACGTGGTTCGGACATTCTGCGGCCATGCTTGAAATGGACGGGAAGAGACTTCTGCTCGACCCCATGTTTGGCAGTGCCCCATCCCCCTTTCCATGGATAGGGGGAAAGAGGTACAGCAAGGAACTACCCTTTCAACTCGATGACCTTCCTTCCATCGATGCTGTGATTTTTTCCCATGATCATTATGATCATCTTGATTACGGAACCGTTCGAAAACTTCGCACCAAAGTGAAGCAATTCTTTGTTCCCATTGGGGTAGGCAGCCATTTGGAACGTTGGGGAATCCATCCCGATCACATAGTGGAGCTTGATTGGTGGGAGGAAAAGGAATGGGCCGGCCTTACACTCGCATGTACTCCTGCCAGGCACTTCTCCGGCAGAAGCCTGAATGACCGGAACGCTTCCTTATGGTGTTCATGGTGTATCAGCGGCATTTCCTCCAACATCTTTTTCAGTGGGGATAGTGGGTTTGGTCCGCACTTCAAAGAGATTGGTGAGAAGTACGGTCCGTTCGATTTGACCCTGGTGGAATGCGGCCAGTATGACCCCAGATGGGCACCGATCCATATGCTCCCTGAAGAAACCGTCCAAGCCCATATTGACGTGAAAGGGAAATGGATGCTGCCCGTCCATTGGGGGGCTTTCACATTATCTTTCCATGAATGGACAGATCCGATTGAACGCGTCACAACATACGGTAAAGAACGGAATGTTCCTATTGTAACGCCGAAAATCGGGGAAACGTTTCTTGTAGAGGGAGATTCATTCCCTTCTTTGAGATGGTGGGAATGAACAAACAATCCCCGGGATGTATACACTATCTAAGAACGAAAAAGTAGGCGATCAACTATGGGAAATGAGCAAAAAGCCACATTCGGTGCATGGGTGGCGGCGATCGGGACCGTCATCGCCGCTATCGGGAGTACACCCATTAAGAGAATTCCGATGGAAACGCTAAGGTCATTCAACCTCATAGGAAACGAACTTCAGGCTACGGGAAACGCCCTTGAAGCAGATGCCATAGAAGAATTCACACTGACGAAAGCGGGAAACGAAATTCAAGCCATCGGAAACGTAACGGTCATTGCTGGTATTGTGATTGAGTTCAATACCATCATCAAGCAGGAGCTGAACATCAAAGGGAATCTCCTGCAAGCGTTGGGGGGATCGGCTGCCCTGGCTGATTCCTTTGATGAAGAACATACACTAGAAGAGCTTTATTCAATCTATGGAAACCTTCTCCAAGTCATCGGAAACTCGCTTCAAGCCATATCAGGAATCCTCACTTTAAATAATAAAGACAGCGGGAACCTGAATGTTGTTGGGAGCTGGATCCAGGCGATTGGAGCCATTATTTCAGCCCTGGTCCAAACAAAAGAATCCTCTACTTGAAGTTGCTTTACATAAAAATGTAGAGCAGCGGGATCAAGTGCTCTACAAGGATGACTGATTTAATCATTTTGATAAAATCTCTTTATCTGGGTATGTGCCTATACCATTTCTCTCTGACACGAATACTCATAACCTAGATAGAGAGGAGGTTTTATGCTTTGAATCACTTTCAGACAACAGGCAACGGCCATTTTATCAACTATGGTGATGTCCGTCGGCCAATCGGACGGGTCGGTTTTGGAAGACCGGGGTTCGGTTATGGCGGATTCGGAAGACCAGGATTTGGATTCGGCTTCAGTCCGTTCGTGGGAGGACTTGCCGGTGGATTATTAGGAGCCGCATTATTGAGTCCAGGTTATGGGTATGGTTACGGGTATGGATATCCGCCGCCGTATTATGGATATCCAGCGTATCCTTATTATTAATAATTTCATATAAATCGAAAGGGAACCTTGTCGTTATACGCAACAGGTTCCCCTTCTTATTTTCAGAGGGTTTCTTGCCCCGCCTTGAATTATAGAACTGCCTCAGCGATCAACTCATACGACCTTACTTTGTCTTCGAATTGAGACACATTGGTGATAATCATAAATTCATCTGTTTGATATACTTCACTTAGCATATGTAGTTCTTCCTTCACTTTTTGAGGGGTCCCGACTATCGCTCTTTTTCTGTTTTCCTTTACTTTTTCTTGTTCTTTCGGTGTCAGCACTCTTGCCTTTGCTTCTTCTACGGAAGGAATTTCAGTATCAATCCCCTTCTCTACAGCCAATAACCACAAGTCTTGGGTGAGAGCCATTTCTTCTGCTTTCTCCTCGGTTGGAGCGCAAACGACAAAGATACACACATTGCTCAAGGGTCTGGCTAATGAGGATGAAGGCTGAAAACGGGTTTGATAATAATCCATCGCCCGCTTCCCATTGACCGGATTGATGAAGTGACCAAAGGTAAATGCCGTGCCTTTTTCAGCTGCCACCCTGGCACCTCGGTGGGTGATGCCCAATATCCATGGAAGTGGAGGAGAAGGTATGTCAGGATAAGCCTTCACGCTTTGTTCAGATGAGAGATGCAAGTAATTCTGAAGGGCCTCCACCTGTCCCGGAAACTCATTCATACTCTTTTTCAACCCATCCGTAAGAGCCATCCGTGTTTCATATGATCCCCCTGGGGAACGGCCGATTCCAAGATCGATGCGATGGGGAAATAGGGTTTCCAACACCTTGAAGTCCTCCGCAATTTTGTAAGGACTGTATTGTGGAAGGAGGACACCCCCAGATCCGACCCGAATCGAACGCGTCATGGAGGCAATATGTGAGATCAGTACCTGTGGGGCCGAGCCTGCAAGACCATTCGTATTATGATGCTCCGCCACCCAGAATCGCGTGTACCCCAACTCCTCTGTCACCTGTGCAAGCTCCACTGTATTCCGAAACGCAGTACCCGCGTCCCCTCCCCTCACAATCACAGACTGATCCAATACACTCAACTTCATCCATGTCACTCCCCATCCCAAACCGAATTTCCATTAGTATGTACTTACATTATCCCACTAACATCTGCGGGACCAAAAAAAACTGCTTAGAGGGACGGACCTCGCTTTCCGCGGGAATATCAGGGGAAACACTCTCAATATATCCAGATGACCCCCTCTGTATCAACATTTATGAAGAATAAAGAAGAGGGACGGACCTCGTTTTTCTAGGTCCGTCCCTCCCTTTTACAAGCCTAAATAGATGTGGTTGCCGGATGGGTCTACTGTGAGGATTGTACCGTCATGTTCCTGTATTGCCGCCCCCATGGATTTGAGATGATGAATGGTGCTGTTGCGCTTTTCTTCATTTGGGAAGTGAAGGGTGAACCAGTTGAGGCCAGCACTGTTTTCGGAAGGAGCCGGTGCACCCACACCATTCCACGTATTCAATCCGATGTGATGATGGTACCCTCCAGTCGAAATGAAGAGTGCCTGATTCCCGAAACGGCTCACCACGTTAAAGCCTAGACCTTTCCCGTAGAATTCTTCCGCCGCCTTCAAATCAGATACGTGGAGATGAATATGCCCCATCACTGTACTGGCAGGAAGTCCGTTCCAAACTTCCCCTTCCGCCTCGGCTAATATCCCCCGTGCGTCGAGGGGATCGACGCTCATTTCGACTTGATCACCATGCCATGTCCAGGCGGTTGCCGGACGGTCCCTGTAGATCTCAATTCCATTCCCATCAGGGTCGGATAAATAGATTGCTTCACTGACAAGGTGGTCAGAAGATCCGAGCTGTATATTCAACTTGATCAGATGAGACAGCACCTTACCAAGATCTTCTCTACTTGGCAGCAATAAAGCAAAATGATATAACCCCGTCCTCCGCGGCTCTTTAGGAAATGTATCTTCCAACACTTCAATGGATAACAGGGGATGAATACCGTCCGCCGTTAAAGTGGCCCGTTTTTCTGACTGCTCCAGCACTTTAAACCCGATCACTTCCTTGTAAAATGAAAGAGATCGCTTCAAATCCTGTACGATTAAGCTCACTTCCCCAACAAATGTATGGGGTTCTTTGTGAAAGTTCATTATGGTTCCTCCGATTTTTTTAGATGCATTCTATTAAGTTACTTTATGTAACTAATTTTAATTTAATAACCATATTCCGTCAAGTAATTAAATTACCCAATTACCTGATATATGGTATACTACAAATTAGAATTTCCACGAATGAAGGAGGCATTGAAGATGAATCAATCTGAAATATGTCCAAGATTTGAAAAAGCGATCGGCATCTTAAGTCAGCGATGGACGGGGCTCATCATTTATCAGCTGCTTTCCGGCCCCCAACGGAACTGTACCATCAAAGACGCAATCGGCATCAGCGGCAGACTTCTATCCGAGCGATTAAAGGATCTTGAACAAGAAGGCATCGTTACGCGGACCGTCTATCCCGAGACACCGGTGCGGATTGAATATTCGTTAACAAAGAAAGGTTATTCGTTAGAGCCTTTAATGAAAAATATAGAGAAATGGTCCCAGGAGTGGATTGAAAAGGAATGAGAGCCCGTTTGGGGAGAGAAAAATAAAATAACTATCATTGCAAGGAGATAAGTCGATGATCGGAATCAGTATAGCAACAAAGTGGGAATTTGAAGCGACATTGGAATATTTCGGGGTAAAGGACCATGAACGTTTCGTTTATCCTTATGGCGAGTATTTCAAAAGAACAATGAATGATACAGAACTTGTTTTTTACAGTACCGGTGTAAGGAAGGTAAATGGTGTCGGTGGTAATCAGTATATGATTTCTACCTTTCATTTAACGAAAGTTATCGTTGTTGGAACCTGTGCAGGAATAGATGATAAGTTCAGTCATCTTGATATTTTTGTACCCGACAAAGCCGTTCAATATGATTGCACAGTAAAAGAAGTCGAACCTTTTATTAAGCAATCCTTTATAGTCGATATCGATCTATGTAAATACGGAAATGACTTCTACACCGGAACAATCGGCACCGCTGATAAAGCAGTCGTTATGTGGAAGGACTATGTAGAACTTAAAGAAAACGAAATCACGATAGCCGATACAGAAGCAGGTGCCATTGCGTATATTTGTAAGAAGAATGATGTTGAGTGTATTATCATTAAAGGGATATCTGATTTTCCAACAGTTGAAAGTAATTCTGATACATTTGAATCAAATATTGACCAGATCAATGTTTATATAGAAAACACACCTAAAGTGATGAACAAAATATTTGGCGAATATTTAAATCGATTTATATAACCATACAAATCCAGAGACCTTGGCTTTGGGTTTTTTACTGTTCATTATATTCTCCATAAAACACACCCCTCCCCAACAAAAAACCATTCCCTTCCCACCCCCGGCATAGTATATTTAGAGTAACGAAATAAATCGACTGCGAGGGACGGACCTACTATGTGGAAAAATAAGAATGTGTGGATATTATTGATTGGGGAATTCATTGCCGGGCTTGGATTATGGCTCGGAATCATCGGAAATCTGGAGTTTATGCAGGAGAAGGTGCCTTCTGATTTTCTGAAGTCCGTCCTGTTAGCTTCCGGTCTCCTGGCAGGCCTTGCTGTCGGTCCGCTAGCCGGCAAAATAACGGACCAGGCAAATAAAAAAACCGTGATGCTCGTATCCGGATTTACACGGGCACTCAGTGTCGTTTTCATGCTCAGCGCTATATATACGGGCTCGGTACTATGGATGGTCGTCTTCTTAGTCAGCATTCAAATCTCTGCCGCTTTTTATTTCCCTGCCCTTCAGGCTGCCATTCCGATGGTGGTAAAAGAGAGTGAACTGCTGCAGATGAACGGGGTGCATATGAATGTGGCGACCCTTTCAAGGATCCTCGGGACGGCTTTAGCTGGAATTCTGCTGGTCATCATTTCTTTATCGATGCTGTATGTTCTATCTCTTGTAGCGTACCTTGCCCTGTTCGTCATGACCTGGTTCCTGACAATCGGCGAAAGCGAGGAGTCACACGTCAAAACGCAAGGCAACAAGCCAAAAGCAGCAGGCTTCAAAGAAGTATTCCCGGTCATCAAAGGACTTCCCATCGTATTTATGACCCTCGTGATGACACTCATCCCTCTACTTTTTATCGGTGGATTCAATTTGATGGTCATCAACATCAGCGAGCTCCAGGACAGTTCCACCATTAAAGGATGGATTTATACAGCGGAAGGGATCGCTTTTATGACCGGCGCATTTGCAGTGAAAAAAATCGGTGAAAATGTATCTCCATATAAGATTCTGTTCGCCTTCAGTTTTGTCATCGGGATTGCGCAAATGCTTCTTTATTTTGCTACAAGTCCCGTCATGTCGGTCCTTGCCTTCACTGTATTCGGCTTCTCTGTAGGGTGCTTCTTTCCGACAGCCGCCACCATTTTCCAAACACGGATCCCGAAAGAATTTCACGGACGCTTCTTTTCGTTCCGGAATATGCTCGACCGGCTGATCTTCCAAGTTGTCCTTCTTTTGACAGGGCTCCTATTAGATCTTGTCGGGCTGCAGATCATGACGGTTTTATTCGGATGCCTCTCCCTGGTGATGACGGGACTTTTCTACTCGAAATACAGGCAGCTCAAAACGACTGTGTTATCGGAACAAGCAAGTTAGCTCACAATTCATTGTGGGCTTTTTTGTATAACAATGAGAATTATTATCAATACTATATAAAAAGAAGACAACCACGCCTATGGTTGCCTTCTCTCCTATTACATACCCGGTTCGAATGTTTTGCAGTCCGTTTCTTCGCTGTTATGCGCTTTATTCCCTTTATGACTGACAACGAAAATCTGGTCTGCAGAACACTTCTTTCCTTCACTGTTGTACCTGCAGTTGCTCACTTCACATAGTACGTCTTGTGCCATGGTTTAACACCTCCCCTGTACCATTAGAGTGTACGTTTCGTTTCAGGTTCATACCTTCACATTGACCCCTGATCATGAAAAGGGGACTCACCTCTGAAAGGTAAGCCCCTGTTCATTTTATAACTCCAATGCTTCCTCTTGATGGAGAGCCATTGTTCTTCGTTTGGTCACGATTTTATATGCAGCGACTGTCACCAACACCACTCCACTGCAGATGATATATAAAGCCGAAAAACCGAGCTGAGATGAAACAAGCCCCAGCACAAACGACCCAACCGCAATCCCAAGGTCATAAAAAATGAAGAACGTAGCCGTCGCATGCCCCGTTCTCCTCTTCGGTGCAGCCTGTATCGACATGGTCTGGAAACTTGGAAGCAAAGCACCGTACCCGAGGCCAATCAGCGTTCCCGATACCAATAAGAACACGACGGAATGAGTGAAGCTTAAAAGAATCAGTCCAAAGGCAAAAATGATCAGGGACGGGTAGATGACCGCGTTGGGTCCCGACCGGTCAAATAAACGTCCTGTATATGGCCGCGACAGCAGCATGGCCGCTGCAAATACGACAAAGAATAAACTGACGGATTCGAATAGACCGACAGACTTCGCATAAACGGAGATAAACGACATGATTCCTGAATAAGCAAATGAGGTCAGGAACCCTACCAAGGCAATCGGGATCGCCTTCACTTCTATTAAATCCTTAAGGGTCAGGCGCCTGCTCACTACCTGTTCCACAACCTCGTTCTCTGTCACCTGAATCCCAAATGAACATAGAAAGCCAATGACAATGATCCATGCAAGACCCATAAACAATGTCGTGTACGGAATCCACTGCAGCAGGGCCAGGGAAAGAAAAGGTCCGACTACTACTGCCAGGTTCATCGACATGGCAAAGTAACCAAGTCCCTCCCCCTTCCTGTTTGCCGGAATCATGTCTGCCGCAATCGCCACCATGACCGTTGAACCGATACTAAACCAGATTCCATGGAAGAAACGGAGCCCCATCAAAAAATAAAAATCATTTACCCAAAAGTAAATGAATGAGGAGATTCCGAACATGAATACACTGAGGATGAGTGTCTTTTTCTTCCCTAACAGCTCAATGATTTTCCCCGAAAAAGGACGCACAATGATCGCCGATAGTAAGAAGACTGTTGTAGCAAGTCCTGCCTGACCTTCTGTTCCGTGCAACTCATCAAGCACATACAGAGGCAGGATGGTAAGCAGTGAGTAAAAAACCAAAAAGAGAAAAAAGTTATTCAGTAACGCCATAAAAAATGGCCGTGTCCAGATGTTTTGATGTGTTGAATGCTCCACTATCATTCTCCTTCGCGCAATTAGTTGTTATACTAATTATATCTACAACATGTATATTTGTAAATATAGTTGTTGTGACAATTAATTCAAATTCTTCCGGATTTCATGTATGATAAAGGGAAGAAACTCACGTAGAAGGTGAAACCAGTGACCATGTCCCGAGATGAATCCATCGGCTTATATACGAGCCACACAGTCAAAAATATCATCCGTTTCCTTACCCTCCATCTGAAAGATTTCGATGTGACACCAGAGCAGTGGACCGTCCTGAAGAGACTTGCAGAACAGGATGGAATCAGTCAAAAGCAGCTTGCCTTAAGGTCTGAAAAAGACCAGCCGACCGTAACCAGGATATTGGATATTCTGGAAAGGAAAGAACTGATTTATAAACAGAAAAACGCCGAAGACAGACGATCTTTTCTTATTTTCATCACAGAAAAAGGAATGAAAGCAAAGGAAGAGCTTTCCCCATTTATAGAGAATTTGTATGAAGATACGATCCTTAAAGGGATTTCAGAAGAGGAATTAGAAGTATATAAGAGCGTTCTTTCTCAAATCAACGCGAACATGACCAAAGGATAGGAGTGAGCGTATGAAAGAAATCCCTGTTGCCCTCCAGATGTATACATTGCGAAACGAGGCGGAAAAGGATTTTATCGGTACTCTTCAAAAAGTGGCTGATTTAGGTTATGAAGGGGTAGAACTTGCCGGTTATGGCGGTTTATCCGTCAACGAACTGAAAGATTTATTGGATAAGCTGAATCTTCGTGCCGTCTCCAGTCACATTTCTTTATCTGAACTAAGGAGCAATGTGGATCAGGTGATCGAGGATCAGCTTGAGCTTGGAAGTACCTACATCGTGTGCCCATATTTACCCCCTGAAGAACGAACAGAGGAAGATTATTTCAGATTGATCGATGACTTGAACACCATTGGTGCAAAATGCTTTCAGGCGGGGATCACCCTCTGCTATCATCACCATGACTTCGAATTAAGGACTCTTTCCAACGGAAAAACGGCTCTCGAAACGATTCTGGCTGAAACGAATCCTCACTGGGTCAAAGCTGAATTTGATATCTATTGGCTGACGTATGCAGGGGAGAAGCCTGTTGAATGGCTGAAGCGTTACCAGGGTCGGACTCCCCTTGTCCATTTAAAAGATATGGCAACGGATGGCGAACGCTTTTTCGCAGAACTTGGATCGGGTGGGGTGGACCTCGAACCTATCCTGGAATTCGGTATGCACAGCGATGTGGACTGGTGGATTGTCGAACAGGACGACTCCAAGATCCCGCCAATCGACAGCGTTCGAAAAAGTCTTGAATACTTACGACATAATCAAGTTTGATAAGATAAAAAGGAGAGCCGGGTACGATGGCTCTCCTTTTTCACATTATTTCAGTTTCGCTACAATCTTGCCTTTCACATGTCGCTCGGATAAGCGGCTGAGGGCTTCCGGTACTTCTTCAAGTGTCACCGTCTCTTTCAGCATGGCATCCAGCTTCCCTTGTTCCAACAGGTCAAGCATCCCATCCCCGATCACCGCAAAGTCCTTTTGGGCATTGAAATCTTCCGTTTGATGTGCCGCTGCAAGGGCGATTTCATGATAAGAAACGACTTTTGTGAATGATTTGATTTTGGTGAAATCAGGGGCACCGGCGATGTACACCATGTGACCCATATAAGCTAGGGCATCCAGGGAGTCCGTCGCACTCTGTCTGCTGACCGCATCCACGACGGCATCCACACCACGGCCATCCGTGATTTCCATTACTTTCGCTATTACATCTTCTTCCCTGTAGTCGATACAATAGTCTGCTCCAAGTGATTTCACATAGTCATGATTGTGACGGGACGCAGTCGATATGACGGTCTTCCCTGCAAGCTTCGCAAGTTGGACGCCAAACCCGCCTACTCCACCGGCGCCTCCGTGGATCAAAATCGTCTCGACGTTGTCCAGGGGCAGTTTACGGTGAATGGCCTGGTAAGCCGTATAACCCGCAGTCGGAAGAGCTGCAGCATCCTCGAAGGAAACACTGTCAGGAATGCTTGAAACCGTGTGTGCTGTGATGATGGCGTATTCTGCATATCCGCCTTTTTTCGTGAAATCCCCGTGGAAAACGACACGATCTCCCTCTTTAAAATCCGTTACTCCCTCACCGACTTGTGCGACCACTCCTGCCACATCCAAACCGAGGATATGCGGATAGGACCAGACAGGCATCCCATTCGTGGCTGTCTTGTAGTCAACCGGGTTCAATCCGACGGCATGGACCTCCACGAGAAGTTCTCCTTTTTGCGGTGAAGGTGTTTCGATTTCCTCCACTTTCATGTCTTTCCATAAACCTTTATCTTTCAATAATAAAGCTTTCAATATATTCATCTCCTTAAAGAGCGTTATGATTATTTTGCTTACATGGTATATAATATATACTATAAACACAATAAACAAGTAGGCACTATTTAGTATCCTGGTTACCGTTTGGAAACTGCGTTAATGGGAAGGTGCGGTTCAGCTACTGATTTTTCATTCTTTTTCAGCAGCTGAACCAAACAGCACACTCAACAATTCCACAAACAACAACAACATCAAGGAGGTACCCATATGAAACAACTCAATCCCGAATACCAATGCGCCATCGACCTCGTGATCGATGTCATCGGAGGAAAATGGAAGGTTCTGATACTATGGAATTTAAATGAAGGTGTAAAGAGGTTCAATGAATTGAAGCGGTCCCTGCCGAACATCACACAGAAGATGCTTACCCAGCAGCTGCGGGAGCTGGAGGAACACGGACTGGTCGAGCGGAAGGTGTATCAGGAAGTGCCGCCGAAAGTCGAATATTCGACTACTGATATGGGGAAGAAACTCCAGGCCACGCTATTTGAGATGTGTAAATGGGGAGATGAATATGCCGAGCAGAAAGGGATCGGGATGAACCGGTGCTGGACAACCTATGATTTCATGGAGAATGATCAGTAAGGCGAAAAGGACTTGTCGCATGGACAAGTCCTTTCATCGTCACTTCGCCAGGATCTGACCCAGTGCCTTTTCAAGGGTATCATACTGAAAGACGAATCCCGCTTTCTCTAACCGTTCCGGGATGACCCATCTGCTTTTCAGGACCAGTTCGGTTTCCGTTTTGATGAACACCGCACCTGCTTCAAGCATCCATTTTGGGGTCGGGAGCCCTATTTTCTTCTTCATCACGTTCCTTAATTGAGCCATGAATTCACGATTGGTGACCGGATCCGGCGAGGCACAGTTGAATACTCCGATTAACTCCTTCTCTTCATTCAAAAAGAGAATGATCCGGTACAGGTCTTCTACATGGATCCAGCTGAATTTCTGGGTTCCCGGTCCCTGCACCCCACCGAGACCAAATCTGACCAGGTTTTTATACGGTGTCATCACACCGCCATCCGGCCCCAGTACGATGGCGATACGTAAAGCAGCCTGTCGGGTCCCCGGTAATGAAAAGGAGAAGAATGCTTTCTCCCATTCCTTTGCCACTTCAACGGAAAAGCCTGTGCCGATATCGCCGCCTACCTCCGTCATCGGCCGGTCCTCTGCATGGCGATAGATCGTGGCCGTACTGGAATTGATCCATAAGGGAGGCGGATTCTGACATTGTAAAAGGGCCTTCCCCAATAGGTTCGTCGTGTCCGTCCTGGATTTGAAAATGTCCGCTTTATTCTTTTCATTATACCGACAGTCGACTGATTTCCCTGCAAGATTGATGAGCATATCGGCCCCTTCCAATGCCTGCATCACATCATCAGGCCGGTCCCAGGAAACATGGGGAGACTGTCTTGAAATGATGATCACGTTATCGCCGTTCTCGAGAAATTTCTTCTGAAGATACTGGCCGATGAAGCCAGTTCCCCCTGCTATGACAATTTTCTTTTCCACACTATCCACCCATTTCTTTCGTGTGAGTTTGTGAATTAATTCACATTAATTATACCAAATACTGTAACAAATTCAACCGTTTTTTGTCTGATTCCCATATACACAAAAAATAGTGGAATATTCCTAGAAAAATATTTTTCTTTGAACGGCAAAGATAAAGGTAGAAATTCACCTCAAATTTCGTATATATCGACATTGTTGAACACTTAATATTTCAAATTTACTGAAAATTACCATTTTTTTCATTGTCAATCTTCCTATTTTTTACTAGACTACTAATTAGCCGCCGGGGCCAAAAGAAATAGCTATTTCCAAAATCTATGATCAAAAGGGGAAATTGTAATTATGTCGAAAAAGAAATTAGTTAGTTTAGCACTAGGTACTTCTCTTGTATTCAGCGCATCTTTTACAGGTGCCTCCGCATTCGCCCAGTCTTCAGATTCGATTACTTCGAAAATGGACATTCATCAAAAGGTCATGAACATAGATAAAAAAGGGCCAAGCTTCCTATCTGGGAAACTATCAAAAGGGATTGTAAAGAACGATCAAGACGTGAAAAAGTTCATAAAAGACAATAAAGAGCTTTTTGCCGTCGATCCCCATTCTGAACTGACACTACTTGAAAAGACGACAGATGATCTTGGAATGTCTCATTATCGATTCACTCAATCCGTGGACGGTGTCCCTGTTGATGGAGCCATCTTCATTGTTCACACAAATAAAAAGAATGAAGTGACGGCTACGACGGGTCAGCTTTTTAAAGAAGCTTCTAAAAAAGTAACCAAGACAAAATCCAAAATCAATCAAAAATCCGCTACGGATCTTGCATGGAAGCACATCGGCCTATCAAAAGCCGACACTTTGAAAGGTGCTCAAAACGAGTTCAGCATTGATGCGAAGAAAGACAGTAAAATTGAAAACACAACTGAAAAAAATGATCTCGTGATTCATGAGAAGGATGGAAAGTTCACTCTTGCTTATAAAGTACAACTTCAATTCATCGAGCCTTATGGAGCGAACTGGCAGATCTATGTGGATGCCAAAGACGGATCGATTGTCGAAGCTTTCAATGCTGTGACAGATGCAGCGACAACCGGAAGCGGTTACGGGGTTTTAGATGACTATAAAACTCTTAATACTTATTCTTCAAATGGAACTTATTACTTATATGATGTGACGAAACCGATGAATGGTGTCATCGAGACCTTTACAGCTCAAAATGGATCAAGTCTTCCAGGATACTATTCCACTGACAGCAATAACTCCTGGACTGCGTATTCACAAGCGGCTGATGTCGATGCCCATGCGTATGCCGGTAAAGTCTATGACTATTATAAAAACACACATAACCGCAATAGTTTCGACAACAACGGAGCGACCATCCGCTCTACTGTCCATTATGGATCCAACTATAATAATGCGTTCTGGAATGGTTCCCAAATGGTCTATGGTGACGGGGACGGATCCACTTTCACATCTCTTTCCGGTGCACTTGATGTTGTGGCCCACGAGCTGACTCATGCCGTGACGGAGCGTACTGCCGGATTACAATATCAATATCAATCCGGGGCCCTGAACGAATCATTCTCTGATGTGTTCGGATACTTCTTAGATCCGGGCGATTACCTGATGGGTGAAGATGTCTACACCCCTGGCATCTCTGGAGATGCTCTGCGCAGTCTTTCAAACCCATCTAAATATGGACAACCGGAACATATGAATAACTATGTGAACACTTCTTCCGATAACGGTGGTGTTCATACAAACTCCGGTATCCCGAATAAAGCGGCTTATAACACGATCTCAAGCATCGGGAAAGCCAAAGCAGAGAAAATCTACTATCGTGCCCTGACTGTCTACTTAACACCAACTAGTAATTTCAGTTATGCACGTGCAGCCCTTCTTCAATCAGCAGCTGACCTGTACGGAAGTGGAAGCTCCACTTACAACTCCGTTAAAGCAGCTTGGGATGCTGTCGGGGTTTATTAAGACACGATCCAGTTAGCAGCCAAAAAGCCGTCCTACCCGGGACGGCTTTTTTCCTTTATACGAATCTCAGAAAATACTTCACCTACCCTCCCGGCAATCCGATATACTAAATATAGGTAATATGTCACAGTATCGGTCCATTATGAAGGAGGGATGATCATGTTAGGGCATGTATTCATCAACATATGTATCTTAATATCCTTTTTGTACTTTGCCGGGATTGTGTTGAGAAATCCACGGAAATCACCGATTCCAATGAATGTATTGATTGGAACCTTCTCCGGGGTCCTTGGATTGGCTCTCATGTATTTTGCCATTCCTTTGGATCACCACAGTATAGTGGACCTGAGGCATGTAGCGATCGTGACCACCGCCGTCTATGTCGGGTGGATTCCTGCCCTTCTTTCAGCCTCCATCATAACAGTCGGCAGAACGATCATGTTCGGTGTCACGCAGGAATCAACTGTGGCGGCAATCGGTATGTTGGTTATAGGTATCATCTGCAGCGTATTAAGCTTTCTCCCTTACCGGAGACTAGTTAAGATGCAGATTATGAACCTAGCCTCCCTGATGATCATTTTCATCTTGTTACAAATCAACATAGGTTTCTTGAATGCCTTGAAAATCATTCCTTATCATACGATTACTTCTATTCTGGTCGGCTTTATCGCTTATTTTATTGCCGAGCAGATCAAACGTTCAAATGAACACTATCATCAACTGGAACAGAACGCGACGAAAGACTTCCTCACAAGTCTCAATAACGTCCGACAATTTGACGTAAGCTATAATCAAGCTTTAAAGCATGCTCAGGAGAGACGAGAAAAACTGTCCCTGCTGCTCATCGATATTGATCATTTCAAAAATGTGAATGATACGTTTGGTCACCAGGCAGGGGATGAAGTGCTAAAAGGACTCGGAAAGGTATTGACCCACCATTCCAGGTCTTTCGATATCGTATCCAGAAATGGAGGGGAAGAATTCAGTATCCTTTTGATCGACTGTCCACACAGCCACGGGATGGTCATTGCGGAAAGACTTCGGGAAGCAGTGGAACGACACTCCTTTATGATTACTGAAGAGCGGTCGATTCACATTACGATATCCGTTGGAGTATCCACCTACCCTGATACTGTTTCACCTGCGGGAGAAGAGATTTTTGAACAAGCAGATAAAGCCCTCTATTTGGCGAAACGTACGGGTCGGAATAAAGTTTGCGATTTTCAGATGGTTCAATCCATCCACTGATATCCCCGACAAGATTCAACACTTTTCCTGGGAAATGATGTTGAATCTTGTCCTATTAGACGTAAGGGAGTAAAAAATCGACTTTTTTCTCTTTATAAATATGGATTCTGAGATCACTTGTTACGCTTCGTTTCACACAGATGCCTTCAACGTGTCCTTATAATCCAAGCCAAAGCCGGTATGCAGGCACTCTACGGCAGATTGTACGTGACTTTTCTCAATCACAGCCGTCACACTTATGGAGGATTCGCCGATCAATTTCACTCTCACACCGCTTTCCAATAACATCCTGCACACCCCTACTTTTATCTCGGATCGCCCTTTCATATCCCCCCCGATGACCGACACCTTTGACAAGTTGCTTCGTTCTTCGATACGTGAGTACTTCCACTTGTCCTTCTCTTTTTCCAAAATGGATAACACCTCATGAAGGTCTTGTTTTTTGATCAATAAGGACAAACTGTTTCGGCACCTTTGTATATAAACATCCCCTTGGATATGCCGGGAAGATAACTCACTCATGAATGCTTCCCGGAATCCTTCAACATCTTCACATTCGAACATTTCAACTCTATGAATATCCTTTTCAAATGTGACACCAAACACAGGGATCGGCCCATTTTGTTTTATCTTTCCGTGGATAAGGGTTCCCCCGACATTTTCAAAACTTGATTTTATATATAGTGGGATTCCGAATTTCTTAGCATGTTTAATCGCTCTTGGATGAAGGACCCCCGCTCCCATGACAGCTAAATTCTGCATGTCCACATATGAAAGGGAAGTGATTTTCGATGCTTTTTTAACAAACCTTGGATCTGAAGTGTATACGCCATCGACATCCGTATAAATGTCACACCGATCTGCCTTTAACGCGGACGCAAGAGCAGCGGCCGTAATATCGGATCCTCCTCTTCCCAAAGTCGAAATGTCCCCCTCCTCCGTTATTCCTTGGAATCCTGCGACCACGACTACTCTTCCTACATTCAATTCGCTCTTGATACGACCTGTTTCAATAGCTTGAATATGAGCATTTCCAAGGATGGAATCCGTTCGAACGCCAGCCTGCCATCCTGTGAATGAGATGGCCTCAACCCCTTGCTGTTGAAGGGCCATTGTCAGTAGGGAAATCGTCACTTGTTCACCCGTTGACAATAACATATCCATTTCTCTCTTACTTGGTTCACTTGTAATCTCACTGACTAACTTTACAAGTGCATCGGTGGTTTTCCCCATTGCCGAAACCACAGCAACGACGTCATGACCTTTGCTCTTCTCCTGTATGATCTTTTCCGCCATTCGTTTTATTCTCTCGGTGGAACCAACAGAGGTCCCGCCGAATTTCTGAACAATTGTACTCAGGAGATGCCCCTCCTTTCTATTTAGGAATGAAAGATGATCAGATCGATCCAACAGTCCGGTTTATTTTGTATGCAGCCAATGCGTTTGTGACTTTACCAAATTCGGAAGCATGGGGACGGTCATCGTCATCAGAGTATCCGTAATCCACCATCCGGTTACGGTTCAGGCATAACTTCGTAAGCTCCGGTTTAAAGAAGTCAAACAGCTTGAAACGTTCTTCTAATTGCGGGAAGCGATCCTGATAGTTGATTATTGATTCAGCAAGGAGACCCCAGAATGTTTCTTCTTCCATCATTCCATTGTTCTTCAACAAGTTACTCAAGTATCTCAGGTGACAGATAAAGAGACCCGTGAAGATGAACTGTGTAAGCCCTTCAGGAGGCTCTGTTCGAAGGACCGCTTTAAATTCAGATGACAGCCCTTGCAGCTCAGGGAAATCCCGGTCTGAAATATTGACGTCATCAACAAAGTCTTTAATCGCTAAACGGTGCGGCTTCGCACCCTTCAACACGACGATCGTATTTTGTCCATGGGGAGAGAATACCGTTCCGTATTGGTAAAGGTAATGTAGGAGAGGCTCCATGACGACTTTGAAAAATTGCTTCATCCACTCTTCCGGGCTGAGACCTGACTGTTCAATCAAACTCTCAACAAACGGTTTATTGTCATGATGATCTTCATACAACAAGGCAGCCAGTGTAATCGCTTGTTCCCCGTCTTCTAAATACGTATAGATGCTTTCTCTCCATATGGTTCCAAGCATCTCCAAGTATTGATAAGGTGCCTGTTTTAAATGTGTATAGTAATGATGATTTACATTCATACTGGCATTTTCCCCAGGGAGGATGACCCGACATTCCTCCTTTAAAAATGGATCCTTTTCAGCCATTCCTTTAATGAACTCTGTCACCTTGGGAGCAATCAGGGTTCGTTCAGATGGCAGTCCCCGATAAACCAGCGTGTTCAAAATACTCATCGGCAACTTCACATGATGCTTATCTTTGTTCGTTGTATTCACAAAAGTGCGGATCGACTGCTGAGGGAGGTAACGATCTTCTCCCTCTCCCAAGGGAATGATGCGACCCATGGCGAGCTCCTCAGGGAAATTCTGAATCAGTGTGTTTTTCCATTGCCACTCGTGCACCGGCAGGTAATAATATTCCGGTGGTTCGCTTCCATTTTGTTTGATGATTTCATCAAAACGGATATGATCTTGCTCACTCAGTTCGCCCGCAATCAACGTGTGGTAATCCAACCCTTCCACCGATTGAAAGGATGCAATCTCCTTATGTACGGCTATCCAGGAAAGCTGTATCTCCTTCTGTTGTTCAGGAGCAAAGGCAAGGTAATCGTCATATCCGAACCCGATTCTCCCTTTGTTATATGTTATCCAAGGGTGTCCTGTCATATAGCCCTCGAGGATGGCGTAGTCTTCATGAATCAGTTCGTCTGATGTTTTCGTTTCTTTTTCAAGAAGATGGGCATCCGCTATTAACGTACTGTTCATTTCCTTCATTAAATGCCCAACCGTTTCAGATGACATCCCGATTACACCTTGAAGATCAACCAATAACTCTATTGCACTATGGGCTTCCTTCCTTCCTCCATTTTCAACAATATATACCGTCGTCCATTTCACATCGAAACTATCAAACAATCTTTTTTGTGCGATATAGTGATAGTACTTGGAAGCTGTGACCTGCAGGGAATATTCAATATCTTCCCCATTTTCCGAGAGGATTTCAGGACGGATCATATCTTCATACATATACTCAGACAGCATTTTACCAATCAATTTCTTGTTTACTTTCGTCCAGCTATCACTCTTAAAAACACGTTGAATTTCTTCACTGAATAACATATTATCCCTTCTTTCACTTAGTCTATGCCTTCTTTTCATCAGAGAGGGACCGGTATGGATGCCGCTTTCGTTCCAAAGGTCTGAAACACATTTTTGCTTTGAACCTGGTATACCTCTTTTCCTGTAATGGTATTGATGATGATCGCATTGCGGTGTGCTCCGAGTCCAAGATCAGGTGCCCCGACGCCATGAGTATGCATCTCCCCATTCTGTACGAAGATTTCACCAGGACCTTCTACATAGGTTTCCAATCGATAATCTTCTTGCACTTTGTATTTGCCATACTCATCCCATGCAATCCACTCTTTCATTTTTGAAAGGAATCCCGGGAATGCAGGCTTATAGCCAGTGCCCAGAATGATGACATCTGCTTTATCTACAAAATGTTCATCCTTGATCCGGTGATAGCCATGAACTTCAAACCCTGTTCCTTTTTTTTCGATCCCTACGATCTCTGTCATGGCCTGTAAGGAGATATCCGGCTCCTCGTTCCCTACGGATCTTTCATATAAATAATCATATATATCGGCGATCGTCTCTGAACTGATGCCTTTATAAAGAAGATCCTGTTCCTTTAGGAGCTGATCCTTCTTTTCCTGTGGAAGCTGATAAAAGAATCGGGTATAATCTGGTGAAAAATACTCAAGGCCCAGTTTTGAATACTCCATCGGGAAGAATCCCTTTGAACGTGTATACCATTGGAGTGAAAATCCTTGATTCTCCTGTTCTTTGGCTACATCGAGAAACACTTCGGCTGCACTCTGGCCGGAGCCGATCACAGCAATAGATTCAGCATTTGTACATATTTCCTTATTGGATAAATAATCGGCACTGTGAAAGACGGTTTTGCCCAGCATTTCCTGAAATGATTCAGGTACAGAAGGAACAGAACCAATTCCAAGTACGAGATGTTTCGTAAACATAGTCTCAGTTTGTTGAAGGGCATCGTTCCACACGGTGACTTCATATATGCTGTCCCCAGTTCCCAATTGGACCGGCACGACACTTTGGACATCCATTCCGAATCGGCAAGTAGAGAGCTGCTCGCTCACCCACTGGCAGTAATGGTTATATTCTTTTCGAGGGATATGAAATTTTTCCAGAAAATAAAAGTGATATAAACGGTGATGGGCTTCCAGGTAACGAAGGAAACTGTAATCACTCCGTACATCCGCCATACTGACTAAATCAGCAAAGAACGGCACTTGTAAGGTCGTTCCGTCAATCAGCATGCCCGGGTGCCAATTGAAGGCTTTCTTTTTCTCCAAAAATACGTTTTTCACTTCAGGTACCGCATCCAATAAGGCGGCAAGGCCCAGATTAAACGGTCCTAATCCGATACCGATGATGTCATACAAATCATTTGATGTGATCGTAGAGTCCTTCATTCTGCCACCTCTTTTCAAATTCGTATCTCTCACAAAACATGAGCAGTCCGGTTTTGTCTGGGAGCGTAATGGGTTTGACGGGTTTAAAACCACATTTCTCAAAAACATGGATCATTTTGTCATTTCGAATATCCGGCTCCGCTACGACTTTAGTCGTCTTCTTTTCTTGGAACTGATACGAAACCATCGCTCGTAATAATGACAGGGAAAGTCCTTTACCAAGATACTCTCTCTCTCCAATTAACAGATGCACTCCCTGATCGAAAGGTGCAGGAGTATACGTTTCCTCCACCACGTCGCCTTTTACCCAATAGGTCTCCCAGTAACTCATGGCCACACCGTCAAGATATCCTGCGTACAGGGTTTGATGTGGATCGGACAAAGATTTTTTAAAATGGTCTTGAAACTTTTCAATTGGGATATTCAAATTCCAGAATGGATGGACATGTTCCTCCATCATCCATTTATGAATTAGTTCCGTGTCCCGGTTAAAGTCTATCTTCTTAAATTGAATCGACTTTTGGATTTCTTTATCAAACATTTCAAAGTCAAAGGACATGATGGATTTTCACCTCTTTGGCAAGGGGGTTCTTCACCATCGTATAGACTGATTGAGCTTCCATCGGACCGACCAATTCATCCATGTCATAAAAACGGGTCAATAGATTCCCTTTACACGGAAGAACCGGTTGATATAATAAACTGCTCAGTAAATTGGAATCTTCCCCCCACTGCCGTTCCTGGTTCTCCAGACGTTCTTTTACAAGATTCATCAGTCTATTTTCTTCTATGAGGCCATTTGCCCCGAAACCATTGATCAGTCCAAATAAATGGTTAAAGAAGAAGTAATAGCGCAAACGCTCCTCTGCCACTTCATCTGAACAAGTGGTATCACTCTCTTGATTTATATCCGGCAAGAGCTCTTTGAGTTTTTCCACTTTCGATTCACTATAGTAGTAACCTTGGTTATCTCTGTAGTAGAAGGTTTCAGGATAGCCGTTCTTTAGTTGGACCACCGAGTTCTGCTGATGGGCTTCCAGAGCAATGCCGTATGTGTGGAACAACCAGATCATCGGATCCAGCGCCAGGGATAAGTATCGATCGAACCAATCCAAGCTCACTTCTTCCAGACTTCTATTCTCTCTTTGGACTATCGCTTTAATGATGGAATGTATTCGGGCTTTTCCTCCATAAGCATGGTCCTGACACAGTGCTGCGATCAAGCTGGTTTCGCGACTGTTTTCATAGAAAGGATTTTCCCTGATGACAAGCTCAAACCCGGAAACTTCTTCATTCAGGTCCAAGTTTAAATAAGCAGGATCCTGGATGACCTTAAATCGTGGGAATGCTTTGTTAAGTCTTGTTCCCACTTCCGTTTTTAGTAATCTCGAAACCTCTACTCCCCTTGCCAGTTCCTTCTTCTGATTGATGCGAAGAGAGTTTGTGATTTTGACAGGTACGGAGAATTTATACATGTATCGCGATTCATCGCTATAGACCGTTCTAAATGATGACGTAGCCGTGAAGCGCTTCCCCAACGGACCAATATATTTCAGTCGTCCTTCTTCCATCAGATCTTGTACGTTCCCTTTTTCCAATAAAGTCTTCACTTGAAGGGGGTGTACAGGAAGCAAGACACGCCCGCCCTCTTCCATCAGATTCCGCAACCATTTTTGATCAACACCGGGATCATCTTTTAACTCTTCAAAAATGATGGAAGCTGCAGATTTGTCAGCACTTGAATCCTGTTCTACCAACGATTTTTCCACACTAAAGTAATGTAGCTGAAATTCTCCTTTATATTCAGGTGAATACAGATGGTCTTCTTGTTCCGTCAGGCCTTGTTTACTTTTCGGGGTTGGATGAAGCATATGTCCGAATAGAAGGGATTGCTCAGCATCGACGTAGTCGAATTCTTCATCTGTAAGTTCCTCGTTGTCCTGTACCCGACTTTCAACATAGCTTTTTATACTTCGACAGCTTAAGATCACTCTTAAGAGCAGTTCGTCCTCTGCACCACTTTGACTCTTATCAAGTAAGAACTCTTTCACCACCAGTGTTGTAAGTGTAATGTAGTCGAGTGGTTTCAATTCGCTTTCCCCTACCCGGTAATAAAGTGGGAAGCCGAATAGATGACGATCCGTAAGAGACCAATATCTCACTGGAATAATCAATTCAATCTGCTGCAGGACCAAACGCGAGACTATGACTTTCTCAAACTGTCCAAGTAACGGATCATTGTCGTAGCGGCTCTCTTCAGTGTAGTTCCCTGTTTCCCTTAAATAGCAATTCAGAAAGCTTTGCATTGTTGCATGTTCAGCAATCTCCTTGGAATTTCTCAATGTATGACCCCTCCATTTACTATTTCAGTGCCGATTTCTTCAATCTCATGTAGAAGGGAATGAATATCTTCCGGCTTTGTTCTTGGATTTAATAACGTCAATTTCAAGAAGGTTTGACCTTTTATCACTGTTTTCGCAATAACCCCTTTCCCCTTATATAGCAGGGTTTGCTGGATCATCCGGTTCAAATGATTGAGATCGAGATCATTCCCTTCCATCCTTTTCGGCTGATAGCGAAAGATGACTGTATTGATTTCCGGCTCAGGGTTTTGTATCACAATGTCCTCTAACTCTCCCATATAAGAAGCTGTGTATCCGGCGAGCTTCACCGTTTCATCGATCATGCTGCCAAAAAGGTCGGTCCCTACTGTCTTTAGTGACAGATACAGTTTTAACGCATCGAATCTTCTCGTCGTTTGAACCGACTTATTCACCAGGTTCAAGATACCCTCTTCATCATCTTTGACGGGATTCAAGTAATCAGCATGATAGGATAGATAACGGAAATTGACCTCATCCTTAACGAGGAACGCTCCGCAACTGATCGGCTGGTAAAATAATTTGTGGAAATCCACCGTAATGGAGTCGGCGTTCTCCAACCCTTTTAGTTTGTCCGCATAGGAATGACTCAGCATCAGCCCACCGCCGTATGCTGCATCGATATGAAACCATAACCCCTGTTGACGTGCTATTTCTGCGAGTTCCTCGCTTGGGTCTATACTTCCAAAGTCTGTAGTCCCACATGTTGCAACAAGGGCAAAAGGCAATAGGTTCTCATGATGAAGCATCTGGAGCGTTTCATTTAATTCCCCGACACTCATCCGATGATTTTCATCGGTCTTAACTGTCACAACCGCTTGTTCTCCTAACCCAAGTTGGTAAGCAGCTTTCTTCACCGTGAAATGGGCTTCTTCTGAACAAAGAATCCTTAATCGGTTAAAGCCTTCGGGTAAACCATCCCGTTGTACGTTATGGTTCCATTTCGAATGACAGAAGGCATCGCGTGCCAACAGGAGCCCCATATAGTTGGACTGGGTTCCACCACTAGTAAAGACTCCGCCGGATGATGCCGGGAGACTTATTTTTTCCGTCAACCACTTAACCATTTCCGCTTCCACATAGGTGGCAGCCGTACTCTGATCCCATGAGTCCATAGATTGATTGAGCGTTGCGATGATCAATTCCGCTGCCACTCCAGGAAGAAGGGGTGGACAATGTAAATGTGCCATACTCTTATGATGGGAAATATGAAGACTGTTTTTTAAAATCGGTTCATCGATTTCATCCAGGACTTCTGCAAAGGATTTCCCTTCAGGAGTAATCGCCATGATTGGTTGGATATCTTCTTTTATTACACCGGGCATTTTTCCGATATAAGGTTTCCCGGTACCTTCATATAGGTCTTGCAGTTTCCTGCTAACCCCATCTATCATTTTATTAAATGCACGGAGTCCTTCTCCCCCTTGATGTAGAGAGAAGGAGTCCTGGCTGGTTTCTCGTTCGATTGTTTTCATTTTCATGATTTCACCCCGCAAGAGAGGCGATTAAAGCTTCTCTGAATATCGATACCACTTCATTCACTTGCTCCCTTGTGATGATCAATGGAGGAAGGAAACGGACCACTGCCCCATGCCTTCCCCCTACCTCAAGGATCAGTCCCCGTTTGAAGCATTCACGTTGGATTCCGCTTGCGACCTCAGGATCAGCCGGTTGACTTCCACTCGATGAATGAGGTTTAGCGGGATCAATGATCTCCACACCAACCATCAGTCCTCTGCCTCTTACATCCCCTATCTCCGGAAATTCTTGTTGAAGCTCTTGAAGAGATTGAAGAAGTCTTTCTCCCATTTCCCCGGCATGGGCAACCAAGTGATTCTCCTTAATGAACCTCAATGTTGCTGTCCCTGCCGCCATGGCCAATTGATTTCCTCTGAATGTGCCGATGTGAGCCCCCGGTTCCCAGGCATCCAGGTCGCGATCATATATCACGACAGATAGAGGAAGACTCCCGCCGATTGCTTTTGAAAGAACAAACACATCCGGTACGATTCCTGCATGCTCAAAGGAAAATAGTTCTCCAGTGCGTCCGATCCCCGTCTGCACTTCATCGATGATGAGTGGAATTCCCCGGTCTTCAGTGATTCTTCTCATTTTCCGGATCCATTCGATCGGTGCCGGTATGGAACCGCCTTCTCCTTGAACCGTTTCAAAAATCATGGCAGCAGGCGGCAAGATTCCACTCTCCGGATCATCAAGAAGATTCTCGATGTATTGACTGCTGATGCGGTGACTTTCCTCTCCGCCTATCCCAAATGGGCAGCGATACGAATATGGGTAAGGTAAGAAGTGCGTATCCGGCATCAATCCTTGAACATTCTTCTTCGGGCCGAGGTTTCCGCTGATCGCCATCGTCCCATGAGTGGCTCCATGGTATCCCCCTTGAAACGTAAGGATGCTCTGCCTCCCCGTTGCCGTCTTCACTAATTTCAATGCAGCCTCAATCGCATCGCCGCCTGTCGGTCCACAAAATTGGATCTTCGCACGATCACGAAATCCTTCTGGCAAAGAAGAGAATAATTCATTTACAAATTCCTCTTTCACTGGCGTCGTTATATCTAACGTATGTAATGGGCGTTTATCACGGATCACTTGCTCCATGGCATCAATGACCACCGGGTGATTATGTCCCAGCGCTAATGTTCCAGCTCCCGCTAAGCAATCCAAGTATTTCTTTCCTTCCATGTCCGTTACATAGATCCCCTCCGCTTCATTGATTGCCAGTGGGATCCTTCTCGGATAGGATCTCGCATTTGATTCCCTTCTCTCTTGTTGGTCCAGTAATTCTCTATTTGAAATGGCGTGTTGTATCATCATCACATCTTCCTTTCATGATTGATTGGCTTTTGCTTCAACGTCATCTTAATTGATAATGATTATCAATGTCAATAGTAATTGATAACTATTCTCAACTATTTTCACCAATTACCGGGTAATATGGATGAATTACCCGATTGCCTAAGGTTAGTCCGCTTATTATTGTCAAAAGGAGATTTCCACTGAACATAGAAAAGGTGATATTCCGGTTACACTCTTGCGTAAGCCATGGAAACAGGTAAAATGACCCTCTGTAAAAAACAGGATATAAGTTGGTATAAACCCTTTTACATTGATCATTTGATGAGAATGAATGAACGCAAAAAAAAACCGGAGAAAATATACTCCGGTTTCTTCGTTCATCACTTACCTTCTTTCAAATGGCATTGTCATGCACCTGATTCCGCCTCCGCCTTTCTCCAATTCATTCACATCGACTTCTATTATTTTCTTTCCTTTTAATTTCGGATGATCTTTCACTATTTTCTTATTGGCTTTCGTACTCACCAACAGCGTTTCAGGATCCAGATTTAAAAAATTGATGTCAGCCACCGTATGTTTCACATCATCGGTCCAGAGAACATCAAATCCATGCCGCTTGATGAAGTCTTCCATCATCACATACCGTTCACTTTTTTCATTGACGACCTGGACTGGGAAAAGACGCATATAGCTTTTAGCAATCAGGAGGTCTGCCCCGGCTACATTACAATTCATATCCAAATGCATCGTTTCACCGGTACGGGGTAAGTCGATGATCCCGATTTCAGTAAATCCGGCTTGAAAGATTTTTTCCTTCATCATCTCTACACTTTCAATGCTGGACCGGAGCCCGGTATTGATGAAAACCGTATCGCGATTCAAAACGAATACATCCCCATTCTCCAGCGCCTTCAACCGGTTATTGTCCTGTATGGAAAAGGTACTCTCATCAAACCACCTCTGAAACAACTCATGACTGTGAACGTATTCCGGAGCTCTCATGGTAATACCTGCATCACCCGGGATCACAGTGTTCCCATATACACATGCCAGGTCTCGTACAAAAACACGATTGATAAGCTGGTCATTTAACTGCCTGTCCTCATCCTTAAGATGCTTGGAGTAATCGATGACCGTAACACCCGCATCCTCCATTGCACGAATCATCTCTTCGTGATTTTCTTTCGCCTTCTCCTGGTTAACCGGTTTCTCCCATCCGACGTAATCCGCCGTGCGTTGATCGGGAACATCCAGTGAAGAAGGCGAGCATACCAACACCGTTTTCAATTCCCCATGTTCATTCCAACAATTCGCATTGATCTTTACCATCAGCAGAACCCCCTCTATTATCAGTCTTTCCTTACTTTCTCCGTTCCCATGAAAATCATTCCAGTCCCATTCACATAATTCATCCGGTGGAATGTCACACTATGGGGGATAAAGGTTAGGTGAAGAGATATGAGTAAATGTACGAATGAAACGAACCTTTCGTGGAGGCAGCTATCCTTCATCGGGGTAGGCTGTATCATCGGAACGGGATATTTCCTTGGCTCAGCCATCCCGATTCAACGGGCAGGGTCTTCTGTCCTGCTTGCCTATTTAATTGCCGGTATCGGAACATGGATGGTATTCCAGGCCCTGGCCAAACTGACGGCAGAACACCCTGAAAAAGGTTCCTTCCGTACCTATGCCAAGAAAGCATACGGTTCATGGGCAGGGTTCAGTAATGGCTGGGTGTATTGGTCAGCTGAGATGTTGATTATGGGGAGCCAGTTAACCGCCCTCGCACTGTTTGCCCAGTTTTGGTTTCCAGAAGTGCCCATTTGGATGTTCACTGCAGGATTCGCGTGTCTTGGTCTGGTGATCATACTGTTGGGTGTGAAGAAAGTCGAGCAGATGGAGAATCTATTTGGAGTGATGAAAGCGGCTGCGATCGTCATGTTCATCATTGTAGCGGGTGCCGCCATGTTTGGATGGATCGGGGACGGGGGATCCGGCCTTGAGCTTCAGAATCCCATTTCCGACCTACTACCCATCGAGGGAAAGGGGTTGTGGCTTGCCCTTTTGTTTGCCTTTTATGGATTTGGGGGAATTGAAGTGATGGGGTTGATGGCCAAAGAACTAAGGGATCCAAAGGATGCCCCTAAGTCCGGGAATATCATGCTGATAACGTTAACCTTCCTTTATGTTCTTTCTTTCTATCTAGTTTTGAAGATGGTGCCGGCGGAAGCGATCGATCCGAATGAAAGTCCGTTTCTGACAGCCCTGAAACAATATGACCTTCCATGGGTCCCACATGTCTTTAACTCCATTCTGATTATTGCGGGTTTCTCGACGATGGTCGCGTCATTGTACGCTGTCACGACGATGCTTGTCTCTCTCGCCGAAGAAGGGGACGCACCCCGGATTTTTTCCAGGAAAGGGAAGTGGGGCATACCACTTCCTGCCTTCGGATTAACGGCTTTGGTCGTCGCCATATCGATTGTGATTGCGATGCTCCTCCCGGAAAAGCTATTTGAATATATCACAACGGCCGCTGGGTTGATGCTTCTTTATACGTGGATCTTCATCCTGGCCTCTTCCCTCAAACTCATGAGCAGAACAGCTTGGAATCTGATTCAGACGCTGATCGCCCTTTTCCTTATCTTATTCGCCATCAGTGGTACTCTCTTTGATGATGTGAGCCGGATAGGGTTCTTTGTGAGTCTCGGATTCATCCTGCTGATTGCCTCTGCGGCATTTGTGAAAAGAAAAAAGAGTTAAAGGCTGCCTTTAACTCTTGATCTTTTTATGCATATGTGAAAACGGGCATTTACTTATGGAAGTATCCTCATCACGCAGATAATATTGCTTCCATTCATAGTTGTCTTCCTGCCCATACCATTTCAGACTTGGGTGAGGTTCGATATCGTCATATTCCACCAGCCGCTTTCGGATGACTTTCTTTAATTTTTGGCCAAATGCCGTTGAGGAGTTAATTTCATCAAAAACCCATCTGGGCTGGAAAGCCAATAGAAAGTAAGGAAAATGGCGGCTTTTCCTGACATTGTGAGCAGGGGTTGCACAGAAGGCGAAATAAGGTTCTCCATCAAAGCAAAACTCCCACGTATGATCATGGGGATCCTTACCGATGTGTTCCGGCCAGGGCTTTTCGTCCATTTGGTGGACACGGTTCAACAGATTCCAAAAAACCTGCTCATAGGTTTCAACCGACAGATTTTCCCCTGTCACATCTGAATGACAGAACACCACCAGAGAAGCGTAATTTCCAGTCTCCCTGGAAATCTCACCGTATTGTTTTAAGTAAGATGCCAGTTTTTCCGAAGCCTCCCCACTTCTTGGATCCCCCGTAAAACCGAAACGGAGTGTATCAGATTGAAACCCTTGTTTCCCGGGTACGCAAGGATAAGGATGCTCTTCATCCAGCATCATGGCTGAGAAGTGACGGTAAGCGGATTGCTGCCACGGGGTAAGCTCCTCCATATGTCGATCGATCCAGCTCTTTGAACATAACATATAGCCGATCCCTCCTAAGGATTACTCATGTATCCTATTAGGAAGAAACCGTCTGGGTGTCTGTCTAGCCGAATAATAACCTGCAGGCTTCCACGCCGAAATAAATGCCGAAACCCATCAAAACAATCCCGGAAACAATGGAAATGAAGCGCAGGATCCCCGGACTGACAAGCTTCCTCGCCCCCGTTGCGACACCGGCCATCGTCACATCCCAAATGGTGATACCGAGAAAAATGCCCATACTGTACACTAGGACCTGCCACGATTCGTAAGAGCTTGACGTCTTAGCAAGGATGGAACCATAGATCCCGATCCAGAATAAAATACTCATCGGGTTGGATATCGCCATAAAGAATCCTGTACGAAAGGCCTTCCCTTTTGTCTCATTTTGATTTTTTCCAGCATAAGCCTCAAGGTCTCCGGACTTTAGAAGGCTTTCAATCCCCGTGTAGGTCAGAATAAAAAATCCAAACATCCATAAAAAAAGTTTGATGATCGGTATATCAATGAATTGAGCAATCCCAAAATAAATCAGGAGCATAAAGATCCCGTCCGCCACCATCCCTCCAATCCCGACAAGCCAGGCATGGAGGAAACCGAATCGGATCCCCTTGTCCAACTGAGCTGCATTGATCGGACCCATCGGTGCTGAAAGGGATAAACCCAACACAATATAACTAATAAAGATACTCATGTTCGACCACCTTCGAATGGACTTCCTTCCATTGTATTCGGACAAGTTCTTAAGTATTAACACCTTTTCTTTGAATAAATGTCTTGTATACGGTTAATCTAAACAACGATACTATTCAATCTATAGGAGGATGTATATGCAAAATCAACAGCAACCGAATATGACGCCTGGTACGGGTATGGCGCCTAATATGATGAATGCTCAAAGTAAGAACCATGGTGGACACGAGTTGTTTGACGCACACGAAGTGATCGCAGGTATCATCAGCATGCTCGATCAGTATCAAATGTACGATCAACACATACAGGATCCAGAGTTAAAAGACATTGTTAAACGTCAGACTGCCTTTGTCACAACTATGTATAATACGATTGTCGGAAGTTTTTCAACTGGACACGATCCACAAGTCCCGACACAACAGTACAAAATGAATCAGAACCATACGAGCACCTATGGCATTAAACCTGGGGCACCGAAAAAACCAAATCAGTCTGTTCAGGAACTTTCAGATAAAGGATTATCTGCCTATATGCTCGGACAAACGAAATCACTGGCCACTCTCCTTGCCATGACGGCTCTCGAAATGACCAATCCCGTGCTCCGCCGTGTCGTTGCGGACAGTGTACCCAACTTTATTGAAATGAGTTATGAAATCTATCTTTATCAAAACAAGCATGGGTATTATCAGGTCCCTCAACTGAATGATCAGGATATGACTTTGATGCTTCAAAGCTATACTCAAGTTCCACAGCAGAATCTGCCTCAATAACGCCCAGCCCACAAAACGTCTGCATCAAAATGCAGGCGTTTTTTTCGTTTCTCACTGATTTCCTTACCTGCACATAGAATGAAGTGAAAAAGAAACAGGAGGTGCCCCCTGTTGACTCATACAGTAAAAACAGGAGAAACACTTGGCCAAATATCAAGGAATTACAGGACTCCCCTTTCTAGTATCCTTACTGCTAATCCGGGCATCAATCCGGATCAAATTTATCCAGGACAAACGATCACCATTCCCGGTATCCCCGATACCACCGGCAATCCTTATAGAATAGAAGTCTCTGTTAACAATCGCACCCTCCGTCTATTCAAAGATGGGGTTCAGATAAAACAGTATCCCATCGCTGTGGGAAGAGTCCTGTTCGAAACACCCATCGGGGATTTCATCATCATCAATAAAGCACCGAATCCAGGGGGGCCATTTGGGACGATGTGGATGAGTTTATCGAAGGAAAGCTATGGAATCCATGGTACAAACAACCCTGCTTCCATCGGGAATGCAGTCTCCAAAGGATGTATAAGGATGTATAACAAAGACGTGGAAGAGCTCTCGAAGATCGTTCCTGTCGGGACTCCTGTGTCCATCAATCCATAAAGAAAAAAGTGTATAGACAGGACTATACACTTTTCCCTTTATAATATCGCCCTTTTGGATTCAATATAATCCAGACCAAAGTGCATGTGGAGAATCCTTGCTGCTTTTTCAACGTCACCGCGATCGACAAGGGCACTTAGACCAACCGATGACTCCCAAACCGATACTTTCCCTATATGATAATCATGAAAAACATTGGTGACCTTTTCTTTTACTTCCCCGGAAGATTGGATACTTCCTATCACACATACTTTCGATAGATCTTCCGCTATTTCAAAATGAGAATATGCCCCGCTATAGCCGCTGACGATTTTCTTCACTGCATGGACATCCTCATCTTTTATGATCAGTGCAAGGTCTTCTCTATGCTTGATCCTCTCTGTTTCGATATGGTGAGAATCAAGGTCATACAGAATCAAGGATTCCCCTCCATCACACCCATGGATGGTAAGGACTGAAATACCTTTCTGGAGCGCCACGCCGACTATGCTTCCATTCTTTTGAGCTTTAGCACTGATAACGGAACCCCGCCCCTCCTTTAAACTCGAACGGACGATTAAAGGGACAAGATGTTCCTTTGCGTGCTTAATCGCTCTAGGGTGCAGGACATTGGCTCCCATCGTGGCAAAACGGAGCATGTCATTATACGATAAACCGTCGATTTTAGCAGCCCGTGGGACCACTCTCGGATCTGAGGTATACACCCCGTCCACATCCGTGTAAATGTCACATCGATCCGCTTTCAGTGCGGAAGCAAGGGCAGCTGCGGTTGTATCTGAACCACCCCTTCCAAGCGTAGTGAGCTCACCATCCTCTGTAACTCCTTGGAAACCAGCGACCACCACAATCCGTCCGGCTGATAATTCCCCTTTGATTCTCCCTGTTTCTATGGAAGTGATCTTGGCATTGCCGAACACCGCGTCTGTCCGGATCCCAGCCTGCCTGCCGGTCAGGGATACTGCCTCCGCCCCTTTATGCTGGAGGGCCATTGTCAGAAGGGAAATCGTAACCTGCTCCCCTGTTGAAAGGAGCATATCCATTTCCCTTTTCCGGGGAATATCAGACAATTCTCCCGCAAGCTTTACAAGGGCGTCCGTCGTTTTATCCATGGCTGATACAACCACCACCACGTCATTCCCTTTCTCCTTTTCCTTCAACGCATAACCTGCCACCCGTTTAATTCGATCCGCAGAACCTACAGAGGTTCCACCAAATTTCTGAACGACGATACTCAAGTGATCCCCCTACTTTCTATCAGATCTGTTGCTTTTTTAATAAAATTGTCAGGAAACCGCAATCCTTTCTTTCACTGCATTTTCAAGTGGGATTTCGTCCAGGATGGACACTGCCTGGATCTGTTCCTGTGATGTAAGAACTGATTCTATGTCCTCTTTCCTGCCTTCTACAAAGACATACAGGAAATCGCCAAGCTGAATGCGGTCTTTCAGTGTGAACAATGGAATCCACCTTTGATAGTCATCATTTGCAGGGACACGCAAGACCCATTGGCCTGTGCTATCTTCCAGAACCTCTCCATTGTGTACTGCACTTTCAGGAGAAGCCGTGTATTTCCCTTGAATCAGTGAAAGAAAGTCCTCCACCATGGCACTTCCTGTCGGACATTTACCGGCGCCTGGCCCAAGTAGTGTGATTCTTCCTACGAGACTCCCTTTTAATGAAATCGCATTTTCCACATCCTCTACCCCGTAGAAAGGATGGGTGTCGTGGACGAGTACCGGCTCTACTTCACCTTTGATCCGGTTGAATCCGTCACGTTCCAATGAACCTACGTGTTTAAAGCGCAATCGGAAGGACTCGGCTGCCTGCAGCCATTCTGCCGTCAAGTGTGTGATCCCCCTGCGTCTGATATCCTTCCAATCCGGCTGTCTGCCAAAAGCGGTCTGACTCAAAATCAGCAATTTATAAAAGGCATCATATCCTTCGATGTCGCTCGTCGGATCCGCCTCTGCGTACCCCTTTTCCTGGGACTGCTTTAGAGCGGTCTCAAAGGAAAGACCCTTTTTTCTCATTTGGGACAGTATGAAGTTGGAAGTCCCATTCAATATGCCTTGGATGCTTTTGATTTCATTTACCTTAAGAAGCTGGCGGATCGTGCCGATGACCGGGATCCCTCCGGCTGTTGTCGCTTCGAAACCAACGGATACAGTGTGACGTTTTGCTTTCTCCATAAGGCTGGGGCCGAATTTAGCAAACATGGCTTTATTGGCCGTGACGATGTGAATTCCCTTCTCCACCGCTTCCGATAAATACGTGTATCCCGGTTCTTCTCCTACAATCGCTTCAAAAATCACATGAAGATCCGGTATGTCGAGAATGTCCTTGAATTCTGTCGTAACTTTAATGGACGGATCAATTTCCCTTTGTTTAACCGGGTCCTTGATGAGAATCGCCCTCACCTTCACCTCTTTCCCGAGTGCTTCCTTCAATCTGTCCTGGTGAGTATCAATGGCTTCACAAACCCCTTGACCGACAGTTCCAAAGCCCAGTATCGCCACATTTATCGCTGACATCTTTTTAGCCTCCTTTTTGTCGTTTGTATCACATCGCTTCTTTCTGAAGATCCACCGGGCATGGTGGAAAGAATGAGGGTATAAAGAAAAGCCCTCTTCTTGTAAGAAGAGGGCTTAGTGTGTATGCTCCTCCCCTTATCTTCCAGATTCACATGGAATCTGTAGGAATTGGCACCTTTACAGACTGATCCTGCAGGTTGCCGGGCTTCATCGGGCCTATCCCTCCGCCGCTCTTGATAAGAGATATAACGTTACGTTTTCACTTGATATTTGAGTATGAATTGGATTATATAGGTGATTCATTCTTCCGTCAATACCATTTTCGGTATTTTTAAAAAATTCTTTCTAATTTGTCAGACAACCTAATTTCACATGGGTTTACTGTGATTTTCTTTGAAACATCCACCCTCTATGAATCTATTTTTGAAATTCAGGTTTTAACCTACACTGGCAGGGAAAACTAATCCATATCCATTTACTAGAAAGGAACCGTTTCAATCATGTTTAAAAAAATGCTCCCCCTTTCCATCAGAAAATATTTGCTCATGTCAAAACGTCAACGCATGCATGAGATCCGGCTGACCATATGGTATATGCCTTTCTTGTACATATGTCTTGCCGTACTGCTGGTAGCCATTACCCTATACTTGGATCTCTCATTGGAAATCTCACAGTATACGTTTGATCTATTAAGCATGGATGCCTCTGTCACCCGAATCCTTGTGAGCACCCTCATTGGCGGCGTTTTGACGCTCAGTGCCTTCACGCTTAACTCCCTCTTAGTCGTGTTGACGACGTTCAGTGGACAATTTTCGCCAAGGATGCTCTTGGATTTCATATCGGACAGGCAGACGCAGCACGCCCTCGGTATATTTAATGGCAGTTTTGTTTATGTCCTCCTTCTCTTTTTGTTTATCGGCAGTTCAAAGAAGGAGATGTTTGTCGCTGCACCCATGATGACGATCTGCCTTGCCTTTCTATCAGCCGTCACTTTCATCTTCTTCATCAACCATGCGTCTACCTGGATGCAGGTCCATAATATCACGTACAATATGAAACAAGTTTCTGAAGTGATGATCCACCAGACACTGAAGAAAGATTTAGAAGCACATCGCACCACTGAAGATGGGGACATCATGGAGGAAGAGAAAAAGAACATCGTTCATGTGAAGGCTAAACACTCCGGATATATTCAATTAGTAGATTTCCAGGGAATGATTCAACTCGCACAGAAAGAGGATCTTGTCCTACAGCTTCATTATAAAGTGGGCGATTATGTACTCGCCGGAAATGAAGTTCTGAGCTTATGGGGGCCGGAAACAGACAATATCCTCACTGATTCATACCTGCAATTCATTGAAATGGGGCATAAAGAGACCGAAATCCAAGACCTGCAGATGGGAATCCATAAACTTGCAGAGGTGGCCATTAAATCTCTCGGGAATGACGATCCCAAAACGGCTTCGAACACAATCGACCAGATGGCTGATCTGATGCTGACAGTGGAGGATCAACTAACCTTCACACCCTATTTGATCGACCAGGAGGACAGAATACGCGTCATCCTTCAATCTGAACCATTTGATTATTATCTGTATCGGGGATTCGGCTATATTCGTCACTATGCCAAAGACAATCATTTAATCATAACGGAAATCGTTCGTGCACTGGCTCTTTTAGCAGAATCCATTCAACCTTCGAAGCACAAAGATCTTTGGGAATTCGCCTGCAATACCATCGATCATATCGAAAGAGAGGTCATTTACGAATTAGATAAAACCTTTCTTCTTCAAGAAGTTCATAAGCTTGCACGCCTCACCGGCCACTTCAGGGAATATAAAGAAATCGAAGATAAATTTTATCCGAACGCAAACAAAAATACGTAAAGAAGCTTCATTTCTCTCTGAGAGAAATGAAGCTTCTTTACGAGAGTCATATCCACGTTTCGACAATGTTGTCATCTTCCCCTTGAGCTTTCGGTACAACGGAGAATCGTTCCGGGATTTCACTTCTGACCGCTTCTAAAGTTGGTCTCATCAAAATGTTATGTGTCGGCTGATTCACATCGAATAGTCTTGCTACAAACATGCCTTGATAATCTTTCGGACTCTGATAGATACAGATGATCGGCATTTTAAAATCACTTAAGGCCACCTCATCGAATGACGAAATTAATCGATCCGGGTTTTCCATCCTATCTCTCCTTTACTGGGTATTGTGATTAGCTGTTAACGCATTCTTTTTCTTTAACCATTTTCCCATTGTAGAGCTTTTGAATATAGTAATTACACTCGGAGTATTGCCCTTCTTCCTTCAACAATGGGATGATGACATTCTCCATATAATGATAATATGCTTCTTCCCCTTCATGAACCCTGATACCTAGCATTGTAAATAGACACTCTTTGCAGGAATCTTTATTGGCGGTTGCATAACAGAGTCCTTCCTCTATCAACGTTTCCCATTTTTCAAATGCCGGCCCCTCTACATCCATGGAACTCTCAATATAGCCAAAAAGAATTCTGACATAGTCTTCTGTGGGTGACTCATGTTTCAATAATCCATATGCGATCTGATAGGCATCCCGTGCCTTTCTATCCTGCATCAAGTCCCGATACAACCCACCTAAATTCAGATAAAGAATGGCTTTTCTTCCGTGATCATGCAGATTATCACAATGCTGAATCAACTCATCATATTTCTCTACTATTGCTTCGAGACCTTCCTCTCCATGTTTGCTTTCCGCAATCAACTGAATCGTAGCGGCATCAATACATCTTGTGAAATTAAATGTTTCTTTGAAATAATTCAATGCCCGCTGACTATATCGCAAGGACCTGTCATACTGCCCTAACTCATGATAGCCAATGGACAGATGAAAGTATGATTCAGGATTGGAGTAGATATCCCGATCGATTTTCTCCAAAAACATAATGGCAGATTGGGGATTCCCTTTCTCAAGCTCGTACATCCCTTTTATATGATGGTACAGCTGAAAGTCATAATCGGACATATGAAAGGATAGACGCTTATTAGAGAACTGACTTAAATAGAATCCAGCATCCTTTAGCTTACCTTTCATCATAAAGTATCTTGCTTTCAATATCTTATATGTACCGTTCAAGGTTTCGATCTGGATTAATGGATTTTGTTCAATGGTCTCCTTCAATAACTCGACCTTCCCATTTACCTGCTTGATCATGACATCATGCCACAATTCTAAATCTAATTGTAATTTTTTATATGTTTTTAGCTCTTTCTCAATATTGATATGTAACCGATGATTGAACAGATCGATTTTATCTTTCGTAATCTGTAAGTGCCCACTTTCAATTTTACTAATATGGCTTGGAGTACAAATCCCTTCCCCCACTTGCTTCTGGGTCATGCCTTTATAGATCCGATAGTATTTAATAAATGCCCCAATATTCATCCTTCAACCCCCACCTATGTTGATTTAGTAGAAACCCCATTTCCTACAGCCCACTCTTTATCTTTCTTTATAGTGGAATAAGTTCTACTCCTATTATACTAATAAATAATCACGGGGAAATTGGGGTTTTATAGAGGCACGCGAATTCACAAAACAGGGCCTAAATACCCATTTCTGATCGGTCGAGAGAGTCTCTATTCATTCACAGCGAATCTTTTACTTCGTGATTGACTTTCAAGGGGCAAAACGACCAATTCTTTTGACCTGTTCTTTTTTCCCAACATGGCGCACTCATGCTTGCTATATTGAGAGAACGATTTCTATCGTCCTATTGAATCACATTTGACCTGAAAGGCTGGATACGTGAGAAGCGTCAGACCACCATTTTATTTTCCCAAGTGCGATTTCTGAGCATAAGAAAAGAGAAACCTACCTAAATAAAAGGGTAAGTTTCTCTCCATTCGGTTTTCTATTAATACCTATTCCCGGTCAAAAAGCACGCGCCCAGCAATCCCCGGGTTCGTCATTTCATAAGGGTTTAAGATCAAATCAAGCTCTTCCTCGGTCAGGACATCATACTCAAGGCAAAGCTCCCTGACCGATTTCCCTTTTAAAATCGCTTCCCTGGCGATGCGGGATACGACTTCATATCCTAAGTGAGGGTTCACCGCGGTAATGATCCCTACACTGTTTTCCACATATTCTTTCATACGCGTTTCATTCGCTTCAATTCCGACAAGGCAGTTGTCTGTAAAGCTTCTGAATGCATTGTTCATGATGCTGATGGATTGAAGGAGATTGAATACGAGTACAGGCTCCATCACGTTCAGTTCAAGCTGACCGGCTTCCGATGCCAGTGAGATGGTCTGATCATTCCCCATGACCTGAAAGGCTACTTGATTAATCAGTTCCGGCATGACGGGATTCACTTTCCCCGGCATGATGGAAGAGCCGGGCTGTCTTGCCGGCAGTGAAATTTCACCAAGTCCTGCACGCGGTCCTGAAGCCATCAGACGCAGGTCATTGGCGATCTTGGACATATTGGTCATACATACCTTCAATGCTGCAGAAACCTCTGTGTAGGCGTCCGTGTTCTGGGTCGCATCAACCAGGTGTTCAGCCCCTGTCAGTGGCAACCCGCTAATATCTGCCAGGTGCTTGACGACGCTCTTGATATAAACAGGATCTGCGTTCAACCCGGTTCCTACAGCGGTGGCCCCCATGTTGACTTCATACAGATGATCGCGAGTTCGTCCGATACGTTTAATGTCGCGTTCTACTACTCTGCTGTAAGCTTCAAACTCCTGCCCGAGGCGAATGGGCACAGCATCCTGAAGATGGGTACGTCCCATTTTAATGACGTGATCGAACTCCTGGGCTTTCTGTCTGAAGGCTTTCAGCATATGCTCCATCGTGTCCAATAGCTTCTCCAATAATTTCAGAGTCGAAATATGGATGGCTGTCGGGAACACGTCATTAGTTGACTGTGACATATTCACATGACTGTTTGGGCTCACCTTCCCATATTCCCCTTTACGATGGGACATGAGTTCCAGGGCACGATTCGCAATGACTTCATTGGCGTTCATATTGATCGATGTGCCTGCCCCTCCCTGGATCGGATCGACGATGAAGAATTCATGAAGCTTACCTTCAAGGATTTCATCAGCAGCCTGCACAATGGCTTGACCGATCCCGTCATACAGACGCGTCGTTTCCATGTTTGCAAGTGCGGCCGCTTTCTTTACGACTGCCAGGGCATCAATCATCTCTTTATGGATTTTATATCCAGTAATCGGAAAGTTCTCCACTGCCCGTAACGTTTGTATTCCATAATACACATCTTCAGGTACTTCTTTTTCCCCGAGGAAATCTTTCTCTATTCTAAATCCACTAGTGACGTTTATCATTATTCTACTCCCCATATTTGGATTGTCTCTCTAATTGATGATTCTATCAATTAGAGAGGGAGTAGGCAACGATTTAGAAGGAAAACCATTAATTTCAAAAATTCTAAAAAAGCGCTTTCATAATAGTGATACGATTCTCCCTTTTTTCAGAAAAAAGATGGCTTTAATAGATTTTCATTACACCATGATAGAACGTTCTACACAGGTCTAAATACTCATATATTAACCAGTGAAGGAGGAGGATTCGTATGGGGATCAAACTGATTAAAATTTCAGTCGTCTATTTTATGGTCGGTGTGTGTATCGGGTTATATATGTCCATGATCCATGACTACACCCTTACCCCGGTTCACGTTCACATTAACTTATTGGGCTGGACGGCACTGACGCTTGCAGGTCTTATTTATCACTTATTTCCGGCCGTATCTTCAACCAAATTGGCCAAAGCTCATTTCTGGCTCCATAATGTCGGATTGCCGCTGATGATGATCGGATTATTCCTTTTTGTACTAGGCAATGAAGCGGTCGTGCCGGTCATTGCGACAGGCGGGGTCCTGACGACAGCCGGTATACTGTTGTTTGGCATTAATATCCTGAAGGAATTAAAAGCTTAATGCTATTCTTAAAACCCCTTTTGCCAGTTGGCAGGATGGGGTTTTTTGAGGTTTTATTTTTTTGATTTTTCAATCTTTTATTATTTCATGGGACTACAAAGATGGTAAAATACAGTAGAATACCCATCTCAATTTTAGGAGTGATGTTTATGTCGGTCAATGTTTACCTGAATTTCAACGGCAATTGCCGGGCAGCCGCAGAGTATTATGCAGAAGTGTTTGAAACCGAACCACCACAGATCATGACGTTCGCTGAAGCACCCCCGCATCCTGACTATCCCCTGCCCGAAGAAGCAAAAGATCTGGTCCTACATACACGACTCACCATCGACGGCAGTCATGTCATGTTTTCCGATGTTTTTCCAAATATGCCTTTTGTAGAAGGAAACAACATTACCCTTGCCATCGTAAGCGATGACCCGGAAAAACTGATGGCCCGTTTCCACAAGTTGAAAGAAGGCGGTAAGGTGGACATGGAGCTTCAGGAAACATTCTGGAGCAAGCTGTACGGTCAGGTCACCGATAAATTCGGCATCCAGTGGCAATTTAATTACGAAGGCAAGGATATGTAACAAACACGAACATAAAAAAAGAAGCTGCTGGAATCCCAACAGCTTCTTTTCTATTTTAATGCATACTGCTTAATACCCAGACAGATCCAGCCACGATGACAATCGCGATGAATGCCGCAGACATCATCTTACCTACCTGCCATCTGCCTTCACCTTCCGTCACGTGCATGAACATGAAGAGCTGGATAGCAGCCTGTATGAAGGCCAGTACGAACACGATCGCTACGATCAGTTCATATGCCAGATTCGTATATAGTCCAAACCAAACGGCTAAGAACGTCAACGCAATCGATAGGATAAATCCAATGATCTGAGTCCAAGGTAATCCACTATGATTCGTATGTTGTGACATTATCCCACCATCCCTAATAAGTAAACGCTTGTGAACACGAAGATCCAGACAAAGTCCAGAAAGTGCCAATACAAGCTGGATACAAATAGTTTTTTAGCGGTATCAGGATTCAATCCCCGTTTCTTCACTTGGAACATGACGAGAAGAATCCACAGGATACCCACTGATACGTGGAGACCATGTGTCCCGGTCAATAAATAGAAGGATGACCAGAATGCGTTCGTGCCCATGGCTGCTCCTTCATGGACCAAATGGATGAACTCCGTGATTTCCATGTAAAGGAATCCGAGTCCAAATAATAATGTGATGATCAGCCAAACCATCATGGATTTGACATTTCTTTTTCGTAATTCATTTATTGATAAACCAGACGTGAAACTACTGATTAATAGTAAAAGCGTCATGATGATCGTATTCTTCATATCAAACACTTCACTTGGAAGCGGGCCACCCATCGTTCCGGCTTTAAGGGCAAAGAACGTTGCGAAAATAGTGGCAAACAATGCGATTTCCGCGCCAAGGAAAACCCAGAATCCGAAGATGTTCAGTTTACCGATATCGGATTGATATTCAAGCGGCGTGTTTGGATCTATATTCGTACTATGTGCCATGCTCACGCCTCCCTCTTATACGGATTTTCAGTCTTTTCGATTTCTTCCACACTTACATAATAACCTTCATCCTGTTTGTGTGACATCAGTGAACGGAACGCCATGCATCCGAAGATACCGACAAGTGCCATGATTGCCATCCAGAACAGTTCGAATACTAAACCAAATCCTGCAACGAAGAATAACGCGGACATGATGAAAGGCGTACCGGCATTACTTGGCATGTGAATCGGGTGGTATTCAAAGTTATCAGGAACCATTTTTCTTCCTTCTTGCTTCATATCATAAAATGCATCATGACTCTTCACTTCAGGAACATGTGCAAAGTTGTAATGAGGCGGGATTGCTGAGCTTGTCGCCCATTCAAGGGTACGACCATCCCAGGCATCCCCTGTTGTTTCCCTCTTGGCAAAACGGAAGCTGTAATAGATACCGTAAACGAGAATCATGAATCCGACTCCCATTCCGAAAGCTCCGACGGACGAAATGACATTCAGTGATGTCCAGCCGTCTTCAGGTCCATACGTGTACACACGTCTCGGCATACCTGCGAATCCTAATACGAACTGTGGTAAGAAACAAAGGTTGAAACCGATGGAGAAGAACCAGAAAGCCCATCTGCCGATTCGTTCGTTCATCTTGTGACCAAACATTTTTGGATACCAGTAAGTAAGTCCCGCGAAGCAGGCAAATACCACACCGGCAATCAACGTATAGTGGAAGTGAGCAACCAGGAAGTAGTTATTGTGATATTGGAAATCGGCAGCAGCCATTCCAAGCATAACCCCTGTTACCCCACCAATTAGGAATGTAGGGATGAACGCTACAGACCATAACATCGGGACGGTAAACTCAATTTTACCTTTAAATAACGTACCCAGCCAGTTGAATATCTTGATTCCCGTCGGAATGGCGATCGCCATCGTTGAAATCGAGAATACACTGTTCACTGCTGCGCTTCCGCCCATCGTAAAGAAGTGATGGACCCAAACAACGAAGCTTAGTCCAGAAATCGCAACAAGTGAGATAATCATAGATTTATAACCAAATAGTGTTTTTCTTGCAAACGTAGCAATGATTTCTGAGAAAATACCGAAAGCCGGCAATATAACGATATATACTTCCGGATGTCCCCATAGCCAGAAAAGGTTTGACCATAGCATCGGGTCTCCCCCACTCGTAAGCGTGAAGAAGTGGGAACCGAAAAGACGGTCAAATGTCATCAGAGCCAGTGTGACAGTCAAAATCGGGAAAGCAAACACGATGATGAAAGCCGTGATCAACGTTGTCCATGTGAACATCGGCATGCGTAGAAGCGTCATGCCAGGCGCACGCATCTTGATGATGGTGACGACAAAGTTAATCCCCGTCAGTAACGTACCGATCCCCGATATCTGTAAGCCCAGCAGGTAATAGTTGATACCCGGTCCAGGACTACCTTCAATTGCAAGCGGTGCGTAGTTCGTCCAACCAGCATTCGGTGAACCACCGAATACGAATGAAATATTGAAAAGGATCGCCCCGAACATGAATGACCAGAAACTCAGGTTATTCAAATAAGGGAAGGCTACGTCCCTTGCACCGATCTGCAAAGGAACGACCACGTTCATCAATCCAAGTAAGAACGGCATCGCCATGAACAGGATCATGATCGTACCGTGAGTCGTAAAGATTTCATTGTAATGCTCGGATGTTAAAAATGAGTTATTCGGCACTGTCAATTGTGCCCTCATCAAGAGTGCATCTACCCCTCCGCGGAAGAGCATGACAAGTGCAGCCAGGATATACATAATCCCGATTTTTTTATGATCAACGCTTGTGATCCAGTCGTTCCACAACCATTTCCACTTTTTAAAATAAGTGAGGACTGCAACGATTCCGATAACGGTGAAAACGATCGAAATGTTGGCTCCCAGAATCAACGGATCGTTGAGGATCAGATTATCCTTAATAAAATCAAACATTTAAAGTCCTCCTCTCTTAGTGCTCGTGACCGCCATGATCTTCATGGTCGTCATCTTCATCTTTTTTCTTCATATCGTCATGGTCCATGCCTTCATGGCCATCCATATCCATATTGCCATGAACGGACTGAGCATCTTTATCTGCTCCATCCACCGTAGTATCCAGTCCATACTTCTGGCGGATCGCCATGGCATACTCGGAATTCTTACCATGATCGACGAATGCTAAGTGAGTAGATGAAAAAGTCATCTTATCAACCGTTTCTGGAAGCATCAGTTTTTCATAGGTGTCTTCCGTCAATTTCGGTTCGTCTTGAGCATCTTCTACCCAATCTTCGTATTTGTCCTGCTTCATCGCAACAAAGTCAAACGTTTGGTGAGTCATTCCTTCACCTGTGAAGTTTGAATTCCTTCCATCATACGTTCCAGGCTCATCAGCCTGCAGATATAAGTCATTGACCATTCCAGGCATCCCATAGATCTGACCGCCGATTTGCGGTACCCAGAAGGAAGCCATGGAGTCTGCCGCGGTCACTTTGAAAAGAATTGGATGATCTTCGGGAACATTCACATAGTTTACCGTTTCGATTCCTTCTTCAGGATAACTGAAGATCCATTTCCAATCGACAGCCGTCGCATGGATCACGATCGGGTCTTTATGAGATGTCGCTTCCGGTGCATTTTTCAATTCATAAAGTGCCTTTGTATTCGGGATGGATAATGCGATGACGATCAGGACAGGAATCAACGTCCAAATGATCTCAAGGAATGTACTTCCGTGCATATCCGGTTTATAGTCACTATTCTTCTTACTGCTTCGATACTTGAATAATATGATTGTAAAGAATCCAAGTACAACAACCATAATGGCAATCATATAGTAGATGGACAGCATAATCAGATCTTTTTGAACGGCTCCCACCGGTCCTTTGGGATCCAGGATGATTAATTCGCTATCCGTACTGAAAATAATGATGAAAAATAACGAAATAAGACTTATTAAAACAATTAAATACGGTTTAAATTTATTAAACAAAAGAAATCACCTTCCTTTATGTAGAATTTACTCTCGTAGACCTATACTATCAAATTCTCTAATCAGGTACCCTTCATAACTTCATTTTTAAACAGATTTTCGAAATTTCGACGCATTTTATTCACAGAACGGTAACAATGTTGGAAAGAATTGCTCAATGGACAAAAAAATAACTCTCAAAGTTATCTGAGAATAACGTTGAGAGCGGTTTATAGGTTGATTATTTAGAATATTAATAATCATCACTCATAAAATGTGAACAGACCTAAAATTTTTCTCTGATTACCATTATGCTAATAAAACATTCTTTATATATATCTGTATCCTCATGAACGTTTTATTCCTCACTTGTGGTAAATACTAATGATTGATTCAGTTAGGCTGATTATCCTCTTCTCCCCCTAACTCAAACGGGGAATATACTCCTTCATAATCGACGATCGTCACCATTCCCCTGGCAGCATGATTGTTATCATGGCAATGGAATAACCATTCTCCCACATTATCGGCTTTAAAATAAATCACGTATTCCTCGCCTGGTTTCACATGAATCAAGTCTTTGACAATCGGTTTTTCAAATTCTTTTCCGTTCTTGGATTCCACCTGGAAACGATGACCATGAAGGTGCATGGGATGATTCATCCTGCCTTTATTTCTAAGTGTGACTTTTACGATGTCCCCTTCTTGCACCTTGATAGGCGGTGTATCGGGAAAGGTCTTATCGTTAATTTGAAAGGACATGCCTTCTCCCATTGACATGCCCATGCTTAGATCCATGTCATAGGTCACATCGGGGTCAGGGGTTTTGTCGAAAATTAGTTCTTCACTCCCATATGAAATTCCTTTCGCAGTACCTGCTTCCCTTGCAAGTGACGCTTCTTGATCGGAATGAGTCTCATTCGAAACAACTGGCAGAATCATGTCTTCTGCGTGGTCTATATTCTGTTCCTGACCAATGAATACCGTATCTTGATCGGGCTTCGTGAATTCCACATCCACTCTTTCGCCAGGGGCAATTTCCAGAACATTGGTGTTTCTATCTTCAGAGACCACTCTTTCTGCATCATTCTCAATAACCTTCATCGATCCCTCCGGAAAGACCAACCGATGAACCTGGTATCCGGCATTCACGAATCTCAACCTTGCTTTTTCACCTGCTTCCATCACGAGGGGTTCAATGGCCTTTCCGGATTTTCCGTTCACGGTAAAGGTATCGTACATTTGTTTCGTATCTGCTTCACCGTCCCCGGACATGGCTCCCTTCATCATTCCTCCCATATTGGTGATGTCCTCTTTTTCTTGATTTACTGCCCACTCGTCGAGGATGAAGACTTCATCCTTCTTATACTCTTTTTCCTTTTCTTCCACGATGAACGATCCATATAAGCCCTTGTCCACCTGTACGGAGCTTTGTTGATGGGAATGATACCAATACGTACCGGCATCTTGTGCAATGAATTCGTAGGTAAAGCTTTCTCCCGGCTGAACAGCATCTTGAGTCAAACCTGGGATCCCGTCCATTTTATTTGGCAGCAGGACGCCGTGCCAGTGAATGGTGACCGGTACATCAAGCTCGTTCTTTAGCTTTACTTGTACAAAATCTCCTTCCGTCACCCGAAGGGATTTACCAGGAACCGTCCCATTATAAGTCCAAGCATTCACTTTTTTACCTTCACTGATCTGCCACTCCGTATCCTGAGCCGTTAATTCAAATTTTTTGACATGGCGGTCACCTTTTTCTTGTGCGCTTACGTCTAATATACTCGTCTCTCCGTCCGTCACTCCCTTGGGCAATGCCATTTCCCCATTTTTATACCAGGGTGATTGAAGAAACACGATCACCCCGATTGCCAATAATAACGTAATGAGTATGCTTCCAATCATTTTTCTTTTCATCGCTGCCTCTCCTAACCGTTTGTCGTACCAACCATTCTTGCAAGTAGGTTATTACTCTTGGATTTTCCGTTTAAGTCGTTCGTACTCTTCTTCCGTTATTTCCCCTTTTGCCAGTCGGTCCTTTAATAAACTCAATGAATGTCGATTTTCTTTGTCCGTCGGGTTGTTCTCTTTCGGCGTCTTCGCCCTCATCATCCAGATGAATACCCCCACAATCGCTACGATCAATAGGATAAAAAGAAAGCCGGTTCCAAAAAATCCGCCGCTCATTCCTCCACCATTCATCATATAATCATCTCCTTTATGTTTTTTATTTTCTTATACCCACTATGGTATTTTATAAAACAAAACCTCACTTCTCTGGCAGCATCTTGGGGACACCTGAACTATTCCCCGTAAATGTGCAGATTTAATGAAGAAAGCAACAAAAAAACAAATCAGAAATGTCGTTGATCATCTACACATTTCTGATTTGTTTATAGCAGCCCTCTGCGTCATGATGAGCTGTTTTAATGAAGTTATTTCAATCCTAATAATTGCTTGATTTCTTCTTTATTGTTCTCAAAACCAATCAAATTCTTTACGACTCTTTTTTTACCGAATATACCTTTTTTATAGAAAGCAAAGGAAGGAACGATTCTGGAGCCGGATATTTCCTTGAGTTCCTTTTCGAACCTTTCATCTTCTCCTACGTTCTTATGGACATATTTGATGTTCTGCCCATTCAGGTATTCTTTAGCAGCTTGACAATCTGAACAGGTTGGTCTGGTGTAAAGCTCTAATTCAAGGTCATGACTCATGGTATTCGAAAGCTCCTTTCGTCAAGAACTACGTTTCTGATGGTTTGAATCCTTTCAGGCGCAGGGCATTCAGCAACACGGATACAGAACTGAAGCTCATGGCTGCACCAGCGATCATTGGATTCAGTAAAGGTCCGCCGAACAAATACAGGATTCCCATGGCAATAGGTATGCCGAGGATGTTATAGCCAAAGGCCCAGAAAAGGTTCTGTTTAATGTTCCGTATGGTTGCTTTACTCAATTCGACGGCGGTCGGTACGTCCATGAGATCACTTCTCATAAGGACGATGTCTGCCGACTCCATGGCTACATCCGTACCAGAACCGATGGCGATCCCTATATCCGCTTGTGCAAGTGCCGGAGCATCGTTGATTCCATCCCCGACCATCGCCACTTTCCTGCCTTCTTCCTGAAGCTTCTTGACTTCATTTGCTTTGTCTTCAGGCAGTACTTCACTCAGTACCCGGTCGATCCCTACTTCTCTTGCGATCGCTTCCGCTGTCCGCTTATTGTCTCCCGTGATCATGGCCACTTCGAGCCCCATCCTGTGAAGCTTTTCAATGGCTTTGAAACTCGTTTCCTTCACCGTATCAGCAACGGCGATGATGCCCGCAATCTCTTCTTCGACGGCGATATACATGGGCGTTTTCCCCTCGGCTGCCAAGCGGTCCGAAACTTCCGCCAGTTCACCGACATCGACATCATTTTCGTCCATCAGCTTGCGGTTTCCGAGCAGGAGATCGTCTCCTTCAACCGTCACTTCAATTCCCTGTCCCGTAATGGCGTCAAAGAAGTCGGTCTTTCGCAAGGTGAGTCCTCTCTCCTCTGCCTCTCGGACAATCGCTTCTCCAAGAGGATGTTCTGATCCCTTTTCAGCTGAAGCGGCAAGGATGAGGAGATCTTCTTCTGAAATGGATTCCGAGGTTACGATATCTGTCACCACAGGCTTTCCTTCCGTGATGGTCCCGGTTTTGTCAAACACGATGGTGTCGATTTTATGTGTTGTTTCAAGGGCACCACCGCTTTTGATCAATACGCCATTTTCCGCGCCTTTCCCCGTACCGACCATAATGGCGGTAGGTGTCGCGAGTCCCAGTGCACAAGGACAGGCGATGACAAGAATCGAAATCGTGATCGTAAAGGCAAAGAGACCTGACTCCCCTGCTATATACCAGGCGAGACCGGATAGGATGGAAAGGACAATGACGATCGGAACAAAATAACCTGAAATGACATCGGCCATTTTGGCGATTGGTGCCTTTGACCCCTGGGCATCCTCGACCAGCTTGATGATCTGGGATAGTGCCGTATCTTTTCCTACTTTAGTAGCCTCGTATCGGATGGTTCCATTTTTGTTGATGCTTGCACCAATGACGTTTGAGCCACTGGTCTTCTCTACAGGGATGCTTTCCCCTGTCAACATCGCTTCATCGACGGATGTTTTTCCTTCTAGCACCACTCCATCCACCGGTATCTTCTCACCGGGTTTCACGATGATGATATCCCCGACTTCCACTTCTTCGACCGATATTTCGGTTTCTGCCCCTTCTCTTACGACAGTGGCGGTCTTAGGGGCAAGCCCCATCAGCTTCTTGATGGCTTCAGACGTTTTCCCTTTCGAAAGGGCCTCGAAATATTTCCCTAATGTAATGAGGGTGAGGATGACGGCTGCCGATTCAAAATAAAGGTTCTGCGCATACCGTTCACTGCCTGCTATAATCATGATGCTTGCAAACAAACTATAGAAAAACGCTGCCCCCGTTCCGAGCGCCACCAATGAATCCATATTCGGATGGCGTTTGGAAAGCGTCTTAAATCCTACGGTGAAAAATGGTTTCCCCATCGCAACGACAGGAATGGTAAGCACAAGTTGTATCAACGCAAATCCAGATGGGTTCACCATCGGATCGATTGCATCAGGCAGCGGCATGCCGAACATATGCCCCATGGAAACCAGGAGCAAGGGAACGGTGAAGACGGCTGAAACCCAGAAGCGTTTCCACATGGTCTTGATGTGCTCCTCTTTCTTATCCCTGTCTTCGTCCACTGATTGTTCCACATCAGTGTCCTCATGTGCTTCATATCCGGCGTCGGAAACCGCTCCCTTGATATCAGACACGGTAACGACGGCGGGATCGTACTCAATGACCATTTTCTCTGTAGCCATATTGACCGTCGAATCCTTGACGCCATCGAGCCTCCTTGTTGCCTTTTCGACCGATTGCACACAGGAAGCGCACGTCATGCCCGTCACGCTGAATGTCTTTTTCTCCATTTCTGTAACTGCTCTATAACCTGCATCATCCACGGCTTGCTTGATTTCTTCAAGTGAGAGCTCATTTTCATCATAGGTAATATTCAATTTCTCCGTTGCAAGATTTACGCTTGCTTGTTGAACACCAGCCAGTTTCTTCGTTGCTTTCTCAACAGCCTGTGAACAAGAGGCACATGTCATTCCTTCGATGTTCAATGTTTTTTCCGTCATTGTGCTAACCACCTTTTATTTTGCAGGTTCTGTTTGATATCCCGCATCAGACACCGCTTTACTTAAACTGTCTGGTGATTGCTTCGATTCGTCAAACTTCACCTTAGCCGCACCATTCTCGAGATCAACTTTGGCTTTTTCTACTCCGTCCAGATCATTCAGAACCGTCTCTACTTTTTTTACACAATTCCCACATGTCATTCCAGATACGTTTAATAATGTCTTTTCCATTGAATAAAACACTCCTTTAATTTTTAATGATGGCAGTTCATGCCGTGATCCTTTTTACAGGTACACTGTCCTGGTACGCAATTACATGCGATCTCATCGACAGCATCTTGTTTCTTGGTTTGTAAAACTTGTTCAATAAGGGCGATATCATCATGGCTCAGCTTTGCCTCTCCAATCAAGTCGGCAATCGTCTTCCCCACCGCCCGGCTGCATATGTGAGTAAATAATCCTGCCTTCAGTGTTTTGAGGCTTTCTTCCTCACTGACTCCCGGCCTGTAAATGAACCGGTTGCCGATCTTTTCGGTCGTCAGCATCCCTTTTTTGACCAGGCGCCCAATAAAGGTTTTCGTCGTTGCCGGTTTCCACTCTTTCTTTTCCTGAAGGACAGCACTTATTTCCTTACTGGTCACTTCTTTGAGCGTCCAGACAACTCTCATCACTTCCCACTCAGAATCCGTGATTTCCGGTTTTTCTTCTTTGGGCAAGTTTATCCCTCCTTTTTTGTTTACATTCGTAATCGATTTATATTTATAGTTTACAACTGTAATCGATTTTAGTCAACAGAATTGATTCGACTAAATGTAAAAATGGGCTGTTGCTCTTGATCCCTGTTTTTTATTCTGTACCACTGGTGGTATTCTATAAACCTTCAATCTCAAACAAAGAAGGAAAGTGATTGTGTAAAAAAGAGATGACCTATTTCGGACATCTCTCCCTTCTTTATTCAACTGGTGATAATTCGCTTTCAGTTACCCATTTATGATTCTTGACTACACTCCCACCTGTAGTAGGTGTGTAATCTATCATATAAACCGTCATCTTCTCAGCAGAGTCAATCGTAGCCGTTGCCCCTTCCATCCCCTTCATATGATCGGCATTCAAGACAACCTCTTCTCCAGGTTTATAAGGTTTCTCACCAAAGTCCTTCAGTTCTTCATGTATGACCCATTTATGATCCTTCACTTTCTCTCCACCAATGGTTGGTGTATAGGTAACGGTATAAACAACCGTGTCGTAAGCTCCTGTAATGGTTGCTTCTGCCCCCTTCATCCCTTTCATATGATCAACCTTCATGATGGCTTTGCTTCCTACTTCAAATTTAGGGCTTGTTGATTCTTTCAATCCCTCCGGCATCTCTTCCGAACCTGAGTGATTCATGTCACCATGTTCCATACCATCCATTTCTTCCGACTTCTCTGTATCTTTGTCACTTTTAGCTTTATTCTCAGATTGATCATTTGAACAAGCACTCAACATGAGAAACAGAGCCGTAACGATCATTAGGAACCATTTTCTTCTACGTTGTTTCATAGGTAGTACCTCCCCTAGTCATTTCAATTAAAATTTTACCCAGCAAATATGCAAATTATATGGAGAACAAACATTTTCAAGACAGCTTTTTTAGGGTATCGTATTGAGTACTCAATGAAGCGAATTTAAGTAGAAGGGAGAATGTGCATACTTTTTTCATATTTTTCCCCTAAACTAAACAAAGAATATATAAATGAGGTTGCCGATATGAATAAGATTTCAATCAAGTTAGCTGCTTACTTTACGATCGCCGTATTCATCATGGAAGGTTTATTAATGTTATACCTCCATGACAATATTATTGATGTCCGGATCCAGGAGGAATTTCAATCCATCCTTTCCCGGGGGAACAGCCATCGGGATGTATTAGAGGATCGTTATTCAACTACTACCTTGCACCATATTGCGCTCATGGAATCAAAAACCGAAACCGAAGTGGTGATTACTGATAAAAATCATCACGTTATTATCAGTTCGAAGAAATTAACAAAAGGAATGAGAGAACTCATTGATGAGAGCCCCCGATCTTTGCCCCGGGAAGGAAGGGTGATTGAATCAAATTGGAAAGACATGAATTATTTAGCTACGGTTACGGCTTTTGAGAAAGATGGCAACGAAGGTTATGTTTTTATGTTTAAAAGCGCCTCTCCATTACGGAACTTAATCAGTAAACTAAATGGACACTTTCTTCTTGCAGGAATCATGAGTCTCATCATATTAGCCGGTATCCATTTCCTTCTATCCAAAAGGTTGACACGGCCACTCATTAGAATGAAGCAAGCCACTGAAGAATTGAGCAAAGGGAATTTCGAGGTCAAGCTACCCCACCTGGGGAAAGATGAACTAGGGGAACTGGCAACATCCATCAAAACCCTGGCCAATGATTTAGAGACCATTCAACATGACCGATCTGAATTTCTGGCCACTATTTCCCACGAGCTGAGAACCCCGTTGACGTATGTTCTAGGGTATACGAATGTTTCTCTTCGCGACGAAATTCCGGAGTCTGAACGAAAAGAGTATTTAACGATCATACAGGAAGAATCAAAGACCATTGTCACATTAATCGATAACCTATTTGAACTAGCCAAGATTGATGAGAATAACTTTTCTATCCACCAGGAAGAAATACACTCTTTGCCATACTTCCATAAAATCATTAAAAAGATCACTCCTGCTTTCAAAAGCCGGGAAATGGATTTAATCCTTTCTGTTAAGGACCCTTTTTCATTCCATGCAGATCCGATCCGTCTGGAACAAATCATCATGAATCTATTGGATAACTCCTTGAAATATTCAAAGCCGGGTTCAACCACTACGGTCATCGTCCGACCACATGGAACTGGCGGGTTGGGCCTTACAATCAACGATCAAGGCATCGGGATTCCGGCCGATGAGCTTCCCAAGGTATTTAACAGGTTGCACCGGGTAGAGAAATCACGCTCAAGGGAGTTTGGAGGTTCCGGTCTCGGTTTATCCATCGTAAAGGAGCTCGTGGAAGCCCACGGCGGAAACATCTCGATCGAAAGTGAACCGGAAAAGGGTACATCAATCAATATCATCATGTAATGCCTGGAGGGTTGAACGATGAACACCATTTTATTAATAGATGACGAAACAAAGATGTTGAATCTATTGGAACTTTATCTCGCTCCACACGATTATTCGTGTATAAAGAAGAATAATGGCTATGATGCGATTCAATATATGAAAAACCATCCCGTAGACTTAATTATTTTAGACATCATGATGCCGGAACTGAATGGCTTTCATACATGTGAAAAAATCAGGAAGTTTTCCACTGTTCCCATCATCATGTTGACTGCCAGGGGGGAAAAGGATGACATCGTGAAGGGGTTAAATGTAGGGGCTGATGACTATATTACCAAGCCTTTTGACGAAGATGAACTCGTTGCACGGGTAAACGCCCTATTAAGAAGAAAAACCTGTTATGAGCAACTAGAAGATTCGGAACAACTAACCAGGGGCGGCTTCACATTGGATGGACATACCTACACGTTAAAGTATGAAAATCAAATTCTTTCCTTAACCTTAAAGGAATACAATATCCTGCATTCCCTGATGAAAAATACTGACCGCGTATATACCAGGGAACAACTCCTTCTGATGGTGTGGGATATCAATTCCAAAACCGACATCAGAACCGTCGATTCACATATCAGGAATCTAAGGGATAAATTAAAAAAAGCAGGATTCCCAATCGAGAATCACTTGAAAACGATTTGGGGCATTGGGTACCAGTGGAAAATATAATGAAGAAAGCAGGAGAAATAATGAAACCTATCAAAACATTCTTTCTAGTATCAACATTAGGCATCATGATATCTGGCTGCTCGGCATCAGATGAGGAATATTCCTTTGTCAAATCGGAAGATGCGACCATTGACCACATTCACGGAATCGGATATCCGAATAACAACGGAGAGTTGGTCATTGCCACTCATGATGGATTAATGAAATACAAAGATTCCACCTGGTACGAAACCAATAGCCATAAACATGATTATATGGGCTTCCAGCCGTATAAAGATGGATTTTATTCCAGCGGGCACCCGGAAGAGGGGTCAAAACTAAAAAATCCCCTGGGGTTGGTGAAAAGTACGGATGAGGGCAAATCATTGGACAAGTTGGCTTTCTACGGTGAAACCGACTTCCATTTTCTCGGGGCCGGTTACCAGTCCAAGGCCATTTATGCGATTAACCAAGAGCCGAATTCCGAGATGGAGACAGGGCTTTACCGAACCCTGAACGAAGGGGAAAAATGGGAAAAGGCTGAGATGAAAGGGTTTGACTCTACTTCAATCGGAAATATCGCAGTTCATCCTTCAAAGAAAGAGATGCTGGCCATCTCCAGTAAAGATGGGGTGTATGTATCAAAAGACGGCGGAGACTCCTTTACAAAAGTGGAGAATACTCAAACGGCAACCAGTATCTACTTAACTGAAAGGGCCGGACTTTTCTCCAGGATAGAAGAGGGAAAGGTACAATTATACGAATGGGACTTTGACTCAAACAACGTTCAACCCTACCCTACTCCGAAACTATCTCAAGATAATCCGATTATGTATATCTCCTCCAACCCGAAAAGTTCTGGTGAGTGGACGGTCGTGACCTATAATAATGATATTTATCAAACGACTAACAACGGTAAGAAATGGGATAAGGTAGTAGATGAAGGAAAGATTGCAAAGTAAGGTATTAAAAAGGAGTGAAGATCCATTGAATGGTCTCCACTCCTTTTTGCTTACGCGATTTTTTTACATTCTTCTGCACAATTGAAGCAGGCATCGGCACATTTCTGGCAGTGATCATGATCATGTTTCTTACATTCTTCCCCGCATGTTTCACAAATTTTCGCACACACCTGTGCGAGTTCCGCTGCAAATGGTGTTCCCCTTACCAAGGATTGTTCTAAGTATGAACATATATCCGCACATTCACGGTCCAAACGGATACATTCTTTCATCATGTTAATGTCTTCTTCTTGTAAACAGGAATCGAAACAGTGGTTACAGGCTTCCATACACTCGTGTAGTGCTTTAATGGCAGATTGGTACTTTTCATGTGACATTTTATCTTCCTCCTTAAGATTGTTTGTTACTACAACATTACTTTATCCAGTTAGAATGGCATTAAACGGAAAAATTACTTTTTTCTTCGTTTGATCCGCTTTATTTTGATTTGCATAGAATCTGCACAAACACAGGGTAAACATAAAAAATTTAATATAAGGACATATGGAAAAGGGATGCCCCATAACGATGGGACATCCCTTTGTGTTACGCTATTAAAAAATGAATAAGATGGTTCCTACTATTAAATAAAGTAAGCATAAATACGTCACAATCGTCTTGAACTTTGAATCTCCCTCCATCATCATCATGTGCGAGTGGGCATCGGATTCTTTAAATAATTTATTTAAGTAGATGGCCACACCTGCCACCACCACAAAGACGATATTCAACCAAAACGTATAATCAATCTTAAATGGATCTTCATTCATGACCTTCTTGGCATCTTCAGGGAGAAGTCCCATGGCTGTGAAGCCGTAGTGCATGCCAAGCGCTGTTAAAATAATGGATACGTAAAAGACCCCTGCAATATATAAGGCCGTCTTAAGACCGTAGTATTTTTTATGAACCGCAACGATCGGAGGAACGACCAAATCTGAATAAATGAATGCCATGATTCCTGCGAAAGCCACCCCACTGGATGCGAGTATGGTGGAAATCGGAATATTCCCCATCGAGCCGATAAAGGTCAACATCGCTACCACCGGCCCTATGAGGGCATTCTCCAATACCTTTAAGAATGAGTCCGGCTGATCTGCGAGAAAGAAGCTTTTCCACGTGTCTTCCGATACAAAAGTCGCCATCATCCCGGCAATCGTAAATCCGATCGTGATTTCTTTCCATACCATCTTCCAGTTCATGACGAACTCATGACCGACCTGAAGCCAGCCTTCTTTAGACCTTATCTTCTCTTTCCAATCGAACTCCTCATTTTCATCTTCCTCATCCTCTACATGCTCTCTTGCTTCTTCCACTAATTTTTTCGGGAAAGTGAGTTTCACTAACACCCACGTAACCAAGATAAGTGCTATACCGCCGACCATCTCTGCCACTACGAACTGCCAACCAAGGAAGATGTAGATAAGGATACCTAATTCGATCACCAGGTTGGTAGACGCAAACAAGAAGGCAAGAGTCGGAATGAAATGTGCACCTTTTTTAAATAAGTTCCTCCCCGCAGCCAGTGCCGCAAACGAACAGGATGAACTGACCGCCCCAAACAGCGAGGACAGCCCAACCGACTTCAAACTGGCATTCCCCATATACTTCACCATTTTATCCTTTTGGACAAATGCCTGAATCATGGAGCTGATCAAATACCCCAGTACAAAGGCCCACCCTGATTTCCAGAAGTACCCCAGGGAGGTCTTGGCTGATTCGCCGATTAGATCTAACAAAGAATCATCTCCTTTACTTTAATAGGTGTTTATACAATACCCATTAAATTTGCAAATAAAATGCAAACAGGAAAATTTCTGTTGCGTTTACTGATGTTGAATTTTTCAAATGAGAAATCACTAATCTGCAAACAATCTGCAAATCCTTCGGGTATGTATCAAATGAAAATAAATATTCTTAGGAGGATTCGATGAAAACATACGAAAAAATTGAACGTTTCGCCAGTAAATCAAGTACTTTCAACCAGCGCTCAGGAACAAATCTCAAGACGTTGGATACGAAGAATGTCTCTAGACTGCAAACAGATCATATATTGGAAGCTTCCATCTACACTTCCCAAATGATCTGGCCGGCCACCCACGATGAAACGAGACCCGGCACAGTCATTCTCTATCCTAAACATTCATGGACCACTGGATTGGCATCGGTCAATTTTGTCCATCACCCCAACAACGGACCTGTTTTCTATTTTGAACCGGACGGGGTACCAGAAGAGGTGTTAATCGAAATTGAAAGACTGCAACCTAAAGGGAATTCTGAAGGGATTCAAATTATGCTTATGGGAGACGTTTCGGAACGGGTTTATAGCCAAGTATCTTCCTATAAGGTCCAATCATTAGAAGCAGACACTGATGCTCAATTTGCTTATAAAGTAGATGAAGAATATGCAAGGTTGACAGATGAATATCCCGAAAGTATTCTTATCGTGTCATCAGAGGATGATGCAAAGTTATTTTCTCTTGTGGCTGGTTATTGGATTGCTCATATGCCAGAGCCCATTTTATATGTGAATAGGAATGACATCCCTAAAGAAACCATTAAAGCCATTAAGAAAAGAGAGAATCCAAATATGTATATTGTTGGCCCTGAAACTATCATTTCTAAACAGGTGGAAGAAAAGCTGAGCGCAATGGGGAACGTATCTAGAATTCCGGGGAGTAACCCTGTAGAATTCTCCGTTCAATTCACGATGTTTAAAGATAATGAAAGCGGTTTTGGCTGGGGAATTGACAAGCCTGGAAGGGGACTTTCGTTCATTTCGACCTCACAGCCGGAAATGGCTATTATCACTTCTCCGTTTTCACACCTGGGAAAGCATTGTCCACTCCTTTGGCTATATCAAGGTAAGCTGGATGATTCTATCTATCATTTCCTTGCAAAAATTAAACCTACCTTTAAAGAAACTCCACAGGAAGGTCCTTATAATCACTCCTATTTGATAGGAAGTACTGAAACCATTTCTTATGAGACCCAGGGGATCATTGATAACATGCTTGAAATTGTTCCAGAAGACGGCGAAGGACATCATTAATACCGAAACAGTTAAAAGATGGAGCGAAGGATCGCTCCATCTTTTTTAGTAGTTATTCACACACCCAGACATATTTTCCTTCGTGGTTTGAGGGTGGCAATGAGATTCTGGATCTTCTTCCGGCTCTACTTTCACCACAATCCACTTGTCACGATAAAATTGTATGGTTAGTACAACGGCTCGAAATGCAATATCCAGGCCTATTGCTATCCAGACACCAAGCAGCCCCCACTCCAACTGTATCCCTAATACATAAACAAATAGCGTCCGGATAGCCCACATACCGACTCCTGTTAAATACATCGGAAATTTTGTATTATTCGCACCTTGAAATGCACCTGTTAAAATAAGGACAATTGCCAAAAATGGCTGAAAGACACCAGAAACCTTCAATGCTGTTCCGATGTTCCCTATCACTACTTTGTCTTCTGTAAATAAACTGCCTGCCAATCCGCCTAAGCTAAATAATATGATCCCAAAGACCGTCATACTTCCTATCGCCAAATACATACACAATTTTGCATATGTTTTCGCATCATCAAACTTTCCGGCTCCCACCTGCTGACCAACCAGTATCGTTGCTGCTGTGGCAAATCCAAACCCGATCATGTAAGAAAAGACTTCAATATTACCTGCAATCTGGTGGGCTGCGAATACATTTGTCCCAAGAGCCACAACAAATCCAAAGTAAACAATTTGACCTGCCCTCATGATCAATCGCTCACCTGCTGCGGGAGTTCCTAGGATGAACAGTTCTTTTAGATGAACAGAGTCTATTTTCCAATATTCTTTTTTGAATGTTAGTGAAGTATTTTTTTGAATATAACCTATTAGGATAAAGGTTCCCAGAACACGGGCAATGACAGTAGCAGTTGCCGCTCCGACTATCCCCATTTCAGGTAAAAACCAAAATCCAAAGATAAACACATAATCAAGTACCGCATTCACTATGTTAATGACGATACTCGTTTTCATCGGTGACTTTGTGTCGCCAGCCCCCCTGAGAATGGCACTTAATACGAACATTAGCGCCATAAATACAGATGGAATCGCAACAATCCTAAAATATGTCACTCCCGCATCCAGTACATTGCTTTCAATCCCCATCAATTTAAGCAATGGCTCTGCAAAGAAGATGGTAATGATTCCTGTGATTAGACCAATTATGATCGTAACAATAATCGATTGCTGAGCAATGTGCCGGGCTTTCTCTATTTTATTGGCACCTATAAAGTTAGCAATATATACATTAGCAGCTACTCCAAGTGCCATGAATAGAGCAAAATAGATGGCAAGAATCGCATTTGTTACTCCTACAGCCGAAACTTGTATTAATCCCAACTTAGACACAAAGTACGTATCTACAAAACCTAAAATAGTTTGAAAAAAGTTCTCTACAACTGCGGGCAGTGCGAGTAAAAGAATCAGCGTTATCTTTTTTCTAACAGTATCTGCTTCCTCTACATTTTTACCTTCAATATGTGTGGTCAGTATCCTTCCCTCCTAGCACATCTTTTTATATGACACCTATATCTTTCCCGAAAAATATGAAAAAATTATGCAAACAAAAGGACGCCCGTAAAGATGAGCGCCATCTTGAAAATTCAATATTTTAGTTTAGTTGGTCCCCTCATAGACATTCCCATGCAAGATCCAAGTGGAAAACAACATCGAATTCAGGAGCTTATTCGAAAATTCGTTTCTCAATGCCATTTAGAATTCCCTTAGCAATTCCTGTTTTAGGAGTTGTGAGCGTTAAAATTTTTTAATTCTCACGGTCTAAAGAATGTTTCAATTTAGTTCTTCTAAAATAGATTAAGGAAATAGCTAGCCCTATTAGCAATAAGGATATTATTTGAGCCACTCTCAAATTCTCAGTCAACATTAAACTATCTGTCCTGAGTCCTTCAATAAAAAACCTGCCTGCTGAATACCAAATAAGATATGCAAGAAACAGTTCCCCTTGCTTTAAACTCTTCCATTTTTCTCTAATGACTATAAGAAACACGAACCCTAAAACGTTCCAAATTGATTCATATAAAAAGGTCGGGTGATAATAGGAGCCCTCAATAAACATTTGATCAATAATGAAATCCGGTAAATACAGGGATTCCAGAAACCCTCTGCTTACTTCTGTCCCATGTGCCTCCTGATTGATAAAATTCCCCCAACGGCCTATCGCTTGAGCCAGGATCAAGCTTGGCGCAGCGATATCTGCTACCCTCCAAAAAGATAAACCTTTCTTATAGCAAAAGAAAATGGTGGTCAGTATAGCGCCTATTAAGGCACCATGAATCGCTATTCCACCTTTCCAAACCGCTATTATATCCTCAGGATTCTCCCTATAATATCCCCATTCAAAGCTAACGTAATATATCCTTGCAAAAAGAATCGATACGGGAATTGCCCAAATCAACAAATCAGGGAAAACATTTTGATCTATTCCTACTTTCCTTGACTCCTTCATAACAAGGATAAAGCCCACCAGTATCCCAACGCCAATAATAATTCCATACCAATAAACAGTGATCGGACCTAATTCTAATGCTACACGGTCGATGGTCTTAATTGTCTCCAATTCAAAAACTCCTTTCTTAAATCTTATATTAAAAGATAAAAAAGGATAAACTATGAAGTTTGCCATCTAACATGTTAAATCTATGACAGATTGATACGTTTAACGGATGGCAGCCTGTTGTTGGAATAGCTTGTCTTTTCTGTTCATAATATATATGGAAGCAAAGGAGGCGGTAAAAATCCACACATATGAACTTTTTGTATCAATCATTCTTCTTCTTATAGTGGTAGTCTGCATGATTATGGTGAAAGTATTTAGAGCAAGATTAGAACCGATGTCATTTATGATGATTTCTATGTATACAGGAATGAGTGTTGGACTGACATCAGGTATCCTTTTAGGATCAAAGTACCAGGGTGATCTATTCCTTTCCACTGCGTTATCCATAGGTATTGGGGCGTTTTGTGGGTTTTTAATTGGCATTTTTCATAGCTCTCTTTCAGCTATAGAGGGAATAATGGCAGGCCTTATGGGAGGTATGATGGGTGCCATGTTGGGAGATATGATACCTATCACGGAAACTATAAAAATGATAAAGATTTTCATGTTGCTTTCCATCAGCTCTCTCTTCTTGTTTTTCATTCTGCCTGGAAGACCATCATCGCAACCATTTGTTACGAAAAAGTGGTTAGTCAAACCCCTTTTTATATCCATCGTTTACCTGACAATGTTTGTTTCGGTTGAACGATTGATTTCGGCACCCGTTAGCTATGATATCACTAAACCGCCAAATGATTCTAACTCTCATACTCATGGAGAGGATCCAAATCATCTTAATGACATACCTACTAAAAATATCGTCACCATAAATATGCATTACCAGCCATCTATCCTAACAGTTGACAAAGATATCCTCACTAAAATTGTATTATACAACGAAGATCAGATTGAACACGATATTGAAATAAAAAATATTGCAGCTGACCGATTTGATAATCATTCGGGACAAAAACCCCGCACTTCCAGCACCAAGAGTACCCTACATCTTCATGCAGATGCGAATCGTTCAAATCAATTAGAATTCGTCCCTACCGAAAGTGGTGTGTACGAATTTTACTGCACCATTCCAGGTCATAAAGAAAGCGGGATGTCCGGCACACTAATTGTGAACTAACATACACAGATTTTCATAGCCCTGATGATCAATCTTATCCCAGCTTTTTGACGGGCTCCGCAAAGGGTTAAAGGGACATGTTATATTCAATTAACAGTAAGAATGAAATGAAAATTCAAAACAGGTAAGCCCTGTGGCAGTACAACAGGGCTTCTCTGAAATTATTTTAATAGGCTGTTGCTTACTCCTCTGAAATAAAAACCGTCCCCTCCCATTTCTTACTATTTTGTGGCTTCATGTTTTGATTTAGGCAAAATTCCTCCTACGCATTATTCATTAAATTGCAACTTTAAATCCTAACAATTTGCATGTTTTATCATTAGGATTATGTGTAAAGGAGGCTACACCATGAAGATGAAAATAACAATCATTACAGGCTTTTTATTACTGTTATTGTCTGCTTGCTCAGCCAATCAGATGGGTGACATGGAGGGGATGGATCATAGCAGCACCAATAAGGAAAAAACCGGACAAAATGATGAAACCTCACAAGGAACACAGAACTTATCAAGTACAAAAGCTCCTGCGATTCTCAAGGGGGAGAATAATGAGTTCACCATCACAGCAAAAGAAGCCAAACACCAATTAACAGGAGATGTCTCTCTTACTGCCTGGACGTTTAACGGATCCGTTCCAGGTGACCAGATTCGGATCAAACAAGGAGAAGAAGTGAAAATAAAGCTGATCAACACACTCCCTGACCCTGTTACTATTCATTGGCATGGCATAACAGTAAAAAACAATATGGATGGCATTCCTGGTATTACTCAAAATGCAGTGCAACCGGGGGAATCCTTCGTGTATTCCTTTACTCCAAAGGATGCTGGAACATATATGTACCATACACACCAAGATGGAGTGAAGCAAATGGATAAGGGATTGGCAGGCTCCCTCATTGTTGAACCTGTACAACCTGAAAAGCTGGATAAAGATTTCACATTGGTCTTAGATGAGTGGATGAGCGATGGGGATTCCTCCAGTATGATGGAGGGAATGAATATGTCCATGGAGAGTAATGAAGAAGAAAATCCGATGAGCCACAGCATGGACGGATATGACATCTATACTATTAATGGAAAGAGCGGAAAAGCTATTGAACCGTTTAAAGTGAAGGAAGGAGATAAAGTAAGAATACGATTAGTAAATGTCGGATTTATGTCTCACAGCTTCCACCTTCACGGACATGAGGTGAAAGTGGTGGCCATTGATGGGCAATCAGTGAACCAGCCAAAAGGATTTAAAGATGAATTAGTATCAATCGCCCCGGGGGAACGATATGACCTGGAATTTACAGCAGACAATCCAGGAGAATGGTATTTAGAGTCACATGGTAATAAAGAAGGAACAAAAGGGATGAGGACCAAGATTCAATATGAACAACCTGCAGAGAATTCTGATCAACCCAATTCCACTGCAAACCTCCCTATTTTCGACTATACCACTTACGGAAAGTCAAAAGAAGCTAGTTTCACGCTAGACCAAACATACGATTTGGACTACACCATGAATTTGAATACTGAGATGAAAGAGCATAAGATGGTTTATACCATTAACGATAAAGTTTTTCCTGAAACTGAAAATATTCAAGTAGAAGAAGGGGACCTTGTCAAGGTACGCTTAAAGAATGATTCTATGGCTGATGATCACCCTATGCATCTTCATGGTCATTTCTTTCAAATTCTGAGTAAAAACGGTAAACCTCTAACGGGTTCCCCGGTGATCAAAGATACGGTAAATGTAAAGCCTGGGGATGAGTATGTGATTGCCTTTAAAGCAGACAATCCGGGAGATTGGCTCTTCCATTGCCACGATCTTCATCACGCTTCTGCAGGGATGATGAACATGGTGGAATATAAAGGATTCACTCCTGATTTTGAAGTGGACCCACAAGCACAAAATAGTCCTCACTAATTAGAAAGATGGAGCCCTAAGCTGCGGCTCCATCTTTCTTTAATCTATTTTCAGCAGCTTCGCATTGATCGCAACGATAACGGTGCTTAATGACATCAATACAGCTCCAACGGCAGGACTTAATACAACACCTGCGTTGAATAAAATCCCTGCTGCCAACGGAATGGCCAAAATGTTGTACCCCGCCGCCCACCATAAATTTTGAATCATTTTTCGATAAGTGGCTTTAGACAGCTTTATGAGATTCACTACATCCTGTGGATTGCTTTTCACCAAAATAACATCGGCCGTTTCAATTGCCACATCCGTTCCCGTTCCGATAGCGATGCCTAAATCAGCTTTGGCCAATGCCGGTGCGTCATTGACTCCGTCTCCTGTCATAGCGACTTTCTTTCCTGATTGTTGAATTTCAATCACTTTATCAGATTTTTGGTGTGGCAAAACTTCAGCATAGGTTTGATCGATTCCTAATTGCGCGGCTACATAGTTTGCTACCTGACGGTTATCCCCCGTTAACATAATGGATTCGATCCCCATTTCCTTCAATTCCTGAATGGCTGCTTTGGCTGTTTCTCTCACGATATCGGCTAACGCAATCATACCGGCTAATTCATGATTAACGAGAACAAAGACGACCGTTTTTCCTTCATTTGACCACTCTTTAAAGGAAGACTCATTGTATCCAATCCCTTCATCCTTCATATATCCGGGACTGACTACCATGATTTCCTTCCCCTCGATATTGGCTTTTAGCCCTTTTCCCGTAATGGATTCAAAATCTTTAATGGATTTAAAAGATAGCTCCCTCTTCTCTCCTTCCCTAACAATCCCTTTTGCTATGGGGTGTTCTGATTGTGTCTCTACAGAGGCAGCGAGAGTGAGTAACTCAGTTTCATTCCATTCTTCACTCACGTCTACGTTTGTAACACCGAATTGCCCCTCCGTTAATGTTCCAGTTTTATCAAACACGATGGCATCTATCTTTCTTGCCCCCTCAAAGTTCGTGCGATTACGAATTAACAACCCTTTTTTCGCTGAAATGGCAGTGGATACTGCGATGACCAGAGGAGCAGCCAAACCTAATGCATGAGGACAAGAAATGACCATTACCGTAACCATTCGTTCCATTGCAAAGGATAGGGAGTATCCTAATGCCAACCAAATAATAAAAGTTGTAATCCCAGATCCAAGGGCGAGGTAAAATAGCCACTTGGCTGCCCGGTTCGATAAATCCTGTGTTCTCGATTTTGATTCCTGGGCTTCTTTCACCAGGGTAATGACTTGAGAAAGATACGTATCTCCTCCTGTCTTTTGAACCGTGATGGTCAAGGAGCCTTCCCCATTAATGGAGCCTCCGATCACTTCATTTCCTTTCACCTTATCTACCGGTACAGATTCACCTGTAAGCATGGATTCATCAATGGCCGACTTTCCTTCCACGATCTCTCCGTCGACAGGTACCTTTTCACCTGGTTTAACCAGTACCCGATCTCCATGTTGAACCTTTTCCAAAGACACATCCCTTACGTTTCCATCTTCATCGATCAGATGGGCTTCTGATGGCATTAATTTCACAAGTTCTTCTAATGCTCTTGAAGCCCCCATCACCGAACGCATTTCAATCCAGTGACCAAGGAGCATAATATCAATCAGTGTCGCAAGCTCCCAGAAGAAGTTATTTCCTTCAAGCCCAAACACAGCAAAAGAACTGTACACATAAGCAACGACGATAGCCAAAGCAATCAAAGTCATCATGCCTGGATTTTTTCCGGCGAGCTCTTCTTTGGCTCCAGTTAAAAATGGCCACCCTCCATAAAAAAAGATAACAGTAGAAAGTCCAAGTAATATGTACATATCAAAGGAAAAACGCCAATCTACATTTATAAACATTTGAATCATAGGGGAAAGGATAAGAATAGGAATGGTGATCAAAATCGATATCCAGAACCTTTTCTTAAAATCCTCCACCATATGATCATGGTGATGTCCATGATCATGATGTTCGCTATGGTGATCTTCCTTCCTATGATGGTGATCATGAGAATGGTTATGGTGTTCACTCATATAAAAGTCTCCCTTCCATTTTTATATTGATAGAGATAGTTTTCCCTGAAATTATGGATATTTTATGCAGAAAAAATTCTTCTTATGTAAATATTATGGGTATAAATAGGAAGACTATAACCATAAAGGAGTGAAACCTTAATGAAAGCCTATAAGAAATTTGGTGGTATGATCCTCACATCTACCATCGTCATGTATTTGTTTACGTACTGGAACACCTATAAGGTGGATCATATATACTTCAGTGAATCCAGGGCCTATATGGCCGTGTTAATGGGTGCATCGATGGCTGTCATCATGTTACTCTTCATGCAAAACATGCTGACAAATCGCAAAATGAATCTCGGTATTATTGTGGGAAGTATTGTAGTATTCTTATTTTCACTTTACTTATTACGCAGTCAGACGCTCGTAGACGATGTGGATTATATGGAAGCAATGATCCCCCATCATTCCATTGCCATCTTAACCAGCGAACGCGCCCAAATTTCCGACCCAAGGGTACGTAAGCTAGCAGACGGCATTATCAAAACCCAAAAGAAAGAAATTGCGGAAATGAAGAAATTAATAGAAGAACTTGAAGATGAATAGGAAAAGAGCCATGTTACTGGTTGTAAGCAGTAGCATGGCTCTTTTATTTAATGAAGAAAGCTCGTTTCAATTCAAAAAATCATTAAAATTTATCAAAATAAAAACCACCAAATATGTATTTGGTGGAGACGGTGGGACGTGCACTTCCATGCTTTCGACATGGCACTGACTATATCTTGAACCTTGTAGTTTCAGGTCCTTTGGCGTATTATGCGAAATGTAAATTTATCTGCTGAGAGATAGGATTCCGCATCCTAGTACTACCGAACTTTGGCAGCCTATAAGTCGATACACGGCTGTTGGATTGCTCCACATACCGCTCGGCATTGCCTTATCACACTGGGTGTGACTTAGGTTTCACCGATAAAGCCAAATTTTCACTTATGTGTTACCACATAAGGCGACTATGAACTAATCGAACCCACGTCCAGAAACATCGCCACTTAAGCGTCTACGAGCGTAGTCGATATATTCGCAAGTTCGCTACAGCTTCTGCCTATCGACGGGCGTCCGTGCAGCTAGTCTGATTGGTCTCTTCCTTTGTCCTCAGACGGTGGACTCCGGCGTAGCCTACTAAGAGTGAGTCCCTTACCCTACCACATAGGCGATGGAGGGAGGAACAGCTAAAGCGCTATTACGCAGCTAAAGCTAGGTTATTGTTAGTTTTGCCAGTTATTATTGGCTTTGGCGTTTTAACGTAGACGACCCCTACGGCTCGCGACCTAAGCTCGAACTATCCCTGTCGAATCCGTAACGTCCCCATGATAGAAAGGGAAGAACGGGAAAGAATAAGTTCAGCGTGTAAGTCACTTATTCAATTGTTCTTGCTGCCGCTTGATTACCTTGCGACATCTACTAGTATAACAAATCCTGAGATAATTGCAAATGCCATATTCCGGAAATCTGTAGTATTACATTCCTTTTTGACGCTGAGCAAGCTCACGCTGGATGGAACGGTTCGCTTCTTTGCGTTTCAGGTCTTCGCGTTTATCATATTTCTTCTTACCGCGGGCAAGTCCGATCAGAAGCTTAGCCACACCGTTTTTGATGTAAAGCTTCAAAGGAACGATGGAATATCCCGCTTCTTTGGAATCACCGATTAGCTTGTTGATTTGTTTGCGGTGAAGAAGTAGTTTACGTGTTCTGAGTGGTTCGTGATTAAACCGATTTCCCTGTTCATACGGGCTGATATGCATATTGTGAATAAAGATTTCCCCATTTTGCACACGGGCAAAGGAATCCTTCAGGTTCACCCGGCCCCCACGGATCGCTTTGATCTCTGTCCCCTGGAGCACCAGTCCCGCTTCGTATGTTTCTTCTACGGCATAGTCATGCCTCGCTTTTTTATTTTGGGCAATAAGCTTGCCTTCTCCCTTTGGCATTGGAATCCCCCTAGTCATCGCTGGTTTACTCATTATTATCTCATATTTTGAAGAAAAATTGTATCGTTACACCCTGAAAAGAAAAGGAGCAAAGGGTGTCCCATTGCTCCTGATCCGATTACTTCTTCTTTTTTCGTTTGCTTCTAGGTGCATTTTCAAAATGTTTTTTATTTGTTTTTTTCTTCTTATTGTTTTTAGGAGGACGCGTTGACCATTCCCCGTCCTTTTTACGGGAAGAAGAACGATCCGACTTCCCGCGGTTTGATTTTCCTTTATCAGCAGAAAACGAACGGACACGACCTTCGCGCTCCTTGCGCTGTCCTTTCATGCCTACGATTTCAAAATCGATGGCGCGCTCATCTTTGTTGACGCTCACGACACGTACTGTGATTTCATCACCGATTCTGAACACGTTAGCGGTCCTCTCGCCGATCATGGCAAGGTGACGTTCATCAAACCGGTAGTAATCATCCGTCATGTAGCTTACATGTACAAGGCCTTCGATGGTATTCGGCAATTCGACGAACATTCCGAAGTTCGTTACGGAGCTGATGATTCCGTCGTATTCCTCTCCCACTTTGTCTTCCATGTACTCTGCTTTTTTCAATTCGTCGGTTTCACGCTCCGCGTCCACTGCTCGGCGCTCACGGCTCGATGTATGCTCAGCGATATGACCCATTTGCGCACCCCATTTTTCACGGGTGGCCTGATCCAGTTTCCCTTCGATCAAGTACGTTCTGATTAATCGGTGAACGATCAAGTCAGGGTAACGACGGATCGGTGATGTGAAGTGTGTATAGAACTCAGTTGCGAGTCCAAAGTGACCAAGGCTTTCAGGATCGTATTTCGCCTGCTGCATGGAACGAAGCATCATCGTCGAAACGACCATTTCTTCCGGTTCGCCCTGTACATCTTCGACTATTTCCTGAAGGGCACGTGGATGGATGCTATTCGCTGTTCCTTTCACGATCAACCCGAAATTGGTGATGAACTCGAAGAAGCGCTGAAGCTTATCTTCTTTCGGATCTTCATGGATTCGGTAGATGAACGGCACTTCCATCCAGTGGAAATGCTCGGCAACCGTCTCATTGGCGACCAGCATGAATTCTTCGATCAGCTTCTCTGCCACTGAACGCTCACGAAGGACGACATCCGTCGGTTCCCCTTCTTCATTCACCAGCACTTTCGCTTCTTTGAAATCAAAGTCGATGGCTCCACGCTTCATCCGTTTAGTACGTAGAACCTGAGCCAGGTCCTCCATCTCCTCGAACATCGGAACCAAAGGCTCATATTTCGTGCGGAGCTCTTCGTCTTTATCCACAAGGATCTTGTTTACATCTGAATAGGTCATTCGTTCGGTCGTCTTAATGACACTCTGGAAGATTTCATGCTTGACGACATCGCCTTCAGGTGAAATTTCCATGTCACATGATAACGTTAAACGATCCACTTTTGGATTAAGGGAACAGATCCCGTTGGATAATCGATGCGGAATCATCGGGATGACCCGGTCTACGAGATAGACAGACGTTCCTCTATCGAATGCTTCCTGATCGATCGGTGAGCTCTCTTTGACATAGTACGTCACGTCTGCAATATGTACTCCGAGCTTATAGTTCCCGTTGTCCAGCTTCGTCACCGTTACGGCATCATCCAGATCCTTGGCATCTGCCCCATCAATCGTCACAATGGTTTGATCGCGAAGATCTTTCCGGTTCGGAATTTCTGATTCATCGATTTCACTAGGCACTTTATTTGCCTGATCCATGACCTCTTCAGGAAATTCAACGTCAATCCCATGTTTATGGATGATCGACAGAATATCGACTCCAGGATCATTTTTATGACCGAGGATTTCGATGACTTCCCCTTCGGCACTCTTGCGTCCTTCCGGATAAGACGTCAACTTTACGACGACCTTATGTCCTTCCGCCGCTCCCATCTGGGCAGACTTAGGGATGAAGATATCACTGGCAAACTTCTTATCATCGGGGATGACAAAACCGAAATGCTTGCTTTCAGTGAACGTACCGACCATTTGATCGACACCGCGTTCAACGATCCTGACGATGGTCCCCTCTCTCCGTGAACCTGAAGAAGAGGTGGAAACCCTCACCAAAACAATATCGCCATGCATGGCGTTATTCGTTTCGTTCGGAGGGATGAAGATATCATCCATTCCGGATTCTTCCGGTATCACAAACGCAAATCCTTTTGCATGGGCGGATACTTTCCCCCTTACCAGATTCATTTTCTCAGGCAGGCCGTAGCGGTTGCTTCTTGTTCGTACGACGAGCCCCTTTTCTTCCATTACGACAAGTGCTTTGACAAATTCCTTGAAATTCGTGGACCCTTCAATTCCAAAGGCTTCTTCAAGCTCCTGCACCGTCAATGGCTTGTATGCTTCTTCCTTCATATAGGAAAGGAGCCTATCCACATGCACTTTAATATTTTCGTCCATGACAATCCCTCCTGATCATCGAATTCATCAAACCGTCCAATCCAATTTCTCAAGGAAACCGTAGACGTCTTCATGAAGCTGTTCTTTTTCTTTATCTAATGTAATGACATGACCTGACTCTTCGTACCATTTGATTTCTTTCTCATCCGACTCCACGTTGTCGTAAATGATATTCGCAGAAGCCGTATTGATCATATGGTCATGCCTTGCCTGTACCACAAACGTCGGTGAATAGATCATATCCACGTTTTCACGTACTTCTGCAATTAATTCCTGCAGGGACTTCAATGTATTCATCGGCGTTTTCTTGAACTCTTCTATTTCCTTTTCAATTTGTTCTTCCTGTTTTCCTTCAAACTTTTTAAATTCACGGGCGTAATCGACTACCCCCTGATACATGATTTCTTCACTTTTTATATACATTGGCGCACACATAGGGACAATACCCTTTACAGGTACAGTGTAACCTAATTTAAGAGAAAATACCCCTCCCAGAGAAAGGCCGGCAACCGCAATCTCTTCGTATCCCTTGCTCTTTAAATGCTCATAACCCTCCATGACATCCTTCCACCAATCTTCAGGCCCTGTATGGACCAATTCTTCAGGTGGAACACCGTGTCCTTTATAGTGAGGGGCATGGGATGAATAGCCCTTCTTTTCTAAGTAACGTCCAAGCATTCTGACGTCAGCAGAATTTCCTGTGAAGCCATGAAGCAGCAATACTGCTCTTGGACCCGCTTCGAATGTGAATGGTTTTGGTAATACTGTTTTCATCTTTATGACTCCTTTTTAACTCAATTTAAACAAACGTTTGATTAGTCGGCAGAAACCTTGATTTAACAGGCTCCATTCTATTAAGCAGTTGTTTAAACGATTTAGTTATGTACATTGATTTTACGTGGATTTTTGTTAAACAAACGTTTGATTAGTATCCAGGAAGCTTGTTATGACAGGCTTCGTCCTATTAAACGATCGTTTAGTCCACTCTTCTTCTCTATTTTTAGCAAACATTGGTCAGACAATCCAATATTTCGCTTGAAAATCTGTCTGTCTAAATAAAAAAACCTGACCTTAATGATCAGGTTTTGATTCGTATTAGATAGCTACGATGGCGATGGTTAGTACGAAGAATAGTACCGATAATACGATTGTGATTCTGTGCAGTACCAAGTCAATCCCACGAGCTTTTTGTTTCCCGAAAAGTTGTTCTGCACCACCAGAGATGGCCCCTGAAAGTCCAGCACTTTTACCTGACTGAAGTAATACAAGAGCAATAAGTGCAATTGATACAATAATAAGTAAAGTGACGAGTATTGTGTGCATGAGTCCCACCTCCTGATACGAACATAACATTATCTCTAGTTTACCATAGGGAAGATGAAGTGGACAAGGTAATATTGTTTGAATTGTGGAAAGAGTTGGTACCGGATATGATTTCAAAAAAAGAGCCCCGTCCAAAGACGGGGCTGACTCTCTTCCATCGCTATTAGCGATTAACGTTATAGAATGTTTTCGCTCCAAGATATTGAGCTGTGTGAGCCAATTGATCTTCGATGCGAAGTAGTTGGTTGTATTTTGCTACGCGGTCTGTACGTGATGGAGCACCTGTCTTGATTTGACCAGCGTTTGTTGCAACAGCGATGTCAGCGATTGTGCTGTCTTCTGTTTCACCAGAACGGTGAGAGATGACGGCTGTGTAACCAGCGCGTTTCGCCATTTCGATTGCGTCGAATGTTTCAGTCAGTGTACCGATTTGGTTCACTTTGATCAGGATCGAGTTACCGATTCCTTGCTCGATACCTTGAGAAAGCTTAGTCGTGTTCGTAACGAATAGGTCATCCCCTACTAATTGAACCTTGTTACCGATACGGTCAGTCAATAGTTTGAAACCATCCCAGTCGTTTTCGTCAAGACCATCTTCGATTGAGATGATTGGGTATTTGTTGCACATTTCTTCGTACCAATCAACCATTTCTGCTGACGTACGAACGACGCCTTCACCAGAAAGATGGTATTTACCGTCTTCTTTATTGTAGATTTCAGAAGCTGCTACGTCCATTGCAAGTAGAACTTCTTCACCTGGTTTGTAACCGGCTTTTTCGATTGCTTCGATGATTGTTGATAGTGCTTCTTCGTTAGACTTAAGGTTTGGAGCGAATCCCCCTTCGTCACCTACTGCCGTGTTGTAGCCTTTTGACTTAAGAACTGATTTCAGGCTGTGGAAGATTTCAGCACCCATGCGAAGACCTTCTTTGAAAGTAGGAGCTCCTACAGGCATAACCATGAATTCCTGGATGTCCACGTTGTTATCAGCATGCTCTCCACCATTTACGATGTTCATCATTGGTACTGGAAGCTGCTTCGCGTTGAATCCACCAAGGTATTGGTATAATTCCACTCCGAAGAAGTCAGCAGCTGCGCGTGCAACAGCCATGGATACACCAAGGATTGCGTTGGCACCTAATTTACCTTTGTTTTCTGTACCGTCAAGAGCGATCATCGCCTGGTCGATTGCTACTTGTTCTGTAACATCGTAACCGATGATTTCTTCAGCGATTTCATTGTTTACGTTATCGACTGCTTTTTGTACCCCTTTACCAAGGTAGCGGTCTTTTTCTCCGTCACGAAGTTCAACTGCTTCGTATTCACCCGTTGATGCTCCAGATGGAACAAGCGCGCGCCCGAAAGCACCTGATTGTGTGTAAACTTCTACTTCGATTGTTGGGTTTCCGCGTGAATCCAATACTTCACGTGCATATACGTCTGTAATAAATGGCATTTAGAATCTCTCCTTATTTTTTAATTAATGATGTTCCAGTCATTTCGTCTGGTTGGTTTACATTCAATAGATCTAACATGGTCGGGGCAAGGTCTCCAAGGATCCCACCGTCACGAAGCTCCACGCCTTCTTTTGTCACGATGACAGGAACTGGGTTCGTCGTGTGGGCCGTCATTGGCTGGCCTTCTTCCGTCACTACTTCATCCGCATTCCCATGGTCTGCTGTAATGATGGCTGTACCGCCTTTTTCCGTGATGAGGTCAATGATCTTGCCAAGACACTCATCCACTGTTTCGATTGCTTTGATCGTCGGCTCAAGCATACCTGAGTGACCGACCATATCAGGGTTGGCAAAGTTCAGGATGATGGCATCCTGACGATCTTCACGAATCTCTTCAAGTAGTGCGTCCGTTACCTCGTAAGCACTCATTTCAGGCTTCAAGTCATACGTTGCCACTTTAGGAGAATCGATCAGGATTCGTTTCTCTCCAGGGAATTCCGCTTCACGTCCACCGCTCATGAAGAACGTGACGTGTGGATATTTCTCTGTTTCAGCGATGCGCAATTGCTTCAGTCCGTTTTGAGAAAGGACTTCACCAAGCGTGTTATCAAGGTTTGTCGGTTTGAATGCAACAAATCCATCAACCGTTTCACTGAATCTTGTCAGGCAGACAAAGTGAAGATCTTTCGGGAATTTGTCTCCGCGATCGAATGAACGGAAATCTGCATTCGCAAATGTATTCGAGATTTGGATGGCACGGTCCGGACGGAAGTTGTAGAAAATGACTGCATCTTCGTCTTTGATCGTGGCAACCGGCTCTCCGTTTTCTTTAGTAATGACAGATGGAATGACGAATTCATCGTGGATTCCATTTTCATACGAATCGTTTACAAGTTCGATTGGATCCTGATAGCTTGGGCCTTCACCATACACCATGGCACGGTAGGATTTCTCCACTCGTTCCCAACGCTTATCGCGGTCCATTGAATAGTAACGACCTGAAATCGTCGCGAATTGTCCTACGCCGATTTCCTTCATTTTCGCTTCAGCGTCTTCAATATACTTCTTCGCCGTTTGAGGGCCGACGTCTCGACCGTCAAGGAAGGCATGGACATAGACATCTTTCATTCCTTCTTTGGCCGCTAAACCTAGAAGGGCATAAAGATGCTCGATATGGCTGTGCACTCCGCCATCCGAAAGCAGTCCGAAGATATGAAGATTCGTGCCTTTTTCCTTTGCATGATTGATGGCATCCAGGAACGTGGTATTCTGTTCGAATTCCCCTTCACGGATGGCCAGATTCACACGCGTCAAGCTTTGGTACACGATACGTCCTGCACCGATATTCAAGTGACCCACTTCAGAGTTCCCCATTTGACCTTCAGGGAGTCCCACCGCTTCGCCACATGCTGTCAGTTGATTATGTGGATATTGATTCCACAGGCGGTCAAAATTCGGCTTGTTTGCCTGAGCGACCGCATTTCCTTCTTTCACATCACGGAAGGCAAAGCCGTCCAGGATGATTAATGCTACTGGTGACTTACTCATTGTTACTAGCACCTTCTAACAATTGAAGGAAGCTTTGTGGCTCAAGGCTCGCTCCACCTACAAGGGCACCATCGATATCCGATTGAGCCATGTATTCTTTGATGTTAGCCGGTTTCACACTACCGCCGTATTGAATGCGCACGGCGTCTGCAGCTGTTTCAGAGAATTCTCCTGAAACCACTTGACGGATATGGGCACATACTTCGTTCGCGTCTTCCGCTGTAGAAGATTTACCAGTACCGATTGCCCAGATTGGCTCATAAGCAATGACTGTTTGTTTCACTTGATCTTCAGAAAGACCTGCAAGTGCTTTTTTCACTTGAGTTCCGACAAGTTCTTTTGTTTCGTTGTTTTCGCGTTGTTCAAGTGTTTCACCTACACAAACGATCGGTGTTAAACCGTGTTTGAATGCAGCAAGAGTCTTCTTGTTCACTGACTCGTCTGTTTCGTTGAACATTTCACGACGTTCAGAGTGTCCCAGGATGACATATTGTACACCTAAGTCAGAAAGGGCTACAGGACTCACTTCTCCTGTGAATGCTCCGTTTTCTTCAAAGTGCATGTTTTGAGCACCTACAGCCACTTTAGTATCCTTTGTTAGGTTTACCAGGCTTTCTAAAAATAGGGCTGGTGAACAAATGACAGAGTCCACTACTTCCTGATCTGGCACAAGACCTTTTACTTCTTCAGTGAAGGATTTAGCTTCTCCAAGCGTTTTGTTCATTTTCCAGTTACCTGCAATAATCGGTTTACGCATTGTCCTCATCCTTTCTGTTTTTCATATCGGTTCAGCAAGATGTTGGTCTTTGATGAAGCGATTATTTATCGTTAAGAGCCACTACTCCAGGAAGTTCTTTTCCTTCCATGAATTCGAGTGATGCTCCACCACCTGTAGAAATATGACTCATCTTGTCAGCATAACCGAATTTTTCTACGGCTGCTGCAGAGTCACCGCCACCGATAACAGAATATGTATCTGTTGCATCGGCTAACGCCTCCGCTACGGCTTTCGTTCCATTTGCAAATGTTTCTAATTCGAATACACCCATCGGTCCGTTCCAGATCACAAGCTTAGAATCTTTGATTGTATCCTGGAATAGAGCTCTCGTCTTAGGTCCGATATCAAGTGCTTCCCAATCTGAAGGGATCGAATCGATATCCACTTCTTTCGTATTCGCATCATTTGAGAAGTCATCAGCAACGACTACATCAACAGGCATAAGGAATTTAACGCCTTTGTCCTCTGCTTTTTTCATGAATTGCTTCGCTAGATCAATTTTGTCTTCTTCAAGAAGGGATTTCCCTACCTCATGGCCTTGGGCTTTCACGAATGTGTAAGCAAGACCTCCTCCGATGATCAGGTTGTCCACTTTATCTAACAGGTTGTCAATGACACCGATTTTGTCTTTTACCTTCGCTCCACCGACGATGGCTGTGAATGGACGTTCCGGATCGGAAAGGGCTTTTCCTAATACGTCAAGCTCTTTCTCCATCAGTAGTCCTGCTACAGCCGGAAGGTGCTTTGCCACGCCTTCAGTGGAAGCATGTGCACGGTGAGCAGCACCGAATGCATCGTTCACATAAAGGTCAGCAAGCGCTGCAAATTCTTTCGCAAGCTCAGGATCATTCTTTGTTTCCCCAGGGTAGAAGCGAACGTTTTCCAGTACAAGAACGTCCCCTTCAGACATGTCGCCGATCTTTGATTGAACAGCTTCACCATACGCTTCATCTGCTTTGGCTACGTTTTTCCCAAGAAGTTCGGAAAGTCTTTCAGCTACAGGTGTTAAACGCAGTTCTTCCACCACTTCACCTTTCGGACGGCCTAAGTGACTAGCCAGAATGACCTTTGCTCCGCCATCCACTAAATACTTAATAGTAGGAAGAGCAGCTTGGATACGGGTTTCGTCTGTTATCTTGCCTTCAGACATCGGTACGTTAAAGTCTACACGGCAAAATACGCGTTTCCCTCTTACATCGACATCTTTAATCGACTTTTTGTTCATCGTAAAAGGCCTCCTTTGGTTTTCAATTTCTACATCTTTTTCAAAAAAATAGAAACAACAATAAGAAAAGGGAGAGGGGAATCTTCCCCGCTCCCCTTCATCACATCTTCATTATAGATGGTGGGACAAAATTTATCCATCAATCACCATGCTAATGATGTCAATTTACAAAACTTTATCGATTAAAGTCCTTTAGAAGCGATATAACCTGCTAGGTCTACTACACGGTTAGAGTATCCGCTCTCGTTATCGTACCAAGAGATGACTTTTACCATGTTGTCTTCCAGAACCATTGTAGAAAGTGCATCGATTGTAGAAGAAGCCGGGCTACCGTTGTAGTCAGTTGATACTAAAGGCTCTTCGCTGTAAGCAAGGATTCCTTTAAGATCGCCTTCAGCAGCTTCTTTAAGAGCTGCATTTACATCTTCAGCCGTTACGTTCTTATCAAGTTCAGCAACTAAGTCTACTAGAGAAACGTTTGGAGTTGGAACACGAACCGCTCCACCGTTCAGTTTCCCTTTAAGCTCAGGAAGAACTAGAGATACAGCCTTCGCAGCACCTGTAGTTGTTGGAATCATGTTCTCAGCAGCTGCACGTGCACGACGGTAATCTTTATGTGGTAAGTCTAAGATTTGTTGGTCGTTTGTGTAAGAGTGGATGGTTGTCATCATTCCACGCTTGATTCCGAATTTATCGTTAAGAACTTTCGCGAATGGCGCTAAGCAGTTTGTTGTACAAGATGCGTTAGAGATAACGTCGTGGCTAGCCGCGTCGTATTTATCTTCGTTAACACCCATAACAACTGTGATATCTTCATCAGATGCAGGAGCAGAAATGATGACTTTCTTCGCGCCGGCTTCGATGTGTTTCGCAGCGTCAGCGCGCTTTGTGAAACGGCCAGTAGATTCAACAACGATATCTACGCCAAGATCTCCCCAACCAAGTTGAGCAGGATCGCGCTCTGCCAATACTTTTACTTTCTTACCGCCAACTACAAGGTAGTCACCGTCAACAGTTACTTTCTCTTGAAGAGTTCCGTGAACTGTATCATATTGTAAAAGGTGAGCAAGCATGTTTGCATCAGTTAAGTCATTAACTGCTACTACCTCTACGTCGTTATTTTTAAGTGCTGCACGGAATACATTACGTCCGATACGTCCAAATCCGTTAATACCAATTTTTGTTGCCATGAATAATTTCCTCCTTTAGATAGTTAAGGATGATTTTTTTATATTTCAAAAGGGCTTACCCTTTTAAAAGCTCTCTCGCTGCTCCTTCATCCGTGATGAGCACGGTCTTGTGTGGAGCACCTTTCATATACGCCCGAATCGCTTTCGCCTTCGAGCTGCCGCCAGCGACGGCGATGACGTTCTCGATGTGACTTAAATCTTCTAATTGCAGGCCGATCGTCGGCACCTTATGTACCACTTCACCTGCTTCGTCAAAATAGTAACCAAATGCTTCCCCGACGGCGTGACCCTCGGTGATTTTCTCAAAATCTTCTTCCGTGGTCTTCCGTCTTTCTGCCATTGTGATAGCATCCCCAATTCCATGGAGAACCATGTTGGCGGATTTGATTAAATTAAGGACCTCTTTGATCATCGGTTCTTTCAAGAAGGACTTATATACTTCTTTACTAACCTGATCCGGCACATATAAAACACGATGACGCGTCCCTGTGTGCTCGGCCATCTTGGCACAGATGGTATTGGCCTGGTTCTTCACATCTTCCCCGATTCCACCCCGAGCAGGAACGAACAAGGTTTCGTCAGAAAAATCAGGTGTCAGCCTTTCTGCTACGGCTGCCATTGTCGAACCTCCAGTCACAGCGATGATAGTATTTCCCTTAAGTCGGCGTTTCATACTAGCAGCTGAAGCACGCCCTAATTCTTCTTTTACCCAAGGTGACTCATCACTATTCCCCGGAACGATTACAATTTCATGAAGATTAAGTAACGATTTTAATTCCTGTTCCATTACGTTGATCCCGGAAATCTCCCTCATCATGCTTTCAAGGTTCTCTAAAAGCTGGATACCATCTTCCGTCATGATCATCCCGGAAGTTTTGATATCAATGAGATCTTGATTATTCAGGAACTCCACTTCACTTCTCAGTACGCGTTCCGTCAAGCCCATATTCTGAGCAAGACTTCTGCGTCCGACAGGCTGCATGAACCGGATGGAACGTAGAATTTGATGCCTTTTTTGCATAATTTCAAGCAGGTCAGGTAATAATCGCTTTTGTATGTCAATTAAAGATTCCATAGTTAAAAGCTCCTTCAAATGAAGTGCGTGGATACGTTGGACTCATTCGGTCCCACATAGACATATTATGTCCCACTACCTCCAAAAAAAATTCATCCCTGCTTACAAGTTTCATTTTATCAGGGTATGAATCGTAATTCAACTAGAAACTATCGGGTTTTTTCATGTAAACGCTTGCTAAGCGTAAAATAATCAATCTGCCCATACTGAAGGATTTCCCCGTCCAGTTCCACGACCGGGATCATCAGTCCGAAACGTTCTGTGAGATCATCGCTTTTATCGATATCCTCTTCTTCAATGGAAAAGCCCATCTCATCCTGAAGAAGTTTCAGGGTGATTTTTGCGTCTTCGCAAAGTCCGCATTGTGTGCGTGTGTAGAAAATGACTTGCTTCATATTGTTGCCTCGCTTTGTTTTAATTGTAGGTTGGGTCAGGTTGGGATGTTGTTTTTGTACCTGGTACATCTGTTGATTGTTGTACCTGGTACAAAACAGCTTCCGTGTACCTGGTACAAACTAACCATTGTGTACCTGGTACACTCTACATTCTATCTTCTATTCATATCTCTTCCTCATCGTAGAAGAAGTGATCCCCATTTGATCACGGTATTTGGCGATGGTCCTTCTGGAAACATCATATCCTTTATCCAATAGTAGATTGACAATCTTCTGGTCTGATAGAGGCTTTTTCTTGTCTTCTTCATCAATCAGTTTTTGAAGCTCATTTTTCACGGTCCGGGCAGACGCCGCTTCTGAATCCTCAAGTTTTACCGATCTAATCGCTGAGGTAAAGAAGTACTTCAACTCGAAGATTCCAAAGGGGGTTTGCATATACTTACCTTTCACGGCGCGGCTGATCGTCGATTCGTGTACATCGATTTCATCCGCCACCTGCTTTAACGTCAGGGGCTGGATCGCAGATGGCCCTTCCAAAAAGAACGACTTCTGCTTCTCAGCAAGTATCTTCCCGACTTTCAAGATTGTCTGTTTCCGCTGTCGTAAACTTTGCAGGAGCCACCGGAAATCCTGCTCCTTCTCTTGAAGATAGGTTTGGACTTCCTTATCCGGGTGATCTTTCATGAAATCGGTGTACTCTTCATTATACGTGACGTTAACGGTTGTCCCATCATATAACGATACGGCCACGGTATGCCCGTCTATTACGTTCACCACAAGCTCAGGCGTAATGTATTCAGCGATATGCTGGGAGTATTTCGATCCAGGCCTCGGGTTACAATGCTGGATAAAATCAGCAGCCTGCTGGATGTCCTTCAGTTCAACCCCAAGCTCCTTGCTGATCGCTTTCCACTTCTTTTCCCCAAAGGCTTGAAAATGATCGGTTACAATCTGCTTCACCAAAGGGGGAACATCTGCTTTTCTCTGCAACTGAAGGGAAATGCACTCCTGCAGGGATCTCGCCCCTATCCCGGCCGGTTCCAACTCCTGAATCCTCTTAATATAGGTTTCCAGTTGATCCCATTCCAAACCATGTTTTTGCATGAAAGATGGTTCATCCACTCTTAAATAACCGTTGTCATCCAGGCTGCATATTAATTCATCAAGTATTTTCCGGTCGAAAGAAGTAAGCGATTTCAAATTTATTTGAACAGATAAGGCATCCGCAAGGGTACTCGTCGGCACAGAAACATATTCGTACCAATCCACCGTATTCCCGGGATTGCCGTCATTTCGTTTATACGTATAAGGTTCTCGTTGATAGAGGGAGTCTTGTTTAGGCGGTTCTACTTGTATAAGGGGATTCTCTAATTGCTTAGCTTCTAAATAAGCATTCAGTTCCATCGTAGAATATTGGAGGATGGTGATGGCTTGAGAAAGCTGTTGAGTCATTTGAAGTTTTAGTTGTTGATTTTGAAAAAGTCCTGCTTTCAAATTCATGATTACTAACCTCCCATTTATCTATTCTACAATAAAATTGGTTGTTCGTTAATGGGAATTCGTTGGTAGTTGGTGGGTTTGTACTATATATATGAGTGTTTTCTTCAAAACTTTCCGGAGAGAGTAGTGGTTGATTTCCGCTGCAGGTG
>NZ_BCVQ01000010.1 GCF_001591825.1 Rossellomorea vietnamensis NBRC 101237
ACTTCATTCAATAGCAACAGTATTTACGAAAATAGCCAAATGATAGAACGATTCCGATTTTAATAATGAATTTCGGATACGTTTGGATTTTCTTTTAACAAAGCACTCTTGTCCCAGCATCAATTAATACAAAAAAAGCTGCTTCCCAGAGGGAAACAGCTTTTTTGTATTAGTTTGTACGTAATTTATCTAATTCCACCAAGAATTTATTATTTAATACCTTGATGTAAGTACCTTTCATTCCAAGGGAACGGGATTCGATCACGCCTGCACTTTCAAGCTTGCGAAGGGCGTTGACAATCACTGAGCGGGTAATTCCGACTCTATCTGCAATTTTAGAAGCAACCAGAAGTCCTTCATTTCCATTTAGCTCTTCAAAGATGTGTTCAATGGCTTCTAACTCACTGTATGAAAGGGAGCTGATTGCCATTTGGACGACAGCCTTGCTTCTCGCTTCCACTTCGATTTCTTCCGCTTTTTCACGAAGGATCTCCATACCTACTACCGTTGCACCATATTCAGCAAGAATGAGATCATCATCTTCAAAGCTTGCTTCAAGACGAGCAAGGATTAATGTTCCTAATCTTTCCCCCCCACCGATGATAGGGACGATGGTCGTTAAACCATTTTTGAAGAACTCTCTATTTTCAACAGGGAAAGCGGTATATTCGCTATTCACATCCAAGTTGGGAGATGTTTCTTGTACATTAAATAAATTTTGAGTATATTCCTCAGGGAATTGACGGTCAGCAAGCATCTGCTTCATTCGTTCATTTTCGATTTGTTGATTGATGGCGTAGCCAAGTAGTTTTCCACGACGGCTAACCACGAAGACATTCGCCTCGATCACCTGACTTAATGTTTCGGACATTTCTTTGAAGTTCACCGGTTTCCCAGCAGCTTTTTGCAACATGGCATTGATCGTTCTTGTTTTACCTAATAAATTCATTACGTTTCCTCCTACTACAACTAAAGTGTATCTATTATTTAATTTTATATGATCCTTAATCCATCTACCTATACCCCATAAAGGGTAAGGAAAAACTTAAAGGATGAACTGACTCAGATCTTTATCTTTTGAAATGGCGCCAAGCTTATCATCCACATATTGCGGTGTGATCTTTACCGTCTCCAGGGTGATATCAGGCGCTTCAAAGGATAGGTCTTCAAGTAGTTTTTCCATGATTGTATGAAGTCTTCTGGCCCCGATATTATCAGTATTCTGATTCACATCATAAGCGATTTCAGCAAGTCTACGAATAGCATCGTCAGAAAATTCAATTTGTATACCTTCTGTTTCCATTAAAGCGATATATTGTTTAATGATGGCATTATCCGGTTCGATAAGGATCCTCACGAAGTCGTCTGTAGACAACTTCTGAAGTTCAACCCTGATCGGGAAACGTCCCTGCAATTCAGGGATGAGATCGGAAGGTTTACTCATGTGGAAGGCACCGGCTGCAATGAACAGGACATGATCCGTCTTCACTGATCCATATTTCGTGACAATGGTCGATCCTTCCACAACCGGAAGGATGTCACGTTGAACACCTTCCCTGGATACATCAGCAGAAGATTGTCCTGAGCTCTTGCTGGCAATTTTATCGATTTCATCGATGAAGATGATCCCGGATTGCTCTGCACGAATGATTGCCTCCTGGGTTACTTCATCCATATCAATAAGCTTTTGAGCTTCCTCATTTGTCAGCACCACTCTTGCTTCCTTCACCTTCAGTTTACGCTTTTTCTTTTTCTTCGGCATGAAATTACTCAGGGCATCCTGCATATTCATCCCCATTTGTTCCATTCCCGATCCTTGAAGCATATCAAACATGGATGCTTGCTGCTCCTCGACTTCAATCGTGATGAATTCTTCTTCCAATTCACCATTTTCAAGTCTTTTTTCCATTCTTCTTCTTTGCTCTTGGAGAGAAATCTCTTCCTGCTTTTCTTCCTCTTCTTCAGATGTCCCTTGTGCCCCGTTACCGCCGAAGATCATTTCGAATGGGTTCTTATAAGACGATGATTTCTTCTTGGACGGCACCACCAGCTCTACCAGACGGCGACTTGCATTTTCAGCTGCCCTTTCCCGGACACCGACCATTTTCTCCTCTTTCACCAGACGGACAGATGTCTCCACCAGATCTCTGACCATCGATTCAACATCACGTCCAACATAACCCACTTCCGTAAATTTGGTTGCCTCCACTTTTACAAATGGGGCACGGACCAATTTTGCGATCCTTCTGGCTATTTCCGTTTTACCGACACCTGTCGGACCCATCATTAGGATATTCTTTGGAATCACTTCATCTTTCAATACATCGGACAGAAGGCTCCGTCTATAACGATTTCTCAGGGCTACGGCAACCGCTCTTTTGGCGTCCTTCTGGCCTACAATATATTGATCCAATCGTTCAACTATTTGCCTTGGGGTTAAGTGATCAGTATTCTTCATCAAATGGCACACTCCTTACTTTCTTATAGTGTGAGAGAATATCAATTCTTATCTGAAGCTTCTTAAAGCTCTTCAACGATAATTTGGTTATTCGTATATACACATATATCGGCAGCGATCTGAAGGGAAGAACGGGCGATTTCCTTAGCAGTCAAGTGGTCTCCGGCATACTGTTTTAATGCCCTGCCGGCGGATAATGCATAATTCCCACCGGAACCGATTGCCAGAATCCCATCATCCGGTTCGATCACTTCACCTGTCCCTGAAATCAACAGCAGGTGGCTTTCATCCATGACAATCAACATCGCTTCAAGCTTTCTCAGTACTTTATCGCTCCTCCACTGTTTCGCGAGCTCGACTGCAGCTCTTGGAAGATTTCCGTTAAACTCCTGAAGCTTCCCTTCAAACATTTCAGACAAAGTAAACGCATCGGCAACAGATCCCGCGAATCCAGCCAATACTTTTCCATTAAAAAGCTTTCGTACTTTTTTTGCCGTATGCTTCATGACAACTGAATTACCGAATGTAACCTGCCCGTCACCGGACATCGCACACTTGCCATTATGCTGTACGGCAAATATAGTGGTTGCGTGGAATTGATCCATTTCCTAAACCTCCAACTCTTCTAAGCACGTGGGTGATGTGCTAAATACGTTTTTCGTAACTGATCCTTGGATACATGGGTATACAACTGGGTGGATGAAAGCTGAGCGTGTCCAAGAAGTTCCTGAACCGTCCTTAAATCGGCGCCATTATTTAATAAATGGGTTGCAAATGTGTGACGCAGCTTATGGGGATGTATCTTCCCCGTCAAAGATGCTTTCTCGATCATCTTATTTAAGATGAGACGGATGCCTCTTTGGGTTAATGCTCCACCACGATGGTTGACCAGCAATTGAGTATGGGAAACATCCTTCGCAAGCTTCGGCCGGGAATGTAATATGTATTGTTCTAAGGCATCATGGGCAAAGCTCCCAAATGGGACATACCTTTCTTTTTTCCCTTTCCCTTTGACCAGCAGCGTGGACATCCCAAGGTCCACGTCACCTAACTGTATATTCGTACACTCACTGACACGGATCCCCGTCGCATAAAGAAGTTCGAATATGGCCAGGTTACGCATCTCTAATGGGGTCTCCCCATTACAAGCATCCAGCAACGCCTGTATTTCCTCCTCATAAAAAAAGGCCGGCAATCGCTGTTCCTTCTTCGGAAGATTGACAAACGAAAAGGGGTTATCGAGTAGTTGCTTTTCCCGATTTAAATAACGGTAAAAGCTTCTAATGCTCGAAACCTTCCTTGAGACGGAAGACCTCTTTAAACCGTGATCATGCAGCTTAGTTAAAAAAAGTCGTGCATCAGAATACTCGACATCTTTTAATGAACGTAAACCTTGTTCTTTCATAAATACGTAAAACTCTTCGATATCATGACGATATTGTTCAAATGTATGAACAGAATAATGTTTTTCTATTTGTAAATATTCAGTAAAGGAATGTAATTGTTCATCTAATTGCTTATTCATGTTTAACACCTCACAAGGGCTACTAAATAGTAACACAACCGGGGGACCCTTGCAACGAATTTTACACTTTTTTCACAAAGTTCTGAATTGTTTCCAAGGCCCTGCTTGCATGCTGCTCATTGCGTTCTTTTTTCCCTTTTACCTTTTTTGGCAATTCCGGGAAAAGACCGAAATTGGCATTCATCGGTTGAAAGTTATGTTTATTCGCTGTAGTGATATATCTTGCCATACTTCCCATGGCCGTTTCGTACGGAAACACGACGGGTTCTTCTCGAGCTGCGAGTTTGGCTGCATTGATACCTGCAATCAATCCGCTGGCAGCAGATTCCACATATCCTTCCACACCTGTCATTTGCCCGGCGAAAAACAGGTTCTCATGATTCTTTAATTGATACGTGTCCTTCAGAACATTGGGTGAATTGATGAAGGTATTCCTGTGCATGACGCCGTACCGTACAATATCGGCATTCTCCAGGCCAGGGATCAATTGTAGAACTTCTTTCTGAGGTCCCCACTTTAAATGGGTTTGGAATCCCACAATATTGTAAAGAGTCCCCGCTGCATCATCCTGTCTTAATTGCACAACAGCATATGGACGTTTACCTGTTTTAGGATCTTCAAGTCCGACCGGCTTAAGGGGGCCGAATAACATCGTCTTCTTCCCGCGGGAAGCCATTACCTCGATGGGCATACATCCTTCAAAGAAAACCTCTTTCTCAAATTCTTTCAACGGAACCGTCTCAGCAGAAATAAGGGCTTCATAGAATCTATTGAACTCACTCTCGGTCATGGGGCAGTTCAAATATGCAGCTTCACCTTTGTCATACCTGGACTTTAAATATACTTTGTCCATATCGATGGAGTCCTTCTCTATGATCGGGGCAGCCGCGTCATAGAAGTATAAATGTTCCTCCCCTGTCAGTCGTTTGATTTGATTTGAAAGGCCTTCACTCGTCAGGGGCCCGGTAGCAACAATGGTGATCCCCTCGGGTAGATCCGTTACTTCCTCATTAAACACGGTAACATTCGGGTGGTTCTTCACTTTGTTTGTGACAAGTGCTGCAAATTCATGACGATCCACGGCGAGTGCGCCTCCAGCCGGTACAGAGCAGGCATCCGCTGCTGACATGATGACTGAATCCAACCGTCTCATTTCTTCTTTTAATACACCGACTGCATTCGTAAGTGTATTCGCTCTAAGGGAATTACTACACACCAGTTCTGCAAATTTATCTGTATGGTGGGCAGGGGTTTTAATGATGGGTCTCATTTCGAAAAGGTTGACCTTTATTCCCCTTTTCGCAATCTGCCAAGCCGCTTCACTACCTGCTAACCCTGCTCCAATAACATTTACTGACATTTATCTGTTGACCTCCTACATTCCGAACGCTTTATCCAATTTGCATTGTACACCAAGGGACAATGATAAGAAAGATAATTGTATATTGAAAATATGTATCATTTGTTACAAAGATTCAGAGAAAACATAAAAGGGCTGACCCACCAGGTAATAGAGAAATCACCTGTTGGGACAGTCCCTCGTTCCATTGTATTCCTTCATTGTTCAACAATCAATCGTTTTTGATCACTATTTCTGAGGTTCTTCTTTATAATCACAATTCGTACATTGAATTTGATTACCCTTTTTAAGCTTCTTCTCCACGAGCAGCTCTGAACATTTCGGACATTTCCGTTCAATCGGTTTATCCCATGATAAGAAATCACATTCAGGATACTGGTCACACCCGTAGAAAATACGCTTCTTCTTGCTTTTACGCTCGATGATATTCCCTTTTTCACATTTAGGACATTTCACACCGATTTCTTTCACGATTGGCTTGGTATTACGACAATCAGGAAAGTTGCTGCATGCCATGAACTTGCCGTATCGTCCCATCTTGAATACCATTGCGTGGCCGCATTCTTCACAGTCTTCCCCGGCAGGTTCATCACGGATTTCAATTTTCTCCATTTCATTTTCCGCTTTTTCGAGATGCTTTTCAAAATCCTGATAAAACCGGTCAATGATTCTTTCCCACTTCACATTGCCATCCTCAATGTCATCCAGGCTCCGTTCCATGTTAGCCGTGAACTCGACATCGATGATATCAGGAAAGAATTCCCTCACTAACTCTAACACGATTTCTCCAAGTTCCGTCGGGATAAATCGCTTGTTATCCAGAGTAACGTACCCTCTCCTTTGAATCGTATCAAGTGTAGGAGCGTATGTGGACGGTCTTCCGATACCGAGTTCTTCCAATGTTTTCACGAGTCTTGCCTCGGTGTATCTTGGCGGCGGCTGTGTGAAATGCTGATTTGGATCAATGTTTTCACTTTTCACCTTATCGTTTTCTTCAAGTGCTGGAAGGAAATTGTCCTTTTCCTCTTTTTGATCATCCGACCCCTCGACGTATACTTTCATAAAACCGGGGAATTTCACTTTCGAACCTGATGCCCTGAACATGACGGAGCCGTTTACGAGATCTACACTCATCGTGTCCATGATCGCAGGTGCCATCTCACTCGCTACGAAACGTTCCCAGATCAATTTATACAGGCGATACTGGTCTCTTGAAAGGAACTGCTTAACCGATGACGGATCCCTCAGGGTACTGGTCGGCCGGACGGCTTCATGGGCATCCTGGGCTTTTTGCTGTTTTTTCTCTTTACGCTCAGACTGCTTGATAAAATCCTCGCCATATTTATTCACGATATATTCATTGGCTTCTTTCTGAGCTACTTCAGAAATCCGGGTGGAGTCCGTTCTCATGTATGTGATAAATCCGACGGTTCCTTGTTTCCCCATTTCGATTCCTTCGTATAACTGCTGTGCAAGCATCATCGTCTTCTTTGCCCGGAAATTCAATTTACGGGCTGCCTCCTGCTGGAGTGATGAAGTAGTAAACGGTGGTGCAGGATTTCTCTTTCTTTCTTTCTTTGTGACTTTATTCACTTCGAAAGACTTCCCTTTCACCTTACCAAGAACATCCTTTACTTCTTCTTCGTTTTTCAATTCCACCTTTTTACCGTCAATGCCATAAAATGATGCCTGGAATGTATCGCTACCTTTTGTGAATTCCGCTTCGATGGACCAATACTCTTCCGGAGTGAAGGCTTTGATTTCATTTTCCCTGTCGATGATCAACCGGACCGCAACGGACTGGACCCGACCTGCACTTAGTCCCTTTTTCACCTTTTTCCATAATAATGGGCTGATGTTGTAACCAACTAACCGGTCCAGGATCCTTCTTGCCTGCTGGGCATCCACCAGGTCCATATTGATTGCACGTGGATGCTTGAATGATTCTTTGATCGCATCCTTCGTGATTTCGTTGAATACGACCCGGCATTCTGATGTGGTATCCATATCAAGGCTATGAGCCAAGTGCCATGCAATTGCTTCCCCTTCTCTGTCGGGGTCGGCAGCCAGAAAGATTCTTTTCACTTTTTTCGCAGCGGTTTTTAATTCTTTTAATACGGGTCCTTTACCGCGTATGGTGATATACTTTGGTTCGAATTCATTTTCGACATCGACGCCCATCTGACTTTTTGGCAAGTCCCTGACGTGTCCCATTGATGCCCTGACCTTATATTTTTTACCTAAATAACGTTCAATCGTTTTCGCCTTAGCCGGCGATTCCACTATTACTAAATAATCTGCCATCCAATTAGCCTCCTTAAAGAGGAAAATAATCACTGTTTTATAGCACCTTGGAATGTTCTTTCTACAAGTACAAACGGAAACGTTTACACTTACATTCACATAGGTGTAAGAATGAATTCAGTGTAGAGAAGTACTGCTCTTATCTATTTATTTCTCTTATATACAGTTTTTGATACCTGTTGCAAAATGTATAACAGTTTTACCATAAATGCAACCATTTTGTATGAATTACATGTGATATTCGCTGTTTCATGTTCACAAAAACCCTTTATTAATAGATTTTACATCATATTTTTGAAGTTTATACACTGAGCTCTGAGAATATGTCTTCTATTGACAGAACCATTTTGGCACCTTCTTGAATCAGGGTGTTTGTTCCTTCTGCCAACGGATCGTGTATGGACCCTGGTAAACACAGGACTTCTCTCCCTTCATTCAATGCATAATCAGCCGTGATGAACGTACCGCTCTTTTTTGTCGCTTCGGTGACAAGTACCGCATCACTGAGGCCACTGATGATTCGATTTCTAAATGGAAAATGCCATCTTTCAGGTTTGATATAAGGGGGATATTCCGAAAGGAGGAGGTGATGGTCCATCATATGATTGGCCAAATCAACATTTTGCTTAGGATAAATATGCTGGAATCCTCCTCCGAGCACACCGATCGTTCTGCCACCTGACCTTATCGCTTCTTTATGAGCGATTGTGTCAGCCCCTTTAGCCAGTCCGCTTACGATCACAACTTCACGTTTGACCAGTTGTGGAATCATGGTGTGAAGTACTTTTTCTGTGTAGGAAGTGGCGTTTCTGGAGCCTATGACAGCCAATTTTGGAGAAGCGTGGAGAAGTTTCCTGTCCCCTTTTAAAAAGAGTAGAAATGGCGGATCATATACATTTTTCAACAAGGCGGGATAATCTTCATCAAACACGGTGATCCACTCTATATGGTTCTCGGCATAGAGCTCCATATAGCGCTTTGAAGGAAAGGAATGGAGGTCTTTATAGAAGGTTTCTAGATTCGTAGTAGTAGCATGGGTTATTTGTTGGAGCTTTGATTTAGGGAGTCGAAGGACAGAGTAAAGATCCTGATGGGTTTGAACCAATCGTTTGATTCCTTTCAAGCCGATTCCTCGGCAGTGATGAATATGAAAGACAAGGTGACGGTTTCCTTCCATTAAAAGCCTCCTAACGATCATTTATATAGATAAAACTGAGACTGACAGCCAAGCTGTCAGTCTCAGTAAAAGATTAATGCGTTTTACATTTATCGAGGATTCCTTCTTCTTTAAGAACCGTGATCAATGTTTCACCCATATCAGATGGAGTCGGCGCAACTTGAATTCCACATTCGTTCATGACGCGGATTTTCTCATCTGCCGTCCCTTTACCACCTGAAATAATCGCACCGGCATGACCCATACGTTTCCCTGGAGGAGCCGTACGTCCACCGATGAAGCCTACTACTGGCTTCGTCATGTTAGCCTTGATCCACTCAGCGGCTTCTTCCTCAGCAGTACCTCCGATTTCACCGATCATGATCACGGCATACGTATCCTCATCTTCATTGAATGCTTTCAATACGTCGATGAAATCTGTACCGTTTACAGGATCTCCACCGATACCTACTGCCGTAGACTGTCCGATTCCAGCTTGTGAAAGTTGGTGAACGGCTTCATACGTCAGTGTACCAGAACGGGAAACAACCCCAACATGGCCTTTTGTATGGATGTAGCCAGGCATGATTCCGATCTTACACTCATCAGGAGTGATGACTCCAGGACAGTTAGGCCCGACAAGGCGTGTTTTCTTGCCTTCCATATAACGCTTTACCTTCACCATATCCAATACAGGGATATGCTCTGTGATACAAATGGCCAAATCAAGCTCGGCATCTACCGCTTCCATGATTGCATCTGCTGCAAATGGAGCAGGAACATAAATAACGGAAGCATTTACGCCAGTTGCTTTCTTCGCTTCTTCCACAGTATTGAAAACAGGTACGCCTTCAACCTCTGTTCCGCCTTTTCCAGGTGTAACACCTGCCACGATCTGTGTACCGTATTCAAGCATTTGCTTTGTATGGAAAAGAGCTGTTGATCCTGTAATTCCTTGTACAACAACCTTGGTATCTTTATTAATAAATACGCTCATTAGTCCCCCGCCTTTCTCAGCCTACTTGCTCAACGATTTTTTGTGCGCCGTCTGCCATGGATTCAGCTGCAATAATATTCAATCCTGACTCATTAAGAATTTCTTTCCCTAAGTCAACATTCGTCCCTTCAAGACGAACCACAAGTGGTACTTGAAGACCGATCTGCTTAGCTGCTTCAACAACACCTGTTGCAATGACGTCACACTTCATGATTCCACCGAAGATATTGACGAATATACCTTTAACGTTTTCATCAGAAAGGATGATTTTGAATGCTTCCGTTACCTTCTCTGCCGTTGCACCGCCCCCAACGTCCAGGAAGTTAGCGGGATCTCCGCCATAATGCTTCACGATGTCCATTGTAGCCATGGCAAGTCCTGCTCCATTAACCATACAGCCGATATTACCGTCAAGGGAAATATAGCTCAGGTCATATTTGGAAGCTTCGATTTCTTTTGCATCTTCTTCTTCCAGATCTCGTAATTCGATGACATCCTTTTGACGGTATAATGCATTTGAATCGAAGTTGAACTTCGCATCAAGTGCCATGACGTCTCCATCACCTGTCACGACTAACGGGTTGATTTCAACAATGGAAGCATCCTTTTGGATATACACATTGTAAAGACCCATCATGAACTTAGCTGCTTTCCCTACAAGTTTTTGAGGGATATTGATATTGAATGCAATACGTCTCGCTTGGAAACCCGTTAATCCAACCACTGGATCGATGTACTCTTTAAAGATTTTCTCAGGTGTTTGTTCCGCTACTTCTTCGATTTCCGTTCCGCCTTCTTCAGAAGCCATCAGGACAACCTGTGAAGTTGCACGGTCGAGTACAAGACCTACATAGTACTCTTTCTTAATATCACAGCCTTCTTCGATAAGTAAGCGCTTTACTTCCTTACCTTCAGGACCCGTTTGGTGAGTAACTAAAGTTTTTCCGATTAATTCCTCTGCATATGTACGCACTTCGTCAAGGCTCTTGGCGATTTTGACTCCGCCAGCTTTACCCCGGCCACCTGCGTGGATTTGCGCCTTTACAACATATACGCTAGAATCTAACGTCTTCGCCGCTTCTACTGCCTCTTCAGCTGTAAAAGCCACTTTACCATTTGGTACGGATACCCCGTAATTTCTGAGGATTTCTTTACCTTGATATTCATGGATATTCATTTTCCATCCTCCTATCAAACTCTTCAAAAAATAGACTGCGCTTTCATTGTATAAAATGACAGTATATATGTCTACCATTATGCTAAAAATATTATATTAATTTAAAAATTCTGAACATATTTTGATAGAATCCATCCATATCAAGCCATTTTTACTGGGAGAAATGCACATAAATTATTATACTCAAAAAATATATTTCACCTAATCAGTCTAACATCTTCACGGTGACTTCCATCCGGTTATTCTTTCCTGGATATGTCTCTGTCCAAACGGTAGATAAACGCAAACACTTCCGCTACGGCCCCGTATAATTCCTCCGGGATGGATTCACCGATATCCAGGTTGCCGAGCAGGGATAAAAGACTCTTATCCTCTTGAACAGGCACTCCATGCTCACTTGCTTTTGACAGGATGTTTTCAGCGATCATCCCTTTTCCTTTTGCCACGATTTTCGGGGCCGACCCGTCCTGCTGATTATAACCCAGAGCGATCGCTTCTTTTCTCTCGTGCCGGCTTTTCATATCCTTACATCAACTCCGGAAAATATCTGATTGAACTCATCCCCTAAGATTCTTTCTGAGAGGCTTTCGTGTTTATCGGGTTTCTTCACCTTTACGGCGGATAACTGATAGTCCAATTTCTCGAGGGCATGTTTCAAATCAGGAATGAAAGGCTGGGACAACGCTTCTGCTGCTGGATGGTCATTCCAAACGGTAAGTGAAATGACACGGTGCTGAACCTGCATATCGATCAGGGTTTCATCCATTTCCTTCATATTAAGGTAAAATAATACTCGACAATAGTCACCGTCGATGACTCCCTTTTCTTTCTCTTTTCCTGTCCATTGTAAGGTGATATCCGTGTTTCGTCCAAACAGGTACATTGGAAACTGTTGCACGATTGTTAGGAGAGGGGATGGATCCTGGGAATGAAGCACTTGATGGTTCATTCTCAGAACAATGTCATCGGCTAATTGGCGAATGTCAGACGCCGGATGGTTCTGGCTTAGCCCGATAAGATGCTCCTTCAGTGTCTGGTTCTGGACGTCATATCCTCTATGGAGCTGAGCTTCATAGTTGATTCCAAAGTCACCGATCACCCTTTTTAACACTTTGGCCAATTCATCTCCCTGAATTTGTTCCGTCAGGTCCGATACCGTCTGGTGGTAAAGCATCTGAAAGATTTTCACCTGATTGGAGGAAGGGGCACCTTTCCCCCATATCTGTTCAAGCCTGCTAACGTTCACTTCCACTAGCCTTTCTTTCCCTGCTAATCCGATGAGCTGTCTCGCCGCTGCTTCAGGCGTCTCCTCTTCGATTCCCTCCAGGCGGGTTAGTGAGCCTGTAAGGACGTTCATCCATTTATGCACAAGGGAGGAAGCTTGCTTTGTGGATTCTTGGCCGGATCCTGAAGCCTCGCTACGACCGCTTCGAAGCCCTTCAGATGACGATAGCTCGACCCCCATATCTGATGTCACCCTATCAAGGATCATACCCGATAATCCTTCCTTCCATTGATTCATGACCGTTTCACCCGGGATGAATCCAAGGGACTTCAATACATCGAAGTGTCCCAAACGGGTAGCGTAGGTCTGGGAGGAATCCGCTAAAACCGTCAAGGCTTTGATGAGAAGATTTTCAGATATATTTCTTCTCAAGGGTTCCTGAAGCCTTTGAATCATTTGAAGAGTGCCTCCATCTCCTCCCGCTTCTTTTAACCTTGAAGAAAGAGTATCAAGCATGGAAATAAAATCACCCTTTTCCTCCGCTTTCATCGAAAGGAATACCCTGTCTGTAAATGGCATGTTCCTCTTAGCCATTTCCACGATGATCTTTGAATGAAGAGGTGCATCTTTCCCTGTCACATGCTTCCCTGCAAACGCCAGCATCTCTTTATGGATCGGTATCTTATCCTTCACAAGCTCCTTGACCAAAGAAGTCATTTCTTTCTCATCGCCCGAAACGGATAGATGATTCAGGAGTTTAGAAGCCATACCCTCACCATCACTTTGAGGAGACGGGATCAATTTGAGGCTGATTCCTGTCTCTGTCTGCTTCACTTCAACCCATTGACGCTCTCCTTCTTTCAAAGGAGATTCAAGCTTTGCCAAGAACCTCTGACCGTTTGCAGAAACTTCTGCCAGATCGTCACCCATCAACTTATGTACCTTTATATAGATAATCCTTCCTCCCTGGACCGAAAATGGTTTTCCACCAAGGGAGGACAGTGTCTGATTCCTTGCAGTACCGTGAATGTGGGTCATTCTCTCATCCCCTGTCCTATGGTATTCATCCTACAATTTATTAAAAACACTTATCCCTTTGTCTGCAGAAGCTCCTTTACCGGTGCGAAGCTTTTCCGGTGAAGCGGGGTCACTCCTAATTGCTCAAGCCCAATTAAATGGTCTTTTGTTCCATACCCTGCATTTTTCTCGAAAGCATAGCCGGGATATTTTTCAGCATACTCCTTCATCATCCTGTCTCTCGTAACCTTTGCGATAATGGAAGCTGCCGCAATGGATATGCTTTTCGAATCCCCTTTGATGATTGACTGACTCGGATACGGCGATACAATCTTCATTGCGTCGATCAATAAGTAATCAGGCTGAACCGGCAGCTTTACGATTGCTTCATTCATCGCTTTTTTCGTTGCTTGATAAATATTGATGGAATCGATCTCCTCCGCGTGGACCATTCCAACTCCAATTGAAATCGCATGATGTTGGATGTATTCATAATACTCTTCCCTTTTACCTTCTGAAAGTTTCTTGCTGTCATTCAATCCTGCCAGGTAGAAGTCTTGGGGAAGGATGACGGCCGCCGTTACGACCGGCCCTGCAAGAGGTCCCCTTCCCACTTCGTCTATCCCGGCGATACGGGTAAACCCTTGAAGACGCAGCTCCTCTTCATATCGTGTGAGGTCTTGAAACTCCTTTTTCTCCTTAGCCTGTTTCTTTCGTCCCCTTTCGATCTGAAGCAGAAGTTTCTGAACACCTTTTCTCTCGTCCAGTTTCAATTCTTCCAAAATCGGATCAGACTCTTTCAGTGTCCCGATCAACTGTTTGATTTCACTGATCGTTCTATGTACTTTCGTCACGTATGTTCCTCCTCATCTATATCGGATATCCCGCACAAAAATAAAGAGGCTGTGTCAAAGAGATCCATTCCCTTTATACAGCCTCTGCCATTATTCACTATCTGTTTCAGCTTCACCAATAAAATCAAATGTCATGGGTCCTAACTGAACATTCCGTATATCCCTGACGATGATTTCAGAAGTCTTGTCATAATTGACTTCTCCACCCGCCATCAGACAGCCTCTTTTAGCCCCGATCTTATCAAAGCTATCCACTACCTCTTCAGATATCCCTTCGAGGCCGTAACGCTCCTCTAATCGCTCTGGATAATGCTCTGCAAGAAAACGAAGGCCATATACGGCAATGTCCTGCAAATTCAGGATGGTATCTTTGATTGCTCCCGTCAATGCAAGTTTATAGCCTACCTTGGGATCCTCGAACTTCGGCCATAAAATGCCGGGGGTGTCGAGCAGTTCAAGCTCTTTACCGACCTTGATCCATTGCTGGGCTTTCGTCACACCAGGTGTATTTCCTGTTTTGGCGATGTTCTTCTTCGCCAGCCTGTTGATCAAGGTGGATTTACCCACGTTTGGAATCCCCACGATCATTGCCCTGATCGCCCGGGGTCTCATTCCCCTGGACTTCATGCGATCGAATTTATCTTTCAGGATCTCTTTAGCAGCCTGCACGATGACTTGAAGTCCTTTGCCGGCTTGTGCATTGACCGCAAGTGCGGTGATCCCCTGCTCTTTAAAGTAGGCAATCCACTGATTGGTCCTGTTTGTGTCTGCCATGTCTGCCTTATTTAATAAGACGAGTCGCGGCTTTTGACCGATGATTTCTTCAATCATCGGATTTCTCGATGATAACGGTATTCTTGCATCTACTAATTCAATCACTATGTCTACAAGTTTTAATTTCTCAGTAACCTGTCTACGAGCTTTAGCCATATGCCCTGGAAACCATTGTATCGTCATATGACCACCTCCAAACACTTTTTTCTATTATTTCACCAAACCGAAATCTTTAACAGGCCAATAGATCACTTTCGTGTCCCCGATTACCTCATCGGTCGAGACCGTCCCGATATGACGGCTATCTTTACTGAATCGACGGTTATCCCCCATAACAAAAATTTCTCCATCCGGTACTCTTTCTTCACCGGTTATATCCTTTAATGAGAAATCTTCGGTTAAGACACCGCCGTCCAATTGATCTTTGTATTCCTTGAGATATGGTTCAGTATAGGCTTTACCATTTATATATAATGTATCATTTTTATACTCTACTTTATCCCCCGGCAGGCCGATGACCCGTTTGATATAATCCTTTTGCTCAGGGGCATGGAAAACGACGATATCGAAGCGCTCAGGCTCCCCCAGTTTACTTACAATCATTCGGTCACCATTATGTAAAGTAGGCATCATTGATAATCCGTCAACTACGATGGGGGCAAATAAAAAGAATCTGATGATAGCTGCTAATCCAACTGCGATTAACAGGGCCTTCATCCATTCCCACCACTCGTTTTTTTCTTTAACCACATCTCCACCACCCATGATTTTTTCTATCTTTTTCTATTCTACTAGAAATTCTTCTAATTCTCATTAAAAATTGGTGGTTTCCCGAAAATAGTCGATATCCTCTTTTCATTCCCTTGACGAAGGGTTTTAGAAAAAGGAAAAGGAGCTTGTCTCCAAGCTCCTTTTCTTACGTTCTTATCGAATTTCTTTAATACGAGCCGCTTTACCACGTAGATTACGTAGGTAGTAAAGTTTCGCACGACGGACTTTACCGCGACGAATAACTTCTAATTTAGCGATTTTAGGTGTGTGTACTGGGAAAGTACGCTCAACACCTACACCGTAAGAAATTTTACGAACAGTAAATGTTTCGCTGATACCGCCACCACGGCGTTTGATTACTACTCCTTCGTATACCTGAATACGTTCACGAGTACCCTCAACGATGTTAACGTGTACACGTACTGTATCACCAGGACGGAAAGATGGTAGATCAGAGCGAAGTTGTTCTTTCGTAATATCTTCGATTAATTTGTGCATCTTATTCAACTCCTTCCAACAGATGCTCTTACAAAAGCGATTGATTGCAGCGGAACATCGGGATCCATGACTTCAGGAATTAACTCCTCAAGCCACAAAGAATATAATATCATACAGGCATTCAGGATGCAATAGCCTATTTAGAGTTTCTCCATTCCTCTATCCACGCCTTCTGTCGATCTGTGAGGGGATAACTCTCTAATAGATCCGGTCTTCTCTCATAGGTCCTTCTCAGGCTCTCTTTCTCTCTCCATTCATCGATCAGGCGATGGTTTCCTGAAATCAGCTCTCCGGGCACCTTCATCCCTCTGAAATCCGAAGGACGGGTGTAATGAGGATGCTCTAAGAGACCTGAAGAGAACGAATCAAGTATGGGAGAATCCTCATTCCCAAGGACTCCCGGAAGCAGACGGACAACACTATCTATGACTACCATCGCACCGAGTTCCCCGCCGGTCAACACATAGTCACCAATGGAGATTTCGTCGGTTACCACGTGCTCTCTGATTCGTTCATCGTAGCCTTCATAATGACCGCAAATAAACACGAGGTGATCTTCTTTCGACAACTCTTCAGCCTTTTGCTGGGTATATCGTTCTCCCTGTGGGCACATGAGGATGACCCGCGGCGTAGATCCTTCTTCTTTTTTCAAGGCATCGACTGCATCGAATATAGGCTGGGGCTTCAACACCATTCCAGCCCCCCCGCCGTAAGGGTAATCATCCACCTGATTATGTTTGTTATCAGCGTACTCACGGAAGTTAATCACATTATAAGTAACGGCTGCTTTCTCAGAGGCCTTTTTTAAGATGGAATCACCGAAGATCCCTTCGAACATACCAGGGAATAAAGAGAGGACGTCAATTCTCATCATGATAAGAGACCTTCCATCGGCTCAATGGTAATAAGCTGATCCTCAATATCAACCATTTTCACGATATCCTCTATATAGGGGATGAGGTACTCTTTCCCTCGCTCACCCTTCACTACCCATACATCATTCGCACCCGGGCTTAAAATCTCCTTGACGGTACCCAGCTCTTCTCCTGCAGTCGTCACTACCTTACAGCCGACGATTTCATGGAGATAGTATTCTCCTTCGTCCAGTTCCTGTAACTGGTCTTCCTGCACCTTCAGGATGCCTTCTTTAAACTTCTCAACCTCATTGATATTTTCATACCCTTCAAACGTAAGCAAATCAAAACTTTTATGATTTCTGTGAGATTTGATCACGAGACCTAGGGGTTCCTGGCCATTTCGGAACAAATAGAGAGTGTTCCCTTTCTGATAACGCTCTTCGGGGAAATCTGTCGTCGAAACGACTTTCACTTCCCCTTTCACTCCATGAGTGTTGACAATCTTACCTACATTAAACCACTTTTCCATCGCATTCACCTCTTGCATTAACGTATTTCCTTCACTATACCGTCTTCTATGACAATCGTCTTTGAAAGGGTTTCTTCCTCCCAATTGTCACCAACTTGAATGTCCATCATACCCTGGACTTCCTTTTCCTTCAGCTCGCTGCCGATCGGGAGGATATTCAGCTGTTCCATTTGAAAATCCAATAGCTTGATTTTTTCTGCCCGTTCATTCAATTCTTTTTCAAAATGCTGATTTAATTTATGAGTGGGGTATTTCTTGCCACGTTCAATCTTTTTCATTTCGAACTGAAGCTGATCACTTTCCTTTTTCAGATGAAACTTTTGATTTTCATAGCGTTTCATTAACAGGTCCTTACTCTTTTCTGTGAGGACTTGTTTAATGGTTATCGTATGTATCACGTTCAACGTCTTTCCTCCTCCTTTTGTTCACCCCTCACTGATGTCATGGTCTTAAGGGTGTTCTTAGGGGAGAAACGGCTTGTATGGGGCTTTCAGAACCCTTCTGACGATAGTATACCATTACACGGCGGTCACCCTATGAAAAAGGGGACTGACGTCTTAAGGCTAAGTAGTAACCTTTGTGGGTCAGTCCCCTGATTCTTAGAGCTTATTGTAATGAGCTTAAGGAAGCTTTCTTACTCCACTATCTCTAAGAAAATTTTCTTCTGTTGTGAAGATCCTGCTGCAGCGTATACCACAGTTCGAATCGATTTAGCTACTCGCCCCTGTTTCCCAATGACCTTACCCATATCCTCGGGGTGAACGGATAACTTATAAGTTAACCCGTTCGTTCCTTCATCCAAATCGACGCGGACAGAGTCCGGATGGTCAACCAGGGGTTTCACAATCGTTAGAATAAGATCTTTCATCGATCTAATCGATTACTTGCTGTTTTTAGCATTGTGGAATTTTTCCATAATGCCTTGGTTTGAGAATAGGTTACGAACTGTGTCAGATGGCTTTGCACCATTTGATAACCATTTAAGAGCTAACTCTTCATCGATTTTCACTTCAGCTGGTTTAGCAACCGGGTTGTAAGTTCCAACTGTTTCGATTTGACGTCCATCACGTGGTGAACGAGAATCTGCAACTACGATACGATAGAAAGGAGATTTTTTTGCTCCCATACGTTTTAATCTGATTTTTACTGCCATAATTAAAGCACCTCCGAATAGTTTCACACAAGTTAGTATAATATCAAATGTGTATTTTGTTTGTAAAGTGTTTTTTCTTAACAGTTCAATTTTTCTTTTGAAAAACCGAACGAATCGCTTACATAAATGGGAATTTCATCCCTTTTTTCTTACCTTTTCCTTGCATCCCACTCATCTGTTTCATCATTTTCTTCATGTCCTCGAATTGTTTCAGAAGACGGTTCACCTCTTGAATGGATGTACCGCTCCCTTTTGCAATCCGTTTACGACGGGAAGCATTGATCGTTTCCGGGTGGGTTTTTTCATCACCTGTCATGGATTGGATGATGGCCTCTACGTGACTGATCTGCTTGTCATCGACTTGAATCTTATCCAGACCCTTCATCTTGTTTGCTCCAGGCATCATTTTAAGAAGCTCGTCCAATGGCCCCATCTGCCTCACTTGACCTAGTTGATCAAGGAAATCATCAAAGGTGAAAGACATGGTGCGCATCTTTTGTTCCAATTCTTTGGCCTTCTCTTCATCCACGTTGGCCTGAGCCTTTTCAATGAGAGATAACACATCCCCCATACCAAGGATCCGTGATGCCATACGCTCAGGATGGAAGGCTTCCAAGGCATCCATCTTCTCACCCATACCTACAAATTTAATAGGCTTTTCAGTGACGGAACGGATGGATAACGCTGCACCACCCCGGGTGTCACCGTCGAGTTTTGTCAGGACAACACCCGAAATGCCAAGAGCATCATTGAAGCTTTGAGCGACATTTACTGCATCTTGACCGGTCATGGCATCCACCACGAGGAAAATCTCGTCCGGGTTGGAGAGTTCTTTGATTTCCTTCAGCTCTCCCATCAGGTTTTCATCAATGTGAAGTCGACCTGCCGTATCAATCAGAACATAATCGTGATGTTCTTCTTTTGCTTTTTCGATTGCTTTTTTCGCAATTTCAACCGGGCTTACCTGATCCCCAAGTGAAAACACGGGAAGGCTTAATTGCTTTCCGATCGTTTCCAACTGTTTAATGGCAGCGGGACGGTAAATATCAGCCGCCACCAACAGCGGTTTGCGATTATGTTTCTTTCGAAGCAGGTTCGCAAGCTTACCAGTGGTCGTCGTTTTACCTGCACCTTGTAAACCAACCATCATAATGACAGTCGGTGGACGTTTAGCGACGGCAATCTGACTTTGTTCGCCACCCATCAAGTTCGTAAGCTCTTCCTGAACAACTTTAATGACCTGTTGACCCGGTGTAAGGCTCTTCATGACTTCTTGTCCGACAGCCCGTTCACTTACTTTCTTGACGAATTGCTTCACCACTTTAAAATTAACGTCTGCTTCTAAAAGAGCAAGACGAACTTCACGCATCATTTCTTTAACATCCGCTTCTGAGATCTTTCCTTTTCCGCGGATTTTTTGTATTGTACCTTGCAGTCGGTCGGCTAATCCTTCAAATGCCATTCATGCCGCCTCCTAATCCAATATTTCAAGATCATCAATGAGTTTTAAACAATGAGAAGAATCGATTGATGGCTCTTCTATTTTTTGTCTGAGTTGGTCAAGAATCTCGTTGCGTTCTTGAAATTTCTTAAATAATAAAAGCTTTTCTTCGTACTCCTCGATCATGGCCTCTGTCCGCTTGATGTTATCGTACACTGCCTGACGGCTGACATTATATTCCTCAGCGATTTCACCTAAAGAGAAATCATCCAGATAATAGAGGGACATATAGCTTCTCTGCTTAGGAGTTAACAAAGATTGATAAAAATCGTAGAGATAATTCATTCTGGTCGTTTTCTCCAGCACGGATATCCCTCCTTGTTAAGTGAAAAACCTTTACATATGAAGAATACAGTGTTTACGGGCGATTGTCAAGGTTAGTAGCGGATTTTTCATAGAGAAAAGTAGAGCAGCCTACCAGACTAAACGAATAGTCTGGCAGGCTCTCTTGTGGATCATGATCTATTCTTCTTCATCAACGAGGGTTGAGAATAAGCCATATACATACTTTTCTGCATCGAACGGTTGGAGGTCATCCATTTTTTCTCCCAGACCCACAAATTTCACGGGGATTTCGAGCTCGTTCCGGATGGCAAGCACGATTCCGCCTTTAGCGGTACCATCAAGCTTCGTCAGGACGATACCTGAGACGTTTGTGGCTTCTTTAAAGGTTTTCGCCTGCACCATGGCATTTTGACCTGTGGTTGCGTCAAGAACGAGTAGTACTTCGTGAGGGGCTCCTGGAATTTCTCGTTCAATGACCCGTTTCACCTTTTCAAGCTCTTTCATCAAATTCACTTTGTTTTGCAATCTTCCTGCCGTATCACAAATGAGTATGTCCGCCTTTTTCGCTTTGGCAGATTGGACGGCATCGAACATCACAGCCGCAGGATCGCTTCCCGCCGCCTGCTTGATGACCGGGACCCCGACACGTTCACCCCATACTTCAAGCTGCTCGATGGCTCCTGCACGGAACGTATCCCCTGCAGCAAGAACCACATTTTTGCCCTGTTCCTTGAACATATGAGCCATTTTCCCGATGGTCGTCGTCTTCCCTACCCCGTTCACACCGACAAATAGTAATACCGTCAGTTGATCGTTTTGGATATTCACGGTACTGTCCTCTTCGCGATCGCCCTGGTAGATCTCAACCAGCTTCTCTGAAATGACGGATTGGACATCTTCCGTATCTTGAATATTCTTTCGCTTCACTTCTAGTTTAAGTTCATCAATGAGTTCCATGACGGTATCAAATCCGACATCCGCTCCGATCAGGATTTCTTCCAGCTCTTCAAAGAATTCTTCATCGACTTTACGGTATCTGGCCACCAGGTCATTCACTTTTGACGTAAAGTTGTTTCTTGTTTTACTTAACCCATCTTTAAATTTCTCAGTGACATTATCACTGGACTGCGTAAATTTATCTTTAAGCTTCTTAAAAAAACTCACTTTTCCACACCCTTATTTAAGTTTCAAGTAGTTCCTTTGTTTCCTGTAGCCTTACTGATACCAGTTTAGACACTCCGGATTCCTGCATCGTGACCCCGTACAATACATGGGCTTCTTCCATGGTACCTTTACGGTGGGTGATGACAATGAATTGTGTTTCATCACTGAATTTCTTTAAATATTGACTGAATCTCTGCACATTCGCTTCGTCCAGGGCCGCTTCCACTTCATCCAGTATACAGAATGGGACAGGGCGGATCTTCAAAATGGAAAACAGCAGGGCAATGGCCGTCAAAGCCCGTTCCCCACCTGACATAAGCCCCAGGTTCTGCAGCTTCTTCCCGGGCGGCTGGGCTACGATATCCACACCAGTATGAAGCAGATCAGACGGATCGGTCAGCTTCAACTCTGCTCTTCCACCGCCGAACAAGGCTTTGAATACACCTTCAAATTCCTCTTGAATACTCGTGAAGGTTTGATCAAAACGTTTGATCATTTCGGTATCCATTTCATTAATGACCAGGTACAGAGTGTCCTTCGCTTCCGTCAGATCATTCTTCTGATCAACCAAGAATTCGTATCTTTCCTTCACTCGTTCATATTCATCGATCGCACCCAGATTGACGGTCCCGAGCTCTTCCAGTGCTAATTTCACAAGTTTCACTTTTTTCCTTGCCTCTTCCACCTCGATGGAGAGGGGGTAGTCCTCTTTTGCCGCTTCAAATGAAAGCATGTATTCATCCCGTAAATGATCAAGACGGTTCTCAAGTTCTACATCAAGACGATTGATTTTCACTTCCTCATCCCGGAGAGCACCGACCAAACCTTTATGAAGACGCTTCAATTCTTTTAACTCCATCTCCTCATCATCGACAATCTGCTGAAGCTTGGAGCGCTCGTCCCTGCGGACAGCAATCAACTTGGACGTTTCTTCCTTTTGCACGGCACACTCGTCTGCTTTTATTCCAAGCTGCTCTTCACCCGAGAAGTTATCCTTCATTTCTGTCTGCAACCATTCCAGGTCTTCCTGGAGACTTATCTTTCGCCTGTTTGTCTCAGCCATCGTATCCTGCACCCGGTTCAGTTGCTGTCGGCTGTTCACCAACTGTTCATTCCGTGCGGCAAGATTCGCTTTAATGTCACTGATTTCATTCAACAAAGCGTCTTTGGACGTCCGTTCACTATTTTTCTGTAGAGTCAGCTCATTGATCTTTTGATCAAGCTGAGTAACCTCATCCCCTATCTTCCTGAGAGAAGCTTCCAATTCTTTTGTTCTGGAATCATGCTTTTCTTTGATTGACGTAAAATCCTTTTTCTCCAGGTCATACAGGGACAGTCTTTCATCCAGGTTCTGCTGGGAAAGTTCAATTTCACGAAGTTGGGAGAAGAGTTCCTGTTCTTTGAGGCGCAATCTCTCCCCCTTCACTCTCAATTCTTCCAGTTTCTTCTCGCGAAAACTGCTTTCTTCTTTAAGAGATTTCACTTGGGATTGAAGCTGTTCTGTCTGAACTTCCATGCTGGAAAGCTTTTCTTTCATCTCTTCCAGCTCCCCTTTTCTTGATAGAAGGGAATTTTTCTTCTGTTTCACCGTACCCCCGGACATGGATCCCCCGGGATTGACAACGTCCCCATCCAGCGTAACCAGTCGATAGCGATATTGAACAAGCTTTGCAATTTCATTCGCACCTTTTAGATCCTTCGTGATGATGACATTTCCCACAAGGCTTGAAATCACCATTTGAAAGCGATCATCAAAATGCAACAGATCCGCTCCCACGCCTACAAAGGAAGGATGCCCTTTCAGCATATTCTTTTGGCTTTCAGGTATGGATTTCCCTTTGATTACATTCATCGGGAGGAACGTGGCACGGCCATATTGATGTTTCTTCAAAAAGGCAATGGCTTTACGGCCATCTTCTTCTGTATCGACTACAATATGCTGCATCGAAGCAGCCAGAGCCGTTTCCATAGCCGTTTCATATGATTTAGGAACCGTTATAAGCTCCGCTACCGCCCCTTGAATACCGGTTAATTGACCCGATCGCTCTTTCAGGACTTCTTTTACCCCCTGGAAGAAACCTGAATAGTCTTCTTCCATTTCTTCGAGCATCTCTTTCCTGGACTTCGCTTGTTGCAGGAATTGGAACGCCTGATAAAGCGTCTTCTCCTGCTTTTCATACTTGGATTTCACGGATTCAAGCTTCTTTTGTTCCTCACGATACAAGAAGATGTGCTCATCGATCTGTTCTTTTTGCCCTTGAAGTTCTTTCGATCGTTCCCTGTGACGCAAGTGCAAGTCTTCACGTTGAGAAACATACTTTTCATTTTCCGCTTCTAATCGACCACTGCGACTGGATTGCTGTTCCAGTTGCTGTTTGAGATACTGAATCTCATTTTTTGCAGAGGCCTGTTGATTAAGCTTTTCAATGTAATCACTTTTATATGATTCAATCACATCTTCAATATTTTCGTTATAGTGCTTGAATTGATTCTGCTTCGTGATAAGGAGTTCTTTTAAACCGGACACTTCAGAATCAATCCTCTTGAAGTCGCGTTGTGCTTTTTCTTTCTCAGAAACTAAACGTTCGATTTGACTTTCAGCTTCTTCAATCGATTGCTTCAACTGTGATTCATTGGTGGACGAATTTTTCTTCCGCTCAACAAGTACTTGCTTCCTACCCTCAAGTTTCTCTAATTCTTCACTTGTAGATAGGAGCACTTCCTGTAAGTTTGAAATCGACTCATCGAGCGCCGCAATTTTATCCCTTGTTTGTGTCAGGATGGCTTCTTTCTTCTGAATTCGGGAAGAAAGGGCCAATTCTTCCTGTCCATGCTGTTCGAATTCTCCACTCAGCTTCTCCCACTGCTTATGTAAGTCCTCAATATCATACACCGTCAAGGCGACTTCGAACTTCTCCAGCTCCTCTTTCTTCTCCAGATAATCACGGGCCATGGAAGCCTGGAGCTTCAGGGGTTCTACCTGTCCTTCCAATTCATGAAGGATGTCATTGACCCGATTAAGATTTTCTTGTGTTTCAAATAGCTTATTTTCAGCTTTTTTCTTCCGTGATTTATACTTCAATACCCCGGCTGCCTCTTCGAAGATGGTTCTTCTTTCTTCCGGCTTACTGTTCAGGATCTCTTCCACTTTGCCCTGACTGATAATCGAGAAAGCTTCTTTTCCTAACCCTGAATCCATAAACAGTTCAATGATATCCTTCAACCTGCACGGCTGTTTATTCAGTAGATATTCACTATCTCCTGAACGGTAGACTCTCCTAGTGACACTAACCTCACTATAATCGATTGGCAGTGCGCCGTCTTCGTTGTCCAAGACAAGGGTCACTTCCGCTATATTGAGGGCTTTCCTTGAATCGCTTCCGGCAAAAATGACGTCTTCCATTTTCGACCCGCGCAGGCTTTTTGCTGATTGTTCACCAAGCACCCACCTGATTGCGTCTATAATATTGCTTTTTCCGCTGCCGTTTGGTCCAACGACAGCCGTGACACCCGGGACAAACTCCACGGATATTCTTTCTGCAAAAGATTTAAACCCCATTACTTCTAGTTGTTTGAGGAACATCTTCTTTCCCCCTATTTCGCGTCCAGCTTTTGTTTTAACTTTTCCAGAGCTTTCTGTGCGGCTTTTTGTTCAGCCTCTTTTTTTGACCGGCCATTTCCAATGCCCAACTCTTCATCATTTAAACTCACCCTTGAAATAAACTGACGATTGTGGGCAGGGCCGCTTTCTTCCAGGATACTATATTCGATCATTCCTGCACTGCCCCTTTGAACCAGCTCTTGTAACTGACTCTTATAATCCATCACATGAGAAAAAGCACCGACATTGATTTTTGGGTAGACCACTTTTTCAAGGACAGAGATGACAGTTTCTAATCCTTGATCCAAGTATACCGCCCCGATAAACGCTTCAAAGACATCGGCGAGTAAAGCCGGTCTCTCACGTCCCCCCGTCATTTCTTCACCTTTACCCAATAGGATGAGTTCACCGAAATTCAGTTCAATTGAGAACTTCACCAGGGAAGGTTCACATACGATTGCCGCCCTTAACTTGGTAAGTTCCCCTTCACTCATCATGGGGTATTTCTTGAAAAGAAATTGAGATACCGTTAATTCCAGAACGGCGTCCCCGAGAAATTCTAAGCGTTCATTATCTTCATATGGTTTTCGACGATGCTCATTCACATAGGATGAATGAGTAAAAGCTTGTTTAAGGAGTTTTTCATCTTTAAATTGAATTCCCATTTGATTTTGAAATGTCTTGAATTTCAAATCATTTTTATGTTTAGATAATCCATTACTTCTGTTTTGCTTCCGCATCAGGCACTCCACCTTGCTAATATGTTCTCATTGTATACTAATCAAGTTTATTCTAAAAAAATCATTTACGCAAAAATTTCTTGAACAATGATGTTAGAACACAAATAAACTTGGTAGGGGTTGAACCCCTACCAAGTTTCAAATGGTTAGAATATAAGATGGGTCACCCATCCCTCTATTCAATCTAACGATTAAGCCTTTGCTTGTATGTAGTTCACAGCATCACCTACTGTGCCGATTTTTTCAGCATCATCGTCAGAAATTTCCATGTCGAATTCATCTTCAAGTTCCATAACCAGCTCAACTACATCAAGGGAGTCAGCTCCTAGATCTTCTTTGAAAGAAGCTTCAAGAGTTACTTGAGATTCATCTACACCTAGACGATCAACGATAATTTTTGTTACACGATCTAATACTTCTGCCATTTTTGTCACCTCCCCTCAAGTATTATAGAGCATTTCCACCTCTAATGAAAAGAGTATACATGAAAACGATGAATAAATTATTTCATTCTTCCCATTACATGACCATTCCGCCGTCAATATGAAGCGTTTGCCCCGTCATATACGATGCGGAATCAGATGCAACAAATGTCACTACTTTCGCAATATCCCCAGGGTTCCCAAAGCGGCTTAAAGGGATTTGTTTTAACATTTCACTACGTACATCTTCAGGAAGCTGATCGGTCATATCCGTCGAGATGAAGCCAGGGGCAACGGCATTCACTGTGATTCCACGAGGAGCAAGTTCTCTCGCTGTCGTTTTCGTCAAACCGATCACACCTGATTTGGCTGCTACATAATTTGCTTGTCCAGGGTTCCCACTCACTCCGACAATGGATGAAATATTGATGATACGACCACTTCTTTGTTTCATCATTTGACGTGTAACGGCCTTCGTACAAAGGAATACACCTTTCAAGTTGATGTTGATGACATCATCCCATTCTGTTTCTTTCATTCTCATCAACAGATTATCTTTGGTGATGCCTGCATTGTTCACAAGGATATCGATGGACCCAAATTCACCGATCGTTTCCTTCACCATTGCCTGAACACCTTCAGCATCCGATACATTACATTGTACGGCGATTGCTTCTCTGCCCAAACTCTTGATTTCATCCACGACTTCATTCGCTTTCGCTTCACTACCTGCGTAATTCACGGCGACATTACAGCCTTGACGGGCAAGTTCAAGAGCGATCTCCCGTCCGATTCCACGGGATGCTCCTGTCACCAGTGCCACTTTACCTTCTAAATTCATTTAAGCTTCCTCCTTCAGCGCTTGAATGGTTTGTTGTAAGGACGCTTCATCTTGAACAGCATATGTCTTCACACGTCTGTTCACTTTTTTCACTAAACCTGAAAGGACTTTACCTGGTCCCACTTCGATGAATGTATCCACACCCAGTTCAAGAAGCTTCTCGACTGTATCTTCCCATTGGACGGGCGAGTATAATTGTTCAATTAATAAACGCTTGATCTCTTCATGTCCTGTTACAGGCTCTGCAGTCACATTCGCAATGACGGGTACGTCTGCGTCTTTGATCGTGATGGAATCAAGGATTGAAACGAACTGCTCGGCAGCAGGTTTCATCAATTGGGAATGGAAAGGCCCGCTAACCTGCAGTGGGATGACCCGCTTCGCTCCGGCTTCCTTCGCTTTCTCTGAAGCGAGCTCCACTCCCTTTACCGTACCTGAAATGACAATCTGACCAGGACAATTCAAGTTCGCGAGTCCAACGGGATGGCCCTCCTCCGTCACAAGGTCTGTCACTTCTTTCAATGGCTCCCGGCCCAAACCAAGGACGGCCGCCATCGTTCCTTCTCCGCTTGGTACTGCTTCTTCCATGAATTCCCCTCTTTTACGAACAGTATACACAGCATCTTCAAATCCGATGGCACCTGCAGCCACCAGGGCAGAATATTCCCCTAAACTGTGACCTGCTGTGTAATCTGCTGTAATCCCCTCGGCTTTCAAACGCTCAAGGATGGCCATGCTTGTCGTCAGGAGAGCCGGCTGAGCGTTCGTTGTCTGGGTAAGCTCTTCCTGGGGACCTTCAAAGATGATCGATGAAATCTTGGTGTCCAATCGTTCATCGGCTTTACTGAAATAGGATTGCACATCAGGATATTGCCCGGCTAATTCTTTCCCCATCCCCACTGTTTGGGAACCTTGACCAGGAAAGATAAACGCGATTTTACTCATATTATTCCACACTCCCCTTAATAGCATCTTTTATCGTATTGGAAACGTCATGCTTCACCATTTCCCTTGCTTGTCTCATGGCATTATACAGGGCCACTTCATTGGAAGAACCATGAGCTTTGATGACCGGTGCCTTCAGGCCGAACAGGCCGGCGCCACCGTACTCTGTATAATCGAGCATATTCTTTAATTGCTTCAGGTCATTCTTCACAAGTCCTGCGGCAAGTTTATTTTTCGTTGAGGACGTGAACGTTTTTTTCAACATGGAGAAGACGGACAGGGCAGTCCCTTCAATCGTCTTCAGTACCATATTCCCTGTAAAGCCATCCGTTACGACAACATCTGCCGGCCCGTCGAGCAGGTCTCTTGACTCTACATTCCCTACAAAATTGATAGGCAGGTTATTTAATAATTGGAACGTTTTCTTTGTTAATTCATTTCCCTTTTTATCTTCCGTGCCAATGTTCAATAAGCCCACACGCGGGTTATTGATCCCTCTTACTTTCTCGGAATAAATGCTTCCCATGACTGCGTATTGTGCAAGATGCTCGGGTTTCGCATCGACATTCGCCCCAAGGTCAAGCATGAGGAATCCTTTACCATCAAGGGTCGGGAGGGTCGGTGCCAAAGCAGGCCGCTCAATCCCATCAATTCTCCCTACAATGAACAAACCCGCCGTCATAAGGGCACCCGTATTTCCTGCTGAAATGCAGGCATCCGCTTCGCCATTTTTCACAGCTTGGGCCATCAGTACCATCGAAGCATTCTTCTTTCGTTTCACCGCTCTGACAGGTTCATCCGTCCCTTCGATCATTTCATCGGTGTGGACGACCGTCAGGCGATCTTCCGGGGTGATATACTGTTTGATCTGCTTTTCATCCCCGTATAAAAGCACTTCAATATCATTGAATTCACGTAATGCCCGCTTCACTCCAAGAACGATTTCTTTCGGGGCGTGGTCTCCGCCCATTGCATCAACGGCTAATTTCATCTACTCTTCATCCTTTACAGATTTTTTAGAGCGATACATTTCAAATTCACCGGTAAACACGAGCTCACCACCGACTAAACTTTGAACTTCTACCGTTGTTCGGTCTTTTTGATCTTTCATATGTATCACTTTCGCTTTCGCCACCACCCGATCCCCTTCCTTTACGGGTCGGGTAAAACGGATGTTTGACTTCGCAGTTAATGCCAAGTCGTCATTTATGACAGCCACTGCAAGCGAATTTGCCTGCGCAAACAAGTGGTGCCCCCTCGCAATTCCATTCCTGATGAACACATGCTCCCGCTTCACATCAAAAATGGATATCGCACTTTGATCCAGCTCTATATCAATAATTTCTCCGATAATCTCTTCAATAGGCAACGATTTCACTTCGTCTTCGAACGATTTCTCTGCCACGTACTTAATTCGTTCACGAAGCTCGGGTATCGATAATTCCATTCGATCCAGCCGGATGGTCTGGACGCTTACACGAAACCGTTCAGCCAATTCTTCATCTGTTATAAAAGGATTCACTTTAATTGTGTCCGTAAGGTTTCCCTGTCTTTCTTTTTTCGAAAGTCTCAATTTTAACACCGTCCAGTATTAGTACTAGGTACTAATAGTAGTATATAATCTAAAAAAGCAGATTGCAAGAAATAATCTCACAATCTGCCTTTCTAGTCCAGCTTTTCACCCTCTAAGATTCCCGATCCGGATAAATACTCCCTGAGCGGTTCAAACTCTGGATCACTCCAGAATTGAGAGGATGCGATCAACGCTTGAGCATCATCTCTTGCTACTTCCAGCGCACGGTAATCATGCACCATATCGGCCACTTTAAACTCCGGCATACCACTCTGCTTTCTGCCGAAGAAATCACCAGGTCCCCTCAGTTCGAGATCTTTTTCACTAAGGACAAAGCCATCATTCGTTTCGGTCATGATCTTCATCCGTTCTTTCCCGACTTCGGTCTTTGGTTCCGCAAGGAGGATACAATACGATTGATGTTCTCCCCGTCCTACCCGTCCTCTCAACTGGTGAAGCTGACTCAAACCGAAACGTTCTGCATCATAGATGAGCATAAATGTCGCATTCGGAACGTTCACACCGACCTCGACAACAGTGGTGGAAACAAGTACTTGAAGTTGGTTCGCACTGAATTCCCTCATGACTCCATCCTTATCCTCAGGATGAAGTCTCCCGTGCATCAGACCGACTTTGTAACGCCCTTCAAAATAGTGGACCAATTGATTATAGACATCAATGGCATTTTGCACATCCAATTTGTCGGATTCCTCGATCAATGGACAAATCACATAAGCCTGGCGTCCCTGGTCTAACTCCTTATCCATAAACGAAAGGACCCTGGATAGCATATCCGCTTTCGCCCAATAGGTTTCTATCGACTTCCTGCCTGCAGGCATTTGATCGATGATACTCACATCCATCTCACCAAATACGGTGATGGCGAGTGTTCTCGGGATCGGAGTCGCTGTCATGAATAACACATCAGGACTTTCCCCTTTTTCCCTGAGGACCCTTCTTTGGTTGACACCAAATCTGTGCTGTTCGTCGGTTACGACGAGGCCCAGATGCTTGAATTCGACTTCTTCCTGTATGAGGGCATGAGTACCAATGAGAATATCAATCTCTCCCTCTTTCAGTTTATCCAATAAAAGACGACGCTTCTTCCCTTTCACAGAGCTGGTTAGAAGGGCAACGGAAAGCCCCATCGGCCCGAGCAGTTCGCTGAGGGAATTCGCATGCTGTTCAGCCAGTATTTCCGTCGGGACCATTAATGCTCCCTGATAACCCGCTGTTACACTTGAATACAGCGCAATGGCGGAAACGACTGTCTTACCGGACCCCACATCCCCTTGGAGAAGGCGATTCATGCGATAGGGAGATTTCATATCTGCTGAAATCTCATTCACCACCCGTTTTTGCGCATCGGTCAATGGGAACGGTAAAGAATCAATGAACGATTTGACTTTTTCCAAATCATAATGTTGAGACATGCCGCTTGAATGCTCACGTTCAAACTTTCTCAGGGCCTGCATCTTCAACTGAAACAACAGAAATTCTTCATAAACAAATCGTCTTCTTGCCTGCTTCATATCTTCGGTGGAATCGGGAAAGTGAAGATGATACAGAGCATCTTTCCGACTTGAAAGCTTATACTTTTCCATTAAATGACCCGGAAGGTTTTCATGGATCAAATGACCGTAATCGCTGAAAGCCTTCTTGATGAATTTCCTGAGTGTATTGTTTTTCACCGAGCCTTTCAAGGAATATACGGGTTCAAAATCCCCCTGTTTATCATGAGGGCCAGACTGAAAATACTGGACCGTAATGATTTGCCTGTTTTTATCCCATTTCCCAGTCACCGTCACCGTATCATGAAGATTGATTTTCTTTTTCAAATAAGGCTGATTAAAAAATACCGCTTGAACCAGATTCCTCCCTACGAGAATCCGCAGGGTCAAACGGGATTTCTTTCTCCCATAAAACATCAGTGCGGGTTCCGAGTGTACCTTCCCCTCCACCGTGACACGTTCATCATGGGCTACTTCTTCCAGGTCCCTCAGACGATAATCCTCATAGCGGTAAGGCAGATATTCCAACAGATCCAGAACGGAATGAATCCCCATTGCATTCAGCTGTAAAGCTGTTTCTTCACCTATCCCCTTAATGTTCTGGATTGTCAGTCCTTCATTATGAGTCTTCACGTTTATTCAGGGAAACCCCAAAGATTTTCGCTTCAAGCTCTCTGCCTGTCGGCGTAGCCGCCAGTCCCCCTTGAGCCGTTTCACGAAGAGCTACCGGCATGGTTTGACCGATCTTGTACATAGCATCGATCACTTCATCACACGGAATACGGCTCGTGATACCCGCAAGGGCCATATCCGCCGCAACCATGGCATTGGCAGCTCCCATGGCATTTCGTTTCACACAAGGTACTTCCACCAGTCCTGCAACAGGATCACATACGAGACCCAGCATGTTCTTCAATGTGATCGCCATGGCTTCTGCTGATTGACCAGGGGTCCCTCCGGCCATCTCCACGATGGCAGCCGCAGCCATCCCGCTTGCAGACCCCACCTCTGCCTGACAGCCGCCAGCAGCACCTGAAATGGATGCGTTATTCGCCACCACGAAACCAAAGGCACCGGATGCAAATAAGAAGCGGATCATCTCATCTTTCGTTGGATTCAACTTATTCTTGACAGCAAACAGCGTTCCGGGAACCACTCCTGCAGATCCCGCGGTAGGAGTTGCACAAATCGTTCCCATTGCCGCATTCACTTCGTTTGTTGCCACGGCTTTACTCACTGCATCCAAAATCGTATCACCACACAGGGAACGACCTGAATCAATGTATTTCTGTAATAATACGGCATCACCGCCAGTAAGTCCTGAATGGGACTTGACCCCTTCGAGACCCCTGGCTACTGCCTGCTCCATCACTTCCAGGTTTTTCTCCATCTGACTATAAACCTGTTCAAACGTCTTTCCCGTAAATTCGATTTCCTGTTCGATCATAATGTCAGAAATTTTCTTGTTCTGACTTTCTGCAAGTTCGACCAATTCTGCAACATTCCGAAACATGTTAACACCCTCCTCTTTATGTAAACGCTACCATTATTGTAATTGATTAATCAGAAATCCGTGTTACTTGTTTAATGTTCGGCAATGATGTCAATTCGTTTATCACCGCTTCATCTATCGGTTGATCGACCTCGATGGTCATCAAAGCCATTTGTCCTTTTTCTTTCCGGGACACATCCATATGGCCGATGTTCAGTTGATGCTTGGCAATGACATTGGACACAGAAGCAATCGCTCCGAACCGGTCATCATGGACGACAAGTATGGCGGGATGATGACCTGAGAGTTTAAGTTCAAAGCCGTTAAGTTCAATGATTTCAACTTTCCCCCCACCGATCGAAATACCGACCAATTCGATTTCACCTTGATCATCTCCCATACGGATGCGGGCTGTATTCGGATGATCCGTGATGGCATCTTCTTCTTGAAATTTAATTTTTATCCCCTTTTTCTTAGCTACATTGATCGATTCGATAATCCGTTCATCATATGTATCATAATCAAGGATTCCGCCTACAATGGCTACGTCTGTTCCATGGCCCTTATATGTTTTTGCAAATGATCCATAAAAGGAGATGGTCGCCCATTTGGGTTCCCGGCGAAACAGGTTTCTCGCTATCCTTCCTATTCTGGCAGCACCAGCCGTATGAGAACTGGAAGGTCCAATCATCACAGGACCGATAATATCAAATACACTTTTGTATTTCATGACTTTTCCCCCTTACCTAACATCCGATTCATACTCCCATTCTAACATAATTGAAGGGGACAAACTCCTTTTAGAGCTGCCCCCTTCCTTTAATCCTTATTCAACTGAGAATATATAGGAGTAAAGTGGTTGTTTACCATTATGAACTTCCACTTCTACATCTTCATAGTGTTGTTCCACATACTCTCTGAGTGACTCAACATCCTCTTCGGTCACATCTTCACCGTATAGAATCGTCAAGATCTCAGAGTCAGCATCAAGCATTGTCTCCAACAGAGTTTGAGCAGACTTTTGACGGTCGGAATCCGAAACGACAATCTTGCCTTCTTCAATTCCCATAAAGTCATCTTTTGAAATCGAAACGCCATCGATGGACGTATCTCTCACAGCAAATGTGACTTGTCCCGTTTTCACCTGTTTCGACGCCTCGGTCATCAACTGTTTATTGTCTTCAACAGATGCTGATGGATTAAAGGCAAGTAACGCAGCCATTCCCTGCGGTACGGTCTTCGTCGGGACAACGGCTACTTCCATTTCAAGAACCTCAGCTGCTTGTTCGGCAGCCATGATGATGTTCTTGTTATTCGGCATGATGATGACTTTCTTCGCATTCACTTCTTCTACAGCTTTCACGATATCCTCCGTACTCGGATTCATCGTCTGACCGCCTTCGATCACAGAAGTTGCGCCGATGCTCTTAAATAATTCGGCAATCCCTTCACCCATAGATACAGTCACGATGGCAAAGTCGACTTCCTTGACCGGAGTAGGGGCTTCTGCTACAGCAGGCTTGGATTCTCCTACAATGGTGCTGTGCTGCTGTCTCATGTTTTCAATTTTAATATTGATGAGACTTCCGTATTGATGTCCATACGTCAATACATCCCCCGGCTGTTCGGAGTGGATATGTACTTTGGCTAATTCATCGTCACTGATGACAAGCAATGAATCACCGAACTTGCTTAAATCCTGGCGAAAGTCTTCTTCCACAAATGACTGCTTATCATTTTCGAATCGGACCATGAATTCTGTACAATATCCAAATTCAATATCTTCTGTACTCATGAAATCCTGTGCAGCCTTATGATGCTCTGCACTCACAAGATCATTCATGGATGGCAGTGACGCCTGATCTGAAACTTTTTCCCCTTTTAGTTCAGCAAGGAACCCTTCATACACGAACAGAAGTCCCTGACCTCCACTATCGACTACTCCCACTTCCTTCAATACAGGAAGTAAATCAGGTGTACGATTCAATGAAGCCTGCGCTTCGTCGACAATTGCCTGCATAAGCTTTACGAAATCACTTTCAGTCTCAGCTACAGAAACACCTTTTCTCGCAGCTTCTTTCGCAACTGTTAGAATCGTTCCTTCCACAGGTTTCATCACCGCTTTATAAGCCGTTTCCACACCTGTTTGAAGTGCATTGGCAAACTCTGCACCGGATAAGGATTCTTTCCCTTCAATCGCCTTACCAAAGCCTCTGAACAATTGGGATAAGATAACACCTGAGTTACCTCTTGCCCCCATTAATAACCCTTTTGAAAGGGCAGTAGCCACATTTCCAATATGACCTTGAATATGGTTTTGAACTTCCTTTGCACCGGAAGTCATTGATAAATTCATATTTGTTCCAGTATCACCATCAGGAACAGGAAAAACGTTCAGCGCGTCAACCAGCTGCGCATTGGCAGATAATTTGGTGGCACCTTGTATCACCATCTGGGCAAAACGTTTTCCTTCCAAAGATGTAATCGACACGAATCTTCCTCCTCACTACGGGTTCGTGACACGAACCCCCTGCACAAAAATATTTACTGAATCTACCGCCAAGCCGACGGTCTTATCAAGAGTATATTTAACCTTGGATTGTACATTATGGGCAATCTCAGAAATTTTTGTACCATAACTCACAATAATATACATATCAATATGTACTTCCTCTTCATCTTGACGAACGATCACTCCGCGAGTGAAATTTTCTTTACGTAAGATATCTGTGAAACCGTCTTTAATTTGGTTCTTTGAAGCCATTCCAACAATTCCGTAGCAATCCACCGCTGCACCTCCAGCAATCATTGCAATGACATCATTCGTAATATCAATTTGTCCGTACTGCGTTTTCAATTCGATGGACATGGAATGTTTTCCCCCTTTAATTACATGCTTGGCTAAAAACATTTTACTATAAGTATACTGTTTTTGAAAGCTAAACTATTATCACAAGCGTCATTTGTTGGGTTTACCCTCTATTTTTTCCTTATTATTCAAAGATTAATCATCGACTTAGGACCTGTACAAGAAATGCCTTTTAATGAAAAAAGGCGCCTAGATTAGGCGCCTTCCCATTTTAAGTATTATACGCGTTCTACTTTACCAGATTTCAACGCTCTTGCAGAAACCCATACTTTCTTAGGCTTTCCGTCCACAAGAATTCGAACTTTTTGCAGGTTTGCACCCCAAGTACGCTTGTTCGCATTCATTGCGTGAGAGCGAGCGTTACCTGAGCTGGCTTTACGGCCTGTTACTACGCATTGTTTTGCCATAATATATTCCCTCCTCACTAACAAGAAGCTGAAGTTAATTTCAGTTCCACATTTCGCTTATTATCATAAAGATACTTTAATAATTTATCACACAACTTTCCATAATGCAATACTACAATTAAAACCTTTCAAGAAAAAATACTTTACACCCAGAAAAGCGGAGGCGGCTTGGGTAGGCCCGACAAGCATAAGGCGAATCAACCGGAATGGCGTTCTTTGCCATTTTGGTTGATTTGACTTATGACCTCGAGGGCCTAGCCGCCGGAGCTGGACATCGCAGAAAAGCGGAAGAGGCTCGCCCTGAGGCGACAAGCATAAGGCAAGTCACCCGGAAAGGCGCTCTTTGCCTTTTTGGGTGACTTGACTTATGACCTCGAGCCTCAAGCCCCTGGAGCTGGACATCGCAGAAAAGCGGAGGCTTCTAGCTAATAAAAAAAGAAGATGGCACCGACGCCATCCCCTAACAAACCATTTATTCTTTTTTAAACGTTCCTAACATCGCCCTCACAAGTCCACCCAAGAATTTCGGTAATTTAATTGTATAAAAGCGCATTTTTAGTCCCTCCCCACAATCTAAAGAACGTAATGTTTCGCTTGACAACAGTTTAGTTTATTCAAGCAGTTTCAGTTAAGTACGTCTTCTTTTCTGCCTGGTCACGAGAAGCTTTCATCACTGCTTCTTATCACCATTAATATGCCATTTGAAAAGGAAAAAGTACCAGATGATTGTATAAGTTCATTACTAATACATAGTGTGGATCCTCTTGAAATATTCCGATTTTTTAATGGATATTTAAAGCCGGTGAGGGTGATCCCATCGACATTTTTGGTGACGGGAACAAAGGAAATATACTGTAATTCCGGGCTTTTTTCAACGGTATGCTCCCCGGGTTCAGCTAGGGATAATCGATTTTGCACGTCAATCATTTCCACTTTGATTCGGGCTTCTAAAAGTTTCGGAGTCATTAATAATTGCAGGTTACCCATGAAGTGATCAAGTCGTCCCCCGGTGGCACCGAAAATGGAAATTTTATCGGGTTTTTGACCGATCGCCCAGTTCAGGGCAAGCTCGAGGTCGGTCTCGTCCTTTTCAGGCTGATAGCGATTGACTTCCCGGACTTTTTCCTGGATCATTTCCCACTCTTCCGTGTTCACTGAATCAAAATCCCCGAATGCAATGGACGGTTCGATCTTCTGCTCCAATAATGTATACACGCCACGGTCTACACCAACCCAGTTGACTTCATCATTACAATATTTGTTCAATGACGGTATGTATCGATCCGGTCCGCCGGCAACGATATTGATTTCCATATTCTACACTCCCATCTTATAAAAATAGGCTGACCCTTAAGGATCAGCCTTCGTCTCTTATACAAGAGACTTCTTCAACTCTTCGATTGCTGCCCCTCGGTCACTCTTATTGTAGATGGCAGATCCGGCTACAAATACGTCTGCACCCGCTTCGGCACAAACGGCAGCCGTTTCAGGATTGATGCCACCGTCCACTTCGATTTCGAGTGAAGGATTGACTTCATTGGCCCATTCACGGATCTGCTTGATTTTCGGTACGACCGACGGGATGAATGATTGCCCGCCGAATCCAGGGTTCACGGTCATCAAGAGGACCATATCGACATCTTGCAGGACAGGTCTGATCGATTCTGCCGGAGTACCTGGATTCAGGACGACACCCGCTTTGACTCCCTTGCCTTTGATCATTTGGATCGTTCTATGCAGATGGGGGTCCGCTTCTACATGGACGGTAATATAGTCCGCTCCCGCATCGGCAAAAGCTTCGATGTATTGACTTGGGTTTTCAATCATGAGATGCACGTCCAAAGGTAACGATGTTAGTGGACGGATCGCCTTTACGATCATCGGCCCGAGCGTAATATTCGGTACGAAGTGACCATCCATGACGTCTACATGGATATAGTCCGCTCCCCCTTTTTCAACATCTTTAATTTCATTGCCCAGCTCTGCAAAATTGGCAGAAAGAATGGATGGTGCGATTTTCATATTTAGTACCTCGGCTTTCTTTCTTTAATTTCTTTATGGAAAGTCAAATAGTGATCGTAGCGGTAATCAGGGATCCTTCCCGCTTCAACGGCGGATTTCACGGCACATTTTGGTTCATTGATATGAAGGCAGCCCCTGAATTTACATTCTTCGGCCACCTCGACCATTTCCGGGAAGCATTGCGGCAGTTCTTCTATTTCAAGCTCTGAAAACTCCAGTGAACTGAATCCCGGGGTATCTGCGACCAGCCCATCCTTTATATCAATGAGTTCCACATGGCGGGTCGTATGTTTCCCCCGGCCCAAGTGGGAAGAAATCATGGCCGTCTTCAGCTCCAAATCGGGGTTCAATGCATTCAGAAGAGACGACTTCCCCACTCCGGACTGACCGGCAAACACCGAAATTTTATCTTTTAAATACGGAGTCAGCTCCTCAAGGCCATGTTCTGTTTTGGAAGACGTCATCAAAACTTCATATCCAAAAGAACGGTACTCACTCACATATTGTTCAATTTTTTCTGCTTCTTCCGATGTCACTAAGTCCATTTTGGTCACGCAGATCAGCGGTTCGATTTCTTTACTCTCCACCAATACAAGAAAACGATCCAGGAGCGCAGGACTGAAATCCGGTTCACTGGCTGAAAAGACCAGAATCGCCTGATCGACGTTTGCGATGGGCGGGCGTACCAATTCATTCTTCCGATCCAATACCTTCAGAATGTATCCATCCGTTTTGTTCTCTGCTTGAAATTCGACATAATCACCAACAAGGGGCGTGATTTTGTTTTTACGAAAATTGCCCCTGCCCCTGCATTGCGTCACACTGCCTTCTGAGAGCACATAGTAAAATCCACTCAATGCTTTTACGATTTTTCCTTCAGGCATTCGAAACCTCCTATTCCATCCGTTTATCTAAATATTTCCGTTATCTTCATTATGTACCATTCCCATTATAAAGGAAAACAAGAGGACTGTCCCGTAGGTTCTTTAAAAACCCGGGTACAGCCCCTTGGCAGATGCTATTCTTCTTTAGGATACTCTACAGTACCTGTTTCATACTTTTCCCCGTCGACTAAAATAAGATATTCCCCTTTGGTTCCTTCTTCTAACGTGAAGGTCATTGTAATGGTCGTATCTTCATAAATTCCCTGTACTTGATCAGCATCACTGTCGTCAAGATTACTGTCCTTATCGTCGATGAATATCTCCACGGATTGAGGTTTTCCTTCTTGTCCCTTATAAGGGATGGTAACGTCTTCGGTAACCTCCTTAGTATGTACTTCCTTAGGGGGTTCAGGGCCCTTAGACATAATTACATAAACCGTATCCCCTTTTGTGATAGGTGTACTTGCCACCGGCTTATGGGAAATCACCTTGCCCTCATCGACTTCTGAAGAGAATTCTTCACTTTGTACAATGATGTTTATCCCTTTTGATGCTTCATATTTATCGAGTGCAGTTTGATCGAAACCTTCCAAACTGTCTAGATCAAAGGATTCTCGCCCCTTACTGACAGTAAAGGTTATCGTCGTCTCCTCAGCCACGACTTCGTCCCCTGGTGACGGGTCCTGATCCATGATCGTCCCCTTGGCCTTTTCATCATTAAACTCTTCTTCTTTCTCTACAGTGAATCCCTTTTCCTCCAAATCAGCAGATACTTCTTCAAAGTCCTTGCCGACATAATCATCGACTTCCACTTTTTCTTTACCTGTACTGACATAGATATCGACAGCCGATCCTTCATTTGCCATTCGTCCTGATTTTGGATTGGTCTTAATCACATATTCTTCGGGAATTTCTTCATCGGGTACCTTCTTGGTTTCACCAACCACAAAGCCAGCCGATATGATCGTCGAAATCGCTTCGGTTTGATCCATTTCAGAAACGTCCGGTACTTCTATCTCTTTCGGTCCCAATAAACCAGGTACCATCGTGACAGCAGCGACCCCTAACAGGATCAATAAAAAGAATAAACCAATGATCACCATCGGCCACTTCTTCTTACTTTTACCCTTCGGCGGTTTTGTTTTATCTTTTTTCCCCTTCTTCCCTTGTTTCACGGGAGGGGTCGGCTTCGTTTGAACGTCGTCTGTCTGGTGATGGACGATCGTATCATCCAAATTCGAGTACGCCTTTTGATCCGTGATGACGGGGATCGCTTTTGTGGCTTCATCATCCAGAGGAACGGCGAATTTAGGTTCGTTCATGCGATCGGCATCAAGTGCTGTCGACAAGTCTTCATCCATTTCTTCCAGGCTTTCGTATCGTCTGAAAGGATCCTTTGCCGTTGCTTTCAGTACGATATTTTCCACGCTTTGTGGAATGTCAGGATTCCACCTTTTCAAGGAAGGTGTTTCCGATTGCAGATGCTTTAAGGCAATCGAAACAGCCGACTCCCCCGAGAAAGGTAATCTGCCCGTCAACAATTCGAACATGACGATCCCGAGAGAATAGATGTCCGATTTCTTTGTGGCCATCCCTCCTCTCGCCTGCTCAGGAGAAAGATAGTGTACCGATCCGAGAACCGAATTGGTTTGTGTGATCGAGGTGGCACTGAGGGCCATCGCGATTCCGAAATCGGTTATCTTCACATTTCCTTCTTCATCAAGAAGGATATTATGAGGCTTGATGTCCCGGTGCACGATATGATTCTGATGTGCATGAGACATGGCGATAGTCAGTTGCTTCATGATATCGATCGCCTTGTCGACATTGACAGGCGAGTGTTGCTGTATGTATTGCTTTAGCGTCATGCCATGAACATATTCCATGACGATATAATAGAGATCATCCTCTTCTCCTACATCATAAATGCTCACAATATTAGGGTGGGCAAGACTAGTAGCAGATTGGGCTTCCCGTTGGAATCGTTTAATGAATTCCTCTTCATTGGCAAAGTCGATCCGGAGCATTTTAATGGCAACTTCACGATCAAGAATTACATCGTGAGCTAAATAAACGTTGGCCATTCCCCCTCCACCAATGAGTTTAATAATTCTGTAACGCCCACTGATGCGCTTACCTTCCATCATGTTATCACCCGCTTTCCGTTTCAGCGGCAAACTCGACAATCACTACGGTAATATTATCTTCACCGCCATATTCATTGGCTAAATGAACGAGCGACTCCCCTTTATTTTCCAGGGAGTGGTCCCGGGCCAATACCTCTTTCATTTCTTTTTCAGAGACTTTATTTGAAAGGCCGTCTGAACATAGAAGAATGACATCTTCCTCTTCGAACATGATCGTTTTAATATCCATCGTAATTGAAGCTTCCGTACCGATCGCTCTTAAAATGACATTTTTTCTCGGATGATGCTCTGCATCTTCCTTTGAAATTTCACCGCTCCTCACCAATTCATTGACAAGCGTATGATCTTCCGTCAATTGATGAAATCCGTTTTCATTCAGGATGTACCCTCTGCTGTCACCGATATTGACTATGGTTGCAAATAAAGAAGTACAGATAGCTCCGACGAGAGTCGTACCCATCCCTTCGCATTCGGAATTGGATTGAGAATAAGTATATACTTCTTTGTTTACTTCGTTAATAGTTGATTTTAACCAATTTTCTGCTTCATCAGCGGTGTGAAATTTCTCGGTTTTCTCCCATAAGTCCTTTAAGATGGAAATGGTAAGTTCACTGGCAACGTCCCCTGCTCTGTGGCCGCCCATCCCATCTGCTACAACAGCTAAATGATCTCCATGCTGATTCACGAATACACCGGCACTATCTTCATTCAGCTGCCGCACTTTCCCTTTGTCCGTAAAATAAACCGTCTTCACTTAGGTCACCTCTTCTCTTCTTCTGCACCTGTTTCAAGTAGTTCCTTCTGCACATAATATACTAAAAGGTCTGTTGTACTTTTACGACTTTTACAACGGATTTTCCTGCTTTACTTTCAACATTTGATGAATATCGACTCAATCCTTTTTCAGGAAACACGAAATATAGAATCCATCCCCTCCGAAATCCTGTGGGAAAATTTGCATTTGGTTCCCGTCAATGAACGGTCTCACTGTTTCCGGCAGTTGATCGAGTTGATGAAACTCAAAGTCAGGGTGATCATTCAGAAAGGCCGAAACGGTTCCTTCGTTTTCGTTGCGGTCCACCGTACATGTGCTATAAACCAGTAATCCACCTTTTTTCAGCAAGGGTGCAACGGCCGAGAGGATATCGAGCTGGATCTTTTGAAGAGATTGAAGATCTGCCTCTTTCTTTGCATATTTAATATCCGGTTTTCTCCTGAGAACACCTAAACCTGAACATGGTGCATCGACCAGTATCCGATCGAAACTTCCCTTTTCAAATTTCTCTCCTGCTTTCCTGCTATCAAGGGCAGCGGTGTGTACATTGGAAAGACCGAGCCGGGAAGCATTCTCGTCGATTAATTTGACTTTATGCTTATGGAGATCCAAGGCATGGACTTCGCCGGTTCCGGAGAGTTTCTCTGCGATATGCGTCGTTTTCCCTCCAGGTGCTGCACACGCATCCAGCACTTTCATCCCTTTTTCAAGCTTTAAAGCATAAGAAACAAGCATCGAGCTTTCATCCTGTATCGTACATAACCCATTGCGGTATGCATCTGTTTTCGCAAGGTTCCCCCGCAGAGACTGGACTGCTTCCGGTACGATGGAACTTTCCTTCACTTCATTTCCGCTGTCCGCCAATTGCTGTAAGAGCTCTTCACGGCTGACCCTGGTGGTATTCACACGGGCCGTTTGGTTTGGAGCGATCAAGTTGGTTTCGCACATTTCTTTCGTCTTGTCTAAACCAAATTGTTCTGACCATCTCTTGACAAGCCAGTATGGATGACTCGTTTCGATGGCGACTCTTTCGACCGGGTCCTTGATGGAATCAAGAGTCGGAAGGCCTTTTCTCTGTACAGACCTTAATACCCCATTGACTAATCCTGAGATTCCCTTATGTCCTCTTTTTTTCGCGATTTCGACTGCTTCATAGAATACGGCGCGATCCGGTATCCGATCTAAGTAGACCAGCTGATAAAGGGATAATCGTAACAATTGACGAACCCAATCATCCAGCTTTCCCTTGATGAATGGGGCTAAATAGAAATCCAGCGTCATTTTGCGTTGAATGGTCCCGTATGTCAATTCCGTCAATAAACCGATATCCTTACCCGGCAGTTCGTTTTTTTCGATCACTGAATGAAGCAGTAAATTGCTGTATGATTGATTTTTCTCCACTGCCTCGATGACATCGAGTGCTGCTTCCCGTACGGTTTTATTTCGTTTACTCATGTTCTTCTCCTAACATCAGACCAGCTTCTAAATGTGCGCCCGCTCCCCGAAGGTAGTCCTTTGCACTCATCCTTTTCTTGCCGGAAGGCTGTAAATCGGTGATTTTGATCCCTGTTGAATTGCCCGTGGACACAACGAAACCATCCTCTTCAATCCCGATGATTTTCCCGGGTGATGACGGGGTCACGCTCACTTTCTCTCCCCACCATACTTTCATGACCGAGCCGTCCAATGTGGTATACGCTACCGGCCACGGATGGAGTCCCCTGATATGATTGTAGATTTCTTCCCCGTCACGCGTCCAGTCTATCTTCTCTTGTTCACGCTTGATATTCCGTGCGAATGTAGCTTTTGAATCATCCTGTTTTACGGGGGAGATTTCCCCTTTCAGTAATGGAGGGATGGTGTCGATCAGTAATTTGGCACCTGCTGCACTCAGTTTGTCGTGAAGTGTACCTACATGATCTCGCTCTTCGATCTCCACTTCCACTTGGCTGATGATATCCCCCGCGTCCAGCTTTTCCACCATGTACATAATGGTGATGCCTGTTTTCTCTTTGCCCTGGAGAATGGAATAATGGATTGGCGCGCCTCCACGGAGTTCAGGTAGCAGGGAAGCATGAACATTGATGCATCCATGTTTAGGTGCCTCAAGCAGAGCGTTCGGAAGAATCTGTCCGAAAGCAGCCGTCACGATAAGATCCGGTTTTAAATCCAGGACCTGGTTTAGCTCATCTTCATTCTTTATCTTCTCGGGCTGGTAGACCGGGATGCCGTGCTTTTCAGCGGCCACTTTGACAGGTGGTGGCGTGAGGATCCTTTTCCTTCCGACGGGGCGATCCGGTTGTGTCACAACGGCGATCACATCATATTTTTCATCTATTAGAGATTGGAGAACAGGAACCGAGAAATCGGGTGTTCCCATAAAGATCACTTTCGTCATTAAGCTTCATACCCTTCTAATTCTTCTTCTGTAATATACTTTTCTACTTTTGTTGTAAATAAAATGCCGTGCAGGTGATCGATTTCATGCTGGATGGCCCTGGCCAGAAAATCCTGGGCTTGAAATTCAACCGTTCTTCCTTTACGGTCCTGTGTTCTAACCCTGATCGAGTATGGGCGTGTCACTTCTCCATAGAGGCCCGGAAAGCTGAGGCATCCTTCGAGGTCCGTTTGAGACCCTTCTGACTCGATGATTTCAGGATTGATCAGTTCGATCGTCCCTGAGTCATCGCCGATGTCGACGATCGCTACCTGAAGGTCGATGCCCACTTGAGGGGCTGCGAGCCCGACTCCGTCCGCCTCGATCATGGTATCATACATATTTACTAGTAATTTCTTTAACTTTTTATCAAAATCCGTTACCTTCTCACATTCTTTTTCGAGAATGGCATCCGGATGCATGACGATTGGAAGTATTGCCATAACTGTCCTCCATTTTTCTATATGAATAGTGTTACATCATCATATAAGGGTTCACATCTATGGAGATGGTTAACCCCTGTGATGCATATTGCTGCTGAAATTGATCCAGTACTGTTTTCAACGTACTAGCAAGATTTGGTTCACGCTTGTATTTTATCAAACATTGATAGCGGTATCTATTCTTGATCCTGGGAATGGGCGATGCAACCGGCCCAAGGATGATCGTTGTATCGGATAGCTTGGAGCGGATGAAAGCCGTCATTTTCTCTGAAATATCCACAACCTTCATTAGATCTTCATGACTTAATGTGATCAGCGTGATGTAGTAAAAAGGAGGATAGGAACCCATTTTTCTCATCATCATTTCCTGCTGATAGAAACGATTATAATCATGATTGGATGCTAATTCGATCGAGTAGTGCTCAGGTGTGTACGTTTGTATGACCACTTCCCCCGGCAGCGTATGCCTGCCAGCCCTTCCACTTACTTGAGTCAATAATTGGAACGTCTTTTCCGCTGCCCTGAAATCAGGCAGATGGAGCATCGTATCCGCACTGAGTACACCTACCAGGGTGATATTTGGAAAGTCCAGGCCCTTTGCGATCATTTGCGTACCGAGCAGGATATCTGCCTTCCCTTCCCCGAAAGCCGTTAACAGTTTTTCATGAGAACCTTTCCGGGTTGTGGTATCGACATCCATACGAATGATCCTTGCATCTGGGAGGAGCTTCGTCAATTCCTCCTCTACCTTCTGTGTACCCGTCCCAAAATAACGGATATGCTCACTTGTGCATTCAGGACAAGTGGATGGGACTCCTTCTTCATACCCGCAATAATGGCATTTCATCCCATTGGAAAATCGATGATAGGTCAAGGAAATATCGCAATTGGGGCATTGCAGGACAAAGCCGCAATCTCTGCACATGATGAACGATGAGTGCCCCCTGCGATTTAGAAAGAGGACGGTCTGCTCTCCCTTTTCAAGCCTGCCCTGGAGCTTTTCGAACAGGTTTGTTGAAAACATGGAACGGTTTCCCTTCCTGAGTTCCTCTCTCATATCCACGATATCTACAGATGGAAGCGGCCCGTCATTCATCCGTTTATCAAGCGTCAATAGTCCGTAGACTCCTTTTGAAGACCGGGCGAAGGATTCCAGGGAAGGCGTCGCACTGCCTAAGATCACCGGGCATTGATGGAATTCCCCTCGATAGATGGCAACGTCCCTTGCGTGATAACGTGGATTTTCCTCTTGCTTATAGCTGGTTTCATGCTCTTCATCGATGATGATGATCCCGATATTTTCAAAAGGGGCAAATACGGCAGAGCGGGCTCCGACCACCACTTTCACTTCCTTGCGCTGAATCTTTCTCCATTCATCATACTTTTCCCCGACTGATAATCCACTGTGAAGGACGGCGACATCGTCACCAAACCTTCCTTTAAAGCGGTGTACCATCTGAGGGGTAAGGGAAATCTCTGGGACTAGCACGATTGCTTCTTTCCCTTCCTCGAGTACCCGTTGGATGGATTGCAGATAAATCTCTGTCTTCCCGCTCCCCGTAACACCGTAAAGGAGAAATGTGTGATGCTTCTCTTGATCGATGGTACTCAAAATGGGACCGATCGCCTCTTCCTGTTGGGAAGTCAATGAGAGGGGGAATGTCTTCTCAAATGTCCTATTTTCGAAAGGATCACGGTACATTTCCACGTTTTTCTCAACAAGGATCCCTTTATGGACTAAAGACTTTACGGTACTTGAAGTCGTGGACATCACTTCCGTCAGGGTGGATGCGAGTATCCCATCACCACCAGGAGCCGCATCCATCATATATTCGATGATTTGTTTTTGCTTACTTGCCTGGGGAGGCAACCCATCTTTCACTTCATCCACTTGATCGATCGGTACGTTCAGATAAAGCTTTCGTACTGTTTTCTTATTCCCTTTGGCTTTCACCCTGTAGATGACTTCGACAGACCCTTTTTTCACCTCTTTATGTACGAGGGGGAGCATGCCGCTTTCTTCGATTGCATTCCAGGAGACCTCTTTTCCGTCCTGGAAAAAGCGGTGGAGGGAGAGATGAAGTTCCCCCGGATTCCTGCCTTCTTCCAGTCGAAGGAATTTTTCATACTTCGCTTTCATGGCTGCTGGAAGCATCGCTTGGAAGGCGGAGATTTTAAAGCAGAGGGTCTTTTCGGTCAACCAGCTCCCGAGTGCAAGTAACTCTTTATTCAGGACGGGTACGAGATCCATCGGCTCGACGATCGATTTGAGTTTCGAGACTTCCCCTTTTTCCTTTAATTCAATGACAAAGCCTTGGATTTTCCTCGGACCAAAAGGCACGACGACCCTCATACCGGGAACGATGCTGCCATTCCATTCATCCGGGATACTGTAATCATACGTTCGATCCGTCTGCATGGCAGGAACGTCGACAATGACGCTAGCTACGTTCATGTGAGGAACCCTTCTTCATATGCCGGATGGCTTCTTTATAGATTTCTTTGGCTACCTCAAACTTTGATAATAAAGGCAGCTCGCGAGCGTCTCCCCCGCTCGTGACAATCGATACCTTATTTGTATCTGTTCCGAACCCGGCTCCCGTTTCTTTCACATTATTTGCGACGATCATATCTGCCCGCTTTTTCACAAGCTTCGCCTTGGCATATGCTTCGACGTTTGTCGTCTCGGCTGCAAACCCAATGAGGTATTGGTGAGTTTTCCTTTCACCAAGGCTCATTAAAATATCCTTTGTACGCTCAAATTCAATCACTAGGTTTCCATCTTTTTTCTTTAACTTATCTTCAAATATTTCTTTAGGGCGGTAATCGGCGACTGCAGCACTCTTTACGACGATATCTGCAGATGGAAATAGGTCATGCACCCTATGATACATTTCTTCAGCAGTCGTCACGGAGACAAATTCAACACCTGCTGGAATCGGTAACACAGAAGGTCCGGAGATCAAAACGACATCAGCTCCAAGTGAAACAGCCGCTTCAGCAAGGGCGTATCCCATCTTTCCGGTTGAACGATTGGAAAAGAATCGCACAGGATCCACCATCTCCCTCGTCGGACCGGCCGTGATCACTACTTTTCTCCCCTCAAGGAGCTTTTTATCACTGTCACGTTTCTGGAAAAAACGATCAACCAGCTCCACTACCTTCTCTGGTTCTTCCAATCTTCCCTTGCCGATATACCCACAGGCTAAATACCCTTCACTAGGTTCGACAAATTGATAACCGAACCCAAAAAGAGTTTCAATATTCCTTTTCACTGCTGGATGATCATACATATGTACATTCATGGCCGGGGCGATCCACACCTGTGCCGTCGTTGCAAGAATCGTCGTTGTGATCATGTCATCTGCAATCCCATTTGCAAGCTTTCCGATGATGTTTGCCGTGGCAGGTGCCACCAGTACGAGGTCAGCCCAATCCGCCAAGTCGATATGAGCAATTTTTGATGAATCTTTTTCATCAAAGGTATCCCAATACACATCTTGGCGGGATAGTGCCTGAAAGGTGAGAGGGGCCACAAATTTGCGTGCCGACTCCGTCATGATCACCTTCACTTCAGCACCGCCCTGGACCAGTTTGCTGGTCAAGGCTGCCGCTTTGTATACAGCTATTCCACCAGATACACATAATAGTATTCTTTTCCCCTGCATCATTATACTTTCCCCCATTACTCTTTATCCTTCTTATATTATGAAGGATATTGATAGAAAAAGAAAATAGGGTTGTCCCGAAAGATGATGAAATCTTCCGAGTCAACCCCTGGAGTTATTCAATAAGATCCGCCGGTCTATTCATCAGAATAAACGGCTTTGGCGTCTCTTTCTTTCATAGATAACTGACCGGCATGAATCTCTTCTAGGGCCTTACCTACGAATTTATGAGAATCATAACGGTTCAAACGGTAATCCCCCGTGTCTTGCAGGTTTCTTGCACGCTTAGCCGCAATACTGACTAACGAATATTTAGAATCAATCTTCTTCATTAATGAATCAATGGATGGGTTTAACATTTATTCAGCCTCCAGCATATTTAAGTATCGTTGTTGCACTCGTTCCCGTTTGCAGTGTTCTGCCTGAACGATGGATTTAATCTTATCTACCGCATGTTCAATCTGGTCATTTTCAACAATGTAATCGTATAAATTCATCATTTCGATTTCTTTTCTTGCGGTATTCATCCTTCCCCTGATCAAATCATCTGTCTCAGTGCCTCTTGTCACAAGGCGGTTCTGAAGTTCAGAAAGACTTGGGGGTGCCAGGAAGATAAATAAACCTTCGGGGAATTTATCCCTGACCTGTTGTGCACCTTGTACTTCGATTTCAAGAAAGACATCTCTTCCTGCATCCAGGGTTTCCCGGACATAATCTACAGGGGTTCCATAATAGTTCCCTACAAACTCTGCATACTCCAACAGTTTCCCCTGCTCGATCAGCACTTCGAAATCCTCTCTTGATTTAAAGAAATAATCTACACCATCCACTTCTCCTTCACGGGGTTTCCGCGTAGTCATGGAGATGGAATATTCAAACCTTGTATCTTCCTGGGAAAAAATCGCTTTACGAACTGTTCCTTTCCCTACACCTGATGGTCCGGAAAGAACGATCAGCAATCCTTTTTCTTTCATTTATTTACCCTGCCCTTCTTCTACTAAATCCTCTTTATCTGTCAAACGATGAGCAACGGTTTCGGGTTGAACAGCTGAAAGAATAACGTGGTCGCTATCCGTAATGATGACCGCTCTTGTTCTTCTTCCGTATGTAGCATCAACGAGTGTTCCCCGGTCCCTTGCATCTTGTATCAAGCGTTTGATCGGGGCTGATTCCGGACTTACGATTGAAATGATCCGGTTGGCTGAAACGATATTTCCAAAACCTATATTGATGAGCTTGATCGACATAACGCTCCTCCTAATCAATAGTTTAGTTTCGCCTGAATGATAGGAAACTAAACTTCTTATTCTACATTTTGCACTTGTTCCCTCAGCTTCTCAAGTGTTGATTTCAGTTCCACTACAATGGTGGCGATGAGGGAATCATTTGCTTTCGACCCAATCGTATTCACTTCCCTGTTCATTTCCTGGATCATGAAATCCAGCTTCCTGCCTACAGGACCACAATCGATTAATGTGGAGTGAAAGTACTGAATATGACTTTTAAGTCTTGTCAATTCTTCCGTTATGTCAGACTTATCGGCAAAGATGGCCACTTCCGTAAGCAAACGGCTTTCATCGAAAGATGTTTCGTTGTATTCGGAAATTCTCTTTCTTAGTCTTTCTCTATATTGATTGACCACTTCCGGAGCATGACTGGACAGTTCAATGATATTCTTTTCAAACTGACTAAGATGGACGAGAAAATCTTTCTTGAGAAGTTCCCCTTCTTTCTCCCTCATCACTTTAAGGTCCAGCGCTGCTTCATCCACAGCTTTTAAAACCAGATTCTCAAGCTCTTCATTTTCTTCCTCCATCTCTTCGATCATGATGAATTCTTCTCTGTTCAGGAGATTGGATAATTGCACTTCATCTTTTAATGAAAAGGTTTCTTTCACTTCATTTACTAACTGATAATAATCTTGAATGAGCTTCCAGTCAATATGAAGATTTTTATGCACAAGGCCGTCCCCTGTGATGGTAATGAAAATATCAACTTTTCCTCTTTTAACATGGTGGGATACTTGCTTCTTGATTTTATCCTCTAGCTTCATTAATTGTCGCGGCATTCTTATGTAACATTCACTGAATCTGTGATTCACGGATTTCATTTCAACCGTTACAGTATGTTGTGCAGAGTCTGATTTGCTTCTTCCAAAGCCTGTCATACTGACAACCATTACGATCACATCCAATCCTTTGACGGTATTCGTATGTAAGATAACCGAATTCACTTTCATCTCGTGCTGATAGATTGAGAAGGGAAGCACTCACTTATGTACAACATATCTCTTTATATAAAAAAGGTAATAGAGGATTTTCTCTATTACCTTTTGGATTATACCACATTTCACTGTTTTTTTCTTGCAAAAAATGACCCTGCGAGTAAAAAGGTTGGAACGGAGCTTAACCCAATGATCAAGAGCCAATCTTTCAGTACGATCGGTACTGTATGGAAGATCGGTTGCAGGGAAGGGATATAGATGACCAAGAGCATTAATATGAGTGAAGATAATACGGCAAAAACGAGATACATGTTCCCGAACGGATTTCTTGAAAACACCGATACTTCACTTCGGCAGTCGAACACATGGATCAGTTGTGCCATGACCAGGGTAGCGAACGCGACGGTTTGGGCATATGCCAAGTGATCTGGATGAGTTTTATACGATAGCATGAACGCAAGCAGCGTCGCCCCGCCGATCAAGAATCCCCTGGAGACCACTTTCCACCCGAGCCGCCTTGCAAACACACCTTCCTTTGGGTGTCTCGGTTTTCTTCTCATGACATCATCTTCCGGTTTATCTAGACCCAGTGCCATGGCAGGGAGGCCATCCGTCACCAGGTTCACCCACAAAATCTGAATCGGTACCAATGGAAGCGGGAGCGCCAGAATCATGGCAAACAACATGACAAGAATTTCACCTACGTTCGAAGCTAACAGATACCGTATGAATTTGCGGATATTTTCATAGATGTTCCTTCCTTCCTGTATGGCTGATTTAATCGTAGCGAAGTTATCATCCAACAGGACTAACGAAGAAGATTCCTTTGATACGTCCGTGCCTGTAATCCCCATGGCGACTCCAATATCAGAGGATTTTATGGCAGGGGCATCGTTTACCCCATCCCCTGTCATCGCCACGACATGCCCTCTGTTTTGGAGGGCTTTGACGATTTTCAGTTTATGCTCAGGTGATACCCGGGCAAACACTGACACTTCATCCACTATTTCTTCCAGTTCATGCACTTCCATTACGTTTAATTCTTTCCCATCCATGACGCGGTCTTTATTTTTCAAGATGCCGAGCTGTTTGGCAATGGCTTTCGCCGTCAGAACATGGTCCCCGGTGATCATGACCGTTTTGATCCCGGCAGCACGACACTCTTTCACCGCCTGCTTCACCTCAGGTCTCGGAGGGTCGATCATCCCTTGTAAACCGATGAAGGTAACCCCTTCTTCCACGTCCTCTTCCACCAACGCTTCAACAGCACGTTCCTTGATCGGTTTATACGCAATCGCAATGTTTCGTAAAGCGTTGGATGACATCTCACTAATGGCCCCTTCTACTTTTTCAGTGACCTCAGGTGATTTCGGTTGAAGCCTTCCCTCCCACAGGAACGATTCGCTTTTCCCGACCAATACATCAGGAGCACCTTTCGTTACAGAGAAGTGCTTTCCATTCTGGTCGACCACGATGATACTCATCATCTTCCTTGTGGAATCAAAAGGGAACTCTTTGACAATCGTGAATTTTTTCTGCAATGATTCCCTGGAAAGCCCTGCCTTTAATCCTGCTACAAGAAGAGCCCCTTCAGTGGGGTCACCATCGACGATAAAGGTTTTATCACGGGTTACAAGCTCTGCATGATTGCACAGCATCCCGAAAGTCAGCAGCTGCTGGAGTGCATTCTCACTGTGAGGCGTCACCCGTTTTTCCCCGGTATAAAATTGGCCGTCTGGTTCATATCCGGTGCCGGTGACGGTCCACGTCCTTCCTCCACTCCACAGATGGGTGACCGTCATCTTATTCTGGGTCAAGGTTCCGGTTTTATCAGAACAGATCACCGATGCACAGCCTAATGTTTCCACTGCCGGCAGCTTTCGGACGATGGCTTTCTTCTTGATCATCCTTTGAACACCTAGGGAAAGGGCAACCGTCACAATGGCAGGCAACCCTTCAGGTATGGCTGCTACGGCCAATGAAACCCCGGCTAAGAACATCGTATACATATCATGGCCCTGGATCACGCCGATTCCTACAACCAATCCTGTCAGTACAAGAGCAACCGTAATGAGGATCTTTCCTAACTCTTCCAGTCTTCTCTGAAGAGGAGTGGTCATGGTTTCTGCGTTTTGGATCATATCGGCGATTTGCCCCATTGCCGTTTTCATACCGATCGAAGTCACGACACCAATTCCATTTCCCCTCGTGACCATCGTTCCCATAAATGCCATGTTCTCCAAGTCCCCGAGACTCATATTTTCTCCATTTACAGGGTTTGTGGATTTGGTGACGGGTAAAGACTCCCCGGTCAGGGCGGATTCTTCTATTTCAAGATTATTGGCTTCAATGAGACGAACATCCGCCCCGATCCGGTCTCCACTTGCAAAGCGGATGACATCCCCAATGATGACATCCTTCGAAACGATTTTTACCCACTTACCGTCCCTTAACACTGAAACCTGGGGTGCAGAGAGCTCCTTTAAAGCCTGAAGCGACCTCTCGGCTTTCCGCTCTTGGAAAAAGCCTAAAAAGCCGTTAATGAACACAATGGCAATAATGGCGATCGCATCGATGTATTCACCGAGTAAACCTGAAATGAGCGTGGCTGCCAATAACACAAGAACCATAAAGTCCTTGAACTGACTGAAAAACAACAATAAAGCTGACTGCTTCTCAGCTTCTTCTAATTGATTGTACCCAAATTGTTTCCGTCTGATTGCAACCTCTTCTGTTGAAAGCCCTTCTTGATAATTGGTATTTAACGACTGCTCTATGTCCTCTTGTCTCATCTCATGAAATTTCATGCAACCATGTCACTCTCCTCCTACGATACGAAAAGTTGTCCTTCTCATAGCATTCTTATTCAGACTCGTCCTAAAAAATGATATGATTTAAGTATGTTTTGCATTTTCCCTTTCAGGGAGATAAAATCGGTTACATTTGATACACTTTTCAACCACTCCCTAGTCGGAAGAAATCAAACTATACTGAAATCGCATGAAGCAGAGGATGTTATATATGTCATTTGATGGATTATTCACAAGAAACATGACGAAAGAATTAAATGAAAACCTATTACACGGACGCATAAACAAAATACACCAACCTTATAAAAATGAAATCATTCTGGTTATCCGGGCAAATGGAAAGAACCATAAAGTGCTCTTATCCGCTCACCCAAGTTACTCACGTGTTCAATTGACGGCTGAGAATTATGACAACCCCTCGGTTCCACCGATGTTTTGTATGCTCTTGCGGAAACATCTTGAAGGATCGATCATTGAAGGGATCAGTCAGATTGAATTAGATCGGATGATTGTATTCGAAGTGAAGGGCAGAAACGAGATCGGGGATATATCTTATAAACAACTGATCATTGAAATAATGGGCCGGCACAGCAATATCATCCTGGTAGATAAAGAACGAAATATGATTCTTGACAGCATCAAGCATATTTCACCAAGCATGAACACCCATCGTACTGTATTGCCTGGCCATACCTACGTGTTGCCGCCTCAACAGGATAAAATCGATCCACTTGAAGCAGACACTGTAGATGTTTTACGTGCCCTTGATTTCAATTCGGGTAAGCTTGATAAACAGATCGTCCAATCCTTCGCCGGTATCTCACCGCTTTACGCGAAGGAAGTCGTACACCGTGCAGGGATCGGCAGCGGGGCAGCCATTGCCGAGTCATTCCTATCATTGATTGCTCATGCAAAAAACTTTGATGTAGCGCCGACCCTGATCACAGCAGATAAGGAAACATTCTACTGGATGGACCTTCAACATCTTCAGGGTGAAAAACAAACATTCCCTTCCTTGAGTGAACTGCTTGACCGTTTCTTTTATCAGAAGGCTGCACGTGATCGAGTCAAGCAACAAGGAAATGACCTCGAGCGGTTCATTCGAAATGAAAGGGATAAGAACGTCAACAAAATAACGAAACTGGAGCGAACGCTTGACGATGCCCAACAGGCTGACCGCTATCAGCTGCTCGGTGAACTTCTTACTTCGAATCTATATGCCGTGGAACGTGGGATGACGGAGGTGAGCGTAGTCAATTATTATGACGAAAACGGGGAAAGTATCACGATTCCATTAAATCCTCAAAAGTCGCCTTCGGATAATGCACAGAATTATTTCTCACGTTATCAAAAAGCGAAGAATGCCATAAAGATCGTCCATGAACAAATTGAAAAAGCACAGGAAGAGATCGTGTATCTCGAACAATTACTGCAACAATTAGAATCTGCTTCAACGAAAGATGTGGAGGAAATCAGAGAGGAACTCGAAGAAGAGGGTTACCTGAAGGTCCGCAAGCAAACAAAAAAGAAAAAGGCCAATATGAAGCCCGTATTGGAACAATACACGTCAACTGACGGAACACAGATCCTGGTCGGTAAAAACAATAAGCAAAACGACTACTTGACCAACCGGGTTGCTGGAAGAGATGAAGTCTGGCTTCATACGAAGGATATTCCAGGTTCTCACGTTGTCATCAAGAGTTCCAACCCAACTGATGAAACGATCAAGGAAGCGGCCAATATTGCCGCATACTTCAGTAAAGCCCGTGAATCCAGCTCCGTACCCGTTGATTTTACCGAAGTCAAACAGGTCAAGAAACCTAAAGGTGCCAAACCCGGATTTGTCATATACGAAGGACAGCAAACCGTTTACGTGACACCGGATCTCGATTTGGTCCGATCGTTGAAAGATTGATATAGCAAAGATGCACTTTCATCCAGTAATGATTCCACCGGATGAAAGTGTTTTTATTTGGAAGAATGACAAAAAGCAACTCAAAAAACGAGTTGCTTTCCCCTTTACATCCCCCATGTCTCAGGGTCTTTTCTCCAAAGCTTCAATTGTTCCCATTCACTTTCACGGATGATCTCATTTTGGACCGCTACCTCAAGTAAGCTTGAATAATCAGAGAGGGCATAGGATGTAATGTTTTGTTCTTCAAGCATTCTTTTCCCTTTTTCCAATTCATATGTGAAGATCGCAACCACCCCTAATACGTCACATCCCGCTTCTCTTAAGGCGTCAACCGCAGTTATACAGCTGCCTCCCGTGGAGATCAGATCTTCAACGACGACAACCTTTTGTCCCGGTGCCGCGATCCCTTCAATCTGCTTTCCTTTTCCATGGGCTTTAGGCTTTGACCGGACATAACACATGGGAAGATTTAATTTCTCGCTCACCCACGCGGCATGTGGAATTCCCGCCGTCGCTGTTCCTGCGATGACTTCCGCTTCCGGAAAGTGCTTTCGGATCAACTCGGACAGTCCTGTTGAAATGCTGTCCCGCACTGAAGGATACGAAAGTGTCAGTCGATTATCACAATAAATCGGTGACTTTATGCCGGATGACCAAGTAAATGGCTCCGTCGGGTTTAAAAATACGGCTTCGATGTCGAGTAATTTCTTTGCGATTTCATGTTTCATTCTTTGCCCTCCCATTCATGTACGATCCGTTCATAAGCAAGGACCGGATTCGCAGCACCTGTAATGCTTCTTCCAACGACGATGTAGGAAGAACCCATTTCTTTCGCCATTTGCGGTGTAGTGACTCTTTTTTGATCTCCTATGTGATCTTCTGCTAACCTGATCCCGGGAGTGACCCGTAAAAAATCATTCCCGCAATGTTCTTTTATCAGACCCGATTCGTGTGGTGAACATACCACCCCATCAAGTCCCGCATGCTTTGCAAGAGTGGCATAATGCAGGACGGACTCATTGATGGTCGTGTGGATAAGCTGTTCTTCTTGCATCTGTTCTTCCGTTGTCGAGGTCAGTTGTGTGACGGCGATCAGATTTGGGCGCTTATGATTGGCAGGGGTTCCGGCATGGAGACCCTCCAGCGCCTTTTCCATCATCATGCTGCCGCCTGCAGCATGGACGTTGACTAGCTCCAAATCGAATCCTGCAAGTCCTTTCATGGCTCCGTATACTGTATGAGGGATATCATGAAGCTTCAGGTCCAGGAAAATCCGATGATTTTTATTTAATATCTTCTCAATGATCACCGGACCATTTTGAAGGTACAACTCCATTCCAACTTTCACATTCAGACTTTCTGAAAATTGATCCAGGAAGGTTGAAGTCATCTCCCATGTCGGGAAATCAAGTGCTATGAACGGTGCACGATTCATGTTTCCCCCAGCTCCTTCCGGTTAATTCGGATATATGTTCGACTCCGAGCTCTTCAAGTAGAGGCGGTAACTCATTGATGATCCGCTGACATACGAATGGGTCAACGAAATTTGCCGTCCCGACTGCGATGGCACTGGCTCCTGCATAGAAGTATTCAATCACATCTTCAGCTGATTGTATTCCCCCCATCCCTATAATCGGGAGATCCACCTGCTGGCTCACTTCATAGATCATCCTGATGGCAACCGGTTTAATGGCTGGGCCGGATAATCCGCCGGTCTTGTTCGCAAGAACCGGCTTGCCCGTCTTCATATCCAGTCTCATCCCAAGGAGTGTATTGATCATGGTCAGACCGTCCGCCCCACCTGCCTCTACAGCCTTGGCCATGTCGACGATATTGGAGACATTCGGAGATAATTTCACATACAGCGGGACCTGTGAAACTTCTTTAACCTTCTCAGTCAACTCCTTAGCCACTTCAGGGATGGTCCCAAAAGCGATTCCTCCCGTTTTGACATTGGGACAGGAGATATTGAGTTCAAGTGCCTTTACATTTTCAGCAGAAGAAATGACCCTTGCCACTTCCACATAATCTTCCACTTGGGAACCTGCCACGTTTGCAATGATCGGTACATCAAATTGTGAAAGCCATGGAAGTTCGTTTTCCATCACACCTTTGAGTCCGGGGTTTTGTAACCCGATTGCATTCAGCATCCCCCCGTTTGTTTCAGCAACCCTTGGAGTAGGATTTCCAAAGCGGGCCTCTTCCGTCGTCGCTTTGATCATGATCGCTCCAAGCTCGCTCAAATCATAAAACTGACTATATTCACGACCGAAACCAAAGCAGCCTGATGCCGGCATGACCGGGTTCTTCAAAGACAAGCCTGGCAATTCGATTTGTAATGATTTCATAAAAGCACCGCCCCTACTGGAAATACCGGTCCGTCACTGCAAACCTTTACGTAACTCGACCCTTCAGGATCATCCTGTTTATGACATACGCAGGCGAAACAAGCCCCGATTCCGCATCCCATCCGCTCTTCTAATGAGATAAAACCGCGTTTGCCCTCCAATTGCCTTTCAAGAGCTTTCAGCATGGGTGTCGGTCCACAGGAATAAAACACATCAAAGTCCGGCTTCTCTTCAGAGATGACATCTGTTACAAATCCTTCACTTCCAAGGGAGCCGTCTACAGTGGCAACATATGTTAGCCCAAGTTCCCCGAACTTATCTTCATAAAAGCTCACTGATTCATTTTGAAAACCAAGAATGTGCTTCACTTCCCAACCGCTTTCTACAAGCTTCCTGGAAAGACCGTAGAGGGGAGGAACGCCAATCCCTCCACCTATTAACAGTGCGGTCTTACGTTGGCCATCCACGGAGAAACCATTACCCAAAGGTCCCAACACGTCGACCCTATCACTACGATCCACCAGGGAAAGGAGTCGTGTCCCTTTCCCTTCAGCCCGGTAGATCAGGGTCATGGTATGTTGTTCAGGATCGTGGCAGGCGATGGAAATCGGCCTTCTCAGTAATGGGTCTATTCCCGTCCCGACTTTCACATGAACGAACTGTCCCGGGGCCTTTATTTCATCCACCAGGCTCCCTTGAAGAACGAGTTCATAAATGTTTTCAGCTATCCGTTCATGAGAAAGCACAACCATGTTTTCGTTAACGATCATTGATAAACCGCCTCTTTCACTTTCGGTAGTGAGTCAAGTGCCTCTGCTGAAAAAGTCATAGATTCAATCACTCTCAGGATGGCTTCAGCAGTATCCAGTGACGTAAGACATGGAATGCCGTTTTCGACCGATTCCCTTCGAATTCTGAATCCATCCCGGGCAGGCTGTTTTCCTTTTGTCAATGTATTGATGACAAGCTGGGTTTCACCGCTTTGGATGATATCCAATAATGTAGGACCGCTGGATCCGATCTTATCCACTTCACGGACCGTGATACCTGCCTTGGCCAGATGCTCTGCCGTACCCTTCGTTGCGAGGATTTGATAGCCGATATCGATAAACCGTTGTGCCAGGAGGACTGCTTCATCCTTGTCTTTATCTGCCACGGTCATGAGTACGGAGCCGTATTCCTTCATTTGCATACCTGCAGCGACCATCCCCTTGTAAAGTGCCTTTTCCAATGTCTGATCTTTCCCCATTACTTCCCCAGTAGATTTCATTTCAGGTCCGAGAGTTATGTCCACCCGTCTAAGTTTGGCAAAGGAGAAGACCGGGACTTTGACGTACACACCCTGTTTTTCAGGAACCAGTCCTGATTCATATCCTTGATCTTTCAGGGATATACCAAGGATGGACTTGGTTGCAATATTCGCCATTGGGACATTTGTGATTTTACTGATGAATGGCACTGTCCGGCTGGAACGGGGATTCACTTCCAGGACGTATACTTCGCCTTTTGAAATAACATACTGGATGTTCAGTAATCCAATAATGTTCAACCCTTTTGCCAGTCTCGTCGTATAATCGATAATGGTTTGTTTCTGTTCCTGTGTGAGTTGCTGAGGAGGATACACGGCGATGGAATCCCCTGAATGAACTCCCGCACGTTCGATATGCTCCATAATCCCCGGGATGACTACGTCTGATCCGTCTGAGATGGCATCCACCTCGATCTCCTTGCCGATCAGATAACGGTCGATCAATACCGGGTGCTGTGGATTGACCTTTACTGCATTTTTCATGTATTGAAGAAGTTCTTCTTCCCTGTAAACAATCTCCATTGCCCGTCCTCCGAGTACGTACGAAGGTCTTACCAATACCGGGTAACCGATGCTTTTTGCTATTTCAAGTGCCCCTTCTACGGAAACTGCCGTTTTACCTTCGGGTTGAGGAATGCCGAGCTCATTCAGAGTATGCTCGAATTTATCGCGGTTCTCTGCGCGATCGAGATCCTCAAGTGAAGTACCCAGAATCTTGACGCCTCTTCTCACCAGCTCATCTGCCAGATTAATGGCCGTTTGTCCACCAAACTGGACGACGACTCCCTTTGGCTTTTCCAGGTCGATGATGTGCATGACATCTTCCACCGTCAGTGGCTCGAAATATAATTTGTCCGAGATACTGAAGTCGGTCGAGACCGTTTCGGGATTGTTATTGACGATGATGGCCTCATAACCCGCTTCCTTAATGGCCCAAACAGAGTGAACGGTCGCATAATCAAACTCCACTCCCTGTCCGATCCTGATCGGTCCCGAACCGAGGACGATGACACTCTCACGTTCTGTGACCCTTGATTCATTCTCATCTTCATAAGTGCCGTAGAAGTAGGGAGTTTCAGATTCGAACTCTGCCGCACAGGTATCTACCATTTTATATACCGGGATAAGGTCCTGCTCTTTTCTCCACGTATAGACATCCGCTTCAGAGCTTTCCCATAAACGTGCCATGGTGATATCCGAGAAGCCCATGCGCTTCGCTTTTTCTGCAAGCTCAGGGTTGAAGGGGTTCAACGCCAATTCTTTTTCAAACTCTATGATTCTATTCATCTTATATAAGAAGAAGAGGTCGATTTTGCTCCATTCATGGATGGTCTCGATTGTCACTCCCCTTCTCAGCGCTTCGCCGATATAGAAGAGGCGCTCATCCCCTGCTTTTCTGATCCTTTTCTCAATCCATTCGTCCGTAAATTGATCCGCGTCACTCAATTCCATATGATACGTATTGCTTTCAAGGGAGCGGATCGCTTTCAGTAGTGATTCTTCGAAGGTCCGGCCGATTGCCATCACTTCTCCGGTTGCTTTCATCTGGGTACCAAGGTTTCGTTTGGCCGCTTCAAATTTATCAAAAGGCCATCTTGGGATTTTCGTCACAACATAATCCAGTGCAGGTTCGAATGATGCATACGTTTTACCCGTCACAGGATTCATCATTTCATCCAAGGTCAGGCCGACGGCGATCTTCGCTGCAAGTTTTGCAATCGGATAGCCGGTCGCTTTGGATGCCAGGGCAGATGAACGGCTCACCCTGGGATTGACTTCTATGATGTAATACTGGAAGCTGTCAGGGTCGAGGGCCAGCTGGACATTACAGCCACCTTCGATTCCCAGCTCGCGGATGATATTCAGACTTGTATTCCGGAGCATTTGATATTCACGGTCGCTTAATGTTTGACTTGGTGCTACCACGATGGAGTCTCCCGTATGGATCCCCACCGGATCTATATTCTCCATATTACATACCACGATGGCGTTATCGGCTGCATCCCGCATAACCTCGTATTCTACCTCTTTGAAGCCTGCAATGCTTTTCTCCAGAAGGCATTGTGTGACAGGGCTGTATTTCAGTCCCGAACTTACAATCTCGACCAATTCGTCTTCGTTGTGACAGATTCCCCCTCCGGTTCCACCCAAGGTATAAGCTGGACGGACAATGACCGGATACCCAATTTCATTCACAAATTGATAGGCTTCATCCAGGGAATGGATGATTTCACTGTCCGGAACCGGTTCTCCCATTTCATTCATCAAGTTCCTGAACAAATCACGGTCTTCCGCTTTCTCGATGGCAGATAGCTTCGTCCCGAGGATTTCAACTCCGCATTCTTCCAAGACCCCGGACTGGGCAAGTTCAACAGCCATGTTCAATCCCGTTTGGCCACCTAATGTAGGCAGCAGCGCATCCGGACGTTCTTTACGGATGATCCTGCTGACGAATTCAAGTGTCAATGGTTCGATGTATACTTTATCTGCCATTTCAGCGTCTGTCATGATCGTGGCAGGATTGGAATTTACGAGGATGACCCTGTAACCTTCCTCTTTCAGTGCGATGCAGGCTTGTGTTCCGGCGTAGTCAAACTCCGCCGCTTGTCCAATGATGATAGGTCCGCTTCCGATAACCAAGATGCTTTTAATGTCTGTACGTTTAGGCATGTTGAAGCTCCTTTCTTTTCTCTTCTTTCATCAATTGCAGGAAATCATCGAATAAGTAGTTGGAATCCTCAGGTCCCGGAGATGCTTCAGGGTGATATTGCACCGTAAAGGCCGGATAGTCCAAATGTTTCAATCCTTCTACCGTTCCATCATTTATGGCCAGATGAGTGACCTGTAATCTCGACCCGGCTAAAGATTTTTCATCGACTGCATAGCCGTGATTCTGTGAAGTCAGTGCGACCTTTCCGGATTTTAAATCTTTGACAGGATGGTTGCCGCCACGATGTCCAAATTTCATTTTGAAAGAGTCCCCTCCACACGCCAGGGCAAATAATTGATGTCCGAGGCAGATACCAAAGAGTGGAATTTCACCAAGCAATTCCTTGATCGTTTCAATCGCCTGGGGTACATCTTTCGGATCCCCCGGACCATTCGATAACATGATCCCGTCAGGCTGCAGGCGTCTGATTTCTTCCGCTGAAGTATCATAAGGAACCACAATCACATCACAATCACGTTTGTTCAATTCCCTTAGAATCCCGTGCTTCATCCCGAAATCCATCAACACTACACGGTAACCTCTTCCAGGGCTTGCATAGGCCGTCTTCGTAGAAACCTGTTTGACCTGATCTGTTCGTAAATCTGTCCCATGCAGCTTATCAAGCATTGCCCCGGAATCCAGTTCAGCTGAACAAATAATGCCTTTCATGGCTCCATGCTTCCTGATGATCCTGGTTAACTTTCTCGTATCGATCCCTGATATTCCGGGAATTCCTTTTATTTTTAATAATTCATCCAATGTTGATTCATTTCTCCAGTTAGAAGGGAAGTCCGCCACTTCTCTCACAATGAACGCTTTGATGGCCGGGGTGATCGATTCAAAATCGTCCCGGTTGATGCCGTAGTTCCCTACAAGGGGATACGTCAAGGTGACAAGCTGGCCGCAGTAGGATGGATCTGAAAGGATTTCCTGGTAGCCGGTCATGCTCGTATTGAATACCACTTCACCTATACTTTCTTCATTTGCTCCGAATCCTTCTCCCACGAAAACCGTTCCATCGTCTAAAATGAGTTGTCTTTTCATTGTTCGTTTCCTCCTTCATTCCATACAAGAGATCCTTGATAAAAAGTTGCTTTCGGCCATCCTTTGCATTCCCATCCTTTGAATGGCGTGTTTTTCCCTTTGGACAAAAATCCAGCCGGATTGATTTCCTTTTTTTCATGCAAATCGATGAGCGTAAAGTCTGCTTCTCCTCCTACTTCAAGTAGTCCAAACGGAAGATTAAATGCTTCACTTGGTTTGATGGTCATCCAGTCAATAAGCTGCTTCAGAGAGAAGATCCCTTTTTCCACAAAGTTTGTATAAAGGAGCGGAAAGGCGGTTTCCAACCCGACGATTCCGAACGGAGCGAGCTGCATCCCTTCCGACTTTTCGGCTTCCGTATGGGGCGCATGGTCGGTGGCGATGAAATCGATCGTTCCGTCCAGGAGACCCTCTATAAGAGCCTGTCGATCCTCTTTACTTCTGAGAGGAGGATTCATTTTGAAATTTGGGTCAAGCCCCGGGATATCGTCTTCACAGAGCAGAAGATGATGAGGTGTCACCTCAGCCGTCACGTTGATACCGGCCTTCTTCGCATCCCTGACCACCCGGACAGATTCTTTTGTCGATATATGGCAGACGTGGTAGTGTACCCCGGCTGCTTCAGCTAATAGCACATCCCTGGATATATGTACAGCTTCACAGATGGAAGGAATGCCTGGCAGATTATGTTCTCTGGAGAATGTCCCATCATGGACCGCTCCTCCGTAAATCAAGGTGTTCTCTTCACAATGGGCGACGATTGAGGCATTGATTCCGGCTGCCATCTTCATGGCTTGATACATCATGTCCGCTGATTGTACCCCTACCCCGTCGTCTGTGAATGCAAATGCCCCGTTTTCTTTTAATGATGGTAGGTCATTAAGCGTATTCCCGATTTGTCTTTCCGTGATGGCAGCATACGGTAACACCCGGACACTCGCTGTTTCAGAGATCTTCTGATTCAGGGACTGAAGAGTTTCCACCGAGTCGGGTACAGGTCGGGTATTGGGCATTGCCGCTATGGTGGTGAAACCACCCTTTGCTGCTGATTTCGTTCCCGTTTCAATGGTTTCCTTATGTTCTCCGCCCGGTTCTCTCAGATGGACATGCAGGTCGACAAAGCCTGGTGAAATCACTGACCCTTCTGCTTCAAACTCCTCATGATCTTTCCCTTTAAGCCCTGAACCGATCTCGATGATCTTCTTATCTTCCACCTTTACATCTACAGTCTCAAGATCACCATTCTTCGTTACTATTCTTGCATTCCGGATTAACCAATTCATTTCAGATTCCCCCTAATCAGTTGATTTCAAGTGCTCTTTTTAAAACGGCCATTCTCACGTATACTCCATTTTCCATCTGCTTGAAGATCCTTGATTGCTCACATTCGACCAATGAGTCGGCTATTTCCACACCACGGTTGACAGGTGCAGGATGAAGGATGATAGCGGATGGTTTCATCCTGTCTTTCCTGGATTCCGTCAGTCCGAAGCTTTCATGGTATTCTTCTTTCGTCAGGGTCGAAGTGATCGCGTGACGTTCATGCTGGATACGTAGAAGCATGATGACATCAGAATCGGTTATGCATTCATCTATAGGCAAATAGCAATGTCGGTCTGTTGCTTTGAACCATTCTTTTGGGCCTGAGAAATAGACCTCTGCCCCGAGTTTTGTCAGTGCTTCCGCATTCGACCTGGCGACCCTGCTATGGGCGATATCTCCGATTATGGATACCTTGATTCCCTCGAATCGGCCAAATTCCTGATGGATGGTCAACAGATCTAGCAAACATTGAGTCGGATGATTTCCACACCCATCCCCGCCATTGATCACACTTATGTTAAGAGGGGCCAGTTGATCAAAGTAGCGTTCAAGTGAATGACGGATGACGACCGTATCGACTCCTATGCTCTCTAATGTTTTCACCGTATCATACAGGCTTTCACCTTTTTGGATGCTTGATGTTTGGGCTTCGAAGGGAATGACTTCAAGACCAAGTTTCCTTTCCGCCATCTCAAAGCTGCATTTTGTACGTGTACTTGCTTCGAAGAAAAGATTGGCCGCGTATTTCCCGGTCCGTGACTCCCAGGTTTCACCCTTTTGAAACCGTTCCGCCTGATTCAGTATGTGAATGATTTCTTCTTTTGATAAGTCATTCATCGTCAACAAGTTCTTCATCATGAGACAACCCTTTCTCTCTCTTCTCTTCCAAAAAAAACACCCTGTCATCTTACTGACAGGGTGTTTTTGAACATACTTACAGTGACAGTGCGGAAAAATCCCGCATGTCTTGTTCAAATTCACCCTTCTCAGACTCTCTGGACCATGTTAAAAGGTGTTTCTATTTATGCAACATCTTGCTTAGCCTTCTCTTCTTCGAATAAGTTGTTACTTCCTTCACTTTCTTCCCTGCCCGGCAGGACAAGGTTCAGGAACACCCCAACGATTGCTGCAAGGGCCATCCCAGATAAGGAAACCTGCTCGTTGATCTTTACGAATGCCCCTCCGACTCCGATGACCAGGATGACACTCGAGATGACTAAATTACGCTTGTTCCCTAAGTCTACTTTGTTATCGATCAACATGCGGAGTCCACTTGAAGCGATGATCCCGAACAGCAGGATGGATACCCCACCCATGACCGCTGATGGGATCGAACCGATCAAGGCCGTTATCTTGCCGACAAATCCAAACATGATGGCAAGTACCGCCGCGCCGCCGATGACAAATACGCTGAACACCCGTGTAATGGCAAGCACCCCGATGTTTTCACCGTACGTAGTATTTGGCGGCCCGCCCAGGAAGGAGGCGATCACAGTCGCTACCCCGTCCCCAAGGATGGAGCGGTGAAGACCCGGCTTTTCAATGAAATTTCGTCCTACGACCTTACTTAATACCATCTGGTCCCCTGTATGTTCTGCCAGGGTGACAAGTGCAACAGGAACCATGATCCCTACGATTTCCCATGAGAAGCTCGGAGTGTAGTCCACAAAGGGGACAAAGAAGTCCGGCATCTGGAAGAATGGAGCATCGATTACCTGTTGAAAATCCACCAGCCCTGCGAAAACCGCGATGACATATCCTCCGATGATACCTGCAAGAATCGGGACCATCCCGAGAAATCCTTTGAAGTAAATCGAACAGATGACCGTGATTCCCAATGTGGCAAGAGCCACCATGAAGTGCGTGTTACTGTAAACCAATTGTTCTGCTCCGGGATTTTCATACATGGCCATATTGACGGCCGTTCCGGCAAGACCCAATCCGATCACCATGATGACGGGCCCTACCACAACCGGAGGGAGGATCCTGATCAGCCATTTCAATCCAAGCTTTGATATGAGCAGCGCGACGATTCCATATACAATCCCTGCAAGGAAGCTTCCCATCATGGCAGCTTCCGGTCCTCCCAGGCTCTTGGCAGCGAGGATCGGTGCGATGAAAGCGAATGACGATCCAAGGTAAGCAGGGATCCTCCCCTTCGTGATCAGGAGATAGGCAAGTGTTCCGAGCCCGCTTGAGATCAAAGCAACCCCAGGGCTTAATCCAACCAGGAACGGGACCAGCACCGTTGCCCCGAACATGGCGAATAGATGTTGTATGCTAAGTGTAATCCATTTTCCTATATTAGGTACTTCTTCTACGTCTAACACGACTTGTTGATTTTGATTCATGTTTATTTCCTCCTCCAATACCCATTTTTACCCATTAAAAAACCCTCTTTATCCTAAAGAGGGCACAAAGAGGGTATAAGAAGGCATGATTCTACCTTCATTCCCATCCTTTGTCAGCCTCACTGGACCACTCTTAAAAGGACTTCCATTATTCTTTTTCGTGTATGGCAACTATGTCTTCCTGGTCGACTTCTGATAATGCGACCATGATCTTCTCAGAGCTTGATGTCGGAATATTCTTCCCGACGAAATCCGCCCGTATCGGTAATTCCCTATGTCCACGGTCAACCAGCACAGCCAGTTGAATCTGACTTGGCCTTCCGAGATCCATTAAGGCATCGAGCCCGGCCCGGACCGTTCTTCCAGTGAATAGGACATCATCCACCAAAATGACTTTCTTGTTTGTAATATCAACCGGAAGGTCAGAACCCTTCACTTCTGGTTCATGATCCTCTGTTTTCGTCGTTAAATCATCACGGTATAGGGTGATGTCGATTTCTCCGACCGGAATTTCTTCTCCTTCAATCGCATGAATCCGCTCGGCTAATCGATTGGCAATATAAATGCCCCTTGTTTTGATGCCGACTAAAATGCAATCTTCAATTCCTTTGTTTCGTTCGATGATTTCATGGGCGATCCGTGTGAGCGCCCTTCGAATGGCGGGTTGATCCAGTACTGTTGCTTTCTTTGTCATTTTCGCCACCTCATTTTCTTTTATTTCAATAAAAAATCCCTCTCACCGCAGAGATGAGAGGGCACACTTATCGTTATGATCTGATTGCACGCCAAAGAATTTTTGGTCGTACACTGCTCCTTCTCAGCCTCACGGGACCGTATTAAAGGTTACTTATTCAATTAACACTATCATAAAGGCAAGGTCGAAATTTGTCAACGGTTATTTTCAAGGTGCTTAACCAATTTCGTGAATTCTTCGGGTAACTCCGCATGGAACTCCATATATTCTTCCGTTCTGGGATGGACAAACCCAAGCACACCTGCATGAAGGGCCTGTCCTTCAATGCTTAACGTTTTTCGCGGGCCATATTTCGGATCACCCGCGAGCGGGAAACCGATGTATTTCATATGCACACGGATTTGATGGGTTCTGCCTGTCTCCAGTTCACATTCAACGAGGGTGAAATCTTTATATCGGTCCAGCACCTTGAAATGCGTGACCGCTTGTTTGCCATTATCCACGACAGCCATACTTTGGCGGTCTTTAGGATCCCTGCCGATCGGCGCATCGATCGTCCCGTATTCGTGGGGGATCAGGCCATGTACGATGGCTGTATATTTTCTGGTAACGGACTTGTCCACAAGCTGATTCACCAAATGCTCATGAGCCATGTCATTTTTCGCCACCATCAGCAATCCAGATGTATCCTTATCAATACGGTGTACAATACCTGGTCGCAGCACGCCATTGATTCCTGACAGGTCCTTGCAGTGATGCATCAATCCATTCACCATTGTTCCTGAATAATGACCCGGTGCAGGGTGGACGACCATCCCTTTCGGCTTATTTACGACGATGACATCCCCGTCTTCATAGGCGATATCAAGGTTAAGATCTTCCGGCTCTACGTCCAATTCTTCCGGTTCCGGAATCGATACAGTGATGACTGCATTCAACGGACACTTGAAGTTAGGTTTCACCGCTTCTTCATTTACTTTAATATGACCTTCTTTTATCCATTGTTGAACCTGGGAACGGGACCAATCCTTATTCAACTGGCTAACGACCTTGTCAATTCGTTCTCCCTGGTTTTCCTCAAGTATGTTGTGCTGAATTACTTCCATTTTTGTTCTCCTTCTTTGCTTTTCGTTCGTCTAAATACATATAAATCAGTAACAGTGCTACTCCAATGGTTAATGCTGCATCGGCAATATTAAAAATCGGGAAATCATAGGAAAAGATGTATGTATTTAAGAAATCGACCACTTCTTTTCTGAAGACACGGTCAAGAAAGTTTCCAATTGCACCGCCTAGCATGAAAGCAAGACTCAGACTAAACAATGAATGTCCTTTTGCATGGACTTGCATATAATACACGATACCTACAATCACTATTAATGTAATAATGTAAAAAAACCACATTTGTCCTTGGAGTATTCCCCATGCTGCACCTTGATTCCGATGAGAAGTAAGATAAAAGACATTATCTATGATCGAAATGCTTTCTCCCTCGGTCATTCTTCTTACAACCAACCATTTTGTTAATTGATCCAGTCCAATTACAACCAAAGCCACTAAATAATAATACACAAAGGCAACCTCCGAACATCTTTAAATGATTACCTTTGCATTTTAGCATAAAAGGGGAAATAAAGACACTTAAACTGGAGAAGAACGATGGAAACGCGGGAGAAATTTACGAATAGGATGAGATCTTCCCAAACCTTCTCCATTCGTATGCATTTTCAATCGTCGTACAGGTTGGGTTCATCAACATGTAATCGAATGGGATTTCCTGCCCGCTCAATTCACAATAACCGTATTGATTCTCCCGGACACGACTCAGTGCCTGTTTCACTTCGGTGATCTCGTCGTTTATATATTGCTGGATTAAAGGGTGTTGAGATTGACTTGCTTCAAGCTCTTTCAAGGATTGTTTAAGCTCTTCTACAATGGATGTGTATCGGTCATATGTCATCTTGATCCCTCCACTTATAGTATGGGGGAAATGACCCTGAATATTGTGTTGCAAGATATAGCAATTATGGAATTTGAAACACTTTAGTATAAAGACAAAAAAAAGGTGACCTGTCACATGACAGGTCACCTCTTACTTGATTATGCCAGATGAGAATAGCTTTCTTTCACAACGGATGCACATCGTGTGCAAAGTGTTGGATGATCTTTATCCTCTCCTACTGTTGGTGTTACGATCCAACAACGGTCACATGTTTCACCTTCAGCTTTTTCAACGACAATGTTGTTTTCACCAAGGCTTAACGCATGCTCTGGAGCCTCGTTCACCTTTCCGCCGATTTCAAAGGCTGATACAATGAACAGCTGTTTTAAGTCTTCTTTGATGGAATCAAGTAAGCCTTTCGTTTCATCATTGACGTATAGGGTCACTTTAGCCGTCAATGACTTACCGATCACCTTCTGATTGCGTGCTTCCTCAAGTGCTTTTAAAACATCATCTCTTAATTCTAAGAATGTGTTCCATTTTTCCTTCAATTCATCCGCATTTGCGAGTTGTTGTACTTCAGGCATATCGGTCAGTTGGACACTTTCGCCCTCTGCACCCGGGATGTATGCCCAAACCTCATCTGCTGTATGGGAAAGGATCGGGGACATCAGTTTCGTAAGTGCTACCAGGCTTTCATACAATACCGTCTGAATCGCTCTGCGCTCATAGTGATTTTCTGACTCGATATACAGAACATCCTTTGCAAAATCCAGGTAGAACGAACTCAAATCCAGTGTACAGAAATTATTGACTGCATGATAAATGCTTGCAAATTCATATTTATCGTACGAATTTTTCACATTCTTCACAAGATCATTCAGCTTCACGAGCATAAATTGATCCACTTCTCTTAATCCATCAAAGGATACCGCATCTGTTTCAGGATTAAAGTCAGAAAGGTTCCCCAACAAGAAACGATAGGTGTTACGGATCTTACGGTAGACTTCAGCAACCTGCTTCAAGATAGGGTCAGATACTCGAACATCTGCCTGATAATCAACAGACGCTACCCAAAGACGAAGGATATCGGCTCCAAGTTGTTTCATTACCTTTTCAGGGACAACGACGTTCCCTAATGATTTACTCATCTTTCTTCCATCGCCATCAAGAGCGAATCCGTGACTTAACACGCCTTTGTAAGGGGCTTTACCCGTTACGGCTACGCCTGTTGTCAATGAAGAGTTGAACCAACCACGATATTGGTCGGATCCTTCCAGGTAAAGGTCTGCAGGACGCTGCAAGTCATCTCTTTCCTCAAGAACGGCCTGATGGGAAGATCCTGAATCGAACCACACGTCCATGATGTCCTGTTCTTTCGTGAATTTCCCATTGGGACTGCCTTCATGTGTAAATCCTTCAGGTAAGAGTTCTTTTGCCTCTTTTTCAAACCAAATATTTGATCCGTGATCACGGAAAAGCTTGGACACATGATCGATCGTTTCATCTGTGATGATTTCCTGACCATTCTCAGCATAGAATACCGGGATTGGCACTCCCCATGCACGCTGACGGGAAATACACCAGTCTCCACGGTCTCTGACCATATTGAATAGACGGGTTTCTCCCCATGCGGGAACCCATTTCGTATCCTTTACCGCCTGGAGTAATTCTTTACGGAATTTATCGATGGATGCAAACCACTGTGCCGTCGCCCGATAAATAACAGGCTTTTTCGTGCGCCAGTCATGTGGGTAAGAGTGGGTGATGAAGTTTAACTTCAATAATGCCCCCGCTTCCTGAAGCTTTTCTGTGATTGGTTTATTGGCCTTATCATAGAATAAACCTTCAAACCCAGGAGCTTCTGAAGTCATGACCCCTTTATCATCGACGGGACATAACACATCCAGTCCATATTTCTTCCCTACAAGGAAGTCATCCTCCCCGTGCCCTGGAGCTGTATGGACACAGCCAGTACCTGAATCAGTCGTAACATGCTCACCAAGGACCACAAGGGAGTCACGATCGTACAGTGGATGTTTTGCTACGATATGCTCGAGTTCTCCACCCTTGACCTTTTTGGTCACAGAATGATTTTCCCATTCAAGATTCTCGGCGACGTCTTCAAGCAAATCTTCGGCTACGACATAGCTGTTTTCCTTCACATTTACAACGACATAATTCAAGTCCGCATGTACGGCAATTCCAAGGTTCGCAGGGATCGTCCACGGTGTGGTCGTCCAGATGACGAGTTGGGTTCCTTCATCAAGGACACCCTTACCTTCTGTAACGGCAAAACCTACATAAATGGACGGGGAACGCTTGTCCTGATACTCGATTTCAGCTTCTGCAAGGGCTGATTCACTTGAGGGGGACCAGTAGACAGGCTTCTTCCCTTTATAGATATAACCCTTTTTCGCCATATCACCGAAAACTTTGATTTGCTGTGCTTCATATTCAGGTTTTAATGTGATATACGGGTTTTCCCAATCGCCCCGTACACCTAATTGCTTGAATTGCTTGCGTTGATTATCAACTTGCTCATACGCATACTCTTCACATAATTTACGGAACTCGGCGATCGTCATTTCTTTACGCTTTACGCCTTTATTCGTTAACGCCTGCTCAATCGGCAAACCGTGAGTGTCCCATCCTGGAACATACGGGGCATGGTAACCGCTCATGGACTTATAGCGTACGATAAAGTCTTTCAGGATCTTATTCAATGCGTGACCCATATGGATATTCCCATTGGCATATGGAGGACCATCGTGAAGGACGAATAAAGGACGATCACTCGTTCTTTCCTGTACCTTTTGATAGATGTCCATCTCTTCCCACTTTTTCTGTGTATCCGGTTCACGCTTCGGTAAGTTCCCTCTCATCGGGAATTCCGTTTTCGGCATCAATAATGTATCTTTATATTCCATGAAATCATCCTCCTAATCATATCTCTCTTAATTGCCATCTTTTCTATATCATTCACTTCTTAATCAGGCAGGGTGAACTTTCCTTTTTTTCGAGAAATAAAAAAAAGCTTTCTCATCCCTGAATAGGGACGAGAAAGCCTTTCCCGCGGTACCACCCTCATAAAGACCTAATTTGGCCTTCACTTGTTGATTCGTAACGTGAATAAATCGCCACTCATTACTCTTCGGAGAAGAATTTCATGAGCAGGGCTCGAGGGTGATCTTCCGGGCTTCTTTCCTTGTCGGGCTTACACCGTCCCCGACTCGCTAGAAAGGATTCATGATAAGTACGTACTGTCCCTGTCTTAGCCTATTAATACAATTAAGATTGTTGTTCAATTATATGAAAGTATTGCTCTTTTCGTCAAGACAATGTCTCTTCTTCTTTTAAAGTTTTTAAATCCGTTGCATCCAAATCGAATTCCATTAACTGATCCCAGTCATTTGTATCAAGAAGATCAAGCTGTGCTTCGATCAACATTTTGAAACGAGTACGGAACACTTTTGACTGCTTCTTGAGTTCTTCTATCTCAATGGCAATCTTACGGGCTTTGGAAAGTGATTCATTCACGATCCGATCGGCATTCTTCTCGGCTTCCTTAATGATCAGCTTTGATTCTTTCATTGCATTCCGTTTAACTTCTTCCCCTGCTTCTTGCGCAATGACGATTGACTTATTTAACGTTTCCTCGATGCTTGTAAAATGACCTAAACGTTCATTCAATGAGTTTAAACGTTCTTCCGTTTCTTTCTTCTCTCGGATCAGAATTTCGTAATCTTTAATAATCTGATCTAAAAATTCGTTAACCTCGTCCTCATCATAACCACGAAAGCCACGACTAAATTCTTTATTATGTATGTCTAATGGCGTTAAAGGCATGGGAGCCACCTCCAGTACTTGGTGAATTACATATTTATTATAACTAAAATTTCGACAGTATGTGGGAGAATTCCTCTATTTTTCTGAAATTATTTCAGAATCCCCACAGAGATTCGCCATTTATCCCGTTTTGTTCTTCCTTCAACGGAGAGCACCTTACTTCTTCCGTACCCTCTGGCAGATAGAACATCGGAAGCTTCGACTTCAAAGGAGGGATTTTCAACTGCTTTCCAATTCACTTTTACATGTCCGCTTTTGATCAAGGTTTGAGCCTTTTGACGGGAATCATTATAGATGGCTGCAAGGACTACATCCAGCCTCATGGAACTGACGGTAGTCGTTTTCTCCTGCCATTCTTCCCGGTTTTCCATTCGTTCACTCTGTGGAATATCCTTTAACGAAATCTTGGCTTTCCCTATTTGGGTCAGTTCCATCTGGACATAATCTGCAATTTCATCTGCAAGCATCAGCTGAATGGTATCCTCCCCTGTCAGGATATCCCCGAACTTATCTCTTTTCAATCCAATTGACATCAAGGTCCCTAATACCTGTCTATGTTCTATTGTAACAAACTTCGAAGGGTACTGTATTTCAAATAACCGTATTCCAAAATCTTCTTCCTCTGGCTGATAATAAGGTGGATACAATAAAGCTCGTTTCCGCTCCGTATTCTCAGGATAAAAGGATAAAAGGATTTCATCGTTTTGACCAATGATGGACCTGACAATATGCTGCTGTCTCGGGTCCAAAAAGTCCGTTCGTTTCGCTGTATATTGATCTTCCACCGTCTGCTTCCACTGGAGCACCGCATCTACAAATTCCTTCTCATCCGGCCTGAAATGTTGATAGATCGAAGACATACTCATCACCCCCTCTGTGTTTTACCCAAAATAAAAGGACCGAAACTGTTTGACCGGTTTCAGCCCTTTATAGATATCTTTCCTTACCATAGTCCTGATTAAATAAGCCATCTAAATAATTGGTACAACCCGGATTGGGCCAGATTCAGCACAATGAATGCCACAATCGGTGAAATATCAATCATACCGATCGATGGGACAAATCGTCTGAACGGTTCTAAATACGGTTCACAGATCCTTGCAAGGAACTGTCCGATCGACGTCTCTCTGGCATTCGGGAACCAGGACATTAGAATATAAATGATTAACGCCCAGGAGTATAGTTGTATTAGTTTTGACAAAATTTCATAAAGCATTACCATAATTTACATTACCACCTCGAGTCTGCTAAATCTTCCTCTTTTAAGAATTCAGAAATATTCCCGCTCACTTCAACATTGTCAGGTGTGCAAAGGAAAATATTATCACCTACACGTTGAATGTCGCCGCCGATTGCATACACCGTCCCGCTGAGAAAGTCGACAATACGCTTCGCCTGGTCATGCTGTATCCGCTGCAGGTTTACCAATACAGAGCGTCGATTCTTTAGATGGTCTGCAATTTCCTGTGCCTCTGCATATACTCTTGGTTCTACAAGGATCATCTTGGAAGATTTCTGGACACTCTGAAGGCTCACAACATTTTGTTTTGTATTTGAAAGCTGCGACTTCATGGGCTTTTTCTCCTCGTATTCTTCTTCATACTTTTCTTCTTCATATTCGTATTCATCTTCATCCAGCAAAAAGAACGTTTTAAACTTTGACTTAATACCCATTTGTATTCATCCCCTCTCAGTCATTTCCAACTAATGCAGTTCCAATACGAATAAATGTGGCACCCTCTTCAATTGCAATCACATAATCGTTGCTCATTCCCATGGATAATTCTGTACATGGGGCATATGGAAGATTAAGTGAACGGATTTCTTCCTGAATGGTCTTCAGCTGCCTGAAACAAGACCTTAAGAAAGGTTCATCATCCGTATGTGGAGCCATTGTCATCAATCCTACGACTTTAATATTGGATAAGTCTTTTAAACTGCCGACAAATTCTTTCACTTCATCGGGAGAAATACCATGTTTGGATTCTTCTCCGGAAACATTCACTTGAACGAAGCAAGACACAGGCTTATCCGCTCTTTTGTGAATTTCTTTGGCCAATGACAGACGATCCAGGGAGTGTATGTATGATACTTTATCAATGATGTTTTTGACCTTCCTTGATTGCAGGGAACCGATGAAATGCCACCGGGCCTTGTCCCGTAAAACATCCCACTTGGAGGTCAGACCCTCATCCCGGTTTTCCCCTAAGTGAAGAAGCCCTGCTTCGACTGCTTCTTCTGCACGGTCGATGGATACGTATTTCGTGACCGCCACGACATGAACGTCTTCCATCCTTCTGCCGCTGCGTTCACAGGCACGTTGGATGTTTTCATTGATGTGTTGAATATTTTCAGATACCTTCATCTTATTTCTCCTTCCAGCCAATAAAACTCATCATTCTTCCCGTTTCTCCACCATCTCTTCTATAAGAGAAAAATTCATCGTGACAGGACGAACAAAAACTGGAAGTATGAATTTGATCAGAATGCAATCCGGACTGAACCAAGAGCTGATGATTTAATTTCTTCAGATCCAGATTGTACTGTCCCTCTTCCTTTAAATTATAGGGTAAGTTGTTTTCATCTTCTAGTGTTTTTTTCACTTTGTCAATCACATAATCATCCACAATATAGCAATCTTTACATATGGAAGGTCCAATCACCACTTCTATGGAAGACAGGGAGGAACCTTTCCCGATAAACGCACCGACCATTTTAGGTCCTATCTCAAGGACCGTCCCCTTCCACCCTGCATGTGCAAGACCGATTGTTCCGGTCATCCTGTCAAAGAAATAAAGGGGGACGCAATCTGCATAACACATCGTTAACAGAAGGTTTCTTTCCCCTGTCAAGAATCCGTCGGTATCTTTAATGCTATTATGATAGTTCTTTGCACCTTTCCCTCTGTCCTCGGGGCTCACGAAAGAAATATTCTTCCCATGTGTCTGTTCAGCAGCCACAAAGGAATCAAGAGGCATATCCAGAGCGGATGCAAGAAGTTTACGATTGTGAATGACGGATGCTTCCTTATCTCCTACATGAAGCCCCATATTGAATGACTGAAAAGGACCTTCACTTATTCCGCCACGATTTGTGGTGATGCCCGCGACGAGTTCCGGGTTTTCTTTCGTCCATTTTCCAATGGAGTAATATGAGTTTGTCTTTGTTATAAAAGGCTCTTTCAACACGGTGAATCTCCCTCGTTTTTTATTTAGTGTACCATAGTCCATTGAGATTCGTCATGTATCGGGGGATTGTTTCGGTTCCTGAAGCTGTCCTTGTATATAATGGCTGTCTTTATATCGGACAAGAATGACGTCTTCCCCAATCTTTACGATACTGCTCCATGGAATCACGATATCTTCATCCTTCCCGAAAAAACCCAATATTTTCCCCCCAGTGCCTATCACGATTGCCTCGATTCTTCCAGTATCCAGATTGATCTCAATGTCACCGATATTCCCCAATTTCCTCCCATCTGAAATACTGACAACATCCTTCACCTGGAATTCTGATATACGCACCATACTTCTTCACCCTCTTTTCATGAAGTTCCTTATCGGTTGATAACGGTGATACACTTCACCTTTTTATAGTAGATATTATAAGTGTATGCATCAAAAAAAAAAGGCAGACCTTCCCTTGGGAAATCTGCCTTTTTTCTTAATATCATTGAATATTTTTGTTCATTTGTTTAATTGCTGCTTTTTCCAGTCTTGATACTTGTGCTTGGGAGATTCCGATTTCCTCTGCGACTTCCATTTGGGTTTTTCCTTGAAAGAAGCGTTTGCTGATAATGAGTTTTTCACGATCATTTAATCGTCTCATTCCTTCTTGAAGGGCAATTTCTTCGATCCAGTGGAAATCGCGATTCTTTTCGTCGCTCAGCTGATCCATAACGAATATGGGATCTCCTCCATCATTATAGATGGGTTCAAACAGCGAAACGGGATCTTGTATGGCATCCAGTGCGAATACGATTTCTTCGTGAGATACATCAAGAACTTTGGCTATTTCTTCCGCAGTCGGCTCCTTGGATGTCTCCCCCATTAACTTCTCCCTTACTTGCAGAGCTTTGTACGCAATATCCCGCAGTGAACGGGACACCCTTATCGGGTTATTGTCCCTCAAATATCGACGGATTTCCCCAATGATCATCGGTACCGCGTATGTAGAGAATCGAACGTTTTGACCCAAATCAAAATTATCGATGGATTTCATTAATCCGATACACCCTACTTGAAATAAATCATCAACATACTCACCACGGTTATTAAAGCGTTGAATTACACTTAAGACGAGGCGTAAATTCCCGTTGACCAGTTTTTCTCTCGCGGAAATATCACCCGCTTGCATTTCCTTGAATAAAATTCTCATTTCATCATTTTTGAGTACTGGCAATTTGGACGTATCCACACCACAAATCTCGACTTTATTACGTGTCATTCTTTCCCCTCCTTGTAGGAGCTGCTGTACAAAATTCAGTATTTCCTTGAAGAGGAAAAATATGCATTTCATTCTGACAGGCAGTGGCAGGTGCGTTCCAAATCCCTTACGATAACTGATTTAAAAAGCTAAAAATTTTTTTAATTCCTGGCCATATTAAAAAGCTGACCTTTTCAATTGAAAAAGTCAGCTTTAAAGGTTAAACCATTTTATTGAATTCCTTCTTCAGTCGCTTAATAATCCTTTTTTCCAAACGGGAAATGTAGGACTGGGAAATCCCAAGCATATCAGCTACATCTTTCTGGGTTTTTTCCTCTTCCCCCATCAATCCGAATCGAAGCTCCATTATTTGCTTTTCTCGATCTGAAAGCTGATGCAGGGCATTAAAGAGTAATTTTTTATCCACTGTTGCTTCAAGGTCTTTCGTAATGATGTCTTCATCCGTCCCGAGTACATCTGATAACAGCAGTTCATTTCCATCCCAATCGATATTAAGGGGTTCGTCAAATGAGACTTCCGAACGGATTTTGTTGTTCCTTCTTAGGTACATAAGAATTTCATTCTCTATACACCTAGAAGCGTAGGTCGCCAACTTGATTTTTTTCTCTGGATTGAAGGTATTGACTGCTTTAATAAGGCCGATTGTGCCGATACTGATCAGATCTTCTATATTGATGCCTGTGTTTTCAAACTTTCGGGCGATATAGACTACCAGTCTTAAATTACGTTCAATCAATAAGGATCGCGCTGCCTTGTCACCTTTAGGCAATTTATGGAGGAGGACTTCTTCCTCTTCCTTTGTCAACGGTGGAGGGAGCGCTTCACTACCACCTATGTAGTAAATTTCATCTGTCTTCAGGCCCAGCTTGATTAACAGTTTGTACCAGTAATATAAAAATTTGAATTTGAATTTTTTCATTGTTGCTCCCCCTTCTATTTCTTTAAATTGTGAGTATAGTAGTATTAATTGATTTACGAAACGTTAAGCACCGGCTTTCTTGCAGCCATTTTCGGATGGACGATCGCCCCGAAATTGCCATCCGCCGATAAGGGTTCTTCCCTAAAGGCGACTAACCCATTTGATATGGTCCATTCTGCCTCATGATCACTGAGTACCAATGAATCAGGCTTTATCGCTGCCAGAAGCTGACTGCTTCTTCCCACCGATTGTGCCGGGACGATACGCATCCTGTCAGACCAGCGGGTATCGATTTGTTTCTCACCCGAAAAAATGTCATCTACATCATGGCAAAGTGCCTTCATTTCATCCGGGATCTCACCCTCGATTTCTGCAATGGATAGAATCATCACCGGACTTTTTGAAATGGGATCCTGAAGTTGGTTCCCACTATCCACAAGACCATTTACAGTACAATGGAAATCATCGATCTGGATCTTGACCTTCAGGAGCTGATCATATTGGAGCTTCACATGCTCGATACTATCCACCCTTCCCTTAGAAAAGTACCAGGCAAGCGGCAGGGCGAGCATCACAAATACCCAGCTTATCGGGTCACCAAACCCGCGTATGCTTGCAAGCAGCATGGATGATTCCGTGCTTGGATCGAAGCTGATAAAATAATGAGTCCCAATTAATATCCCACCCGTAAAAAAGGTGACGAAATAGAACATAAGAAGATTTGACATATAGTAGCGCCATCTTCTATAGCCAAAAGCTGAATACACCATGACAACGGAAAATAATAACTTGACTAAGGGGTTTCCAGTAAAGTGAGCAAATGGTGAAAAAGCGAGGAGAATAATGACTGAGCCTATCAGACTCCCGATCGCTATTCTCCAGAGGGTGTATTGTCTCTTTAAGATGATTCCTGTTAACCATAATAAGAAAAAGTCTACTAACAGATTTAACAACCAAATGACATCCAAGTATAAAGTCAATCTCTACCCTCCTTTTAACACCTCACAATTCGATTCTGATAAAGACCGGAATGACTTATCAGAAGTATATCGTACATCCTTTTTAAAGGTTGTCATTTTTTGTATGCTCCCACGGAAAAGTTTTCAGAGATATGAACGAAAAATGTCATTAAATATGGATGCAACAGACACCTCCAATATATGGTTTTTAGTTTGTATTTTGGGTCCGGATAATAAAGTATTCTATAGAAATAAAAATCCCCCAAGGCTTAATGCCTTGGGGGATTCCTATTTCTATTCCATTATTAACGACGACGGTTTCTATTGCGAAGGAAGGTTGGAATATCCAATGTTTCTTCCGCACCTTGATTCGAAGAGGTTCTCACAGGCTCCTGCTGTTGAGGCTGCTCTTCACGTTTAGGCTGTTCCCGTTTCACCGATTGGCTTGGGTTAGGACTTTGATTTGGTTTCATCCCACCGAAAGTTGGACGGGTTTGTTTCGGAGGTTGAATGACCTCTTCATTGAACCCGGTTGCAATGACGGTAACGACGATATCATCTTTTAAATCTTCGTTGATCACGGAACCGAAGATCATATTTACTTCTTGATCAGATGCAGAGGCTACGATATCGGCAGCTTCCTGAACTTCGTAAAGGCTTAAGGAAGTCCCACCGGTGATATTCATCAGGACGCCTTGGGCACCATCGATGGATGTCTCAAGCAAAGGACTTGAAACGGCCTTTTTCGCGGCTTCTGTTGCACGGTTCTCTCCAGATGCTGCACCGATTCCCATCAGGGCTGAACCTTTGTTAGACATGATTGTCTTAACATCTGCAAAGTCCAGGTTGATGAGACCAGGTGTAGCGATAAGATCCGAGATACCTTGTACACCTTGACGCAGTACATTATCGGCTTCACGGAAAGCTTCAAGCATCGGAGTACTCTTATCTACGATCTCCAGAAGGCGATCGTTTGGAATGACGATAAGGGTATCCACGCCTTCTTTCATTGCAGCAATACCACCGCTTGCCTGATTTGAACGCTTTCTGCCTTCAAATGTAAACGGACGTGTCACGACACCGACCGTCAATGCGCCGATTTCGCGGGCAATTTGGGCAATGACAGGAGCTGCACCAGTTCCTGTTCCTCCACCCATTCCGGCAGTGACAAAGACCATATCAGCTCCTCTAAGGGCCTCTTCAATCTGCTCTTTACTCTCTTCAGCAGCTTTTTTACCTACTTCAGGATTCGCACCCGCTCCTAATCCCCTGGTTAATTTGCCACCGATTTGCATCTTTATTTCAGCTTTTGATAGATTCAAAGCCTGTGCATCCGTGTTGACAGCGATAAATTCAACACCTTGTACGCCGTGCTCGATCATGCGGTTTACGGCGTTGTTTCCTCCGCCACCGACACCAATAACTTTTATTGTCGCTAATGAATCTAAATTTGTATCAAACTCCAACATGACAAATCCTCCTAACTCGTCGAATCTATGGATTCCTTTATTTATTCAAAGAAGTATCCAAAGAACTTTTTCACTTTTGACATGGCCTTTTCATCTTCATGTTCTTCTTCTTTTACCTTTGCAGGCTTCGGCTTTTTATTCACAGGTTTTGATTGACGCTTCTCAGCGGCCTCTACAGGCACTGGTTCCGCGCTTACAGATCTTCCTTGCAATCTAGCATTCTTTTGAGCGTATTTAATCAATCCGACCGCTGTCGTATACTGGGGTTCCCGTACACCGATATAATCAGGAATTGCCACTCGTACACGATTTTGGAAAACGATTTGTGCTAATTCTAACACACCTGGAAGATTTGCTACACCACCAGTTAGAACATATCCACCCGGCAGGTCCCTGATTCCCAATCGTTTCAGCTCATGGCTGATGAGGTCCAGGATCTCTTCAAGCCTTGCTTCTATGATATCAGAAATTTCTAATTGATTAAATTGCTGATGTTGATCACTGCCAATAATTGGCACACTGAACACTTCATCTTCTGACGCATGGTCATAGAATGCATGTCCATATTTAGTCTTGATTTTTTCTGCGTCGTCCGTTGAGGTGCGTAATCCGATCGACAAATCCTTCGTGATATGCTCCCCTCCTACGGGCAGCACGGTTGTCGCCTTCAGGTGCCCCTGTTCGAAAACGGCTATCGTCGTAGAACCGCCACCTATATCGATCAGGGCAGCTCCAAGGTTCTTTTCATCCTTTGACAAAGCAACCGTACCTGCGGCTAAAGGCTGAAGGACGATATCGACAATTTCAAGTCCGGCTTTTTCTACACAACGGAGAGTATTATGTAAAATCGTCTTAGATCCCGTAATGATGGTGCCTTCCATTTCAAGTCGAACACCGATCATCCCCCGTGGATCTGTAATCTCATCCAATCCATCAACGATGAATTGTCTTGGGATTACGTTGATGATTTCCCTTTCTGGAGGAATCGATACAACCTGGGCTGCATCCATCACTCTTAGAACGTCTTCATCGCCGATCTCCCTGTTGTCACTCGACACTGCCACCACACCATGACAGGATTGAAGCGACACATGGTTTCCTGTTATACCTACGATGACCTGGCTTATGGATAAACCGACCATCCTTTCAGCTTGTTCAACTGCCTTCTTGATTGTATGAACAGTTTCGTCTATATCTACGATGGAACCTTTTCTGATTCCTTCTGAGTTCACATTTCCTACACCGATTATGTTTAAGGAATCATTTGTCATTTCACCAATGATTACTTTCACTGTGGATGTACCGATGTCTAGGCTAACGTAAATTTCATTGCTGTTCACTCTATGGCACCTCCTTAAAGAATGTTTATTTGGAACAACAATCCTAGAAAAACATGATTCTAAGTATATCTTAATATGATATTCGTCGTAACAAAAACGATTCCCTTTTAAAATTCTAATTTTTTTCTCTTTTTTCTTGATTATTTGACCAATTGCTAATCATTATTCTTCTAATCACTGCAATGTTTTGGAATAACCTTACCCCAAAAGCAAAAACAGCCGCCAAATATAAGTCTACACCAAGATGTACACCCAGAAAAGCTAAACTTGCTGCTAGTAAAATATTAAAAAAGAATCCAGAAACAAAGACCTTGTCATCATAAATATTTTGAAGGTGGGCACGAATACCGCCAAATAATGTATCCAATGCTGCGAGGACCGCAATCGATAAATAATTGGAATACTCTTCTGGAATCCTAATATCTGTCAGAAGCCCCAGGACGACCCCTACTAGCAACCCTAAAACGGGAAGCCACATATTATTCGTTCCCTCCCCTTTCCTTAACCGGTTCCATGAAGCGGATCCGGATCGTATCTTTATATTCTGGAACCGTGAGCTTTTCTAAAGGCTTTGAGATGCTGACCCGGAGGTTATCGATAAAGAAGTCTTCAACGGATCTAGAAACCTGCATGCGGTTATACAGGTCCTTGGCTGCATTTACATCCTTGGTCAACACCCTGACTTCAAACGGTATTTTCTTGATTGAATTACCGTCCACCTTCGTTTCTCCATTGATATCCCGGATGACTGACGTATTGATTAGGCGATGGCCGTCAATCGCGATATCTACAGCATCATACTGATTCAGTTCATTTACAAGCCTCTCCAAAAGTTCTGGTGAGACATTCTGAACTTTTTCACCGAGGAGGATTTCCTCCATCGAAGGCTCTATCGTCAGGATAAGACCGGGACCCGTTTTTTCCGTCAGGCCCATTTCAGTCTTCAATTCCTCTAACGTTTGCTTTAAGGCCTGCTCGGGGCTTGATTGCTGCTCGGTTTTATACTGTTCCAGCTTCGCTTCCACAGAACGCGTTTCCGATAATAAATTGGAATTGACTTCCTTTTCTTTCAGAAGCGCTTCCCTCAGTTCCCAGATATCTCTGGTATCCCGGACAACTGGCTCTTTGACAGTCTGGAACTGAATGGCAATCATAAACCCGATGATGACCGTAATGACGGTAAAGCTGATTTTAAGTTTGTTGTCCATTTATTGCACCTTACTTTCGGGACCTGACCCTCGCCCGTATCATTTACTTCAATGGGAGCCGGCTCATGATTCGCCAATCGTGGGTTCGAGGATGACCGAATTTTCTTTTTTCATCTCAAATATGATATTTTCATTCACCAGCTGATCCTTCACTCCGCCTGTGATATTCATGGCGGAGGACAGCACTTCCGGATCTCCGATTGCCGTTATTTTGAATGGGGCAGGGTACTCGATGCCATCAATCTGGATGACTGGACCGTTACACAGTATGTATGAATCATGCTTAAGTCTTTGTCCGTTGATGGCAACCGCAGAGGCACCTGCTATATATAATTCATTGATCACCTTAAAGACGTGGTGTTCATGGACAATATAATTATTTGCGTTTTCTTCCTCCGGGTCATATTTCGCATCGGACAAGGTCACCGTCACCCCCGGCCCCTTCACTTTCGTTTTGCCTAGGTACATACGGTACTTCTCGGCATCCTCTGCCAGGTTGAAATAAATTTGCTTCTCTTTGGAGAATTCCTTCTCCATATTGCCGACCTTCTCCTGTTTCTCATAAAGCTTTTCCTGCAGGCGATTATTCTTCTGCTGGTACTCGAGGATTTGATCTCTTAACGTTTCTTCCTGTTTCCATTGACCATTTGTCCGGCTCCCGAGCTCATTTTGTTCTGTGTTTGCCAGACTGAATGAAAAAGCTAGGATGAAACCCAAAACCAGACATACAAGAGAGAGGACCACGTGCTTACCTCTCACCTTCATCCTCTTCATCCGTTTGTTCACCTTCCGTTTCGTATGCTCTGAAGTAAGAACCGACCTCTAGGTCAATGACCCCTTTTACCGAAGGGTCTAATTGGCTGACGATCGAAGGATAATGCACCATCTTTTCAGAGAAGCTCCGGATGGTCGCACTCACTTCGAACCCATCATTCATAAATAGAGTCAAGTGATATTGGTCTGTCTTCTTGGGAACGAGGTTAATCTCTGAGATGAGATGCTGCACTTCTTTTGGAAGTTCCCCTAATTCGTTCACCATTTTGACCAGGACCTTATCTTCTTCGAATCCCCTCAATAGAGGTGCATCCACAGGAATCGATCCGGTCCCTTTATCCAGGACCTTCCCATTTTCCAAAATGACAAAAAATTTATTCCCCTTTGAGAGATATGCTTTTTTATCATATTCTTGAATGGTAATGTCGAATGAATTCGGAAAGGATAATTCCACTTTCGCATCCTTTACTTCAGGAAGTTTCTTTAATTGCTCGACCGTTTTTTCTTTGCTTACACTCCATACATTCATACCTTTGTCAATTCCACTTTTTTGAAGAACCGTCTTATTGGATATAAGTTCATTCCCATGAACGGACACTTTGTTTACATGACTCAAGGGCGATTGAAAGTATACAACCGACAATATCATCAGAAAGAATAAAGAAAGTAAAAACAGTAGCCTGCGGTTTGCTTTCTTTTTTCGGTGTTGTTTTAGTTTAGGAATACGATCTTCAAGGGAAACAACATTTTCTTTTTTCATTTCGTTCTCCTCAATTTCACTTTGAATTCATTATGCCATGAGTAAGCTGAACTCGTCATGTCTTATAATGAAAGTACTCTTTACATTGGGATACCTTCTATTCTATACGAAGGAATAACATGTTAAAAGAGGAATAGAACGTTATTTTCTGCCATATTGCCTAATAAAGACAAAAAAATGAGTGATGCAGGGTTAATGGCCTATTTTGGGAGAAATTGACCCACCGTCACCATAAGATGGATTGTCCATACCGCTTTTCGTATATGTACTTTCATTCACTTTCCAAAAGAAGGACCATCCTATGTATTTCACTCTTGAACCCTATTTTAAACAACAATTGCACCATAATGAATGCATGTCATTGAATTGTAAAAGTTTTGGTTAACAAAAGTAACAAACTCTCCTTTATTTTGAAAAGGTATGATCAAAATGAATTACGTATATGTAATTTATTGTAACATCGAAAACGCAAATATCCTATCGTTATTTCATTCAACGGAAAGATTTTCTTCGTTGTGTAAGAGATACAAAAAAAGAGACCGACTGAGAAAAATGGGAAGGAGTGGTGAGGTCTTTTATGACCATGCACTTCTTTCTGCCATTTTTCATGTGTCAATCTCTTTAGTGGAGCATTAGTTCCTCGAATAGCGGCTTATATTCAACAGGACACCTACAGCCATGAGCATGAGGGTCAAAGAGGATCCCCCGTAGCTCAAGAATGGAAGTGTAATCCCGGTTACGGGCATCAGCCCCGTCACGACCCCTACGTTGATCATCACCTGGATGGCAATCATGGACACGATCCCCAGAGCCAGGAAGCTGCCAAATAAATCAGGTGCCCCCAATGCGATCCTGATCCCTCTCCACAAGATCAATGAAAACAGGATCAATACTAGGGTTCCCCCTATAAATCCAAGTTCCTCTGCTAAAATAGCAAATATAAAGTCGTTTTGAGGTTCCGGTAAATAAAAGAACTTCTGTCTGCTCTGTCCCAGACCCAAACCGAACAATCCACCAGGTCCGATGGCATACAGGGATTGAATGATCTGGAAACCGCTATTGAGCGGATCCTGCCAGGGATCTAAAAAGGATGTGATCCGTTTAATCCGGTAAGGAGCAGAAATGACGAGTCCTACAAACCCAAGCAAACCGATCATGCCGAGTCCTACGAAATGTTTAATCCGGGCCCCGGATATGAAGATCATCACAACAGAAGTCCCCACCATGACGGTACCCGTCCCCAAGTCCGGCTGGAGCATGATCATTCCAAAAGCCGTAAACACAAGTAAAAGTGCCGGAAGTACTCCTTTTCTAAACGAAGTAATATACTTTTGGTTCTCAGATAAATACTTTGATAGAAAAGCGATCATGGCGAGTTTCATAAACTCTGAAGGCTGAATGGAGAAGGCCCCCACCCCGATCCAGCTCCTCGAACCGTTCCGGAGTACCCCTATGCCGGGAATGAGAACGAGCACAAGGAGGACGAAGCATACGATGATGATGATCTTTGACCAGTTTCTCCATGTCCAGTACTCTACGTTCATGATGAAAAACATGGCGAATAATCCTACACCTGCGAAGAGCACCTGTCTTTTTGCAAAGAAAAAGGAGTCATTAAATTTGTAATCTGCCCATACAGCACTCGCACTGTATACCATGACCAGTCCAATCGCAAGCAAAGTGAGCGTAACCACAATGAGTATAAAATCGGGAGTCGATTTTTTTAAAGGCAATCCTAAACACCTCGAATAGACAAATTTAGAGCCGTTCGAGCATAGAAAACTACTGATCCCGGATTGAATGACTGGTTGTGTAAGTATGGATGCTCTATATGGACAAGCCCTTATTAAAGCTTATGCACGGCCTCGATAAACATGTCACCGCGTTGTTCAAAAGTACGATATTGATCCCAGCTTGCACATGCAGGGGACAATAATACGATATCCCCTTCCCGTGCATGCTCATACGCAACCGGAACCGCTTTTTCAACATTATCGACAGGAATAATCGTTTGTATCCCTGCCTTTTCCCCAGTCTTCACGAACTTCTCAGAGGTCTCTCCAAAGGTGATCAATGTTTTGACGTTTCCGAGGAATGGAATCAGGTCATCAAATTCATTTCCGCGATCCAATCCCCCTGCAAGCAGTATAGTAGGGGATTCAAATGCTTTAAGCGCACTTTTCGTCGCCAGGCTGTTCGTTGCTTTAGAATCATTGTAAAATTTGATGCCATTCATTTCCCGGACGAATTGAGTCCGATGTTTCACTCCGCCGAACGTACTCAATACCTTTTTGATACTATCATTTGACACCCCATATATTTTACAGGCTGCAACGGCACATAGGATATTTTCAAGGTTATGCGCTCCAGGAAGGACGATGGAGGATAAATCCACCACTTTTTCGTCTTTGAAATAGATCGCACGATCCTTAATATAGGCACCGCCTTCTATTTCCTTTTCGGTTGAAAAGCGAATCACCTGGGCTTTGGTAAAGCTGACCGTATCCTGTACATGCTCTTGGTCTCCGTTAATGATGAGATAGTCTTTTTCCGTTTGGTTTTTTGTAATATTGGATTTTGCTTTCCAATATTCGTTCAAGTCCCCATGGTAATCCAGATGGGCATCATACAAATTTGTAATGATGGCAATGTGCGGAGCGAATTCCTGGGTCCCCATCAGTTGGAAGGAAGATAGTTCGACTACCATCTTTTCGTCCTCTTTCGCATCCTGGGCCACTTCAGAAGCAACGGTTCCAATATTCCCGGCGATCAGAGGCTTTTGGTTATCCTCTTTCAACATTTCGAATAACAGTGTCGTGGTGGTCGTTTTTCCATTGGTTCCCGTGATCCCGATCATTTCCGCCTCTGAAATGAGATAAGCGAGCTCGACTTCTGTTAAAACGGGAATATTCTTCTCCATCGCTTTTTTTATCAATGGGTTATGATATGGGATACCCGGATTCTTTATGACATATTGAAAGCCTTCATCGAGAAGCTCGATGGGATGACTACCGCATATGACTTTAATCCCTTCCTGCAGGAGCCCTTGAGCTTCGGGATTTTCTGATAAAGGCTTTTGGTCATTGACCGTAACAAATGCTTCTAACTTATGTAGGAGAGAGGCAGCACTTACCCCACTTTTTGCCAAACCTAATACCAGTACTTTTTTATGTTTGAATTTTGTAATGTTTTTCACTTATAACCACACCTCAATATAGATTCCTAAAACGGCAAAAAGTAATCCCACAGTCCAAAACGTGACGACGACACGCCACTCCGACCATCCAACCAGCTCATAGTGGTGGTGCAATGGGCTCATTTTGAAAATTCGTTTTCCTGTTGTTTTAAAACTTGCCACCTGTAAGATGACGGAAAGAGTCTCAATGACGAAAACTCCCCCGATAAGGATCAATATGATTTCAAGCTTGGTTAGAATGGCGATCGTGGCGATTGCGCCTCCGAGTGCAAGTGAGCCCGTATCTCCCATGAATACTTTGGCAGGATGTGCATTGAAGACGAGGAAGCCAAGAACCGCCCCCACCACCGCTACTCCAAAGATGGCAACATCATATTGGGATTGACTCCACGCAAGTACAGCCAGTGCGCCGAATGCAATGGCACTTGTTCCGGACACCAAACCGTCCAGACCATCCGTCAGATTGACTGCGTTTGAAAATCCAACAAGCCAAAAGATAATGAATAAGCAATAAAACCAGCCTAATTCAAACGAAATATCCGTCAGTGGTATCGAAACAGTGGTCGGAAAGTCGTTTTGTTTAAAGATAAGATAGAAGATCACCGATATGACAATCTGTCCCAGCAGCTTCTGCTTGGAGGTCAAACCTAAATTCCTTTTCATCACGACTTTTATAAAGTCATCCAGGAAACCCAATAAACCAAATCCAACAGTCACGAGGATCATTAAATACGTTTCAGGGCCCGGTTCTGAATATTTACCGGTCATAACAAATGTCGTGATGACGATGGATACTAGGAACACGATCCCACCCATCGTTGGTGTACCGGTCTTCTTTTGATGCGACTCGGGCCCTTCATCCCTGATGCTTTGTCCAAACTTCAATCTTCTGAGGAAAGGGATAAATAATGGGGCAAGCAATACGGTTATGAGAAACGCCATTATGATGGTAAAAAAGATCACTTGTTCCATCATCGTCATTCCCCTCCCATTCCATCGGTTGGATCCAGTATAGATCCCTCCATAGACTTATCATTTGTTTGATGCTGTTCAGATTCGCTGCTAAAAATAAACTTCGTCATAATTTCCCACTTTTCTTGATTGTAATTTTGTTTGTAACTCTCTTGTAAGTCTACATAAGCCCTGTATACATCTTCAACTATAAATAACGGAAAGTGATTGGGGACAAATGATGGGATTTCTTCACCCTTGTGCCAAAGGGAAGCAATCGCTCCTTTTTCAATGCTTCTAAAAAGGTTCACTTCATCACCTGCAGGTATATATAGTCCTTTCTCCATTCCCATCCTAGTTGAATTTGAAACTACTAAAAAGGAGTAGCCCGGCAAATGGATTCCTCTGGTTTCCGGAAACTTTTTTCTAACTTCATCATAAAGGAGCATTCCTACATCCCCTTGATGAAGTGTCTTGCCACTTCCCGGTCATCAAAATCGTATACATGATTCCCGATGATCTGATAGGTTTCATGCCCTTTCCCGGCAATCAGGACGACATCTTCCGGTTTCGCAAGACTCAAGGCTTCTTTGATCGCGTCTTTGCGATCAACGATCAATTGATATTGCTTGCCGACAACTCCGGCTTCCATATCCTTCAAGATGGCCTCCGGATCCTCTGTCCTGGGATTATCAGAAGTGAAAATGGCATAATCGCCATAATCACAGGCAATCTCCGCCATGATCGGCCTCTTGATCCTATCCCTGTCCCCTCCGCATCCTACCACTACAATGACATGGCCGTTTGTAATCGTCCTGATGGTCTCTAACACATTCTTCAAGCCATCCGGAGTATGGGCATAGTCGACGATGACCGAAAATGGCTGACCTTCTGAAATGGTTTCAAACCGTCCCCTGACCCCTTTGGCTTTTTCGAGGCTCCTTATACTTTCATCAATTGGTATACCCGCAGCAAACGCTGTCGCTATTGCAGCCAGGGCGTTGTATACATTAAACTTCCCGGCATACTTTAAAACCATTTCCCGTTCCCCAAATGGTGTGACAAGGGTGAAGACCGACTCTGTTGCCCTAAGGACCACATCTTTTGCATGAAAGTCAGCTGATGGAGACAGTCCATATGTAACGACATGGGCGGCTGTGGATTTGATGAAATAATCAGATGCATCATCGTCCTTATTAATAATGGCATACTTAGGGGATTTCTTGAAATAAGTATTCCCTAATTGAGAAAACAATAAGCCTTTTGCATTACGGTAGTCTTCCATTGTTTTATGATAATCCAGATGATCCTGCGTCAGGTTCGTAAACACTGCTATGTCATAGTCACACCCATGCACACGTCCTTGATCCAAAGCATGTGAAGAGACTTCCATGATGGCGGACCGCACCCCTTTATCGCAAAATCGTCTGAACGTCTGCTGAAGGGTCAAACTGTCAGGCGTGGTATTATGGCTGACCTCCAACTCCTCCCCCACTTTGATATGCAGGGTTCCAATCAATCCTGTCTTCATCCCACTTTGAGTAAAAACATGATCGATGAGATGGGTCGTCGTGGTTTTGCCATTCGTCCCCGTCACTCCGACCAAAAGCAGCTGATGGGAGGGCTGTTTATAAAAATGGTCCGCTAGAATCGCCATCGCTTTCTTCGTATCGGGAACAATGATGACAGGAATGCCTGCATCCAGTCTCCTTTCTGCAAGGATCGCTGCTGCACCATTCTTCTCTGCCACCTCTGCAAGAGAGTGGCTATCGATTTCCAATCCATTGATACAAATAAATAAATCACCATTCTTTACTTTCTTGTGGTGATTCGCGATGTTTGAAATATCCGGATTCCCTTCACCATGTACTGAGAAAAACGGTAGTACTTCAAGCAAAGTGTGCAATCTCATCCTTTCAACTCCTCACAGGCAGAAAGCAACCTTTTTATATTTTACAAAAAAATATGAATGAAAGCTATCAACCTTTTAACTTAGTTCGATATCTTTTTTACGTCACGCGAACTGACACTTTATACCCCGGGGATCCATCCGTCCAAATCCCCGGCATAAATGAAAAGTATATCATGAAATGACGATCGTGTAGACCTTCTGTGCCATTATTCTTCAGATAGGTAGACCCTAACCTTTGAACCCTGTTTTATTTTCACTCCCGGGTCCGGAGACTGACTTACCACCTTTTCACCGCTTCCACTTACATCCAGGTCAAGATTCACCAGTTGTTCCTGCAGTTCATTTTTCGTCAATCCGACCAGATCCGGGGTTTCAATCAACGGAGTGTCGGTCCACGTCATCTCTTTTTCAATTTGACCTTTACGCTTCGGGACCCCCATTGCCTCCAGACTATCACCTATGATACTCCCTCCGATCGGTGCAGCCACGACTCCACCGAATTGAATCGTCCCCTTCGGATTATCGACAGCGACATACACCACAATCTGAGGGTCATCTGCAGGAGCCACTCCCATGAAGGAAACGATATGATTGTTTTCCAGGTACTTACCATCCTTTGCCTTCTGCGCTGTCCCCGTCTTCCCCCCTACCCGGTAACCATCTACAAACGCTTTCTTTCCGCTTCCTTTGGCCACTACACTTTCCAACGCTTCACGAATCTGCTTTGACGTTTCTTCGGAAATGACCCTTTTCTTGATCTGAGGGCTCTTTCTCATGACCACTTCTCCGGTTGAAGGGTCGATAAGCTCTTTTGCGATATAGGGCTGATACAATATTCCTCCATTGACTGCCGCTGACACTGCTGCGACCTGTTGAATAGGGGTAACGGCCACCCCCTGGCCAAATGCGGTTGTCGCCTGCTCTACAGGCCCGACACGGTCGAGATTAAAGAGAATGCCCTTCCCTTCCCCTTGCAGATCGATCCCTGTCTTCTCACCAAAACCAAAATCATGGATATAACTGAATAATTTTTCTTTCCCTAACCTTTGACCCAACTCGACAAATCCCGGGTTACATGAGTTCTGTACCACTTCAAGGAATGTTTGTGTTCCGTGTCCCCCACGCTTCCAGCAGTGTAGTGTCGATCCGGCCACTTCGATATGCCCGGGGTCATGAAAGGTTTCTTTATAGAGATCCACCTTTTTCTCTTCGAGGGCCGCTGCAAGCGTAATGATCTTGAACGTGGATCCTGGTTCATACGTGCTCCAAATCGGTAAATTCCGATTATAGATCTCCTGGGGCACATTACGGAAATTAGCCGGATCAAATGTCGGCCTGCTGGACATGGCGAGTATTTCACCATTCTTAGGATTCATGGCGATGGCGATGATGCCATCTGGATTATACGTCGCCTCTGCGATATCCAATTCACGCTCAACGATGGTTTGCACTTTGGTATCGATCGTTAACTTTAAATCCAATCCATTCTCCGGCTTTTCAAAATCATCGGCCATATCAGGCATTCTCTTTCCTTTGGCATCGGAGAAGAATTTCACATACCCTTTATCTCCACTAAGCTCTTCATCATAAGAAAGTTCGAGCCCCATGAGCCCTTGATTATCGATTCCTGCGAAGCCGAGTACATGGGATAAATAACTTCCATATGGATAATAACGCTTAGAATCCTCGCCTAAGTACACGCCTTTCAAATTTAAATCCCTTACCTCTTTCGCTTTTTCATACGAGATCTTCCTTGCTTCCTTTATCAGCACCATATTGGCTTTCTGTGTTACATATTTATATGCAGACTCAACTGAAATATTAAGAACGGCTGCCAGTTTATCCGCTGTTCCTTGAGGGTCCGTAATTTGCCGTGGAACGACAAATATAGTCGGTGCACTTTGATTCCCTGCGAGTTCTACTCCATTTCGGTCGACTATTTTCCCTCTCTCAGGTTGAAATGGAATATTTCGACTCCAGGAGTCTTTTGCCAAACCGGTAAGCCAGTCCCCTTTAAAAAACTGAACATACCCCAGCCGGATATCTATGATGGAGAAAATAAGGACTCCTACTATAAGCGCTACTGCCAACCTCTTCCTTACCGTTACATTGGATACTCTTTTCACAAATGGAACCTCCCCTTCTATGGCTCGTTCCATTATATGCTTGGACTCATGGTGGTATGTTTCAATTCAATGAAAGAGTCCGGGCTTTCGGCAGGGGTATAGGGTTTTAAGAATGGATGGACAAAAAGGGATGACTCCGGTAATTGAGTCATCCCTTTTTGTTAATTCAGCTGTTCTTCTTCTTTTTCTTTCGGTGCCGCCGCTTCTTCAGGGGTCTTGAAGTTGACGACGAGTGGCTCATCTTTCTTGACCTTTATCCCAGGCTGTATATTCTGGCTGAAAGCATATCCATTTCCAACCATATTAATCTTCAGACCGGCGATATTGGCTACCTTAAAGACATCCCTTACAGACCATCCCTTCATATCGGGAATGGTAATGTCTCCATCGGTTTTGATCACGACTCTTTCCCCTTCAAGAGTGGCATTTCCGCCTTGAGGAAGCTGTTTGACCACTTGTGAACCATTTCCGACCACCACTGGAGTCACGCCTGCTTTTTCCAGTTCTTTTTTTGCTTCTTCCACGCTCATGTCCCTCGTTTCAGGGAGTGATTGTTTCTTCAGGCTCACTTTTTCCTGAGGTTTGATGTTCAGGTACTTTAAGCTGTTTTGCATGACGGGATTGAAGACCGCAGAGACCGGATCCGATCCGATCTCAGTCGGTTCCAGTTCAGGCTGTTGGACCCCTACATACACGATTAACTGAGGGTCATCGATAGGGGCCATACCCATAAAGGAGAATAGATAATTTTCCTTTCCGACCATATAACGACCATTCGATGGATCAGGTATCTGACCCGAACCGGATTTACCGCCGACACGATATCCTTCAATCGCAAACTTCTGTCCTGTACCATGTTCAGATGTGACAGTCGTCTCCAGGTACTCCCTCGTCTTGATTGCCGTTTCCTTCGTGATGGGGCTTCCTGAAACTTCAGGCTTAGTCTCTTTGATGACTTTCTTTGTATTGGGATCGACGATCTTTGAAATGACATAAGGCTTCATCATTTTCCCATCGTTGGCAATCGCCGACTCCGCCTGAATCATTTGAAGCGGTGTGACGGTCGTACCTTGACCGAAAATGGTCGTGTATTTTTCAATCGGGTAATGATACAATATCGAACCCGATGCCTCATTTGGCAGTCCTACGTCTGTCGCTTCACCAAATCCAAAGTCATGTAAATAGTCTTCATATTTCTTAAATCCGATTTTATCCAATAGGTTCGCAAATGCAACATTGGAAGATCTTTGAACGCCTTCAAGGAATGTAATCGTTCCCCAACCTTCTCCTCCATTGTGATCCCTGATCGGGTTTGGAACATTTTCCACATAATACTTACCAGATTCATAGGTTTCATTCGGATTGAACTTACCTTCATTCACTGCAGCTGCAAGGGAAAAAGACTTCATCGTGGAGCCTGGTTCATACGTATCTTCAACGATGATGTTGGTCCAGTTATCCAGGAGCCCCTCTCTTGTATCCGGGTGGAATGTAGGTCTTTGACTCATGGCAAGAATCTTCCCTGTTTTCGGGTCGGATACGATTGCAAACATTTTCTTAGGCTTGTATTTTTTTTGGACTTCATTCATTGCTTCTTCCAGGAAGGTTTGAATCTTCTTGTCGATGGTCAGGTATAGGTCATCCCCATCTTCAGGCGGGGTAACATGTTCGTCTGAATTCGGCAGGAGATAGCCCCACACATCACTCTTATAAGAAACAGACCCATCCTTGCCTTTCAATACATCATTGAAACTTGCTTCCACTCCCATTTTACCCACGGTCGTAGAATCCCCATCGTCGTCGGTTTTTTTCTGAGCAAACCCGATAAGATGGGAGGCGAAGGAGCCGTTAGGATAAAATCGCTTCGCTTCCTTCCTGAATGTAACGCCGGGGATATCTTCTTCTTTAATGTCGAGCATCATCTGATGGGATAAATCTCTTCCTGCAGCACCGAATTCCACTTGATAAGGTAGTTTATTATCCGCTCTTTTTTTGGTTAAGCGTTCATAAATCTCACTTTCCTTCATATCAAGATACTCCGCGAGGACTTTGGCCGTTTTTTCAGGGTCTGTCACATGCTTGGGTTTCTTTGGATCACTGGTGATACTTGGATCTAATATCGCAACCAGTGTATAGGCGGATGTATCCTCTGCGATGACCTCCCCTTTCCCGTCAAAGATTGTTCCTCTATGTGCTTCTAAAATATGACTTTTAATATATTTTTTTGCCGCTTGTGATGCCAGGACCTTCCCTTCCGCTTCTCCCGTGACCTGAATGGTGACGAAGCGGACCATTAATACAAAAAAGAGCAAGCCGAAAATCCCGAAAAGGATGGCTGCCCCTATGTTCATACTTGGCCTTTTTTTCATTATTGTTCAACAACCTTAACGTTCTTTTCTTTCAAGTTAAGTCCAAGTTCCTTTGCTTTTTCGAGAATACGCTCATACGTACTAAGTTCACTTACTTGAAGTTTCAGGTCATTGTTCGCCTTTTCCTGCTTTTCAATGGTCGTTTCTACGTGCTGAACCTCTTTGTTGACATCATAGATGGCTGCCTGGGTCGAAACAATTTGAACCGCCAGGATACAAAATACCATTGCGAAGATGGCCACAAGGATTTTCTCACCCGGGGTGACAACGGACCTTCTTTCTTCATTCAGACGCTTGGGTTTGGCTTGAACGGACTGATAGGATTTCTCAACATTTTGCTGCTCATACTTTCTCGCTAAGTTACTCAAAATTCTCCCTCCTGTTTCCTTCTTTTTATATATTTTTTTCTGCGATTCTCAATTTAGCCGACCTGGCCCGATTATTTTCTTCCAACTCTTCTTCGCTCGGCAGGATCGGTTTTCTCGTTACAAGTTTAAGTTCTGCTTCATATCCTTCCGGGATAATGGGTAATCCCGGTGGCAGGTCCGGCCCTGATGCTTTTTCTTTGAACATCGTTTTACAAATCCGGTCTTCTAAAGAATGGAACGTAATGACACTCACTCTTCCACCCTTATGCAGAAGGCCTATGGCTTGTTCTAACGAATCCTCGAAGGCCCCAAGCTCATCGTTGACGGCAATTCGGATCGCTTGAAAGACCCTTTTGGCAGGATGACCACCCTTTCGCCTTGCAGGTGCCGGAATCCCTTCCTTGATCAGTTCTACCAATTCACCTGTCGTTTCAATTGCTTTCACTTCGCGTGCCGCTTCAATCTTCCTTGCAATCTGCTTCGAAAATTTTTCTTCACCATACCGGTAAAAGATTCGGACCAGATCTTCAAACGACCAATGGTTGACGACATCATAAGCACTTACTTCGCCTTGTAAGTCCATTCTCATATCCAGAGGCGCATCGTGGTGATAACTAAAGCCCCTTTCTGGAGTATCCAGCTGAGGAGATGACACACCCAGATCGTAAAGAATCCCATCCACACTATGTACTCCGAGATGTTCAAGTTCTTCCTTGATATGCCGGAAATTTGATTGAACGAATGTCACCCTGTCCTGATAAGCTGCAAGCTTTTCTTTCGCATGGTTGATGGCCGTTTCATCCTGATCGAAGCAATAAAGATGCCCCTCGGACGAAAGCTTTCCGGCCAGGTACTCACTATGACCCGCCCCGCCTAACGTACAATCCACATAGACTCCATCTTCCTTGATAGCCAGTCCATCTACGGTTTCTTTCAATAATACAGTTGTATGTTTAAACATGTTGACTTCACCTTTCCAATCGAACGTTTTGTGGTGGGCTATATATCAAACCCCACCATATTCTCTGCAAGCTCAGCAAATGAATCTTCAGACTGTGTGAAATAGTCTTCCCATAATGATTTACTCCAAATCTCAATTCGATTGGAAACTCCTAAAATAATGCATTCTTTATCCAATTGTGCATAATTCACAAGTGTAGCAGGAATATTCACCCTTCCCGTTTTATCCAGTTCACTCTCGGTTGCCCCCGAGAAGAAAAATCGAGTGAAGGCACGGGCATCTTTTTTCGTAAGCGGCAGGGCTTTAAGCTTTTCCTCAAGGGATCGCCATTCATCCATGGGGTAACCAAATAAGCACTGATCAAGTCCACGGGTGATGACAAATGAATCCCCGAGATGATCACGGAACTTGGCAGGTACGATTAAACGGCCTTTATTATCAATGTTATGTTGATATTCGCCCATGAACATATGCACTGCCCCCACTTTCTAACACAAATGTACCACATCCCCCCACTTTTCTCCACTCTTTTCTATATTCTTTCCCAGCAAAATATTTCCTCTATTTTTCAATAGTGTTTTTCCTGCTTTTAAAGACAAATTTCCAAGGTTGAATTTTGTCTTTAAACAACAGAAAAAGGACCAAATTCGCATATCAAAACGAATTTGGTCCTTTTTTATATTGACTGATCAGATATAGATCACTTTATGAGTGCCATCAAAGGAATAATCCAGAGAGGTCAAGTCCCTTATGAAAGTGGGGCCGTATTTGTTCAGGAAGTAGAGGACATTCCAGGTTCTTTCCTGTGGTCCTTCATTTGGTCTGATACTGTTTTCCACTTTCGTGAATTGGGTGAAGATCAAGGAGTGCTTGTCTTTTAACGCTTTGTCAATTTTTTTGCGTAAATAATCGAACTGACTATGGTGGAATTCAAGATTCTTATCAAGGATCGGATTTAACCCTTGATCGATCGAGACGGCCAGTTTACGGATTTCCTCATATCGGCGGTCGAGTTCATCCTGAATGGTTTTCATTTCCTTTTCTATCCCTGGACGCTCAAGAGATTTCCAAAAGGCATCCCTGGCAGTTGTTACCCCTTCTGTAATCACTCCGTGAAGGGATAATTGGAGGTCGTCGATCCTCTTATTTATATCCCTTTCCACTATGGTGATATTTAACCTTGGTACAACAGGAGGCATCTTCAAATTTACATATTCAAACGCTCTTTTCAATTCTCCCCAGTAGGCTATTTCACCGGGGCCTGCGATGAACGCCAGGTTCGGGAATAACCATTCCTGCATCATTGGTCTTGTGACGACATTATTACTGAATGATTGGGGGCTTTTCTCCAAAATAGATAATAACTCCACGGAAGAGTATGTGTTTCCGCTATTTTTTTCAAAAAACGTATCCCCATCCCGATCTAACAAGGCCCGTTCATTCTGAATCTGCAGAAAAAGATTGGCGGCAGAAGGAGAGATCTCCAGTTGAGTGTGAAAACCACTTTCCCGGATGTCACGCTGCTGCAGAAGGACCGCATCCGTTATCGATTGGCTGTTTTCAATCAGATGATGAAAGTGTGCCGCTTCCAGTTTCCTTAGCTGAGGGTGGGAGGAATCAATGACCAGTAATCCGAAATCCTTGAATAGACTCATGACGATATGGGCAAAGAAGCGGACGATCGACTCTTCCTCATCGATCATTTGATGAAGCTCCTCTGAAAGCTGTTTTGAATGTTCTGTTTCTCCTAAAGCAACGAGAATGTCATCAAGCCATTTCTTCATCATTGAATTAGAATACGTTATGTGAGAGGTCATCTTTTTTTCCAATACTCTCTCGGGATACCCCACCTTTTCAAGCTTCGACCCTTTTTCAACGTATATATGATTCACTTCCTGATAATCGTGGTCTTCACCTGCTATCCAAAAAACCGGTACAACCGGGTGCTTAAGGCGCGCTTCCTGCTGCCTGGCCAATTGGATGACTGATATGATTTTATGTATGGTATAAAGAGGACCGGTCAATAGACCTGCCTGTTGACCCGCCACGACGGTCACCGCATTATCCCTCAGTTTCTCAAGTGCCTCTTCTACTTTATCTGAAGAAGGCAGGCCTTTCATATAGGAAGAGATACATTCTGAGAGACCCTCCCGAGGGAAAGTACGTGATTCTAAATCCTTCATCCGTTCCTCGTAAACGGATGGGTTATTGATATTATAATGAAAAAAAGAAGTGACAGGCTCTTCTTGTTTTAAATATTTAGACGCAAACTGATTTATTGCTGGAATGTTTAAGCTTTCCAATTCCATATGAATTACTCCTTTTCTAGCTCTTGATATCCTAACGATGAGTATATCATTCCACATAAGGAAAAGGAAAAAACTTGCCTGCTGAATTTTAATACAGTTCCAGGATTCGGAGGATGAGGCCCGTGATCATCAACGTGATATAGGCAGTAAAAAATAAAAGGAAGTTCACCCGCCAGAATCCTCTGAGCACTTTTGGGTAGTCGATCTCACCCTTTGCTTTCCAATACATGATGGCAAACAGCACCCCGATTGAACAGATCACAATAAAAATGAGCCACAGATAGGATGTCCTCCATATGGCAATGACAATGAAATGAACAGATACAATCAAGAGAAATGTCGTAATATCAATGGCGATATGCACAGCTCTCCGGTGACTCTTTAAGATTTCCTTAGCAAGAATAAAACTGATGAAATACCCCAAAAATGGAATCATAACGAAAATGGCAATGATCGTCGAAAAAATGGAAGCCATTTTATCCCCCCAGACCTTCTCTTTCTATTCCTTTAACTAATTTGTAAAGTAGATTCATGATGGGTACAAAATGGTGTTCTTTTTGGGCTTTGTCCAAAAGGACGCCAATGATCGATTCAATTTCCGTCTTTCTTTGTGATTCTATGTCTTTTAACATGGAAGATCTGTTCTGATATGTATTCCGGCAGATATCGACTACTTTTTCGAAGGAAATATTCCCTTTCATTTGAGGAAATAAGAGAAGCATCTCGTTAAATAATTCCTTCTGTAATCCATGGAAATAAGGGTTTTCAACAAGCTTACCGTTCGTCACACCCGTTAAAGCTGTGAGGGGGTTGATTGATACGTTGACGAATAACTTAGTCAGGAGCATTTTCTCGAAGTCTTTCCGGATTGAAAACCGGAAGGAATCAGTACTCTTAGATACTATTTCTTCTATCACATGCCAATTCCCTCTAATTAACGCAATATTCGTCTCTGCTTCCCCTAAATGGTGAACGGCGGCATCATTTTCCTTCATGGCCCCATGATCCACCGAGCCCGCGACCAGATGCCGATGAGGCAATGATTTCACCCAATCAACATGACCTATTCCATTTTGAACAAACAGTAGGGGCACGTGAACTCCGAGTTCGACGAGTTCCTTTCTAAGAAACGGGAGATCATATTCCTTTACGGCCACAATCACAAGGTCGAATTCCTTCTCCGTTTCGGTTTCTTGTACGGCTCCTACCCTGGTTGTGATGGCCGACCCTTCTTTATAGATGGTAACCCCATTTTCCAACAGTGAGCGGACTTGAGACTCCCTCCGAACGATAAGGGTTACATCAAATAACCGGCCAAGATAACCGGCAAATAAAAGGCCGACCGCTCCTCCTCCAATGATTCCAATTTTCATACTAACTCCTTCTTTTTCATCGTTTATGAACATTTTACCAAATTTTTCTGAGTGAGAAAACGATTATAGGCAGAAAGAATCAATCCTTTTCGAAAGAAAGGGCCCGTTCAAAAGGAACGAGCCCGGCACTGATAGGTCCTTATACAGGATATACAGGATGTTTTCTTTCACTGAACGTGACATCCTTTGTTTCATAAAGCTTATAACGCTGGATCAATACGGATCGCAATTCATTCGGGGCGGTGATTTCATCTACAATTAATTCAGAAGCCAATTTATAAATGTCGATATACTCTTTATATTCCTTCTGTTTTTCCTGGACATATTGAATTCTTTCTTTCGGATCTTCGATTGCCTGGATCTTGTTGGAATATACGGCATTCACCGCAGCCTCAGGACCCATTACGGCAATTTGAGCCGTAGGAAGGGCAATACAGACATCTGGGTCGAAAGCAGGACCTGCCATGGCATATAAACCTGCTCCATAAGCTTTCCTTACGATCACAGAAATTTTCGTTACCGTTGCCGAACTCATGGCTGCTATCAATTTTGCACCGTGGCGGATAATACCCGCTCTTTCCACCTTGGTCCCGATCATGAATCCAGGTACATCAGCAAGGAACAACAAAGGAATATGGAAAGCATCGCATAATTGAATAAATTTAGCGCCTTTATCCGCGGAATCATGGAAAAGGACTCCACCCTTCACTTTCGGTTGATTGGCAATGATCCCTACTACCTTACCGTCAAGTCGCCCGAAACCTGTAATCAATTCAGGAGCGAATAGCTTTTTCATTTCAAAGAAGCTTCCTTCATCAATCAACGTATCGATGCAATCATACATATTGAATGGAGCATTTTGATGTTCAGGGATGATGTCTTCGAGAAGCTTTTCATGTTTAGGCGCAAGTCCCTCAAGCACCTTGGGCTTCTGTTGATAATTGGCCGGGAAATAACCTAAATACCTTTTCGCTTCTTCAATTGCCTCCTCTTCGGAAGCCGCAAGCAGGTCACCACAACCACTGACCGTACAATGCATTCTTGCACCGCCCATTTCTTCAAGGGTCACTTTCTCCCCAATCACCTTTTCCGCCATCCGAGGCGAGCCAAGATACATGGACGCATTCCCATCCACCATGATGACGATGTCGCAGAATGCAGGAATATATGCTCCTCCGGCTGCTGATGGTCCAAAAAGGACACAAATCTGCGGAACCATCCCGGACATCTTCACTTGGTTATGAAATATTTTGCCTGCCCCCCGACGATTCGGGAACATATCTAACTGATCGGTGATACGTGCACCTGCAGAGTCCACTAAATAAAAGATAGGCACTTTTAAATTAAGGGCCGTTTCCTGGATCCGGATGATTTTCTCAACCGTCCTCGCACCCCAGGATCCGGCTTTAACCGTGGAATCATTGGCCATGACGCACACAGTCTGCCCCCCTACTTTTCCAATCGCCGTCACTACACCATCAGCCGGTAAGTCGTCCGCCTTATTATTGGCAAACATCCCATCTTCCTGATAATCCCCATTATCAAATAATTGTTGCAGGCGATCCCGGACAAACATCTTTTTCTGTTCTTTCAATTTCTCATGATATTTAGGCTGACCACCGGAAGCAATTCTTTCCCTTGTTTCTTCAAGAGTATTGATGATCGTTTTAGATGTTGACATATTATCCCCTCCGTCGTTTTATGTAAAAATACAAGAACGGCTCATAAACAAGCCAGAAACCGCAAACGATTTCTGACTCATTGTCTTACCCGGATTATCCTTCGATTATTAGTAATACATCGCCTTCATTCACGAAGTCCCCTACATTTACTTTAATCTCTGTGACTTTCCCGGCAGCTTCAGCTTCAACGGGAATTTCCATTTTCATAGATTCGAGCATTAGAACAGTATCTCCGCTCGACACCTCTCCACCTTGTTCCACTAATACATTCAGTACCGTACCTGCCATTGTTGATGTGATTTCCTTCATGATTGATTCCTCCTGTTTGTCTTCTTATGTTTGATTGAGGTGCGGATCATTCCGCACCAACATTACGTACGGTTGGCTGTCAAAAAGTCCTGGAGCCATTTGGTCGTATATGATCCATCTTTAAACCCGTTGTCTTCAAGTATATCCCTGAAGAGACTGACATTGGTTTTGACCCCTTCAACCGTTACCCCCGCAAAGAAAAGCTTTGCCTTGTCCAGCGCATCCTGACGGTCATTCCCCTGGATGATACACTTGGATATCATCGGATCATAGAAGGGGGTCACATTGTTCCCCTTTTCGTATCCGCTGTCAATCCGGACACCTTCACCTTGACCCCATTCCAATTCTGTCAGCTTGCCTGGAGAGGGGTAAAACGTCTTTGGATCTTCAGCATACACCCTGAACTCAATCGCATGACCGGAATTCTGGATTTCTTCCTGCCTGCAAAGGGGCAGAGGCTCTCCGCTTGCTACCAGCAGCTGCCACTTCACGAGATCGAGCCCCGTGATCGTTTCAGTGACCGGATGCTCTACTTGCAGGCGGGTATTCATTTCAAGGAAGTAAAAATTCTCCTCTTCATCAACGATAAACTCCACCGTTCCTGCATTCGTATAATTCACTGCTTTTCCAGCCTTTATGGCAGCGTTGAACATCTTCTCCTTCGTTTCTTGAGATAGGCCGGGAGAAGGTGATTCCTCTATCACTTTCTGATTTCTTCGTTGTACGGAACAATTCCGCTCGAATAGATGAACGAGATTTCCATGGTGGTCACCAAAGATTTGTACTTCTACATGTCTCGCATTCTCTATACATTTCTCGAGGAAGACTTCCTCTTTCCCGAAATAGGCTTTAGCACGGTTTTTAGTAGAATCGAAGCTTTGAACGAGCGCTTGCTCATTTTCACAGCGGATCATACCGATCCCGCCGCCGCCGCCACTTGCCTTCAGCATCACGGGGTAGCCGATGTCATTCGCAACCTCTTTAGCAGCCTCTATGGTACCGACTCCTCCGTCGCTTCCAGGTACTACAGGAACAGACGCATCCTGCATCACTCTTCTTGCCTCTACCTTATCTCCCATTTTCTCAATGATGTCATGGGCAGGACCAATAAAAGTAATCCCCTCTTCGGAAACCCTCTTCGCGAAGTCGGCATTTTCCGAGAGCAGGCCGTACCCAGGATGGATTCCATCCACTTTCTCCTTCTTTGCAACATCCAATATATTGTCCACCACTAAGTATGAACGGTTCACTTGTGATTCACCTATGCGGAATGCAACATCCGCTTCTTTCACAAAGGGCATATCCTGATCTGCATCTGAATAAACCGCGACTGTTTGAATGTTTAATTGTTTACATGTTTTGATGATCCTAGAAGCGATTTCTCCCCTGTTTGCAATTAATATCTTCTGCACAATCTCTCCCCTTTCTTCATGGAACACACCTGTTCATAATACGAATTCTACAAAAATCGTCGAAATCCTTCTTCTCCATTGTAAACGTTTTCTTAATTAAGTGCAGAATTTTTTGTTATTTTGTTATATAATAATAATAAATACTAGTTCTAATAGTAAATGAATTGCAAACGGATACAACATTCTTATTGTATTCAAAGAATCATTTTTCAGCATTTTTAGGAGGTCATACTATGGCAGTAAAAGTGGAAAAATTAAAAGTAAACTATAAAACTCTTGAAGAGTTTAAAAAATTTAAAGAATATGGTGTACAGGAATTATCCATGCTTGAGGACCTGCAGGCGAATATCATTGAAAACGATAGCGAATCTCCGTTTTACGGAATTTACTTCGGGGATACTCTGGTTGCCAGAATGAGTCTTTATCAACGCAATGCCCGTTTTGATCAATACTTCGATCCTCCCCAAAATTACCTGGAGCTTTGGAAGCTTGAAGTATTGCCAAAATACCAGAATAAAAGCTACGGAAAAGAATTAGTGGAATTCGCCAAGACCTTTGGATTGCCGATCAAGACAAACTCCCGGATCAAATCTCAAGGTTTCTGGGAGAAGATGGGGTTTGAAGCCGTAACATACGAAGTGGAAAGAGATTTAGGTGAAAATCCATACGTATGGTTCCCTGAAGGGGTCAAAGAACAGAAAATCAGTTAATATACGAAAAAGGCTTGCTCAAGTACACTCGAGTCAGCCTTTTTCATTTCATTTATTCAATCTTTGTAAATTGCCGTTCTTATCCATCTGGAATTTTACTTTGTCTTCATTTCCTTGTAGCAGGGCCATCTTTCTCGCTTTTTCAAAGATGGCTAATAAAGATTTATGATCTTCTTCAAGGAGATTGAATTTTTCTTCATACTCTTTCAACTCTTCTTCTGTTGCTTTAAGCTTTTCCTGCAGTTGTGAGATTTGTTCGTGAAGCTGATTGTTTTCATTTCGTACTTTCTCCTCGTTACGGACGGCTTCCTCTGCTTTTTGAAGGTACTGTATCATGCTTCCCATCGAAAAAGCTTCCGGAGACTCCGACGCACATTCAACCGTCGGGATTTCCTGCTTCTCTTCAAAGGTCTTCTTTGGCGGAGAATATTTTTTTGATTGCTTTCTCTGTTTCTTTGCCAGTTCTATACCGGATTTATATTGTTTACGAACAAATGAATTCCAACGAAAGCCGCATGCCGCGGATGTCCTTGATAGTTTTTTCCCTACTTCTTCAAACGCTTGCAGCTGAGTCCCACCTTCACGTATATGACGCAATACCACTTCCGCTAACAACACATCTTCATCCTGGCTCCAGGCATCCTGTCTATTTGAAGACATATCCATCCCCCCTGTTTCGTCAGTTTCTCCATACATATGCTCTTACTAGAGAAGATAGAATCAGCATCACTATTTTTAACATACAAAAAAGGAACCGGTTTTCACCTGCTCCTTTTACATTCATGAACTATTTAGATAAAAATCGATCAACTGCTTTGTGATGCTCATCCTGTGCCCACAGTTTGGAGCAGTGTTTGATTTCCTCCAGGATATTGGCTTCTATCCTCTTTGTATTCCATTGATTAAGGAGTTGCCGTTTATATGCCTTCAAGACTCCTGCAGACTTAGACGAAATCATCTGAATAAATGGTACTTCATGTACAGGTACCATTTCATCCACCACTTCATCTACGAACCCCATTTCATGAAGTGCTTCTGCCTGTTCCAGACGTGCCGTCATTAAAAGAGACATGGCTTTGGAGACAGGAATTCTTTCAAGGAGAAGGGTCCCTCCTCCCCATCCGGTGGTGATGGCAAGATTCCCTTGAACGAACCCCATCTTCGCGGTTCTTCTTGCTACTCGGAAATCACACGCAGCGGCGATCTCACATCCCCCTCCAATGGCAGTGCCATTGATGAAGGCAATGGTTGGTTTCGGAAGAAAGGCGAGTCTCGTAAGGAGGCTGCCCATTTTACTGAGCATTTCGTAGCTTTCTCCTTCTGTTTTCAGATTGTGGAACTGCGACAAGTCTCCCCCGGAACAAAAAGCACGATCTCCGCTTCCGGTTATGATGAGCGCTTTTACATGTTCGTTTTGAACGCACTCATCCATCACCTTCTGAAGTCCATTCATGATTTCGTAGCTAACAGCGTTTCGTTTATCCGGGCGATCAATGATAAATTCCAATATTCCCTCATTGTTCATATGTAATACATATTCTCCCACTTCTAAAGCCCCCTTTTATCTTACATTTAGTGTATGGTGTTTCCGATCCATTGAACAGACCTTTTCTATAGATACGACAAAAAAGCGTGAAGAGCCATGGTCTCTTCACGCTTTTTAGCGGTGTAAGCGATTATTTGCTTACAACTTCTTTTCCTTTATACGTTCCGCACTCTTTACAAACACGGTGTGCTAGTTTCATCTCACCACAGTTTGGGCATGCTACCATACCAGGTACACTTAGTTTGAAGTGTGTACGACGTTGTCTTTTTGCTGTTTTAGAAGTTCTTCTAAAAGGTACTGCCATTCTTCCCACCTCCTTAAAAGAGATTCATACTCATTATGAAGCCAGTCGAGCTGGTACTTCGCTTTTAAGAGTTCTTGTTTTGATCAAGAAGTTTTGCTAAGTCAGCGAGTCGAGGATCTACTTTCTTCTCTTCCTCTTGTTCGACTTCATGAGCCTGTTCTTCGGTCATCACTTCCCAGTTCTTACCGGAAGGCATCTCATCTTGTTCTCTCGCTTCATCACTGATTACCTGCATCGGAATCTCAAGTAACAGCAATTCTCTGATAGCCGGTTTTAAATCAATAACATCACCTTGTATACGATGTACTTCTTCTTCCTCATACTGATCATAATCAGCTTCATTTAGAAGATACGTTTCAATCGTATTGATGTCAACTGGTAAATCGACATCCACAAGGGTTCTTGAGCAAGGCAGGACTAACTTTCCTTCTATATGAAGATGAAAAGTGACACGGTTTGAACCGATATCCGCCTTTCCGGACACCCGAATAGGTGAGACTTCTATAATTTGGGGATCGACTTCTTTCAGTTCGTCCAAATTAATCGTTTCGTCTATGGAAAGTCCCTTGTCTCTGAATTTTTGTAATTGGATTATTGACCATTTCAATGTAATCACCTCAAGGCAACAAAGGTAATTATAGCTTTCATAATACCGTTTGTCAATATTTTTTCTTTACACTCTCTTTAACCATAGTGTTGTAATTATAACGTTTAAATATAAGGACTTTCAAATATTTTATTATATTCGTTATGAGTCATTCAATTGAGATGCTTAATTGGGCTTATAATAAAACAGTGACCGTTCCTCTCCGCTGCAGCCACTTGCTTTCCTCGGGGAGGAAGTCAAGCCTCCTCGGGCTATTGCCCTGCGGGGTCTTGACCTTTCCTCTATTTCCCGCAGGAGTCAAGTGGCTTCCGCTACGATCCACTCTTTGATTCTAAAGAATAGTCTTTCCAATCTAACTGAAAGGCAGAATCATTAAATATGTTATATTTAGTTAGATTCAATAAAAAATGATATTTAGGTACTTTTATTTTCTACTATTATAAAGAATATGAGACTGATTATGGAAAGGTTGTGGGTTTTTATGAAGGCGACAGGGGTAGTTGTGGAGTATAATCCGTTTCATAATGGACATTTGCATCATTTGAGGGAAACAAGGGCCGCTACCGGGGCGGATGTTGTGGTTGCCGTGATGAGTGGGCACTTCCTCCAGCGTGGTGAGCCTGCACTTGTTTCAAAATGGGCCCGTACGAGGATGGCACTGGAGTCAGGAGTGGATGTCGTGATAGAGCTTCCGTATTGTTTTGCGACACAGCATGCGGAAATTTTTTCAAAAGGGGCGATTTCACTCCTGGACCGATTTGGCTGTGAAAGCTTCTGTTTCGGTAGTGAAGATGGGGATATTGATGCGTTCTTAAAGACGATTCAATTCATCCAAACACACCAGGAGCAATACGATACGTACATAAAGGAATTTATCCAGGAAGGGATGAGCTATCCCTCAGCACTGGCCGGTGCCTTTCGGAAATTGGGAAATCAGGATTCTGTCATCGATTTAAGTAAACCCAACAATATTTTGGGATTTCACTATTTGGAGGCAAGGAATCAGCTTGGGTCTTCATTGGAAGCGTATACGATTACCCGGGAATCAGCCGGTTACCATGATGAACATTTCTCTTCCCCTTCCATTGCCAGTGCAACCAGCATTCGCAAAAGTATATTCAGTACCCGAGGGAACCACGAGATCGAATCTTATCTTCCTGCCAGTTCTGTGCAGGAACTGGAAAGATATAAAGGCGAGTTTGGTGGATTACACAGGTGGGAGAGTTATTGGACCCTGCTTCAATATAAGCTTCTTTCCTCTTCAAAATCTGAGTTGAGGGATATATATGAAATAGAAGAGGGAATAGAAAACCGGATGGTAGAGTATGCGAAGTCTTGCTTATCCTTTGAAGAATTCATGACGAAGCTTAAGACCAAGCGATACACGTGGACACGCCTTCAAAGAATGCTCCTTCATGTACTAACCGATACACATAAAGAAGAAATGAGGAGCCGGCATGACTCTCCTCGTTATATCCGTCTTCTCGGTATGAATACCAAGGGAAGGGAATTCATCCACTCCCGGAAAAAGAATCTGTCCCTCCCTTTGATCAGCAAGCTATCCAGTGCAGACCCACATGATATCCATTTAGATATCAAGGCTGCGGAAATCTATTCATTGGGCCTGCAGGATCCAGACGCACGCAAAAGACTTCTACGACAAGAATGGTCCCAACCCCCTATTATGATGTCATAACAATGTGATTCAAACAAAGAGACTGCCCCCCGTATTGAAGGCAGTCTCTTTGTTCAGTTTTCGATCGATTTGAGGAAGGACAATGCTTCATCAAATGTTTTTACGGGTATCACTTTCATATCCGTACCGATATCTTCAGCTGTTCGTTTCGCAGCGGTATAGTTGGATTCAAGATCAGGGTATTTTTTCTTCATTTCTTTTGTAATGGTTTCATCCGGTGCAAGGAAGTATTCGGCATCCGCTTTATCAGCAGCAATGATTTTTTGTTCGATGCCTCCGATACGACCGACCACACCATCCTCTGAAATCGTCCCGGTCCCGGCAATCCTGTGCCCTTTAGCCAGATCTCCCTTCGTCAGTTGGTCATAGATTTCCAAACTGAACATCAATCCGGCGGAAGGTCCCCCTATTTCCTCGGTCTGAAGCTTTACGGGTGGATCTGTTATGATTTCTTTATCATCACTTAATGTGATGCCGAGGCCAATCTTATCAGGGACATCGGGAAATGCTTCAAGCGGGATCGTTTCAACCTTTTCCTCTTTATTCCTGACGAATGTGATATCCACTTTATCCCCTTTTGTTTTCCCACTTACGTAATCAATGAATTCTTGTGACGACTGAAACGTTTGACCGTCTATGGCGGTGATCCGGTCGCCAGGTTTCAACACTTTTTCAGCCGGCATATCCGGGTATATATTTAATACATAAATCCCTTTATATTTATATTCATACGGTTTGCCTGCTTTTTTATAGGCCACTTCAATGGCATGGGTTTGGGAATTATTCATGAGCTGAAGTTGGCGAAGATTGTATTCTTCATCGCTTTCATGCGGACTTCTGATCTCCTCAACCGGAAAGATATATTCATATTTCCTTATGCTCGCCATCAGATAGGCATATATATTCGCCCTTCCCATCCTGACGGTTGTCAGCATCAGTTCCCCATCGTCATCATATCCATTCTCGACGTGGACGATTGGATCAAGTTCATGTGCATTCCCGGGTTTCGTAACATAGAAAGGAAGATAATAAAAAGAAGTGGCGACCATAATGATGGTCATGATCAGCAGGGTTTTTATCAGCGTTTTTGTTTTCATATATTTTTTACTCCTTCCAATTGTCCAGAGCTTCCTTGATGGAAGGAATAGCCTTCTTTGCTTCTTCTTCTCCCATATCGATGATTTCTTCAATATTTTTAAAAGCTCTGGTGCTGTACATTTCTACATGTGGTCTGATCATGAAATCAGAAGCAAATTCACGGTGAGCGACGATTTCCAGTTGGAGAATATCAATGCTTTGCATAATCACGTCATAGATGGTGGTGATTTCTGCATTACGTTTCACATGGGACACATCGACCCCGATTACAATGTCCGCTCCCATTTCTTTCACCACGGAAACCGGCACCCGGTCAATGACCCCTCCGTCCACCAATAGACGGCCATTTATCCTTTCAGGCACAAAAATACCCGGTATAGCGATACTTGCCCGGACTGCGCTTGCTATTGGACCGGTGGTAAAGATGACTTTTTCTCCGTTTGTAATGTCAGTTGCCACAACACTTACAGGGATATTTAATTCTTCAATATTTTTATTATGGGTAAAGAGCTGAATGAACTCTTTTATTCTCTTGCCAGATATGAACCCCATTTTCGGAACGGTAAAGTCCAGATAATACTTCCTTCTGAAGGTAGTGGAAAGCTTGTATAGGTCTTCCATCTTGTGACCCACCCCATAAAAGCAGCCGACGAGCGCCCCCATGCTGCTGCCTGCAATCATATCAATCGGTATGTTGGCATCATCAAAGGCTTTCAAGACACCTAAATGAGCAAATCCCCTTGCGCCACCCGAGCCGAGGGCTAATCCGATCTTTGGTCTACCCATGCCCTTCCCCCTTTTCCCGAGTCATCGGTCTATTCATCATATGGTCTATTTCAAGTATGTATGAGTATATTGGATAATATGAGGACAAGTTGAATTAATCTCATTTTATCATTCTTTTCCCATTTCACAAGGAATTGAAATAGAAGGAACTATTTTTTAGGGGAGGAAGTCCTGTTGTTCAAATCTAAAATCAAAACCTTGGCTTTATCCATAAGTGTGACGGTATTTGCCACCTCTCTCATCTTGATGCCCGGGGAATCATTGGAGGCATCCATCAGAGGTTTGGACATGTGGTGGGAAATCGTCTTTCCATCCCTATTGCCGTTTTTCATTGTATCTGAAATGCTGATCGGATTTGGGGTTGTCCGGTTTATAGGTGTCATGCTTGAGCCCTTGATGAGACCATTATTCCGGGTTCCGGGAGTTGGTGGATTTGTGTGGGCGATGGGTATGGCATCAGGCTTTCCCGCAGGAGCTAAATTGACAGCCCGTTTGCGCCAGGAAAAACAGATTACAAAACTGGAAGGGGAAAGACTCGTTTCATTCACGAACTCTTCCAATCCGCTATTTATATTCGGGGCTGTTTCTGTCGGATTCTTCCAAAACGCGACCCTTGGGATTGTGTTAGCCGCTGCACATTATATCGGGAATATATGCGTAGGCATCGTCATGAGATTCTACGGGGTTAAAGAGAAAGAGGAAATCAGAAGCCGCCAGACAAAAAGGAAGGGTTTCATCCTCCGGGAAGCATTCTCGGCACTTCACCGGACAAGGTTACAGGACAAACGTCCCATCGGCAAACTACTGGGGGATGCCGTCACTTCATCCATTCAAACGTTGTTAATGATCGGTGGATTCATCATCTTATTTTCTGTCATTAATAAAATGCTGTACCACTTAAACATCACAACCTTTTTTGCCGAAGGTCTATCGGCTTTATTTATCCTTCTGCAATTACCCGACCAATTAAGTATCCCATTTATTTCAGGACTCTTTGAAATCACATTGGGTTCAAAACTCACAAGCGGTGTAACGGAAGCCACCCTCCTCCACCAAGCGATCATCACAAGCTTTATATTAGGTTTCAGCGGTTTCAGCGTCCAGGCACAGGTCGCAAGTATCCTGGCAGATACGGATATTCGATTTAAGCCTTTCTTTTACGCTCGCATAGTTCACGGATTTGCCGCATCCGTCACGACCATTCTCATTTGGAAGCCCATTTATGAGAGGTTTTCCGATGAGCAGCTTTCCAACGCCATCCCGGTATTCGCCAGGCACAACGACGCATTTTGGACCGACATGCTCTATTGGTTCAAGACGGCAGGTCCCATCATCACGATTTCAAGTCTGATCCTATACATGGTTCTATATGCACGAAAACATGTGAATCATTGAAAAACAGGGTTGATCCACTTAGACCGATTTCACAGTTAGTGAAGAAATATGGTCAATAGTTGGATCAACCCTGTATGGTTAGTCACGCTGATATTTCGCCTTTAATGATTCTTCTACACGCTTCGGTACAAGTTCAGAGATATCGCCTCCGTATTTAGCCACTTCTTTGACAATACTCGAGCTTAAGAAAGAATACTGATTATTCGTCATGATGAAGAACGTTTCAATTTCATCATCCAGTACCCGGTTCATGGACGTAATCTGCATTTCATATTCGAAGTCCGATACCGCCCTTAATCCCCTGATGATTGCTTTTGCATTCACACTCTTCGCATAATCGACCAACAAGCCTTGAAATGAATCGACTACCACATTTGGTATATCCCTGGTGACTTCCCGAATCAATTCGATTCGTTCTTCAACCGAAAAGAGTGGTTTTTTAGAAGAATTATTTAATACTACCACGTACATTTCATCAAATACTTTGGCACCCCGTGTAATAATATCCAAATGTCCATATGTAATGGGATCAAAGCTTCCCGGACAAACTGCTATACTTGGCATATATTTACCTCCAGCTCTTTATCGTAATCCTCAATCATTCTCCCCTGGAAAATATCGATATCCTGATGATTCCATAGGTCTCTTCCCTTACCTTCTTCAAGCTCCCCACTTTATCTTCCAATGTTATTTCAGATCCATGTTCACACATGACGAAACCGCTTTCATTCAGAAGGTTGTGTTCTTCGATGAACTCCAGGAGTTGTTGAAGTTTCTGCTGTTTGTAAGGGGGATCCAGGAATATGTAGTCAAAGACTATTTCTCTTTTTAGTATCGCCTTTAACGCTCTTGTAGCTTCATTTCGATATACTTCACTTTGGTCCATCAGATCACAGTCTTTAAGATTGGCCTTTACCGTTTGGAAAGCCTTCTGATCCCTATCCACAAAGATGACGGAATCGAGTCCACGGCTTAATGCTTCAATGCCCAGACCGCCGCTTCCTGCAAACAAATCCAATCCTGTCCCGCCTTCAAAATAGGGACCCAACATATTAAATATCGATTCTTTCACCTTATCTGTTGTGGGCCTTGTTCCACTTCCAGGAACAGCTTTTAACGGCCTGCCCTTTAACGTACCTGATATGACTCTCATAATCATCCACCATATATGTATTTTTTCCTCCCTATCCTATCATATCTCGACACATATCGCCACATTCAGAATTTGCATCAAACATGTATAAAATCATTTTGATAGGTGATAATGAGAGTAACAGCATCCTAACTGATGTTGTTGCCAACCGCGGAGAAGACTTACGATTCCCCATAAGTTCTTCCTCCGGTTTCTCCTCTCCCTTTGCCTTCTTTCCAGAGATGGATATAGAAGGACCCTGCAGAAAGTTCTGCAGGGCTTTTTACGTTTCCTTTAAGATTTCGATTGCATTTTTCTTGTTCTTCACTTCCGCATTGAACAATTTTTCAAACCAATGGGTATCCATATAGGTGGTATCCCCTATCGTTTGAACCGGCTTTCCCAATAATCCGTAATTTTCTTCATTGTAAATAAAATAATCTTCATTTAGATAAAACCTTAAAGTATTACCCTCTACTGTAGTGAAGTACACGCCAGGCTGCAGTTCTTTCATTTCGTTCCCCATGGCCTCGACTGCCTCAGGGAATTGAACATATTCCTTTTGCTGATAAGAAACGTATGATAACTGAATTGATTTTTGATTGACTATTATCGGCTTACTAGCCTTCAAAATAAGCAAAGGATGCTCATTTCCTTTCACACTGTCAGCAAAAAATGAACAATTGAACCCCGTCACGTTACTGACTGCATCATCCAACATGTTATGGTCTACGGTTTGGTTCCTTACCCTGTGTCTAAGATCATCCCACTCGGAGGGGCTCAGACCTTCTTTTAACTGCTTGTATGCCCATGCCGGTTTGGCAGCGTTTGGAGGCTCATTGAGGAGGATACTGACAACCAATTCCTTCAACCAGGCATCTTCATCCCTTGAGGACAGTGTTTGGTACAATAAGCTTTGCCTTATCCTTTTCACTTCTTCTCCATAAGCATCATTCAAAACGATGAGATGGGGGGACTTAAAAGGTTTAATTTTTTTTGAAATGAGAACAGTCACAAAGCCGTCAGCGGATTCGAATGAATCCAACTGATCAAGATCGACTGGATCCCCTTCCCCAGTCAATACCTTTACTGCTCGCGACCCGCTTTCTTTCAGCGATTCTTTTGTCCACACTAAATCTGAAGGTTCCCCTCTGCCACTGAAGAAATAGTAATCGATATAATCCAACTTTTTATGGTTGGATGAAGGATACCCCGCAATCCATTTTCCGTTCCTTAAGCTCTTTTCCGTTAACTCAATGTCCGTTTTGAGGGTTGAAACCCCGGAAAGTACAGGATACCAATTTCTTAAAGGTACACTGTCAGCTTTCATCGAGTGCTTTAATGAATAGGTGATGGTGATTTCCTGAGGATCCTGATTCAAGGTCTTAACATAAAATTCACCGTTTTCTTTCGTCAAACAATTGTTTTCTTCTTTATCATTACAGCCAAAGTTCCCTGCCCCCACCGGCCATTTGATCAGGAGTGGATCAGAAGGAATGCCCGATGGGAAATGAATCGTCTCAGTCACATCAAACGTATCTCCTTTATGAATGATGGAATAGTCTTGACTTACTTCAACAATACCCGACTCACCCGCACTCTCTGTCGTAAACCCCATCCATTGGAAGACGAGAATACCGCAACTAACCAGGATCATCAAAAAACCAAAAGTGAACACAAATCGTCTCATACTATACCCTTACCTCCGTTTACTACTTAAAGAATAGCAGAAGTATAAGGATAATAGTGGTACATATTTGTGAAATCCTTCAAATATTGTTGTTTTTTCACTTCCTATGATCTGTAGCCCTGTCAACGAGTGTGAGCTACAGGGTGAGGGGAACTGCTTCGCTTTCCACGGACGTTCGGCCGAGCCTCCTCAGCACAATTCGCTTCCGGGTCTCGACACGACCGTTTTTCCGTAGGAGTCTACGCAGCTCCTCACACCCTCTTATTAAGCTATTGGTGACAGAGCTAAATGCTTCTCAAAAATCTTTAAAGAATTAAGAGCATTTAACTTTAACAATTCTACAACTATAAACAATCACTTCAGCCTTAAAAAATTCGAAGTAATATAGACATTTATTCAAGTTGTTTAAAACATTTTTAAATAGTTGATTGGAGCGGAAGGT
>NZ_BCVQ01000011.1 GCF_001591825.1 Rossellomorea vietnamensis NBRC 101237
CGGTGTAACAAGTGATCCTACTTTGTTCGTCTTTTGAGAAAATGGACCTAGTTATGTCCCAACCTCTTTTTTGATGGTCTGTTAACAGTTTTCGTTAAATGCAGTCACCAGATTTGAAATAATGGAAGAAATGTCGTGATCTTCAATTTCTTCCCTGGGGATAAAGTGCACGACCTTTTTTCCTTTTAGTAGAGCCATGGACGGAGAAGAAGGTTCGTAACCGTCGAAGTATTCTCTCATCTTGGCAGTCGCTTCTTTGTCCTGTCCTGCAAATACCGTGACAAGTTGGTCAGGGGTCTTTTCGTTATTCATGACGGATTGAGTGGCAGCGGGACGTGCAAGTCCAGCTGCACATCCGCAAACAGAGTTAACGACGACAAGGGTCGTTCCTTCTGTGTTTTCCATGTAATTCTCGACTTCTTCTTCTGTACCAAGCTCTTTAAAGCCTGCTTGTGTCAATTCCTGCCTCATCGGCGTAACCAACTGTCTCATATATTCTTCATATGCCATAGACATGCATAATCAACCCTTTCCTGTTTATTGGTGACGTGCTTCTGTCATCTGTTTCCAAACCGATCCTTTTGCCTCTTCGCCGCCTTCGATTCGTTCAATGGCCATTTTCACCTGAAGTTTCACTTCAAATTCAGGGTCGTTTTCCGCCTCTTTTAAACCAGGGAGGGCAGATTCATCACCGACTTCATAAAGGAACATGGCCGCGCGCCATCTAACCAGTTTACTCTTATCCTTCAAAGCTGCAACCATTTCAGGAATGGCCGCTTGAAAGCCCAAATCAGAAAGACAGTCACCCGCCGTCCTTCTCACTGTTACGGACCTATCATGCAATCCTTTGTACAGCAATGGAAGGACTCTTTCATCTTCAATCATTCCAAGGTACACAACGGCTAATCTGCGGATCGATACTTTCTCGTCCTCGAGGGCTTTTTGAAGGAGAGGTAAGTCCCCCAATGTAGGATCCTCCATCGCATCCAGTTTCTGATACCTGGTTTCCCATTCCGGAGCTTCAAAATCTTCGACGGTCACCTTTTGCTTTTTCTTATAAATGAGTGGTCCCTTGGCATCTGTTGTTTCCTCTGCTTCCGCGATAAGACCGGAAAGTCTTTCAGAAGGATAGGCTGCCACTAATTCTTCACTCACGTCGCTGCCGATCTCATCCAGATCACCGTACCGGATGCCGTAATCTTTCCACTTTCTAAGAAGGACGACATTATCCCCCTCTTTTTGGGCCTGACCGATCGCTTCAATGAATGAAGAAGGCAGGGAAAAACGCTTTTCTTGTTCCCCATCTGTCACCTTTACTTGCATCGGAATTCCTTTGAACATCTGCACACTGACATTCACTTCACCGAAATGTTCCTCCATGGGGGATTCCGTTTTCTCATCGGCTGCATCTTCACCGAAAGCCTTTCTCACCTGTGGCAAAAGCTCTTGCCAATCGAATTTAGCATTCCGTTCGACGGCCAGGAAATCGGCAACATGGTATACCCCTTTCACACCTTCGATGGCCAGGATCTCTTTGATGACGGGAGGAGCCCCCTCCGCTTCATCTTTTTTATAGTTGTTGCTCTTCCCGGCCTTCATTTCCTGATTGAGAAGAACTTTCATCGTATTCGGACTTGGAGTAGGTTCAATTGATAAAATCCTCAAGACTGTTACCCCTTTCTTTAAACTGTTCGTTTCCATCTTAACACAGTATCCTTGTTGCCTTAAAGAAAGAGACTTACTCGGCAAATTCAGAGAGATAGGTCCACCTCTCAATGAGTCTTTCCAGTTCTTCGTTGAGCTGTTCGCTTTCCTTCATCAACTCTTGTGCCCGCTCGAAGTTGCTGCCGACTTTTTGGAGCTCGGCATCCGCTTCTTCTATTTTTGCTTCAATGCCTGCCATCTTATCTTCAATTTCATCCCACTCTCTTTTTTCCATATAAGAGAGCCTTTTTTTCTCTTTCTCCCTCACTTCTTTAACAGGGACGGATTCTTTCGTTGAATCTGTCGGCTGCTTCTTATTTACAGCTTCACTCTTCTCCAGATACTCAGTATATTCCCCGTAATAGAAATCGATCTGTCCATCACCATTGAATATTAACAACTGATCTGCTGTCTTATCCAGGAAGTAGCGGTCATGGGAAACCGTGATTACGACACCGGAAAATTCATTGATATAATCTTCAAGCACTGTCAGGGTTTCTGTGTCTAAATCGTTGGTAGGCTCATCCAGTAGCAGGACGTTGGGTTTTGACATTAATAGTTTTAACAGGAAGAGCCTTCGTTTTTCACCGCCAGACAGCTTGCGGATCAACGTTCCATGGGTGCTCATTGGAAAAAGGAATCTCTCGAGCATGGATGTAACGGAAACTTGTTCCCCCTTATCTGTCGTTATATACTCTCCCGCTTCTCTTATATATTCAATCATTCTCATATTTTCATCCAGTTCTTCATGACCCTGGGTATAGTAGGCGATCTTAACGGTCTGTCCTTTGATCAATTCTCCTTTTGTCAGCTCATCGGTTCCTGCAAGGAGATTGAGGAAGGTTGATTTTCCGCTTCCGTTTTTTCCTACTATCCCGATCCGGTCTTTAGGCTTGATCAGAAAAGAGAATTCATTTAAAATCCGCTTGTCTTCAAATTGTTTTGAAGCGCCTTTGAACTCATACACCTGCTTGCCTAAACGATTTCCTCCAATCGCCATATCGACTTGTCCATTGGACGGACCGGATGACATGGTATCTTCGAGGTGTTCAAATCGCTGGATACGGGCCTTTTGTTTCGTGGTCCGGGCTTTTGCTCCCCTTCTCATCCATGCAAGCTCTCTCCGGTAAAGATTTTGCTGTTTTTCGGATAATTGGCGTTCCACTTCTTCACGTGAAGCTTTGGCTTCAATAAAGGAAGCATAATTCCCTTTATAGGCATAGAGGCTGCCTCCATCCAATTCAAAGATTCGATTTGTCACTTTATCAAGGAAGTACCGGTCATGTGTAACGAGTAAAACCGATCCATTATATTTCCCCAAATAGTCCTCCAGCCACTTGATGGACTGGTAATCCAAATGGTTGGTCGGTTCATCCAATATAAGCAGGTCCGGAGTTTCAATGAGGACCCCTGCCAGGGCAACCCGCTTCTTTTGGCCACCGGATAATTCATTCATTTTCTTCCCGAAATCATGGATGCCGAGTTTCGTTAAGATGGCTTTTGCATTGGCACTTGCATCCCAGGCATTGAGAAGATCCATTTGTTTTTGTGCTTCAAATAATTGATCTTGGACACTTGGACTTTCCGGGTTCTTCTCCATCACCATGAGCACCGTTTCATAGTTTCTCATAGCCTGGATGATCTTCGCTTCTCCGCTGAATACTTGTTGAAGCACGGTTAATTCCCCATCAAATGCGGGTTCCTGTTGAAGGTAGGCAATATGATAGTCGTTTGGCTTTGAAATCTCACCGGTATCATAATCCTCCATTCCGGCTATCAGTTTCAACAGACTTGATTTCCCTGTACCGTTCACTCCGATCAGTCCGACTCTTTCCTTCTCCGTAATGGAAAAGGATATTTCTTTAAACAGAGTCTTCTCCCCATATGTTTTGGAAAGATTCTCAGCTGTTAACATTCTCATTCTTGACCAGTCCATTCTTTATTGAATTGCTCTAGAAACCTAAGCATGAATTCATGGCGTTCTTCTGCCAAAATCCTGCCGGTTTCTGTACACATTAAATCTTTCAACTTCAGTAATTTCTCGTGAAAATGATGGATGCTGGAGCTATCCCCATTTCTATATTCCTCTACGGTCATATGTTCCCTCACTTGAAAACCCGGATTATACATCTCTCTGCCTTTCCTGCCCCCATAAGCAAATGTCCTGGCGATGCCGATCGCCCCGATGGCATCAAGGCGATCGGCGTCCCTGACGATTTTCGCTTCGATCGCAGTCAATTCCGCTTCATGACCACCTTTATATGAGATGGAATAAATGATCGATTTCAGTAACGTCATGTCTTCTTCATTGAGTGTGAGATTCATTAGGATATCATCCAGCTTCTTTTTTCCTTCTTCTTCACCTACGAATTTCTCGTCCGGCACATCATGAAGCAGTGCCGCAAGCTCAATGATATATGTATGGGAAACCTGCTCTTCCCTCGCGATTCTAAGAGCCTGTTTTCTCACACGATCTAAATGATACCAATCATGTCCGGTTGATTCACCTATGTACTCTTGTTTTAAATAGTCTATTACTCTGTCCAGCTCTTTACGCTCCACATTTCCACCTTCTCTTCCATTGTACCAAATGATGTTCTACTTTCAGAATAAAAAGGAGTGGATGCCCGACTCTACACATCACTCCTTCTTTGATTTTTTCATTTACTTTCTGAAAACCAGCTTATACCAATTGTGTTTTCACCAGCATGTACACCGATCACTGCCCCGAGGGGATAGGCCCCGAATTCTATTTCCGGATAAGCTTGCCTCAGCTGTTCCATCCATTCCAAAGCATCTTCCCGATTTAAACCGTGTAATACAGATACTTTCCCTATTCTCCTATTTGCAAGAGCTAGATCCAACTGGTGGCTCATGCTGCTTAAGCCTTTTTTTATGCTTCTTACCTTGTCTTCCACTTTAAGCTTACCATCTTCAATGGAAAGCATGGGCTTTATCTTCAGGACGCTCCCCAGGAAGAATGATAGGCCGCCCATCCTTCCGCTTTTATGCAGCTGCTCGAGGCTCCCTACCATCACATACGTCTCACAAGAGTTGATTCTTTCTTCAATCGCCTCTTTTATCCCAAGGGGATCTTTACCTTCCTCCGATAAACGTTTACCGTACTGAATCAATTCTGTCAACGGGTTGGAAAGAATTTTCGAATCAATGCAGCTAATATTTGGAGTGGTGTCCTTCAGTAGTTCCGCTGCCTGATAAGCAGACGAAAAGGTACCGCTGAAATGAGACGAAACATGGATGGAGAAGATATAGTCATAGTCCCTTGACAGTTGTTCAAATAATTCCTTAAACCTGCCGATTGAAGGCTGAGAGGTTTTCACTTCCACCTTTTCGTTCCTTAATTTAGAGAACAATTCTTCAGGGGACAGGTCAATGCCGTCCATATACTCCTTCTCCCCGAACAGGATGCTCATCGGAACTACATAGATGTCGTTTTCCCCACTCTCCGATTGATTTGGAACAAATGCAGTACTATCCGTTACCCATGCTATTCTCATGAAAAATTCCCCTTTTTTCTATTTATATGAGCTCAACTTAGGACTAGAAGTCCTTTCCCTTCAGTTGTTTCAGTGTATCTACAGAGAACGATATCATCTGTAACACATCATCGACCATTTCCTCCGTAATCACCCGGTTGAAGGTTAAAATCCCTTTATATGAGATCGGTTTAATGGAGGACTTCACTTCTTGCCACTCCCAATGTTTATCCTTCCCCCAGGCTTCTTCCAGAATCTCCATATGACGATGAAGTTTTTCATCACCTTTATAGACGATGAGAATGTCCGCTCCAGCCGTATTCTTTTCGGTCATCATCTTTCTTTCTGCCAGGAAATGCCCCATATCCGCCTTCAAATGAAACTCGATTGAAAGCGATTTTTCGTATGGGAGTGAATACTGGATTTGATAACACCGCTCATAATGAGCAAAATCAAACAAATCCTTCCGATCAAGTATCTGAATATCCCCTGTCAAGTCAAGATCGTAGACTGCTCCTTCAAAGATCACCTTTAAGTTATCAAATGCTGTAGGGTCAAACATCTTCGCCCTCCTTTCCATTCTTCATTGTTAAAACAATCCGATCGCCCTGCCGTCTTCATCTACATCCATCCCGAACGCAGCAGGTTTTTTCGGAAGTCCCGGCATCGTCATGACTTCTCCCGTCAAAGCAACGATGAAGCCTGCACCGATCTTTGGTTTCAATTCGCGTATCGTGATGGTGAAATTCTCCGGACGGCCGAGTTTTGCCGGGTCATCTGAGAGGGAGTACTGCGTCTTGGCCATACAGATCGGAAGAATGCCCCAGCCTCGTGATTCGAACTCTTCCAACTGTTTTCTCGCTTTGACTGTGTACTCGACTCCACTTGCCCCGTATACTTTTTTGGCTATAGTATCGATTTTCACCTGCAGGGAATCTGACAGTTCATATAGGGGGGAGAATTCCTTCTTATTCCCTTCGATCTCCTCTAAGACTTTCTGTGCTAAATCGATACCACCTTCTCCGCCTTTAGCCCATACATCCGTTAATGAAACCTTTTTATTCTGGTTTTCACACCACTTGATCAAGGCATCGATTTCATTGTCACTGTCTGCTCTGAACTTGTTGATGGCAATGACAAATGGCACATTGAAATGCTCCAGTGTCTCCATATGCTTCTTCAGATTGGTCAATCCTTTTTCCAGGGCCGGTAGGTTTTCTGTTTGAAGGTCCTCTTTCGACTGGCCACCATGCATTTTCAACGCACGGATGGTGGCAACCAGTACAACGGCATCTGGAGATTTACCTGCAGCACGGGACTTGATATTCAGGAATTTTTCCGCCCCTAAATCTGCACCGAACCCGGATTCTGTCACCACATAATCAGCAAGCTTCAAAGCTGTTTTCGTTGCCATGACACTATTACAGCCGTGTGCTATATTGGCAAACGGTCCTCCGTGGATAAGAGCCGGGGAATGCTCGATCGTCTGGACGAGGTTAGGCTTTAGTGCATCCTTCAACAATAACGTCAGAGCCCCTTCTACACCAATATCCTCAACGGTCACCGGTTGTTTTAACCAGTTATAGGCGACAACCATCTGACCGAGTCTTTTTCTTAATTCTCCGATACTCTGAGATAGACAGAGAACGGCCATGATTTCAGACGCAACAGAGATATCAAAGCCGTCTTCCCGTGGAACCCCCTGTACGGGTCCGCCCAGACCGACGATGATCTGGCGAAGGGAACGGTCATTCATATCGATCGATCGTTTCCATACCACTCTTCTTTGATCGATATTCAATTCATTACCTTGATGAATATGATTATCCACTAAGGCAGCCAGGGCATTATTCGCTGTGGAAATGGCATGGATATCCCCTGTGAAGTGGAGGTTGATGTCCTCCATGGGAAGCACTTGTGAATAGCCGCCACCTGTCGCTCCCCCTTTGATCCCCATCGTTGGCCCGAGGGAAGGCTCCCTCATGGCAATGATGGTCTCTTTATTCAATCGATTCAAAGCATCCCCTAGTCCCACAGTCACTGTAGACTTCCCTTCACCTGCAGGCGTTGGATTGATCGATGTTACGAGGATTAATTTCCCCTGTGAATGGTCTTTCAGTTTATGTATCGATTCAAAGGATATCTTTCCTTTGTACTTGCCGTAAAGCTCCACGTCATCTTCTGTCAGGCCGATCTTCTTAGCAATGTCCACAATCGGCAGTAAAGTGGATTGTTGAGCTATCTCGATATCCGATAATACTTTTTTCTTTATAGTAGTCATGGAAGTTCACCCTCTTAGCTTCATTTTTAAAGTAACCGTGGCTTGTCTATTCCTATTGTATCTTTATTTTACACTATAAATGAACACTTTTGCTCTTCAAGCTTCTCTCCTGACGGGAATGATGGCGGATAGTAAAACATGATCGACTCCCGGGACGAGAATCGATCATGTTTTATTTTTGAAACATAAATAATGTCGTGAACGTCAAAGCCTGCTTTAATTCATTGGAGAGATCGTCTATGTGCGTCGGTTTCACGCCTTTTTTATAGATATAGTCTTCACCGACCTTTTTCCATCCTTTATCTTGGGCAAGCTTTTCCAATTCCCACGGCATCATGGTATTACAGATGACCTCTTTACCTTGGAGACGGGGATAGGCATTTTCCCTTGGATGAGCAGTCGGTCCCAATAAGCCGATGCAAATAAATCCAGCCTCACCCACGATCCGTTCGATCTCATTCAATGTGTGCAAAGGATCTTCCGTCCATTCTACCGAATTGATCGCCATTACAGCATCAAATTGCCCATCCTTGAACGGAAGGGAATTCAGATCACCTTGTATGAAAGACAGATTTTCCCTTTCCTGCTCCATGGCAAGTTCCATCATATTCCTTGAGAAATCCATCCCTGTGACCCAGTATCCTTTTTCATACAACAGATAAGATCCGTATCCGTCGCCACACCCTAAATCCGCAACGTTTCTTGCTTTCCCTGCGTGATCATGAAAGAAAGGGATGACGGCTTTTCTGCTTCCAGTTGTCCACATTTCAACGCTTTTTGAATGCCAATGGTCGGCATTATCTTCCCAACGGGTTTTGGCGCTTGTATGCCATTCTGAACTTTTCATATGTACACCTCAATATTTTTTCTATATTGTTCTATATTCTCAGTTCATCGTCTTAATTCCTGCATGAAGGCATAATGAATCCAAACGTCAACATAATATTATTATGTAAACTTAAAATTATCCTGCCGTTCACATTATGATTTCTTTCTCATTTGTTCATACTAATGGTAAAGTCTGAACAGAAAAGGTGATAGATATGGAAGAAATCTCCAAGGTGCAACGGAATTATCATGGAGATATTATAAGCTTCCAAACCTCTTCCGGCCGCATCATTTCCTACCGGAAAGCCGTATTGGAAGCATCCGAAGGTTTACTTCAAGGTGTCACACTCAATGAGAATGAATGGGGAGAATCTGAGTTAACCAGTCTGTCAGTCGAAGATGGAACTTTTAACGACTACCCTTCTATATTTTGATTCCCGCATCCTCCATCCAAAAAGGACTTTCATTTAAATGAAAGTCCTTTACCCTTTTCTTATGTTTTTGCGGCTTTTAAATGGATATATTCATTATTCACTGCGATTTTGAATCGTTCGCAGTCCTTCTACCCGGCTCTTTTCTTCCTCGAAGAATTGTACGAGATCCCCGATGCGATCGATGGAATCCCAGCTTAAATGATGTTCGATTCCTTCCACATCTTCATAAATATGTTCTTCCTTCACTCCAATGACACGAAGGAATTGTTCCAACAGCTCGTGTCTGTAAACTAAACGCTTTCCTACCTTATTTCCCTTTGGAGTAAGAACAAGACCTCGGTATTTCTCATAAATGAGATAATCATCCTTATCAAGTTTCTGAACCATTTTGGTAACTGAGGAGGGGTGGACAGATAAAGCTTCTGCTATATCCGAAACTCTGGCGTAACCTTTGTTCTCAATTAACATGTAAATCTGTTCTATATAATCTTCCATACTTGGTGTAGGCATTTTTTTACCCTCCAAATTCCCATAAATATCATTAAAAGTTTACTATAACTACAGGATGAATACAACCCGGACCCCGGAAGCCAAATAATTCACTACTTCACCGTTATCTCTGCACAGTCAACTGTTTCCTTTCTAAATCGGACGAATGTTGACTCGAAAAACGTCATATTGTATAGTTAAGACATCATTGAAGTGACCGATGTTTATGCTTATCATATAAGCCATAAACATCATTCATTTCGTGAAAACTATTTTCCAGAGGCACAACCGTGCTTGAACGATTTAGGAGGATTCTAACATGCAAAATGGTAAAGTAAAATGGTTCAACAATGAAAAAGGTTTTGGATTCATCGAAGTTGAAGGTGGAGACGACGTATTCGTTCACTTCTCAGCGATTCAAGGTGAAGGATTCAAATCATTAGAAGAAGGTCAAGAAGTTTCTTTCGATGTTGTTGAAGGAAATCGCGGACCACAAGCTGCAAACGTAGTCAAATTATAATCGTACAAAACAATAGATCAACATGATGAAGGGCAGCCCCTAAATTGGCTGCCCTTTATTTTTGATAGGCGTCGTTTTTATTCAAATATTCTCCGTATTGACGAATTTGTTCCCCGATGGTGCATTGCTCTATACAAAAGCGGTGAGCATACGTTTTGCCATACTCTTTGCGAAAGTGTGCTTTCAGTAAGCAGTCGTTACAGTAGGTGTCTATAAGCTCATCCACTTTATCCACCACTTCTTTTCGATTCATGAGATCACTCCTAGATTTTTTCACCCACAGCAAATCATTGTATTAATAGAGTATATAATACACAGCAGAATTATTCTAATCGTTTATTACTGTGTACCTTAATGCCTTGAAGTGCCTGGTTGGCAAGCTTATCGGCTTCTTTGTTGTCTTTCCTGTTCAGGACAATCAGATTGGGTTTCAGCCCAAGCTTTTGGATCGATCCTTCAATTCGATCAAGCCATCTGCTCAACCCCTCTTCATAACAAGGCCACTCTCCCCCCAGCTGCTTCAATGCCACCTGAGAATCTCCTCTAATCGTACAAGGCACATTTTTAACCCCGATTTCTTCAAGCAGCCCGATAGCTATATGCAATGCCGCGTATTCAGCTTCATTATTGTTTTCAATTTCCTCGAGAAGTGCATTTTTTCTGATCCGAAAAGATTCCCCGCCTTTTTCATAATAGATGACGATACCGGCACCCGCATAGTTCGTTTCCTTATCAAACCCGCCATCAAAGAACACAACGATGTTTTCGGGTTCCTTCTCTAACTCCTGATTCAATTTGATGTATTCTTTCCTTGTCCAAGAGTTTCCCATTTCATCAATGATTTCAAGATCAATGACCCTTCCCGTTTTCATCAGATCATCTACATGGATCAATGTTTCTTTCCGCTGGAAAAACCCGGATTCAAACCATATATCTGATGCAGTTTTGCTTTTATATTTAAATTTAATTTTCATTTTCATTCTTCTTTCACTCCCTTTTCTTCATTTTATTGTTCAAAATCATTTTTCTTTGTATAATGAGGACTATTGTTTCATTCACTTATGAACGATAGGAGGACTTATTATGTTTAATATATGGTTTGGCCTGGTTTTCGTACTCATCACATTCTCATGTTTACTTGTCATGTATCGAATGTTCGGACGAACCGGACTCTTTGTTTGGATAGGGATTTCGACCATACTTGCAAACCTTCAGGTCGTCAAGACGATTGAAATCTTCGGTCTGACGGCGACACTCGGGAATGCCATGTATGGTACCGCCTTTCTGGTGACGGATATCCTGAACGAAAAGTATGGTAAAAAAGATGCACAGAAAGCGGTTTGGCTTGGATTCTTCACGTTGATCGTCATGACTATTATTATGCAACTGGCGCTCTTATTTCAACCACATCCTGACGATTTCGCCCAGGAATCCCTTGCGACGATCTTTGGCATCATCCCGCGGATTGCACTTGGCAGCCTTGCCGCATATCTAGTAAGCCAATTTACGGACGTGTATATCTTTACGTATCTCAAGAAGAAGTTCCCGACAGATGGCCAATTTTGGATCCGCAATAACGGGAGTACGATGGTGAGTCAACTATTGGATACCCTTGTCTTCACAAGCATTGCCTTCCTTGGTGAATATCCGATGCACGTTTGGTTCGAGATTTTCGTTACTACCTACCTTCTCAAATGGATGATTTCCCTTATGGATACCCCGTTTGGCTATATTGCAAAACGATTCCCAAAGAATATGGGATGACCGAAGCCGGGTGTAGGCATTTTCACCCGGCTTTTGCTATGTATATAGAGGATATGGAGTGAAATGCCATGAAGCATTCTCCCTCCTCCCTCTTAATATGCTACTATATTTATATTCTGAATGTGTATGAGGTGAATACGATTGTTAGAAGTATATATTGATGGTGCAAGTGCCGGGAACCCCGGACCAAGTGGAGCCGGTATATTTATCAAATACAACGGTGAAGTAGAAAAACATTCGATTCCTTTAGGGATCATGGACAATCATGAAGCTGAATTCCTCGCCTGCAAAAAAGCACTAGAAATCTGCTTGGAGAAGAAGACAGATACCGTATGGTTGAAAAGTGATTCTCAAGCTGTCGTCCATGCGATTGAGAAAGAGTTTGTACGTAATGCGCAATATAAATTATTGCTCGGAGACATATTGAGCTTGACGAAGCAAATGAACCTTTTCTTTGTCAAATGGATCCCAAGCAAAGAAAATAAAGCAGCGGATGAGCTGGCCCGTAAAGCCATCCACCTGAACTAAAGGGATCCAGTCCATGTGATTTTGCCCTTATAAAATGACACAAGCGCTATACAATCACTTACTAAAAAGACCATCAGAAAGGTTACAATCCCATTCTGATGGTCCCTGGCTTATGCCAATCCCTGTTTCTCCATCCACCTTAAAGCTTCCTTTCTGGAAGGGATTTTCTGGGAATGGAGTCTTTCTAATATGGACATATAGAAGCTGCTGTCAAATTGTTTCTGTGCTTTTAACGTAATTTCAATGGCACTATTGACCAGTTCATCCGGGGCGTCTGTGTATTTTTTGCCGAAATAGATGAAGCCTATCGCATCTTCCTGAAATTTAAAGCCTTTGTTTTCCAGATCTATGAGAAATTCTTCTGTTGTCTTTTTCACGTTTCTCCTCACCTTATCGCCACTTTGTCATCTCTTATCTTACAGAAAATCTTTTCTTTTGCCTATCCTTTTTGGAAAACAAGAAGGCAACGAAGCCAAGAAGGGAACCAAGTAATGCACCGCCCACCACTTCCTGTGGCTGGTGCCCAAGCATTTCCTTCAGTCTCTTAGGTTTCTTCTCTTCGAATTCAACGGTTTCCTTTTCATGAGCCTTCCTGACAAGCTCATCGAGACTATTTACTTTAAGAGTCAATTCACCGGTTTGGCGGCGAATTCCCTGGGCATCGTACATGACGATCAGACCAAAGATGAAGGAAAGAGCGAAATCAATCGTTCTTACCCCTCTTTTTAACGCAATGAATGTCGTCAAAGATGCGACTCCGGCACTATGGGAGCTCGGCATTCCCCCTGTCTGAAAAAACAGTTCAGGCTTCCACTCCTTCTTTTTCAAAAAGTGCAGTGGAATCTTCAATCCTTGGGCAAACGCAATACTGATCAGTGCGGTAATGATTCCTTTATTCACCCTAACACCTCCCTTATTCGTAGTGTGTCCTAAAATTCTCTGTACATGGGATATTTGTAGGCAACCAAGACAAAATAGTAAAGATCACACAAAAGGAGGGTCTTTTAATGACTAAAGGAAACAATAAAAATAAAGGGAAAAGCGCTAAAAGTGTTAACCCCCAAGGCATTTCACAGGATGCTGAATTTGCGATCGAACCGAAAAGCGCATTAGAGAATGCAGCTAAAAAAACGAATAAAAAATAAACCTCAATAAAAAAGTGTCAGGCTTATGTCCTGACACTCTTATCATATTTAGCTTGAAGCCGAAAGCACATTCGAACCTACTAAAAACCTTCTAAGAACTTTAAGCTCTAATTCGTCCACAAGCGTTAGTGTATCATGTGATACATGCTCCCACCTGGCTTCTTCAACCGACACTGAAAGAGGTACTTCACAATGAATTTCAGCCAGTTTCCTTGAAACATGCAGCATATCAAGGTCTTCCTCAATCTTCTTTCGTTGTGAAGGAGTCAGTTCTTGCAGATTGGCAAGGATACCGGAAATATCCTGATACTGTTGAATCAGTTTCATGGCTGTTTTCTCCCCGATCCCTTTTACTCCTGGATATCCGTCACTAGTATCTCCCATGAGTGCTTTCACATCAATGAACTGTTCCGGGGTGATGCCCCTTTCTTCCACAAAGAGGTCTTTCGTATAGGTCTGATAATTCCCAAAGCCTTTTTTCAGGAGCATGATGTCAATGTTGTCATCAAGAAGCTGCAGGAGATCCTGGTCTCCACTTAGAACGGAGACTTTACGCTCGGATCGATGGAGCTTTGCCAGTGTCCCGATACAATCGTCTGCTTCATAACCCACTACGCCCACATTGGAAAGATTGAATCCTTCAGCCACTTCTTTTGCAAGGTCGAACTGAGGGATCAGTTCAACAGGGGGTGCATTCCGATTCGATTTATAGTCATTGAACACTTCGTTACGGAAAGTCTGGCTTCCCATATCCCAGCATACAATGATGTGTGTAGGCTTCACATGATCCGCAGCCATCAGCAGGTGTTTCATGAACCCCTGGACCCCATTGGTCGGGAGGCCTTTTGAGTTCATCATGAATTGGCCCGTTACAGCCGTTGCAAAGAAAGATCGAAATAATAAAGCCATTCCATCTATTAATAATAAATGCTCATTTTTATTTTCCAAGTCATCCACTCCTAACCCCGTCGTTTCGTACATACCTTTTAAAGTATAACATATCAGCACAAATAGCTAATTGGAAAAGTGATGTATCTCTTCCAATTAGCTACTCGGCATTATTCTTTCTCCACCCTGTGTTCTTCGTACGAAACCCAATCGCTATAGCTTCCTACATATAGCTTCACATCAGTAAATCCGGCTTCTTTAAGAGCAATGAAATTTGGGGTTGCCGTTACACCAGATCCACAATAGACAATGACGGGCTCATCTTTTTTAAGCTTCGAGAAACGTTCATTCTGCTCATCGGATCCAAGGAAATACCCTTCATTCATCCCTTCCGTCCATGGAAGGTTGATCGCGCCTGGAATATGGCCCGGAATACGGTCGATCGGCTCTTCCCGACCAGAAAACCGTTCCCTGCTCCTGGAATCGATCAACTGGATCATCCTATCTCCATCTGCAATGCCCCGTATTTCATTCAAAGTGGCCAAGATGCCATCATTAACGTTCGGATGATAATTTGTTGCAGGATAATGGGGAACGGAGGATTCCGTCTTTTTAGAACCTTCCTTCCACGCGGCAAATCCACCATTGAGGATAAAGACATTTTCATGACCGATATAATGGAATAACCACCAGCATCTGCCCGCAAAGGCCCCTTCCTTCTCATCATAGACCACGATGGTTGTTTGATTATCGATCCCTGCATCCTCCACTTTCCTCAGGAAATTCTTCATATTCGGTAGGGGGTGTCGTCCCCCGTGCTTCTTCGCATAACCGGATAAATCCTTTTCAAGATCAAAAAAGACGGCACCGGGAATATGGCTTTCATTGTATCTTTCCCGGCCTTCTGCTGGATTCCCTAATGAAAAACGACAATCGATGATTCTTACATCCCCATCGTCCATATGTTCTTTAAGCCACTCAGCATCTACCAGCACTCTCATGGTTTCATCCCCCTCTTCTTCATCAATCTCCGCACTTCTTCCTTCGGTTCCCAACAAGAAAACTGATAGGTCGTTTTGGTCTCATAGCCTAGTCTTGAACAATAATAGGAGGTCTTCTGCTCTTTCTTCACCCCTTCTATGTGAATACAGGTAGCACAGCAATGATAAGGATTCACTATGGATGTCCTCCTTCTTTTCGTTAAGCCTGCTCGAGACGTATTAAATCCCGTTTCAGCTGATCCAGGTCCTGGACGGTCTCGAGTGCTTCAAGATAGGATGTAATTTGATCGGTCACCTGACTTAGAAGCTCTTCTTTGAGCAACTTGAATTCCTCTTCCAAATAGGATTGTCCCCAGGTGTCCAGCCTTGACCGTTCCTTTGTCAAGTAACGGTCTGCAGGTTCTTGAAGCAAGGCTTCCAATTTTTCCTGCACCACTTTCTTTCCGCCTTTTTCAAAGAATTGCTTTGGATTCTTGAATGTGGAGAAAGCGTCTTCGAATGGTCGCAGTTCCTTTTGGTTAAAAGCACTCTCAAATTCGATGCTCGTTTCATTTTTATAATCCATTGGGGACAGGACCAGATCTTGTTCCACCCGCTGGATCTTCTCTTCCAGGGCAACCCATTGATCTCGGAGCTGCTTCTGAATGAACTGCTGAATCCGCAGGGAGGTTGCCCGCATTTCCTGAGCCAGATCAAACCCGATACTTGATAAAAATTCCTTTAACCCTTCACGGATGGCCTGGGAGTGAGATGGATATTGAAGAAATAACCCGGAATGAAATGCTTCCTTATAGAAGTCCGGCACCCTGAAAAATACTCTTTGTTTTACATAGTGCACGAGCTCCTTGGACTCCTGCAGCATCTCCACTGTTAGGGGCTCCCTGGATATGCCATCAATGATGGATTCAACCTCGGACTTCCGCTCCAGAAGCTCCCTCTTCCTTGATTGTTTATACGTCTTTTCACTTGAAGCGGAGTGGAGATATTGTTGAAAACGCTTCAGCCCTCTCTCCCACTCGCCAAGTGCTGATTCGATACTCATGCTCACTAATTCATTCTGGATGAAGGTTTGGAATTCCTTCTTGAAAGCATCCATCCCGGATTGAAGTGATGCGGATTCTTTAAGTGCCTGAAGAGATGATACTCCGAAAATCCTTGGAAAACGGATTCCATATTGAATCAATTGGTCTTCCACATAATCAATGACTTCATTTTTTTCTTTTTCATCACTTGCGAGGTCGATGGCATTGACGACAAAGAACATTTTATCCAATTCGAAAGTGTCTTTCACTCGGCCCAATTGAATGAGGAATTCTCTGTCTGCCTTTGCAAATGCATGATTATAATAGGTCACAAAAAGAATCGCATCGGCATTCTTGATATATTCGAAAGCAACACCGGTATGGCGGGCATTGATGGAGTCAGCACCCGGTGTATCGACGAGGGTGATCCCCTGTCTTGTTATCTCACAATCGAAATAGAGATCGATGGACTCCACAAAGCAAGCTTTCGTCTCATCGGCTACATATCCTTTATATTCTTCTAGATCGACCTTCCTCCTGCTGCCGAGGGTTTCCTTAAATGAAGGATACCCTGTCAGAAAGGCTTGAAGGAAAGAAAGATGTACATTTTCTTTCCCGCTTCCTTCAGTCGATAAATCTGGTATCATTTCCGCGGCTTCGTCCAGGGAAGATGCATTGCGATTGAAAAACGAAAGGGAATGATTGATGTCTGCCATGAGCTGTTCCCCGGTTTTGATGTGTACATGGGCCGTTTCATGCTCACACTCTTCCGATACAGGATTGATCCTGTTGATGGAGGCGGTGGTAGGGTTCGGGCTCACCGGTAGTACTTTTCTTCCTAACAGGGCATTGGCAAAAGATGATTTCCCTGCACTGAATGCACCGAATAATGCGATGGTAAAGGATTGATTCGAGAGGCGCTCTCTCTTTCCGTCCAATAGATGTGCCATCTTGGTAAACCCATTGTAATTCCTGAACACATTCGCCATCGTTTCTAACCGTTGAATCGCTTCGTCTTTTGACGAGAGCTGCTCCTTGATGTCCGGGGATTGATTTATGTCGCGTTCTTGTCCCGAGTCCTCTTTACGATCCAGAACCACATCGGAAGCAAGTGTATAGGTTTCTTCTCTCTCTTTCCATTTCACGGTCCATTCTGACATAATCGTCTCCGCACGTGTTGGATCAACTTCCGCTTTCCTCAATCTTCTGATTTGAGCGTCCTTCTCTTCATTGAGTGAATTCCATTGATAAATGATGCCTGTTTTTTTCTGAAGCTCTGCCAGTTCTTCTTCCATGCCAGCTTTCTCTTCGGGCGATGAGTTTTCAATTTCGGTTATCAGTCCTTCGATCAACCCGTTCGTTTCATTTCTTGCTTTTCTTTTCAAAGCCTCAGAAAGATCATCACAGTATTGGAGAATATAATCACTCGAGACTCCTGCCCCTTGTTTAATTAAATCGACAAGGAAATGATCGTCCACTTCAAGGTTCAATCGGTCCCATTCCACCCGCTGATCAGATGAAGGGATATATTCTTTCACGATGTTTTTACCAAGCGTCTTTAAGTGCCATTCGAGTTGAGATTCGATCCGTGAGTTGATATCCTCTTTGAACCTTTGAAGTCTCAATGCTTTTTCTTCTTCTGTCTTTTGCTTGGAGAACAAGAAGCCGACTTTGAAGTCCTGTTGCCTGCTTTCCAGGAAATCCTTTGCTAATTCCCTTGTTTCGAATGGCATTAAATAGGCATTCTTGAGGATTTCCCTTCGCTCTACTTCGAATTGATCTTTTATAGATGCGACATTATTTTTTGCCAGTGTATCGACGAGCTTTCTTTCTTTTAGAAGGATGGAGTCTTTCTTCTCCCATTCTTCGTCTGTCAGGAAATCCAGGGCTCTATCCCCGAGTTTTTCAAGTTCTTCCTCATACCATTTCTCATGTTCAGTTCGCAATTGGGAAATAGCCGAGACTGCCGAGTCTTCAATCAGTTCATCCTTCTGTTTGACCTGGCCATCAATCAGTGCCTTCAATTTTTCAAGGTCATTGTAAGGATGGGCGGGATTTCTTAAACTTGTAAAAAACGTGCCATCGGGTACTACCCCCCAAGAGGCGAATGAATTCTTGACGCTTTCCTGGAACTCACTGAAAGATAATTCTTCCTCCTGATGCTTATCGATCTGGTTCACAATCAGATACAATTTGACACCATGACGCACCATTTCCTTGGTGAACTCAAAATTCACCTGTGATTGGACATGGTTATAATCCATTACATAGAAAACTGCGTCGGCAAGGTGAATCGCCGATTCCGTAGACAGCCTGTGGGCATCGTCCGTACTGTCAACTCCCGGAGTATCCAAAACGGAAACCCCTTCAGGCACGTCACTTCTCTTCCGTCCGATTTCTACAGAGTATACGTCTTCCCCGTTTTTACAAAAATCCTTAATGGTCTCAAAATCATACGGTGCCTTAAAATAGAGGGGCTGGGACTGATGATAATGAATCTTTGCAAAGTCGGTTTGGGCATGATGCACCTTCACCAGATTCGCACTGGTTGGAATCGGACTGGATGGCAGGATGTCTTCACCCATCAACCGGTTGATCATCGTGGACTTCCCGGCGGAAAAATGGCCGCAAAAAGCAAGGATCAATTCATGGTTGTTCAACTTTTCTGCAAGCCGTTCAACCTTGGAAGCCCTCTCCCCATCCCCGTTCTGGAGGAAGATGTCGTAGTAAGCCGTAAGCTGATTTAACGTATTATGTAAATGTGTACTCTTATGTTCAATCTGACTCATAGTCTAATCTAATTCCTTTCTGCACTTAAGAAGAATGATAACGTTTTTATTTTATCGTATTTGAATCAAATTCTCTATGAAATCCTACCGGAAAGAGTGATCTGAGATTGATAACAGTATATGCGAAGGATTGGATGAGGGGAAAAGACAATATGGAATCATGTTTCTAAAAGGCTTTATTCGTAAACTTTGTTGCTTGGTAAGGTAGCGAGTAATGGTTGATTTCCGCTTCAGGTGCTCGCTTTCCGCGGGGCTGGCGGTGAGCCTCCTCGGCTTCAAGTGGTGTCCTACCCTTGTCCAGCTCCGGCGGCTAGCCCCTCGAGGTCATAAGCTAAATGATCCAAGAAGGCAAAAAACACCTTCCCGGCCCATTCAGCTTATGCTTGTCGGGGCTGAGCAAGCCGCCTCCGCTTTTCGTAGTTTCCCGCAGGAGTCGTGCACCTTCCGCTACAATCAACTTTATTGTAATTGGAGGATTAATCTACCTCTGTACACCTCTAGAAAACATCATTTTCTATGTGTGGAGCGGTCAATTTCAGTTTGAATAGTAAATTGAAATGCTGTTTTATTCGTTTTTTCACTGGTAAGCTCTGTCACGCTATCTCATTTAGGTGGGGAGTGGAACGGCGTGACTCCTGTATAGAAGCACAGAGTGGATTGAAGCGGAAGGCACTTGACTCCTTCGGGAAATAGAGGAAAAGTCAAGACCCCGCAGGGCAAAGCCCGAGGAGGCTTGACTTCCTCCCCGAGGAAAGCAAGTGCCTGAAGCGGAAAGGAACGGTCCAAGTATAATAGCTGTCACTTTTACAAACAAGGACAAAAAAAGCCTCTTCCGAAGAAGAAGGCCCAGTTTATCGTGTTGTTTCGGTTGCGATTAAGTTTGAGTGAACAAAAGATTTCGAGTTCGACTGGTATGAAGATATGTTCTTCCGCTGTGACGGATTCTTCATTACATTAGATAATACATACTTCATCGTGAAGCCATACGCTACTACAGTAAACAATATCAAAAACCATACCATTCTTGTCCCCACCCTTTTGTAAAAATACTTGTACTTGAGAATAATTTTCATCTTCAATTAGAATCTTATCAAAGTTGATAATCATTTTCAATAAGAAAATCATTTTTCTTTTTTGAATAGGGGAATCCATCCCTTCGTGTTGAGATGGACCTTCTCATACTCCGTCTCCTCCTTCAGGGCATGTTCCTCGAGAGGGATTCGGATAGAAAGAATGAATTGATTTAATAATGCAAAGATGAAAAGTGTCCAATAGGCTTGAAAAAGCAATGGAACAATCAGGAACTCAAGGGTTACAATCAAATAGTTCGGATGCTTCAAATGTTTATAGGGACCTTTGGCTATGACCTTAGCCTCGGGGAGGACAATGATCTTAGTGTTCCAATACCTCCCAAGCGAAGCGATCGACCAGATCCTCCCGAGCTGAGTCAGGATAAAACCGCCAAGCAAAAACGGCCAATAGTGATTGACACCTGAGTGATAGAACCCCCCCTCTATGACGAGGGAAATGAAAAATGCAACATGGATGCCGACCATCAGCTTATAATGAGCCTGTCCGTATTCTTTGGCGCCCCGCTCCTTCATCCACTTTTCATTCGATCTTGCAATATACAGTTCCACCAGCCTTTGAATCATCAGTACCGAGAAAAACAATACAAAATACAGCATCATTCCCACCTCATCAACAAAAGCTCCGAACTGAACCCAGGTCCCAAAGCAGTGCCAAGACCAATATCTCCCCGTTCACAGCCTTTTTCCATAAATTCTTTGAGGACATAAAGAATCGTGACAGAGGACATGTTGCCATATTCCTTCAATACCCTCATTGATTCAGTTGTCATCCTTTCATCCATTCCTAAAGCATCCATGTAAGCCTCAATCACTTTCTTTCCACCTGGGTGGGCCACAAAATGCTTAATATCCCGGAGTCCGATCCCGTTCGCTTCAATGAATCCCTCTACATTCGGACGCAGCCAATTTTTCACCAATGTGGGAATGTCCTTGGAAAATACAACATATAATCCATTTTCCTTCACTTCCCATCCCATGACATCCAATGAATCCTGGAGCAGCGTCGACTGAGTGGCAAAGATCCTTGGCAAAGGATGCCGGACGCCTTCTATTGCCGGGCTGTCATCCCCGCAGACAAGGGCACATGCCACACCATCAGCGAAAAGGGAAGTCCCGATCAAATTGCTCTTTGATCGATCTCCGTGTTGAAAGGTCAATGAGCAAAGTTCGATCGAAAGAACAAGAACATTTGCCTTTGGAAAGGCCAAGCAATACTCATACGCCCTTGATAACCCCGACGCCCCCCCTGCACATCCCAAACCCCATATCGGAATTCGTTTGATATGGGGAGAAAATGGGAGCCTGTTCATGATCCGGGCTTCCAGACTCGGGGTTGATAGACCTGATGTTGATATGGTGATGATGGCATCGATATCTCCCATTGAGAGCCTATGTCGGGAAAGGCTCTTATGGACCACTTTACTCCCCAATTCTACGGCATGGTGGATGAATTCATCGTTCTTTTCCTGAAAGGTATGCTCCCTGGAAAACCACTCCAGGTCCTTTACGAAATAACGGCTTTCTATTTCACCGTTTTGAAATACATTTATGAGGCGTCCTATATCTTTAAAACTTGTAGAAAACAGTTGCTTTGCAAATTCAGCGGCTTCATTTTGTGTGATTTTAACTGGCGGAACCTCAGTTTCCACTGAGAGTATTTTCGGCATGCACGACCACTCCTTACACTTCCATATAAGGATAGCTTTTCCACCAAGATAAAAATCATGTATGGAGCGTTATTTTTGTTTAAAACATCTCTCTACAAATAGTTCTTTAGTATGAAAAGAGGACGAAAATATCATCCTTTAATCCCAGTCCGTATGGTATGATTATAGTGACAAAATACTGGAGGATACGACATGATTTTAACTAAAAGTGTCACCGATATACTTAATAGTTCAGTAGAAGCGATTAAAGGAGTCATCCCTTTGAGTGTTACTGTTTTAAAACCCTCATTGCTGACAGAGCCCTTCAGTCAGCATAAGATCGGTGTGCTCATCGGGTTCACGGGTGACGTAAGAGGAAGAATGATCATTGATGGAGAAGAAGAGAGCTTTCAAGGTTTGGGAGCATCCGTGTTCGGAATGCCCCTTGAAGGTGAAATGCTTGAGTCATTCGCGGGTGAGCTCGGGAATATGATTGCAGGGAATCTAGCTACTCTCCTTGCACAGGCCGGTCATTCACTCGACATCACGCCACCGACCGTGATTGTGGGGCAATCGAAGATGTATGGCTTCGACAAAGCCTTAAAACTACCGATTTCCATTGAAAATGTTGGTGATTTTTTAGTGATACTGATGATTGAATAGGAAATAGATAAAAGGCTGACCTTCAGCGAAAGGTCAGCCTTTTATCCTGGAATCAAAAACCGTTGATCGTCATTCCTCCGTCTACAAAGAGGGTTTGTCCGGTAATATAGTTTGAGGCATCCGATGAAAGGAATACCGCCGGGCCCACCAATTCCTCGAGCTCACCGATCCTTTTCAAAGGAGTCACTGCCAGTATATCGTTTACATACTCTTCATTTTGCAGAAGTTCCTTTGTTAAAGGTGTCTTGAAATACCATGGACCGATACTGTTAACGTTGATATTGTGTTTTCCCCATTCCATGGCTAATACCTTCGTCATTTGAATCATGGCTGCTTTCGTGGAAGCATATACGACCCCGGTTCTGAGGGCAACGTGGCCGGCGACGGAGGCAATGTTTATGATTTTCCCCCGCCCCCTCTCTTTCATATGCCTTCCCACTTCCTGGCTCATCATAAAGGCTGATTTCAAGTTCGTATCCATGATTTTCTGCCATTCATCATCCGTTACCGAAAGCGCTTCCGAACGTATATTCATCCCTGCATTATTGATCAGGATATCGATGGACAAGCCATGGTCTTCTATGTAGGTGATCACCTTGTTTATTTCATCACGTGATGTCACATCTGTCGGGAGGATATGAGCCTTCCTCCCAAGCTTCTCGATTACACCAGCCGTTTCTTCCAAATCATCCCTGGTTCTGGACAACAGGACTACATCGGATCCTGATTCCGCTAATCCAATACTTAGGGCACGTCCAATTCCCCGGCCAGCACCTGTGACAACGGCCAATTTACCTTTCAATGAAAATGAAGGAACAAACAAATTCCCCACCGCCTTATCTGTTATTTGAATCTTCTTTATTTTAGCACAGTAAGCCTCATTGGTGATCTTTTTTCACTTGCTGATGATGGACCTCGATGTGTATCTTCGCTTCTACCGGCATCCGGCATTGAGGGCACATCATCTTATCAGAGAAGATTTGACAGCATTGTTTACAATAATATTTTTCCATTTGATCTTCACCTTCCTCTTCATTCCTACACCTTATGCAAGATTTCATAAGAATGAACACACCAGAGTGCCTATTTTTAATCATTTCACACTTTTTTCACAAACCACCCCTTTAGGTGTGACATTTATCACAGATTCAAAGAGGTGTACCCGCTTATGATTGAACTATCAATTCAGTGAATAATGAATGGAAGGAATGAGTGGAATGGGAAAACCGGAATTACATCAAAAAACGGAAGTCAAAGTCAAGGAACCCACCTCATTAAAAGGTACATTTACTTCAGTATTATTTTTGGGAGGGTTTCTAATCCTCACATGGCTTGGGGTATTCTTACTGTTTCTGAATCGTTTTTAATTTAAGGAGTGATTTATATGCATATGCATCGATATGAGAAATGGTGGTTAACACTGGGAACAGGGTCTCTTATCTTATTTTTAATCATATTGGGTATCAGTGCTTTTCATCAGGGGCATCAGCCTCCAAGCGCAAAGGCATACGTCAATCCGGAGCAGGTGGACAAAATCGCTCCGTTTAACGAACCCGGACTTAAAAAAGTGGACGGAAAGGCTTGGGATTATGAATTGGTATTTGTGGCCTCCGCTTTTCTCTATACCCCCGGGGAAATTGAAATCCCTAAAGGATCGACACTGAAAATCACGGCTACAACCAAGGATGTTGTGCATGGGTTTGAAGTGGCAGGAACCAATATCAATATGATGCTTGAACCGGGATTTGTCAGTGAATACACTACAACACTCGACAAGGCTGGAGAATTTCTCATTGTTTGTAATGAATACTGTGGTGTCGGTCATCACACGATGAAATCTATGTTAAGGGTGGTGGACTAGATGAAACCATTTGTAAGAATTGATAAAAAGGATGCTACACTGGCCATGGCTCACATTTACGTAGGGTTTGCTGCTCTGGCATTAGGTGGACTCGCCGGCCTGTTACAGGTTTTGGTCCGTTCAGGCAGATTCACTTTGCCTGCAAGTATCGGGTATTATCAAGTATTGACTGTTCACGGGGTATTACTCGGATTGGTACTGACGACATTCTTTATTCTCGGATTCCAGCATGCTGCCATTTCCCGCACGTCAGGAACTTATTCTGGAAAATCCCGCTTCATGGGGTGGCTGGGATTCTGGGTCATGCTTCTTGGAACGATCATGGCAGCAGTCATGATTTTATTAAATGAAGCTACGGTCCTTTATACATTTTATGCTCCCCTCAAGGCCCATTGGATCTTTTATTTAGGATTGACCTTCGTTGTGGTGGGGAGCTGGCTTGGCGGCGCAGGGATGATCATGAAATATATAAGCTGGAGAAAAGAACATCCTGGACAACCGAGTCCTTTGCTAACTTTCATGAGCATCATCAACACCGTCTTATGGATTGTTGCCACCATCGGGGTTGCGGGGACTGTATTATTTCAGCTCCTTCCATGGTCCCTTGGCCTGGTGGACAGGGTCGATGTCCTTGTCAGCCGTACCTTGTTCTGGTATTTCGGTCACCCACTCGTCTATTTCTGGCTGCTGCCCGCTTATATGGCATGGTATGTGATCATTCCGAAAATCATCGGAGGAAAAATCTTTTCAGATTCATTGGCACGACTTTCCTTTATCCTTTTTCTTCTATTCTCGATACCGGTCGGATTTCACCATCAACTAGTGGAGCCTGGCATTGATGCTTATTGGAAGTTTCTGCAGGTGACCCTGACGTTCATGGTCGTCATCCCTTCCCTGATGACAGCATTTTCTTTGTTCGCAACATTTGAAATGTACGGGAGAAGCAAAGGAGCTACGGGATTATTCGGATGGTTCAAGAAGCTTCCATGGGGTGACGCCCGTTTTACAGTGCCGTTCATCGGAATGGTTGCTTTCATCCCTGCAGGAGCAGGCGGATTAATCAATGCATCCAATCAAATGAATCAGGTGGTCCATAATACGATTTGGGTCACTGGTCACTTTCATTTAACACTGGCCACATCTGTCGTCTTGACCTTCTTTGGAATTGCTTATTGGCTAGTCCCTCATCTGACGGGACGCGTCCTAACGAAAGCAATGAACAAATTGGCCATCGTGCAGGCGATTGTATGGGCCGTCGGAATGAGCATCATGTCTGGCGCCATGCATGCAGTTGGATTACTGGGTGCACCAAGAAGGTCTTCATATTCCACTTATGGGGATGCACCTCAGGCAATGGATTGGATCCCCTACCAAATCGCACAGGCGATCGGGGGCACGATCCTTTTCATGGGTATCATTCTCGTTCTATACATCTTTATCAATCTGGCATTCTTCGCTCCCAAGGGAGAGGAGGAATTCCCTGTCGGTGAAACGGCTGATACAGCCGAAAGGACACCGATGGCACTCGAGAACTGGCGGATCTGGTTAACCATCCTGGCCGCTCTCATACTCGTCGCCTACACCGTCCCATTCATCGACATGATCCAAAACGCTCCACCTGCATCTAAAGGTTATAGAATGTGGTGACAAGAAAAGCGGAGGCGGCTTGCTCAGGCCCGACAAGCATAAGACGAACCAACCGGAAAGGCGCCCTTTGCCTTTTTGGTTGGTTTGACTTATGACCTCGAGGGCCTAGCCGCCGGAGCTGGATCAAGAAAAGCGGAAGGGGCTCGCACTGGGGCGACATGCATAAGAAGAGTCACCCGGAAAGGCGTTCTTTAACTTTTTGGGTGACTTGGCTTATGACCTCCAGCCCCAAGCCCCTGGAGCTGGACAATCAGCATAAGAAAAGGCTGCTTCAAATGAAGCAGCCTCCTTTCTATTTCTGTTTAATTGGGACAAACAGCTCTAATTTCCTTTTATCTTCCGTTTCGTTGATTTCACGGTCCTGGGATAGGTACTTCTCGACACTCAGTCTGGAGTAGTCTTTTTCATACCCATTCTCTTTAATCCAATTAAAGATGGCGAAATAGGCTTGTTCCACTTCCGTCGACAGCCCTTCATAAAGGGCATGTGCATATTCACCTGCAGGAAGTGACAGTTCCACCAACCCCGGTGGCAGCTTCTCCACACGATCAACTTCAACGGTACAATAATACGTAAAATCAGTCGCCCTATCATGGAATGGTGCGTATATGCATTCATCTCCATTTATATGGTGAATGGATGGGATCATCTGTTGAAACTTCGTGAATAGTCTCGGGATCTCGGACCCTCTTCCATATGGACCTGTCCAGCCTATTCCAACAAGCAATTTATCCTCTAGTGATGCTACATTAATTTCCATGATTCTTGCCTCCAATAGTTAATTTAAGGAATATACCTTTGAATACTTCTCCGTTAAATAATCGGCCAAGTATTGGGCATTGAGCCCTTCTCCAGTCACTTCCCTGATGATTTCAAGCGGTTTTTTCATCTTGCCCCATTGATGAACATGCTCGGTCAACCATTCTCTCACGGGAGCAAGATCCCCTTTTTCCAGGAGCTCTTCATAATGGGGAATATCTTCTACCATTGCACGCTTTAACTGAGCAGCATACATATACCCAAGCGCGTATGACGGAAAGTAACCAAAGCTTCCACCTGCCCAATGAACATCCTGGAGGACACCTTCACCATTATGGGAAGGACGGATACCTAAGTACTCTTCATACTTCTGATTCCAGATTTCAGGAAGATCCTTCACTTCAATCTCATCATTAAACAATCCTTTTTCAATTTCATAGCGGATGATGATATGGAGGGCATATGTTAATTCATCTGCTTCGATCCGGATCAACGAAGGCTTCGATTCATTGATCGCTCTGTAGAAATCGTCCAATTCAACAGAATCAAACTGTCCAGTCGAATGATCCTTCAATAAGGCATAATTTTGCTTCCAGAAAGAATGGTCCCTTCCAACAAAATTTTCATAAAACAGGGATTGAGACTCATGGATACCCATGGATGTTCCTGTACAAAGGGGTGTGCCCATTAAATCCTTTGAAATGTTCTGTTCATACAGGGCATGTCCACCCTCGTGGATCGTTCCGAAGACGGCTGTCCTCCAATCCTTTTCGTCATATTTAGTTGTTACCCTTACATCACCAGGGTTCAAACCAATCGCGAACGGATGGACCGTTTCATCCAGTCTTCCTGAATTGAAATCATACCCCATTTGTTCAAGGATTTTTAAACTGAAATCCTTTTGACGTTCCTTTGGAAAGTGTTCAAAAAGAAAATCGGTTTTAGGCTTATGTTCCGATTTTGAAATCTTATGTACGAGTGGGACAATCTGATCACGGAGATCTCCAAACACCTTATCCAATACCTCTACCGTCACACCCGGCTCATACATATCCAGTAATGTATTGTATTTATTACCTTCGTATCCCCAATAATCAATGAAGCGTTTTGTGAAAGCCACAAGCTTTTCTAAATAAGGCTTGAACATATCAAAATCCGCTTTTTCCTTCGCTTCTTCCCATTTCCCTTCCGCTTTCGACTGCAATACCACGTATTCCCTGTATTCAGAGGCAGGAATCTTTTTATTTCGATCGTACTCTTTTTGACACTCTTCTATCAGTTTTTGTGTCATGGGATCCAGTTGATCCATCACTGGTGATAATTTCGCTAAGTAAGCGGCCATTTCATTGGAAGTGGACATCTCGAACAACTCCGATGAAAGCATTCCAATCACTTCTGACCGTTGTTCCGCCCCATTTTTCGGTGCGCCTGTACGCAAATCCCAGAACATCAACCCAAGTGCTTCGTTGTAGGCCGACATTTTTTTTGCATATTCGTGAAATTGATCTTTTGTCTCTAATATAGATTCTTTCATTCAAAAAGCCCCCTTTTTTTAACATTCAATCTATTTTATCATATTTTTCTGGCAACTTGGGTCCAGAACAATTTAAAAAACCGCCTATTCAGGCGGTTTCGGTTCACTCTATTATACGTTCAACACTTCGATTCCAACGGGAAGGACGGACTCTGCCAATTCTCTATACGGGGTTTCATCATCATTCAGCAGAACGTGCACACTCCCCTTGTCATCACTTGTCCGGATCAGACGTCCGATTCCCTGTCTCAGACGAAGCATCATGTAAGGAAGATCCACCTCTTCCACGGAATGGGTGGCATGCTTTCTTTTCGCATCAAAGACGGGATCTTTTGGCGGGAAAGGAAGTGAGTAAATGATCACTTGTGAAAGGGAATCCCCCGGCACGTCCAATCCTTCCCATAGGTGATAGGAACATAGGACCGTAGACGTTTCCTGCTGGAACTGTTCCACCGTATCACTGATCTCACGGTCGCCTTCATAGATGACACTCCAGTTTTGATCTGCCTGCTGAATCTGATAGGCCCTAAAGGCGTTCATCTCATCCTTGGATGTAAAAAGAATCAATGATTTCCCTTGATTACTCTGTAATTTTTCCCAAACATATTGATTTTTCGAATCGACACCGGAATCCAATGAAGGAATATGTGCTCTCATCATCTCCTCATATTCATAAGGGGATTCCACTGAAAATTTTTCATATGTCTCAATCCCCAATGATCGGGACACATAAGAAAAGTCCCCATTATAGGAAAGGGTGGCTGAAGAAAAGATGAATGGGATGTTTTGACTGAAAACCTGTTCTTTTAGAATTTCCTCGACTAATCTAGGCATCACCACAAAGGTGTGTTCTTCCTCTGATGTTTCCAGCCAGTAGATTCCTTTTTCATCATCTAAGAACAGTTTCAAAGAATACTGAATCTGTTCCAGATATTCTTCCACTACTTTTAATAGGTAATCATCCATCACATACATTTCGCTTTCAAAAACAAGCTCATTCAAGAGGTTCTCGATCTTTTCCGTGAGAGATCTTGCCTGCTGCAAAATCGCCTCTGAACGCGTGATATACTGCCTGTCGGATCCAGATTCCCCTTTAGATTCTTTCTCCAGAAGCTCGAACCACTTTTCATTGTCGAGCATGATATCTTCAATGATATAAAGAGTCTCCTCCCTCATATCAGATGAAGACAGCTTTTCTAACAATCCTTCAAGAGTCTCCATCCTCATCCGGTAGGTCATCGCTTTCTGTGAAGCAAATTCCAACAAATGCCCTTCGTCAAAGACGACTGAGCTTGCTTCCGGAAGGAGCGGCAGCTGACCTTCCCTCTTTCTGCTGTCTTTCGTCCAGATATGTTCCATATAAAAATCATGGGAACAAATGATCAAATCAGACGCATTCCGGTAATGCTCACGATGAAGCGTAAGCCCGCAGCGATGACGATAGGCACAGGACATGCAGTCCTGAAGGGAATCCCAGCCTACAGAATTCCACTCTTCATCTGACAAGCCGGCATATTCTTTACGATCCCCGTAATGAGTGAAGCTTCTCATAGAGGAATTGTCATGGACGAAGCCCGGCAATTCTTCCCACATATCCTGATAGACATCCTTTTGAGAAGCATTCTCTTCTAACTTCTTGATACAAAGATATTGCTCCCTTGATTTGGCCAGACGGACATCTATATCAAGATCCAGTGCATTCTCAAGCTTCTCTATATCCCCTTCTTTTTTGACGATCTGCTCGATGAGGGTTTCATCCGCACAAGCAATGATGGCAGGCTTTCCCGTATACCTTGCATAGGAAAGGGCATATAACAGATACACAAGGGTTTTCCCTGTTCCAACACCTGCTTCTGCAAACATGACCTGCTTATTCTTGTATGCCTGATTCAGTTGAAAGGCCATAAAAACCTGTTCATCCCGCAAATCAAATCCTTTCTCTGGCAATATATCATAAAAAACATCCCCGACCCAATCGGATAATGCTTCATAAAAGGATTGCTCCTTGGTTAATTCGAATGGTAATTTTCTTCTCATATGAACCTCCTGCATGACACAATATTTCTAATTTACTAGAATTCTTTCTTATTGAAAAGGTGTAACCGATATTTTATCTAAGGACTTTCTATAATAAGAAGTACATTCTAACCCAAAAAGAAAAGAGACTCTCCATACAAAGGGTGAGTCTACCAGTTGTATGGATGTCTCTAGCTTCGGAGAGAGTGCACTCAGTCGTATATTCTCTTTTTTAATAATTCATACTGAAATGCCTGATCCAGGTTTTTGGATGCTTCATGAAGGTCAAGATGTACGGCCTCCGCTTCTTCACCTGAAATGGAAGAAATAGAGCTTTGTAAGGCTTGATAGATTTTGTGGAAATCGATGAAAGAATGGTCCATCCTCTTTCACTCCTCTAAAAATGATAGAACTATTATACGCAGGAAATGAAAGGGTTATTCTCAACTTCATCATCTTTTTCCAACAATACGAATCAGATCACTTTCTTGGGGGGCGCGGCCCGAAAAATTGATAATAGTCTGTCCTTATGAATCCATTGAACAATTTCCGTTTTTTTGTAGCTTGTTTCCCGTAGCATTGTTCAAAATTTTCATGGGACGTCAGCATGTAAACAGACCATGTATCCAATTTTTCAAAGGCCCTGCCCATCTCTTGATACATTTTCTCTACTTCTTTCCGTTCACCCAGACGTTCACCGTATGGAGGGTTTCCGACGATGATGCCGTATTCTAATTCCGAAGTGAAATCACGCACTTGCATTTGCTTGAATTTCACCAGGTCCCCAAGCCCTGCTTCCAGGGCATTCTCTTTGGAAACGTCAATCATTCGATGATCGATGTCGGTACCCAGTATTTCAAGGGGCTGATCATAGTTTGCCAAATCCTCGGCTTCCAGACGCGTTTTCTCCCACACATCGGCAGGCATCAATGGCCACTCTTCTGACAGAAATTCACGATTGAAGCCGGGAGCGATATTTTGTCCGATCAGCGCAGCTTCGATGGCAATGGTCCCTGAACCGCAGAATGGATCCACGAAGGGACGGTCAGCGTTCCAGGTCGTTAATTGGATCAGGGCAGCTGCCAGTGTTTCCTTTAATGGGGCTTCGCCTTGTCCGATTCTATATCCCCGTTTATGGAGACCTTGACCACTTGTATCCAGGGTGATGCTTGCCACATCTTTGTGGATGGCCACTTCAATCTTGAATAGAGGGCCGGTTTCGTCCAGCCATGACGTTCGCTTGTAGGCCGTTCGCAGCCGTTCCACTATCGCTTTTTTCACGATGGCCTGACAATCCGGAACACTGTAAAGTTTTGATTTAACGGATTTCCCCTGCACCGGGAACTCTGCATCTACAGGGAGAAAGTCCTCCCACGGAAGCTTCTTTGTATTTTCAAATAGTTCGTCAAAGGAATAAGCCTTGAACTCACCGACAAGGATTTTGATTCTATCAGCGGTTCTCAACCACATATTGGCCCGTGCAATGGCTGTTTCATCTCCCTTGAAGATGACCTTTCCATTTTCGACCTGACATTCATATCCCAATTCCTTCACTTCTTTGGCAACAATGGATTCTAAGCCCATCGCTGCCGTTGCGATCAACGTATATGTACTCATCTTTGTCACCCCGTTCATTAATATGCCACTACCAATAGTATGGTCCGGTTTCCTGTAAAATAAAAAGGACTGATACAAAAGAGCAGTGTATTACCTGCATGTATCAGTCACTTGCATTATTTAATCCATATTGCTCTTATCCCGTAATAGTGTTCTGTAAGCCATGTTTTGTTCCGTTGTACTGCAGGCGACTGTTCGTCTCGTACTCGGGTGGTAATCATCTATCTACAAAGGAAATTCCTTTGTCCCTCTCTTCGTTCAATTCCTTTGAGAGGATTCCCCTACCAAATTTGGGTTTCTCGCTCGTGGGGTTTACCTCGTTCCACTCCTGCCATTTCTAACAGGACTTCGTCACTGTGGCACTTTCAAAGTAGTCACACCATATCCGTAAAGGACGTAGGTGTTTTCCCTGCCGTCAGCCCGGGTTGGACTGCCCTAGCTTATGAATTGGCTAGGCACGAACACTACGTGCATCTCAGCACCGTGCGAGCATGGACTTTCCTCTACAACGAATCGTTGCAGCGATTACCCAAACACCATTAAGGATCAGCAATACCTAATTATACGGTAAATCCCCCATTAATTCAACTGGAAATATCAGTCGTATAATTTGTTACCAAAAACGTGTTTCTCTAAATTAGACAAACGTTTTAAAATATCGAAATTCGTGGTTCCGGTCTGTTGAGGCGGAGCCGCTGAACGCTGTTGTTTCAAAGCACCCTCAGCCTGCTTTTTCAGTCGCAGGTTTTCCTGCTGTAAGTCTTCTATCTCCTGATGAAAGGTTTCATAGTCTTTAATAATCAAATCTAAAAATTTATCCACATCTTCCGGCTTATATCCCCGCATTCCACTTTTGAACTCTTTTTCGAGAATATCCTTTGCCGTTAACTTCACTTTATCTGAGATCATTCTATTCACCTCTATATTTATCAGTATCATTTTTTCAAATAACCGTCAATTTGTCAATTGTATTTCGTATTTCCGTGATTCCAACCCCTCTAAAAAAAATCGTTAAAGCATGATTCATCAGTCTCTCTTCCACTGTTCCTCTTCAACGATCCACTGTAAATCATGGAAGCTGATTGCCCTGAGGTCAAAAGATGGGTCGGATTGTTTCTTTTTTTTCGCTTCTTCATAGAAATATTTAGGAGAGCCTTCTTTTTCCTCATCGTATAGAATCACACACGAATGGCTTTTGTGTAAAAATAATTGATTCTTGTTACGGAACTGCTGAGGATTCTTATAAGGATCCTTCGAGATGGTTTCGACAAAATCGGCTTGAGAAAGAATCAGTTCATAGTATTCCTTATTCTGTTCGTTCCAGTTTTCCTCCTGAGAAATAAAAGGGGTCAGCACGGCAAGTTTAAGATCAGCGTAGTCTTCCTGAAGCTCAAATACAACTTCCGCTCCCCAGAGCTCTACACCAAGCTGCCCGCTGATGAGGACCCATTCCAATCCTTCATCCAGGAGGGATACCAGTTCTTTCTTCAATGCTTGCTTTATGTAATGAACCGCTTTGTCATCCTGCTTGAAAATTCCTAATTCAAAGGATTTATATCCAGTAATGCATGCAACATTCCCCACATGGAAAACCCCTTTAATAAACTTTGGGCACCTTCGATTCTCTTTACTAGCGTACCCCAAACCTTCTCACTCTATTGTATCATATTTCACGGATTTCTGAGACGGGGAAATATCCATCTCGGGATCTCCCGCCATAAAAAAGAAGAGATGCCTCCATAAATACTGCATCCTCCTTAGGAAAGTGATACAGTGCCGGGCACTGTACCACTGAATGCAGTCTTTAGAGTCATCCCTCTGATATCATGATGATATTATCTTCCCATACCGTATGGTCCGAATGGCGGTCTTGGACGAGGTCCGAATCCCGGGCCTCCCGGTCCTACTGGGCCTCCTGGGCCTCCTGGTCCCCCACCACAATTAAACTGTTGGTGAGACACACTGTCTACTTGAGATTGAGTGTGAGGGAAATAATGTTTATGTTGATACATGACATTATTCACATTGGTTGTGTGTGTCGGGTGAATATGAGGCACCTCATAGGTAGTCATGTTGTGATTCACACAACATTTCGTCGGGTGCATAACTGCAGGAAGCACTTGATTAGGTCTTGGTCTACAATACATCGTAACGCTCTCCTTTCATCTCTTAGTGATTACACTTATAGCCTATGAAACGAAGAGGGTACATGTACTAATGCAAATACCTATTTTTAGGAGTTATTTGCGAATACTTACATCAAGCTATATAAACTTTGTGAATAATTGGTAAAAACAAAGGCTGTTAAACCAATGACGACAAAGAACAAAATTAAGATGGCACGGTTCACTTTCATCATTCCTTTTTTCATAAAAAATTTTCAACACAATTAATTATTTTACATCTACTTTAGAAAATTCTCAATATAAAAATAAGAAGATGGAACCACTTTCACTCTATAAATTTTCCTCTTCGCCCCTTCGGGTAACAAAACCTATATTTTTATCTATTTTATTCTCGATTCTCGCCTTGCGGTGATTCAGATTTCCTACTATTTTGAGGTGCTTCCCCTTTGCTTCCCTTGTATGTTCCGTCAGGGTCAGAAGGCGGTTGCACATCTCCAGAGCACGCTGCAGGTCCTTTGTTTTGTGCTCATATAATTTGGCCAATTCCAACAGGACCACTTTCCGTATGGGAACAGGTGCATTTTCATGGATGCCCTCCCACAACTCAATCGCCTTTTGTTCCTGTTTTTCTTTTTTATATTGAAGGGCAAGCTGGTGTACTGCCTTAAAGTTCGGCTCTCCGTTCTCTTTAATGATTTCCTCGTAGCGTTCCTTGGCTATTTTCCTGTTACCCGTATACTCAAGCCATCTGCCGACTTCGAACCGTTCATGCCCTGTCGCATTGTCATGGACGTTCAAGAGCTGGAACGTCAGATGTGAATAAAGCGTGATGAGGGATAAGATATCCAGCTCGTTGTGGGTCAAGACCTTGAAGATCCCTTCAGGATCTCTACGCTCGATATAGTCGAAATAAATCATGGGCGCAAGGTATCCGGGCACATCATCAATCCTGTTAAACCCAAGGATGTTCCGTTCAACGTTCATGAGCTTGACGGAGTCCAATTTATGCTTAAAGAGTCTTCTGGAACCGTGATAAAGGTCAAAATGCCCAAATCCAGGCAGTTTCGGTACATGATCCTTAATGAGGGTATGCCTTGTCTTGACCTGGGGCCAATCAAAGGCTTTCCCATTGTACGTCACCAGGGTATTGTAATCCACATTGCTCAAGAAGCTGTGGTATAAAGGGATTTCGCTTCCCGGCTGCGGAAGGAAGTGCTGCGTGACGATCACTTCTTTATCCGTTACCCTTCCATGTCCCAAAAGGAAGATGGTATTTCCCACCCCTCCGCCAAGTCCTGTCGTTTCCGTATCGAAAAAAAACATATCTTCATGACTAAGACCTTTGGAAGACAGGGGATGGTCCCCCGTAAACCCCTGCCATGCATCAACGGCTTTTATAAAATCCTTAAAGGTGTAATCCCCATGTTGGTGATGAATGGGATAACGCTTTTCCTTTACCAGGCAGTAATCATCATCAATATAATACGCAGTCGTTCCATTTTCTTTCCATAGATCCCAAAAGGGGAGATCTGCTGAATGGTCTGCAGGTCGACCTGCAGGCTCCCCTTCTTCTTCCCGGATAATATGCTTTTTCATTCTGGTTAATTTATTTTTCAATGACATATCGGTTTCCTCCTTCCATTTTTCATTGAAGGAATTGACGAAGAAGTTTCAAAGAGTCAAGTTTCGCCGAATCCATAGAATGCTCCATCCCGATACAGGACGGACAGCCGCTTTGGCATGGGCATCGCTCAATCATGGAAGTCGCCTCATCAAGAATCCTCTCTATCTGTTCATATACCTTTTCACTGAGCCCGATGCCGCCAGGATACCGGTCGTAAATAAAGATGGTCGGCAGCTCATTATGGGCAGCCTTGATTTGTGGAACCACAAAAATATCGCTCGGGTCGCACATGACAAATAATGGGATGATCGATTTCAAGCTTTGGGAAGCCCCGATAAGCCCCTCTTCAAGTCTTTCCTGGCTGAAAGATTCTGCGTCTTTTAATGAAATCCAGCTGGAACTTGTATGGAGCTCCTCTTCAGGTAGATGAATCGGACCTGATCCGATATTTTCATGGGTATCAAATTTAATTTTCTTGAAAATCGTGGCCATCGCTTGAACGGTCACATCCCCGAATGCAACTTCGAACATGTCTGACTCTCTCATTTTGTCTGTTTCGAGTACCCTTAATTGGACGGCCAGATTGGCGTCCGTAAAATAATCCACGTCCACTTCCCTTACGAATGCCTTCTTTTCTTCCCAGTCCAGCTTCTCAACTTGAAACTGTACACCTTGATGTAAATAGATCGCTTCATCATGAAGTAAAGTCATGGCTGAGAAACGGTCCATTTCCCCGATGACCTTCACGGCTGAAATATCGGTTTGATCGATGATGATGACATTTTCCTGTGACGCCGAACGAAGACTGATGTTATGCGCAGGGAAAACATCGTTCATCCAATACCACTTGTCACCATTTTTATGAACGACCCGCTCTTCTACGAGAAATTCCAGTATATCTTCCATTTCATGACTGCCAAATTGCTCCCCTTCCCTGAAGGGCAACTCATAAGCAGCACACTTGATATGATCGATGAGAATGATTAAATTATCAGGATTGATCCGCGCGGTTTCAGGAGTCTGCTCAAAGAAATAATCCGGGTGTTCGATGATGAATTGATCCAGCGGACTTGAGCTCGCCACCATGATGACCAGGGACTCACCATGTCTTCTCCCCGCCCTTCCTGCCTGCTGCCAGGCACTTGCGATCGTGCCGGGATATCCCGTCATGATACATACTTGCAATTGGCCGATATCGACACCCAGTTCAAGGGCATTTGTACTGACAACCCCATATATGTCACCCTGCCTCAAGCCTCTTTCAATTTCTCTTCGCTGGGTGGGGAGATACCCTCCCCGGTAGCCCCTGATCGATTTCGCACCTAATTGACTTTTCACCAACTCTTGTAAATAGGTTAGAATGATCTCCACCCGTACTCTACTTCTCGCGAATATGATGGTTTGCACTTTATTTTTCAATAGCTCGCCAGCGATTCTCCTCACCTCGAGGGTTGCACTGCGACGGATATTGAGGGGTTTATTGACGATGGGGGGATTGTAGAAAACGAAATGTTTTTTTGCACTTGGCGCCCCGTTATTGTCGATTAAATTCATTTCCGTTCCTGTCAATTGCTCCGCCAGTTCTTTTGGATTGGCGATCGTTGCCGATGTACAGATGAATACAGGTGAAGCTCCGTAGAATTCACAAATGCGTTTCAGTCTTCTGATCACATTGCTGACATGGGATCCAAACACCCCTCTATATATATGAAGTTCATCAATAATGACGTATTTCAGGTTCTCAAAGAGGGACACCCATTTCGTATGGTGAGGAAGGATCGCCGAATGCAGCATATCAGGATTTGTAATGACGATATGTCCGGCCTTCCTCACCTTTTGACGGATATTTGCAGCTGTGTCCCCGTCGTATGTATAGCTGTTGATGGAAACCTCGGCCTCTGAGATGATTTCGTTCAGCTCACTCTTCTGGTCCTGGGCAAGTGCCTTCGTAGGGAAGATATACAATGCCCGGGAATCCGGCTGATCCAGAATGGTTTGAAGCACAGGAAGATTGTAGCAAAGGGTTTTACCAGAAGCGGTTGGTGTGACGGCTGTGAAACTTTTCCCTTCCATGGCAAGCTGGAAAGCGGAACTTTGATGGGTATAAAGCCGTTCCACCCCTCTCATGTGCAACGCTTTTTTAATTCTTTCATCTATTTCAAATGGCAAGTCTACCAATTGAGCAGGCTTTTCATCAATGGTATGCCATTGAACAATCTGTTTATTGAAATCAGGATCTTTCTTAAAATATTCGATCAACTGCTGAAGGTTGTTCCTCTTAAACATCTCTATCACCTCTCCTACTCATTTTACCGAATCTATGTTCGAAACTAAAGTAAAAAAACCACCTTTCCATATTCATCCTTTTCCAAAAGGGAATGAGACGAGCGAAAAGACACTCTATCTTTTTTCTTATTGGTTGTATAGGACAAATGCACATTTATGTGGGTGTGGCATAGGCTAGTATGAATACGTTTCCCGTGAAAGGAGCATACCCATGTCCAAGGATTCAAACAAAGGCGGTTTTGGTGACCTGATGCATTCCATGAATGAATTCTTCCATGAAAGACCGATGAAAGGCATGTTACAAAGTATCGATGAATTCTTCACATCTTCTGCCAACCCATTTGGCTCATTCCCCGTTGAATTGAGTGAGGCCGACGATCATTATCTCGTCACTGCGGAACTTCCCGGTGTAAACCGAGAGCAAATACAACTCGATGTGTTTCCTCAGTACATCACGATTTCTGTGACCCATAAGGAAATATATTCAGAAGAAAATGAAAAACACCAGACAATCAGAAGAAAGCAATCCATGAGAAAAAGCAGCAGGACCGTATCCTTTCCAAGAACCGTTAACGAAAAGAATGTGAAAGCTTCCTATAAAGATGGTTTATTATCAGTAAAAGTGAACAAGGAATCAGGAAAGCGGATACAAATTGAATAAAAGAGAAAGGAGCTGCGTGAATGCAGCTCCTTTCTCTTTAGAATTTAAATATCCCGCCTAAGCCTTTTACAAGAGATGAAACTTGATTGATGGCGCCCATCATCTGTCCAGTCGTATTCATCATTTTGTTGAAATCCAACGATCCGTCCTGGGATTTAAAGGAGTTCATGATGCCGCTTACCCCTCCTGAAGAAGGTTTCGCCATAAAAGACGCTTTCGGGTAGGGATTCGCGTAGGACTGCTGTTCCATCGCTTTCATTTGATATGGATTATATTCTTTGTGCTGAAGAGGATTTTCAAAATATGGATTCATTTGCTGAGGCTGATTCATCTGCTGATATTGATTCATCTGACTCGAGGGTCCTGAATAAGGTCCATCCGGCTGTGGTAAATAATTGGGTTGATAAGGTCCATAATTCGGCGGTCTCATCCCCTGCGTCGGATAGTTCACCATCGGACCCATATTCTGAGGCTGTAAATGGTGATATGGGTATGGCTGAAATCGCATCTGTCTCGAATAAGGTGAAGAATTCATACTTAGCCCCCCTACATTTAGTGGTTACTATATTTTATGTATGAATGGAAAAATGGTGAAAGAACCCATAAAGATTTTTCGACAACCCTGAGAAGAATGTCGGAAGTTACACTATTCTTACAACTTAAAGAAAGGGTTTTCTATGATAGGATGAAGATAGAAAGAGCTATGATCATTCATAAGAAATATGTGTATTGGGAGGAATCAAGATGGACCTTAACGAATTGCTGAAAAGATATGAAAGCAGTAAACAGTATCAAGCAACCGACCAACAAGAACTTCTTACACTGGCAAAAAAACTTTATATTTCGAATGAAATCTCCTTTCATCACTACAAAGGATTAGCGAAGCAGATCAATACAATAGAAGAAAATGCGATTTTAACTCCATAAGAAAGAGGCTGCCAATACGGCAGCCTCTTATTTTCCTTTCAGTTCATCGAGTTCGGTACCGAGAACGTACGAAACAGATTGGAAGTGACTGATGAACCGGTTGTAACTGGACTCAGGAAAAAAACAGTGGACCGATAACATTTCTATATTATCGAACGTATTGAGAATCTGAGGTAAATGGATGTGCTTCGGCTTCGTATCTTTGATCCAACCCAGGGACAGGTCTTTCCATCGGTCATTCTTTTCTTTCACTTCGTCCGCAAACGGCTTCACTTCAGTATAAAAGTCCCCTTTTTCACCTGACTCGCGCCTGCTTTTATATTCACTAATCATCTTCTCGGACAGGACGAGAAGTTCTTCCGTCACTTGTATCAATTCTTTCAAAAAAAGCCCTCCATGAAAAATCTAGAAAAAAAATAAAAGTAGCACCATGCTACTTTCTTATAAAATCAGTTTAAGACGTCTTAAAGGATAATTCAAGTTTTTGTAAGACATAGGACTTTTCTCTATTCTTCATAAGAACCGTTTTAGATCCGGTCTTTCTTTCCAATGAACTTAATTGACTGTCCATTTTCTGTATTTGATCGGATAGGGTGCCAAGTCCTTCTTCCTCTTCGACTGAGATTCGGTCATGCAGGCTCTGTTCCAACTGATTGAGGCTTTCTTCGATTTCAGCTAACTTTAACATAATATCTTGTTTTGGAAGCATGTGAATCCTCCCACCTTTTTTTTGGATTAATACAGTAATTCTCCGTCCTTTTTCCTTTCCCTCCCTCCCTGACAAAACTAGAAGCGTTTCGCCAAAGAAAGTGCAAATAGGACATTCCTACAGGATGTTTCGACACCTCCTGAATAAAAGGAACCAAAACTCAAAATACTATGGGTGGAGGTGTTACTCAATGAAAAATCCAAAAAACAAACAAAACAAAGCAAACCAAGCCGAAACCAAAGCATCCAAAGGCAACCCTAAACTAGAGGGCGAAAACAGACCTTCGACCTAAGAAGTTATACTATTAAAAAGAAGATGCGGACACTTTCAAAATGTTCGCATCTTCTTTTTCTTTCGACCGAGCCATATCCACTTGAAAAACTTCTTGGTGACTGCCATTTTCTGCAGTTGCCGCTGCTTATGGAAAAACCACTTTGTCATGATGACGTCTTCAGGAAGTTCCTGCTTTTCATACCAGTTCCCCTCAATGATTTTGTCGACGGACCAGTCCGAGTGATGAGCCCAATTATGGGTTATTGGACCGTATGCCTTTTCAAGATCAGGTGTATTCGTATCAGGTACTCCACGGCAGTATTTCTCGTAATCCGTCCTGGTACCTGTATGCTCGACCTTTAAAGCAAACTCAAGAAAGAGACTATGGTAATCAGGGTGAAATAATAGTTCAAATAAGAGGTTACCCAACTTGATTCTATTTTCAACTTTTCTGAAACCATGTACACTCGCACCATAAAGGTCTCCATGTAAAGTCGGGAAAAGGACGGAACTGAAATGCAGGTGATCTTCTATAAAGAAGAGCGACGTGCCAAACACCTTTTTCTTGTACAGCCCATGCTCGATGACCGGTCCCTGGATAAGATGCTGTTCATTTATGATGAGTGACTGGACCAATCGCCTTTCATCCCTCTCCTCCCAGAACCGGTTCCATTCCTCTTCCATAAAATGCGAAATGTGAAAGTTTTGAAAGAGATGAAACATTTTCTTCTTATATAACGTCGAATAATGATAGAGAAGGAGTTGAGGGAATGCATCCTGAAAGATGCTCCAATTCGCCCTTTCATATGTCATAAACAGAAGATCGCATGTCTTATGACTCAAGAGGTCGGGAAAGATATCCCCCTTTAAATCGGTCATATTCCATCCTGCATTCCTTGATACCATAGAGGCCAGGAAAGACCATTTGATCTCAGGATGAAGGAGAAAAAATGTTTGATAAGCTTTTGTGCGTGATATATTATCCTGATTGTATTCATACACCAGATGATTTACATCGTGTATCCATTCTTTTGTACGTTTAGGTTCAGGTAAATAGGGTAAAAAGCGATAAGTATTGCTGAATTTATCCATCCTTCCTATCCCACCTCCCCATCTAATCCTAGAATGAGGAGATTTGTAAACAATTATTCACACAAAATGGAGTGGTTTCTGTTATGATATAGATTAGTCTGCGAGGTGAATTACCATGAAATTCCATTATCCCAATGGAAAGAAATATGTGGAAGCGACATTACCCTCAAAAAAACCAAAGGCAAAACCGAAACAAGTATCGTACAGCAATAGAGGGATGACACTGGAAGAAGATATCAACGAAACCAATCAATATTATTTGACGTTTCAAAAAGCGGTGATTCACAAAAAACCCACCCCGGTTCAAATTGTGGATGTTCACTATCCTTCAAGGAGTGCCGCAGTCATAAAGGAAGCGTACTTTAAACAGCCGTCAACGACAGACTATAACGGGGTCTTCAAAGGAAGATACATTGACTTTGAAGCGAAGGAAACGAAAAATAAGACGTCCTTCCCCCTTCAAAATTTTCATGAACACCAGATTCTTCACATGGAGTCGGTCCATAAGCAGGAAGGCATCACTTTCGTACTAATAAGGTTCTCCCTCTCAGAAGAGGTATTCCTACTCCCCTACGAGGCACTGCGTGTTTACTGGGACCGCATGGCAGATGGCGGGAGAAAATCAATCAAGCGGGAGGAAATGGAAGAGAAAGGGTTCTCCATTCCACTGGGACTCCATCCCAGGGTCGATTATTTAAAAATAGTCCATCAGTTATATTTTTAGTTTATGAAAAATGAGTTAATCTATATTTTATCTCATTATGAGTAGTATATTTTTAATCTTAGACAATACTAAAAACAGAGAAGACCTGAAAGTGAGGAAACAATATGGCTGGTCAATATAAGTCAAGGGAAGAAAAACGCCTGGCCCAACAGAAGTCTAAATCCCCTAAGGGCAAGAAAAAAGGCTCTATGGTTAAGCGCGTCATTATATCATTATTTATTATCGGGATCATCGGGATGCTCGCGGGTGCAGGGTTATTTGCCTATTACGCATCAAGCGCACCAAAGCTTGACGAAAAATTGCTGAAGGATCCGATCGCATCCGAGATTTATGATATGAACGGAGACCTGATCACGACTGTAGGAAAAGAAAAACGGGAGTACGCAAACTTCGACGACATCCCTCAGGTCATGCAGGACGCCGTCATTGCAACGGAGGATAACCGCTTCTACAAGCATAACGGTATCGATCTCATCCGTTTAGGTGGTGCAGTCATTGCCAATGTGACAGGAGGATTCGGTTCAGAAGGTGCTTCGACGATCACCCAGCAAGTCATCAAGGGCTCCTTTTTAAGCCCTGAGAAAACCTTGAAGAGAAAAGCTCAGGAAGCGTGGCTTGCGCTGAAACTTGAGCAGGAATATACAAAAGAAGAAATCTTTGAAATGTACTTCAATAAGGTCTATATGTCCGACGGAATCAATGGGATGGCGACAGCTGCTGATCATTATTACGGTAAGGACATCAAGGATATCAAACTGCACGAAGCAGCTATGATTGCGGGGCTTCCTCAAAGCCCGAACAATTATAACCCTCTTAAGCACCCTGAAAGTGCAGAGAAAAGACGTAATATCGTTCTGTCATTAATGGCTCAGCACGGTAAAATTACGGAAAAAGAAAAGAAAGCCGCACAAGCTGTCCCGATTACAAAAGGACTGGTATCGGCTGAAGATGTGGAAAAGAAAAACGGAGATAAGTATCCTGCATTTGTCGATGCGGTGATAGATGAAGTTCAAAAGATGGGAGATTACAACCTATTTTCCGATGGCTTAAAAGTCTATACAACCGTCGACCCGGATGCCCAAACACGATTGGAAGAAATCCTGGCAGGTGAAAACACGAGTTTCAACTATCCTGAAAATGCCGAAGAGCCGATGCAGGCCGGTGTGACCCTCATGGATACGAAAACAGGGGAAATCAGGGCCATTGGTGGCGGAAGGGAACAAGATCCCGAGGTCAAGCGTGGTTTCAACTACGCCATTGACTCCAAACGTCAGCCGGGATCGACTATCAAGCCATTGCTTGACTACGCTCCTGCCATCGAACATTTAAAATGGTCAACCTACCATATTTTAAAAGATGAGCCTTATGAATATTCAAACGGTACGGAAATCAACAACTACGACGGTCAATTCAAAGGGCCGATCACCATCCGTGAAGGACTGTGGGATTCCCGGAATATCACAGCTTTAAAAGCCTTCCAGGCAGTAGGAGCTGAGAAGGCGGCCGATTTCGTCAATGGCCTGGGACTGAAGTTCGACCATTACTATGAATCAGCTTCCATTGGAGGGGTTTCACCTGGTGTAAACTCCGTACAAATGGCCGGTGCGTATGGTGCATTCGGTAATGAAGGTGTTTATAATAAGCCTCACACCGTAACGAAAATCGTCCTGCGCGATGGAGAAACAGAAATTAAGAATGAGAACAAACCAGAACCGGCGATGAAGGAATACACGGCTTATATGGTTTCCGATATGCTGAAAAGCGTCATCGATCACCCGCAAGGGACGGGTAAATTCGCTAAAGTGCCCGGGTTACCGATGGCAGGTAAATCAGGTACGACCAACTATTCCCAAGAAGAGCGGGATAAATATGGCATCGCAAAATCAGGTGCACCTGATTCATGGTTTGTAGGATACACGACCAATTACACGGCAGCCGTTTGGACTGGATACAAGACTCAATCCATTCCACTGTCCCCTACTGATCGCCATGTCGCTCAATATATCGTAAGTGACTTGATGAGCTATGTTCATGATGGAGTCGATACAGCTGACTTCAAAAAGCCTGACAGCGTAGTGGAATCGAAAGTGGAAATGGGAAGCGATCCTGCGAGACTGCCAAGCGAATATACACCTGATGACAGAATCATCACAGAACTATTCGTGAAGGGAACGGAACCTTCCAAAGTTTCCAAGGAATTCGATAAAATCGATGCCCCTTCCAAACTGAAAGGGAAATTTAATAAGAAGGATAAAACCATCACCCTTGCATGGGATTACGGTAAAGAAAAAGACGTACAGTTCGAAGTTTCCGTATCCATCAATGGTGAAGCGAAACAAGTCTTGACGACTACAGATAAAAAAGGATTAAATGTCGAAAACATTCAGTCCGAAGGTACCTTCACCTTTGAAGTTGTAGCCATTTCAGGTGATCAACGAAGTAACCCTGCATCCGTAAACGTAGAAGTTAAAGGGGATAAAAAGGATGAAGGAAAGCCCGAAGATGACAATGAAGGCAACAACGACAATGGTCAAGGAAACGGAAATGACCAAGGCAATGGCAATGGTAACGGTCAAGGAAACGGAAATGATGATAACTCCGGCAATGACGGCGGTACTCCAGGTAACGAGGATGGTACCACTCCCCCACCTGAAGGAGACGGGACCGGAGACGGAGGAACAGGCGGTGCGGGTGACACTGGAACCGGTGATGGCGGAACGACCGGTGACGGCACAGGCGGAACTGGAACCGGAGATGATACAGGGGCCGGAACCGGAAACGGAACCGGTGATGGCACTGGTACACCTGCTACTCAATCAGAACCTAGAAGAAATCAAGAATAAAAATAAGGCAACGAGAGATTTTCTCTCGTTGCCTTATTTATTTGCCCATTGATTCAAAGCCTGATACTTGGCATATTGCTTATGCTGTTCTTCAAAAAGCTGGGACAGCTGAATAAACGAGTGATAGAGTGCCGGATTATTTCTGATGAAGGTTAAACGTTCAATGATATTAACAGGCTTTAAGGAAAAGTATTCAATTGATGACTGCCAATTCTCCAACCTGACCGGATGCTTATTGCTCCAATACAAAAGCACATAAAACCTGGAGATACTTTTTCTCATTGACTCCGATATGCCTTTTGAGCGGCCTTTGAATAGCACGTTAAGATACTCCTCTTCTTTTTTCCACTCCATGAGGATGTCTTTTACCCATGACCCTTGAACCAGCCAAGGCGGGGAATCAGCACCCCTCCCATTGTAATAAAGGAGTTCATATGCGAAAAATGGTTCACAAGGTTTAACGTGATTCTCATCGATCTTTACTAAATCCCCCGAAAAGAAAAAAGGATCTCGCAATTCTTTCGGAATAGGGAATACGGTATCACTCATATGCGGCCCTTTTTCTTTAATCTTTTCTGACCTTCCCTGCACAGGTCTACCAGGGGACAAACCTCACATTGAGGAGATTGCGCCTTACAATGATACCTACCGAAAAAAATCAACCGGTGATGGGTGTCGGACCACTCTTCTCTCGGAATTTTTTTCATTAATGTTTTTTCCACTTCCAATACGCTGTCTTTCCACCTGCAGATTCCCAACCTTTTACTGACGCGTTCCACATGGGTGTCGACTGCTAAGGCTGGTTCTCCAAAGGCAACGGAAACGACGACGTTTGCCGTCTTCCTGCCCACGCCGGGAAGCTTCACTAATTCCTCATGTCTTTTCGGCACTTCTCCCCCATACTCAGTAAGGAGGATTTCACATAGTTTGCGGATATTTTTAGCTTTATTACGATATAGACCGATAGAGCGTATATCCTGTTGGACTTCCTCCAATGAGGCCTCCAGATAGTCCTCAGGTTTTTTATATTTCTCAAATAAACCTTTTGTCACTTTATTCACCAGGACATCCGTACACTGCGCTGATAGAAGGACTGCTATGACGAGTTCAAAGGGATTGTCATGACGGAGTTCACAATGTGCATCGGGGAACATCTTTCTCATTTCATCGAGACAAATATGTATTTGTTTTTTATTTAACATGTTTCCTGCTACCTCCAACCCAAGGAATGAATTGTATCAAAAAAAGAGACCAACCCAAAAATGTGAGAGTCAGTCCCCTTTCATTGTTTTATTGCTCAAGCCAATTATAGAATGGTACTGATTTTCGCTTTGGAGAAGAAGCTGGTTCATTCGAAGCAGCCGGTTTTTGGTGGGACCTGAAGCGCTGGCTTTGACTTCGTGCATCTTCAATGGTCTTCACACCATTTTTCTTCCATTCAAAAAGGATTCGATCGATGTATCTGAAGTTCAGCTTCCCTGAAATGACCGCTTCCCTCAATGCCGCTTTAATGATAATGGCATTGTGATCATCCTGATCCAGCCACATGGCCAGGGTCTCACATTCTAATGGAGAAAGAGGGCGCCCGAATTCTTGTTCGAATGTCGTATAGATATCCGCTTCTTCTTCCATCGATTGCTGCATTTGTTTCATTTTCGAATCCTGGATGACGAATTCCGCCATCTTTTCCCATAGTGGATTAAGAGAATACTTCTCAAATAGGATCCCATCTGCTGATGAACCTTCTTCAATCGATAAAAATCGTTGTTGAATGAGCTTTCGTAATAGGGATGAACAAAATTCACTGGAAATGCTCATGGGACTGGAAAGCTCTTCCGGTGTGGGAAAATAGTTTCCCTTTTCCAAGTGCCCGTAAATATGCAAAAGCAGGACAAATTCTGATTCATTTAAACCCAGTGTATGGTAATTTGATAATAATAATTGCGGGATGTTCAGTGTCCCCTCTTCGATCCAGGACACCATTAATTGTTTATAATCCATATTCAGTACACCTCACTCATTAGTATATCATGATTCAATATATGTGGACATGGTTATGGATTAGAAGAAAGTTGGAAAAACAAAAGAACCGGCAGGGATTGCGTGTAAGCAATCCAGCCAGCTCTAAGGTCAGTGTAATTAAGGATACAGACGGTTGAGTAGACGTGGGAATGGGATGGTTTCCCTTACGTGTTCTACTCCGCTGATCCAGGCTACTGTTCGTTCAAGTCCAAGTCCGAAGCCGGAGTGAGGGACTGATCCATATTCCCTTAATTCCAGATACCACTTGTATGCGTCTGTAGCGAGTTCATGCTCTTCGATACGCGCTTTCATCAGCTCTGCATCGTGGATACGCTCTGAACCACCGATAATTTCCCCATACCCTTCAGGAGCAATCAGGTCAGCACATAATACCACATCATCACGATCCGGATCCGGCTGCATATAGAATGGTTTTAGTGAAGTCGGATAATGGGTGATGAACACAGGCTTATCGTAACTTTCAGCAATGGCCGTCTCGTGCGGAGCACCAAAGTCATCTCCCCACTCGATATCATCAAAGCCTTTTTCATGCAATAATTTCAGGGCATCATCATATGTGATACGCGGGAACGGAGCTTTGATCTGCTCAAGTTTAGACACGTCTCTTCCAAGGCGGTCCAATTCAAGCTTGCAGTTATCCAGTACGGATTGAACGATATAAGAAACGTACTGCTCCTGAACTTCAAGGTTGTCCTTGAAATCATAGAAAGCCATTTCTGGCTCGATCATCCAGAATTCGATCAGATGACGACGTGTTTTAGACTTCTCCGCCCTGAATGTAGGGCCGAATGAGAATACTTTCCCTAATGCCATGGCTGCCGCTTCCATATAAAGCTGACCGCTTTGGGAAAGGTATGCGTCTTCTTCAAAATATTTAGTGGCAAATAATTCAGTCGTTCCTTCCGGTGCACTTCCAGTGAGGATCGGTGGATCCACCTTGACGAATCCTTCTTGATTGAAGAATTCGTATGTAGCACGGATGATCTCGTTCCGCACTTTCATCACGGCATGCTGCTTGCGGGAACGAAGCCAAAGGTGACGATGGTCCATCAGGAATTCAGTTCCATGCTCCTTCGGTGTGATGGGATAATCCACGGCTTCGTGGATCACTTCCACGCTCTTCACCTGCAGCTCATATCCAAATGGTGAACGGGAATCTTCTGAAACCGTTCCTGTTACATATAGAGACGTTTCTTGAGTCAATGATTTTGCTTTTTGAAAGATTTCTTCTTCCACTTCACTTTTGACGACAACACCTTGAATGAAGCCAGTACCGTCACGAAGCTGAAGAAAGGCAATTTTTCCACTTGAACGTTTGTTGGCAAGCCATGCTCCGATGGTTACTTCTTCACCAACGAACTTACTTACTTGAGATATAGTAGTTTTCACGATTTTTTCCCTCCAAAAAAACTAAGACGCTTATGTATCGTTATTTATTATACATTTACCATTATCCCGTCGCAATAGATAGAGCGAAACGGGATGAGTTTAAGGAAAAAGCAGACCGGTATACGGTCTGCGAATCCCTTCATTATCTGCTTTTATCCTCAACAAATTTCTGCATGCGCCCGATCGCTTCTTCAAGGGCATCGAGGCTTGTGGCATATGAAAGGCGGATATTGTTTTCCGACCCGAATCCTGAACCTGGGATGACGGCCACCTTCGCCTCTTCAAGGAGGGCCTTCGTGAATTCATCAACAGTGTGATAGCCTGTTTTCTTTGCGGCTTCCAACACATTCGGGAATAGATAGAAAGCACCTTGAGGTTTCAAACAATGGAACCCTGGAATACGGTTCAATTTATCAAACACAATGTTTAAGCGCTCTTCGAATGCCTCCCTCATATCCTCTACAGGCTTCTGGTCCCCCATGTAAGCTGCAACCGTCCCGTATTGTGAGGTCGTAGTGGGGTTGGAAGTTGAGTGGCTGGCAAGATTGGTCATCGCTTTGATGACGGATTCGTTTCCTGCCGCATACCCGATTCTCCATCCCGTCATGGAGTGTGATTTAGAGACTCCATTGATCACAATGGTTTGTTCTTTCAATTCCGGGGACAATTCTGCGATGGACGTATGGGTGTTCCCACCATAAACCAGCTTCTCATATATTTCATCAGACACGATCATGATGCCCTTTTCCAAGCACACTTCGCCGATGGCCTGAAGCTCTTCACGGGAATACAGCATACCTGTAGGGTTGCTTGGTGTGTTGAGTATGACTGCCTTCGTTTTCGAAGTGACTGACTCTTCCAGCTGTTTGGGGGTGATTTTATACTCATTCTCTTCTTTTCCTTCGACAATGACAGGAGTCCCACCGGCCAGCTTCACCTGTTCAGGATAGCTTACCCAGTATGGTGTAGGGATGATGACTTCATCCCCTTCATTTAATAAAACTTGAAATAATGTATATAGGGCGTGCTTTGCCCCGCTTGTCACTATGAGCTCGGATGGTTTGTAGGTCAGGTGCTGATCGGTTTCAAACTTATGGATGATCGCTTCTTTCAGTTTGGCCATCCCACCAGACGGGGTATATTTCGTATGACCTTCCTTCATGGACTCATAGGCGGCCTTGATGATATGTTCCGGTGTATTGAAGTCGGGTTCTCCGGCACCCAAACCGATGACATCGATACCCTGTGACTTCATTTCCTTCGCTTTAGCCGTGATTGCTAATGTCGTGGATGGTGTTAATGCACTGACTCTATCAGCTAACGTGAATTTCATTTGTCCTCTTCCCCCTGATCATAAATTTTCAATTTTTCTCCACCATTCCCCGGTAGAAAACAGCAGATAATAATAATTTAAATTGTCTTGTTGATCTAAGTAGGTCATTTCCCACACCGGACCGACGGATTCATACCCCAAACGGACCGATAGTAATTCTTTTGGTTTCTTTTCATCATTTAGTTTATTGATTGCCTGATCTTTTGTAATGCCATTGGCCCATTTTTTCTCAATAATTTTCCCCTTCTTATCCGGGACCCAGGCAACCAGCTTTTCCCTCTTTTCATTTTGCCCGGTTACCACTACATAGGACTTCGAGCCATTATAAAAGCTCGTGTCCTCCACTTTCACGATGGCAGTTTCTTCTTCCACCCGCTTCAAGGCCAGGTCCCTCTGATGATCAAGTGGATTCCTGGAAAGCTGGTACACAAGTACAGAGGCTGAGATTCCAATGACGAGGAACAATAGTACGATGATGGTTATCCATTTTTTCATTACAATCACTCTTTATGTACGATAAATTGTTAATACTGCTTGATTCTGATCTTCCGGATCTAATGCTAAACCAAACATATAATCATCTTTTTTTAATGTTCTATTCAATGTATCAACCACTTTATATAAGTTATCCGTATACTCGATACGAACAGTGGAAAGAACTTCAATTCGGCTTTCCATGTTGGTCCTCCTTTTAACTATTACCCTCATTCGAGTAAAAAAACTCTACACACATTATAACAACATAAGGGGCCACCTTGGTAGGGGAATATCATAAAAACAGTGATGAATTCATACACGGAAGGCTTAACTGTCAGCCTCCCTCCTTGAATACTCCATCTTCCTGATCAAACGTGAGCACCTCGTAGTTTCTTCTGTTAAATTTTACTGCTATCAGCCCGTGTTGACCCGTTAAGTAAAGATCGATCCATGCTTCGTTGATGGCTTCAAGCATTTCACCATTCAGCAGCCTTTCTTTAGAACGGTAAAGAATGGCTGTTTGTGGGTCAACATGCTTAAGAAGCCTGTGAGACATACCTTCTGATTTGGCATGGACCGGCAGTTTCACGATGTTAACGTTTATCAGGGGTTTACTGAGCAGCACCCCTTCAGCATGTGATGATTGGGAACTCAGCCATAGAAAGCGATGCTGAAAAAACGTGAAGGAAAAGTCCAACCCTTCTCTCTTTTCGTTTCCTTCGTGTAGAGCCCTCATGGTTAATTCATCTGAAAATGTACAGGTCTGGTCCTCTTGTATCGTATGAAGGAATCGGGAGACCCTTTTCGGCATAAGTGTTTCAAGGGATTTCCCTACGATGATTTCTTCAATGCCGAACTTTTTCACCAGTTCAACGATCATTCTCACGTCGACTTCATTCTTCTCCGTAATGATCAAACCCTTGATGCTGCGTATATGAATTTGATTGAAATAATAATAAAGTTGCCTGCGGTCCTTAAATGATCCTGTATTGATCAAATAATGATTGCCAGATGCCAGGTGAAGGACAGCGACCTCCCCTTTTTCGACAGGGAGGAAACTAATCGCATACTCTTCTTGGGAGATATGTAAATTCACCTTGGGTACTTTCATTCCATAAGCATTTGACGTCATCAGGAGAAAAGACAGCACGGCCAGTAAAATCACTCTCATTTACAATCCTCCAGTTTCACATCTACCCTTTAGATTGTGTCAAAGGAGAGATTTTATCACTGAAGTTCAAACGGATTTCAGAGCCAATCTTCAATCCAGGAAACAAGATCAAATAGATCGCCCTCTTTGACTTCCATTGAAGGGATCGACTGCAGGAATGCTTTACCGTACCTTGTTGTCTTGATTCTACGGTCATACACAATCACGATCCCCCGATCACTGCTTCTTCTGATCAGCCTTCCTACCCCTTGCTTGAAGCGGATGATGGCTTCAGGTAAAGAGTGGGAAGAAAACGGGTTCTTCCCCTGGGCTTTCAGGATATCGGATTTCGCCTGATTGACCGGCTCATCCGGTGGGGAAAACGGCAGTCTCACCATGGCAAGGCAGGACAGGTCCTCTCCCGGAATGTCCACCCCTTCCCAGAAACTGCTCGTCCCAAATAATATCGCCTTGTCGAACCGTTGGAAGTTCTTGGTCAACCGGGTCCGGCTGCCTGATGTGATCCCCTGTGCCATCAACACATATTCTTCCAATAAGCCACTTTCCTTCATGAGCTCGTATGTTTTCCTCAGCATATCGTAGGACGTGAATAATATGAGCATCCGACCCTTCGTGGCCTGGGCGACCCCTATTAAATGGGAACTGATGGCCTCAATATATTCCTCGCTTTGAACCTGTTGAATTTCAGGTACATCCGTCGGAACGAAAAGCCTTGAGACCTCATGATAGTCGAAGGGGGAAGTCAGCTGCACCTTTTTCACATTGTCTGCAAGTCCGATTTCATTCAGGAAGTATTGAAATGATCCGCTGACGGTCAACGTGGCAGATGTCAACACCACGCTTTTCTTCTTGGCAAAAATCTCACTCTGAAGATTCCCGTCGACCATGATCGGCTGAGCCTGGATGGTCAGGCTGTTCGGCAGCGACCTTGTATCTCCATCAAGCCAGAGAACATGATTGTTCATATCTTTTAGAAACACGGTTTGAAAGTTCGTTCTCAATTCCGTCAAATCCACCAAAAAGCTATAGAATTCTTCAATTAGTGCCTTTTCTTTATCAAGGAGTTTGATTTTCTTCTCCTTGATGGTATCCAGCACCTGCTGAAATTCCCTTTCCATATGCTTCATCCCTGAAATCACACGTTCCATCGACATGAGGACAGGTTGCCAATAACGGCTGTTTTTCATTTCATCGGTAATGCGCAGCTGGATCTTCTGTATCCCGGTTCTCTTTTTAGCCTTTTTGTAGAATACACTTGTCAAGACAGAAAACGCTTCTTCCAGATCCAGATAGAACTGCCCGATGATTTTATCCAATACAAAGGTATGGGTCTTCAAATCGACAGAGTGACTGGAAAGAAGCTGATCCAACCGGTAGAACAGTTGTTTATGATCCAACGTCCCCAGCTGTGAAGTGCTGAACTTAATGGAGAGATAATCCATGATTACCCCTAGATGCTGCCGCGCTGATTTTTCCAAATGATGGGCCTCATCGATCACTAAATAATCATAGGGAGGGAGCATGCTGCTCTCCCTTACCATATCGGTTAATAGCATTGAATGGTTGGTGATGATGATATCTGCCTCCTGGGCATTCTTTCTTGCCGCAAGATAGAAATCCTTCCCGATCCAGGGATCTTTTGTATGGGTGAGGTGCCAGCCGTCGTGTTTTAATCGATTCCAAAACAACTGCCCCCCGGAAGTGAGGTTCAATTCATCCATATCCCCGGTCTCGGTCCGTGTCAGCCATACAAGAATCTGCATCTTTGTCAGGACCACATCGTACTGGGACTCATCTTCCCTGAGGGACTGCTCGAATTTAAACAGATTTATGTAATGATTCTTCCCCTTCAAAAGAACGGTCCTGAAAGGGGTGGGACTGATTTTCTCCAGTAATTTAATTTCTTTATGAAGCAGTTGCTCTTGCAATTGAATGGTATATGTACTGATGACCACTTTTTCGTGTGTGCGTTTGGCAAACAGAACGGCTGGCCATAAGTAACCCAGTGACTTTCCAACACCGGTACCCGCTTCGATGACCACATGCTGTGATTCATCAAAGGCATGCCCTATTTCTTTCATCATGACCATTTGCTGCTCTCTTTTTTCATAGAAAGGAACATGCTGCGCCAGGTGTCCTTCTATATCGGATAGGTCAAAATCGACCTCTGCATCGCTTGTCACCGGGAGATTCTTCTTCCGAAGGGCAAGGCCCCGGTATACCTCCAAGTCTTCTGAGAGATCCTCTACATGCTTTTGTTTATTTGTCACGATGCTGTCAAACAACAAGTCAAGATCACTCTTTAAGTGATTCGAGAGTTTATGAAGTTTTTCAAGGGTGACCAGGGGAAGCTTTGAAAGTTCTTCAATAAAATAAAGAAGGATTTCAGCAGTCACATAAGCATCGCTGTCCGCCTGATGCGGCCTGACATGGCTCAAATTCAATGAATTGGATAGCTCCGTCAGTTTAAAGCTGTCCGCCGATGGCAAAGCCACCTTTGCGAGCTCCACTGTATCAAAGGCAGGTCCCTTAAATGGGTTATACCCTGCTTCTTCCAGCTCTGCCTGAAGGAAAGAAAGATCAAATTGGACGTTGTGGGCGACAAAGATACCATGATCCAATAATTCCAGGATTTTCGATGCAATTTCATGAAAGGACGGCGCGTCCTTCACCATGTCATCATTGATCCCGGTTAACTCCTCTATAAATGCAGGAATGGGTTTTCCCGGAGATACGAAGGACGTAAATTGATCGATGATTTTCCCACCTTCTATAATAACCGCTGATAGTTGAATGATTTTTTCACCCTTTTTAGGGGAATTTCCTGTTGTTTCCAAGTCGATGACAACCAGTTTAAATGGGTACATGTTATTCACTGCCTTTATATAGATCCTACTCTTATGATTTTCTAAATAAGTGTACCATAAACAAAAAAGCAAGTCTTCTATTCCCACATTAGAAGACTTGCCCATCTTTTATAGTATTGTCGCTTCGGGTTCTGTTCCGATCATATCGATCACCCGGTTATTTTCTCCCATGATCGCCACTTTCGGCATATGGTCATGAACCATTTCCTCAGCAACCAGTTTATACGAAATGATGATGACGATATCCCCTTTTTGCACGAGCCTTGCAGCCGCACCGTTCAGACAGATGACGCCGCTTCCTCTTTCCCCCGGTATGATATAGGTCTCCAGGCGGGCCCCGTTATTGTTGTTGACGATCTGAACCTTTTCATTTGCCATCATTCCGACGGCATCGAGAATATCCTGATCGATGGTAATGCTCCCGACGTACTCAAGGTTTGCCTCGGTTACAGTCGCTCTATGAATTTTTCCACTCATCATCGTTCTAAACATCTGAATCCTCCTCCGGTTGTACACTGATGATTATATTATCTATTAACCTGGCCTGTTGAAATTGAACGGCTACAGCTATGATAATGTCGCCTTCCAGCCGCTTCAGTTCCTCGAGCTCCGGGTATGAATACACTTCTACATAATCGATGGTACCAGAAGTGTTTTCTTGTATGATTTTAGAAATCATCCCCGTAAGGACTGAAGGGATCCTCTCTCCGTCTTCAATCCTTTTACGAGCTTCTTTCAAACTTGCATAAAGGAAAGGGGCAACTTGTCTTTCCTCTTGTGACAGATAGACATTTCTTGAACTCTTGGCCAGTCCATCCTTTTCCCTGACTGTAGGGACCCGGATGATTTCAAGCGGAAAGAAATAATCCCTCACCAAGCCTTCCACCACAGCAACTTGTTGCGCATCCTTCTGCCCGAAGTAGGCCCTCGTAGGCTGCACAAGATGAAACAATTTTGTCAGGACGGTCACAACCCCGTCAAAATGACCTTCCCGCTTCCTGCCGCACAGTACATCCACACGCTCGTTCACGTTCATAGTGATAGACTGCTTCCCCCGGTACATGTCAGCCACATCAGGAATGAAAAGAATATCCACCCCTGACATCCTTGCTAACTCCGTATCCCTCTCCACATCCCGGGGATAGCGGTCAAAATCTTCATTCGGCCCGAATTGCAGGGGGTTCACAAAAATACTCATCACAACGACTTCATTGTTAGCCCTTGCTTCCTTCGCCAAGGTCAGATGCCCCTCATGAAGGAACCCCATCGTAGGGACAAATCCTATCGTTTTCCCCGTATTTTTCAAATGATCTATCGTTACTCTCAAGTCGTTTAGTTTGGTTATGACCTTCATTTTTTCAACCCGCCATAGAGAGAATGAAGTTCTTCATCCCGCATAGTGAAGGAATGCTCATCTGTCGGAAAGCTACTGTCCTTTACTTCATGAATATAGCTCTCAAGGCTGTCATGCATGACGTCAGATGCATTCCCGAATTGCTTGACAAACTTAGGCACGCGGTTCACACCATAGGTCACAAGGTCATGGAATACCAGTACCTGACCGTCAGTATCAACCCCGGCCCCGATGCCGATTGTCGGAATCGTCAAGGCTTCTGATATCTCCCTTGCGATTTGTTTCGGTACGCATTCCAGGACCAGTGCAAAGGCACCGGCTTCTTCACATTTCATACTATCTTCGATCAACTTCTTCGCTGTGTCTGCCGTCTTCCCCTGAACTTTATAACCTCCAAGGACCCCAACAGATTGAGGAGTCAATCCTAAATGGGCCACCACGGGAATTCCCGCACTGGTAAGGTCCCTTATTCGATCGATGACGTGGGCGCCTCCTTCGACCTTGACGGCATGGGCTCCTCCCTGTTGAAGGATGTCCGCAGCTGTTTTAAGGGTTTCTTCCCTCGATAGGTGGTATGACATAAACGGCATATCCGTCACGATAAACGTATTCGATGCCCCTCTTTTTACGGCTTTCGTATGATGAATCATATCGAATACCGTTACAGGTACCGTAGAGTCATATCCTAAAACGACCATCCCAAGGCTGTCTCCCACCAGAATGACATCGATTCCCGCTTCCTCGGCTACTTTTGCACTTGGATAATCATACGCTGTAACCATGGCAATCTTTTCTTTTTCATTCTTCATCTTAAGAAAATCGGTTGTTTGTTTCATGTGATCCTCCTTCTTTTCAGTCAGAGGTGACGAAACGGAATGAAAGCACTTTCATGATGAATATAAAAAAACCTCCTGTAAAAAATGACAGAAGGATCATAAGTGGTTGATATCATTGTTTCGACCCTCTGTCCCAGTCCACAATGGATCAAGGCAGAAATAGTATTGAATAGTAAATGTACGTTCTTTAAAGGTGCAGTTCCGAGGATACTGCCCAATAGGATTATACCATAAAAAAACGGGATGGCTACACAGATTTCCATCCCGCTGCATGTTCAAACATTCACTTCAATATCAGCGGAGTAGATCTGGTGGATCGTCCCACCTGAGTCTTCGATCTTCAGCACACCTTCGTCCGTAATCCCGAGTGCTCTTCCTTCAATGGTACCATTAATGGTTCTTGCCCGGATCTTCTTCCCGATACTGATGGCATAGCTTTCCCATAAAAGCTTGATTGGTGTGAATCCTTCTTTCATATAAAGGGAATACAACGCCTCTATCCGTTCCAGCAACCTCTGAACAATGACAGACCTTGATAAAGTACGTCCTTCCTCAATGGAAAGCGAGGTTGCAATTTTTTGAATCTCATCGGGGAAATGGTCTTTCGTCTGGTTGACATTCATCCCGATCCCGATAATGATGGAATTGATTTTATCCGATTCAGCCTGAAGTTCCGTCAGGATGCCCGTCACCTTTTTCCCATCGATTAGTATGTCGTTTGGCCATTTGATCTGGGGATGGAGACCGGTAACTTCCTCGATTGCCTGGACCACGGCCACGGCAGCAATGAGTGTGAATTGGGGGGCCTTTTGAGGCGGAAGGTGGGGCTTTAAGATTAAGCTCATCCAAATCCCAGTACCTTTCGAGGAGTGCCACTCCCTCATCAATCTGCCCCGTCCGGCGGTCTGTTCGTCTGCGATGACCAATGTACCTTCTTCCGCTCCATCACTTGCAAGGGTGTGAGCGATCCGCTGGGTGCTCGGAACAGACTCTTCATAATGGATCACGGTTCCCAGCGTCCGGGTTTGTAAGCCTAAACGTATTTTACTTTCTGTGACACTATCAGGCGTCTCGATGATCCGGTATCCCTTTTTCCTTACAGCTTCTAATACAAACCCTTCTTTACGAAGCTCTTCGATATGCTTCCAGATCGCAGTCCGTGAACAACCCACAATATCAGCAAGTGCTTGTCCCGATAAAAATTCCCGGTCCGATTCGAATAATGCCTGAAGGACTTTTTTTCTTATAGTCGATTGCATGATTCCAGCCACCTCCTTATCTCTTCTTTGTCATTGTGTATCGTCTCATTGATGATAGCTGATTCAATTTCCAATAATCGTTCTTTCACCCACGGACCACCCTTTTGATCGGCCCAAGCCATTAAGTCTGTACCTGTTACATCGAGTTCTTGCCTGGACGAGATTGCGAGCTTGTGATATTGCTCCATCACTCTCTCCACCGAAAAGTCTGATGACGGTTCCAGGCATCCGTATACCTTTTCAACATTAAGGGCTGCATCGAGCCCGGCACGATATAATAATGTCTTTGTCCATCCGGATTGACGTTCCTTTAGAATATCTAGCTCTTTGGAACGGAGCCTGATCATTTTGGTAGGAAGTCTCCACCCTTTGAGAAAGGCCTGCACATCTTCCTCTTCTATATAAGTCAATAAGATCAGCCATGCTTGATCTTTATTTAATGAATCCAAATCGGGGAGGTCTGCGAACGCTTTGAGCTGTGTGCCATATCCACTTAGAAAGGGAAGCTCCTTATACAAATCCGAATCCACAAGGAGATTCAGCCCTTCTTGCTTCCATCGGCCAGCCAGAATTTTCTCGAATTCCATCGTTTTTCGTTCAACTGCTATATGCTCGAGCAGTTTCGAGTGCTCCCTTAAGCTGGTTAAAGTTGATGATTCGAGATTGAAGCCGAGCTGACTGACAAACCGGACTGCCCTCATCATCCGCAAGGCATCCTCTGTAAACCTCATCTCCGGTGAGCCCACGGTCCGTATCAACCTATTCTGTATATCTTCTCTGCCATGATAAGGGTCGATGATCGTGCCATCCCCGTCCATGGCCATGCTGTTCATGGTGAAATCCCGGCGTTTCAGGTCCCCGTCGAGTGAACGGATGAATTCTACCTTATCGGGTCTTCTATAATCCGTATAGGAAGACTCGGTCCTGAACGTGGTGATTTCATATTCCCTGCCTTCTTCCAATACGAGGACCGTTCCATGCTCAATACCGATATCAATCGTTTTACGGAAAACCATTTTAACCTCTTCCGGATAGGCAGAAGTGGCGATGTCTACGTCATTGATCGTCCTGCCAAGAAGGTAATCCCGGACAGATCCTCCAACGAAATAGGCTTCGAACCCTGCCTCTTCAAGCCTTTTCAACACGGGAACAGCCTGTTGGAATATGGTTGGTAACATTCTTAACACCTGCTTTACTTGAATCGTCTTCGCGTATTCCTGACTGTTCACAAAAGATTCTTATAGATTTGTTCATACTGTTCGACTATTTTGCTCGAGTGAAAGGTCGACCGTGCCGTATGAAGGGCATTCTTCGATAATTCACCGTGGAGCCCATCGTCCTTCAGTAATTGCAGCGCCCTGCCGGCAATTTGCCTGACGTTTCCGATTTCACAAATAAAACCGTTGTATCCATCCTCGATCACTTCAGGGATGCCGCCTACATTTGTACCGATGCTCGGAACGCCACAAGCCATCGCCTCGAGTGCGACTAAGCCGAAGCTCTCTTTTTCTGAAAGTAATAGTTTGATATCACTGATCGAATAAAGTTCTTCCAGATTATCCTGTTTTCCAAGGAATAAGACCCGATCCTCTAATCCCAGCTCCGTTACCTGCTTGCATATGAGGGTCATTTCAGGTCCGTCACCTACAAGGAGGAGCTTTGATGGGATCTCCTTCTGGATGAGGTTGAAGGAATCGACTACATCGTTCACCCTTTTCACACCACGGAAGTTTGATACGTGGATGATGACCTTTTCATCATCCTTGATTCCATATTCGCTTCTCAGATGACGGGAATCCACTTTCCTGTAAACCCTCTCATCAATGAAGTTATAAACCGTCTTAATCTCTTTATCAGGCTGGATCAAATCATGGGTCTGTTTGACTAGAGCGGTAGACACCGCCGTCACGACATCCGACTTTTCAATGCCAAAACGAATGGCCCCTGTCAGAGATGGATCGTACCCAAGAACCGTAATATCCGTTCCGTGTAATGTGGTGACGATCTTCACGTCCTTCCCGGACATTTGTTTCCCCAAGATAGCACAGACAGCGTGGGGGATCGCATAATGAACATGCAGGATATCCAGGTTTTCCCGTTCCGTTATCTCCGCCATCTTATTTGCCAGCGCAATATCATAAGGAGGATATTGAAACACTGAATATTGACTCACTTCCACTTGATGAAAATAAATATTGTGATACATTTTGTTCAACCTGAACGGGATGCTAGAGGTAATAAAATGGATTTCATGGCCTTTCTCAGCCAGTAACTTACCGAGCTCCGTTGCCACTACCCCTGATCCTCCGACCGTTGGATAGCAGGTGATTCCTATCTTCAACTTCTTCATACAATTAATCTCCTAACAAATCATGATGCAAGATAAGGGTGTGATAGGAAAAGAATCCTTCTGCATAAAGGAGTCCGGCATCTTTCCCCATCATTCTCTCCCTTGCTTCTACCGCTTCGATGTAACCATCTGTCAAAGGAGTCGAGACCCCGTCGGATCCTTTGGAGAATTGGCTTCCATATGCTTGAAGGCTCGCAATCTTCGCTTTCATATACGGCTCGATATCCACTACAAATTGAGGCTTATGAAACCCGTTGATCATATAGAAATAGAGATGAGCCGTTTTATGCGCCGGGGTTTCGGAATGAAATTTCCGGATTCCAGCAGAAAAAAAAGCCTCTTTCACCAGTCGGGAAGCATTTCCATGGTCTGGGTGGCGATCTTGGTCAAAGGGAGCAAATATCGCTTTCGGTTTATATGTTCTAATCAAGTTGACGACTTTCTCGATGTTTTCGTCCGTTATGTATATTCCCCGATCGGGTATATCGAGGGTCACTCTCTTATATGCACCTAATATGTCCGCTGCCCGCAGCGCTTCCTCTTTTCGCAAAGAAACCGTCCCATTCGAGGACAGCTCTGCCTCTGTTATATCGCAGATGACAATCTTCTTACCCTCAGCTGCATATTTCGCCAATGTTCCTCCCATACCGATCTCCACATCATCGGCATGTGCTCCGAACGCAAGGATGTCTATTTGTCGGTCCACTTTACTCCTCCTTTTCCTTCACTATACTCCGCCACGCAATATCCCCTCTGTCAAGACCCCTTACCAGCACTTCAGCGGTCCCCATATTGGTCGCAAGGGGTACTGAGTACACGTCACAGAGCCTGATCAGAGCCGATACATCAGGTTCATGGGGCTGTGCCGTCAGGGGATCCCGGAAGAAGAGGATAAGGTCCATTTTATTATTGGCAATGTATGATCCTATTTCCTGGTCTCCCCCCAATGGGCCTGAACGGAATCGATGGACGGATAAACCCGTTTCTTCCCCGATCCTTTTTCCCGTTGTCCCAGTGGCAAAGAGAGTGTGTTTCTCTATGATTGTCTTGTATGCGAGCACAAAACGAATAAGATCATCTTTTTTCTTATCATGAGCAATCAGCGCAATATTCATAACACTCACCCTTTAGTCTAAAATATTTTCAAGTCCATACACTAATGTATCCAGTTTCATGACCGTGTCCACAGAAACCTTCACGCCAGACATGAAACTTCCTCTGTTAAAAGAATCATGGCGTATCGTCAATGTTTGTCCCTCTGCTCCCAACATCACCTGCTGATGTGCGATGAGACCCGGAAGACGGACACTGTGAATATGCATCCCATCTACATTCGCTCCCCTGGCACCACTATGTGTTTCCTTTTCATCAGGGTGGCCCTGCTCCTTCGATTGCCTTACTTCCCTTATCATTTCCGCTGTTTTCACGGCCGTACCCGATGGTGCATCCAATTTTCGATCATGATGCAATTCAATGATTTCCACATCATCGAAATATTTTGCAGCCATTTGAGAGAACTTCATCATAAGTACGGCTCCGATCGCGAAATTGGGAGCAATGATACATCCAAGAGACTTGGACTCTGCCAATCCCCTCAATTCTTCCAGTTCATCCGGAGAAAAACCCGTTGTCCCGACAACCGGTCTGACTCCATATTCCAGGGCCGTTTTCGTATGATGATACCCGACTTCGGGCGTCGTCAAGTCAATCAACACATGTGGCGCTTCCACTTGAAAGCATGCCTCTATATCTGTATAAACCGGTACATCCAGATTCGTTTCCTTTTTATGATCGATTACGCTAATAAGAGTAAAATGCTCGGTGTCCTTCACCAATTGAACCGCTTCCTTACCCATTCTTCCTCTTGGTCCTGCAATCGTGATGTTAATTTGCTCCATCTTCATCCCCACTTTCGATTCTGGTCCAACGATCTTTATCTCTTGTATTAAACTTATGAATCACTCTGTTATGGGCTTCTTCAAGGCTTATATCCAGGGAGTTGGCCAAACAGATGACGACAAACAATAGATCCCCCAGCTCTTCCTCAATCGTGTTTTCTTTTTCTGTATGTTTCTTTGGTTTTTCGCCATGGTAATGATTCACTTCTCTCGCTAACTCACCAAGTTCCTCGGTCAGACGCGCTACCATCGCCAATGGACTGAAATAACCCTCTTTGAATTGACTTATGTATTGGTCCACTTCTTTTTGCAATTGATTCATCGTTTTACTATTATCCATGAGAAGCCTCACTCCTTCATTATCTCCTATCATGTTAGCTAAATCCTCCCCGTTTGACAAATATTACGTTTGATTTCGCAAGTCTTCGTTGCCAGTTTGTTTTTCTTCTTATATAATGTCTCTGTCAACGGGATAATACTATAAAAGGAGGGAAACACAGATGTTGGGATTACGTATTAAAAATATTTTGTTCATCTTATTAGGATCGGCTATATTTGCATTCGGACTTGTACATTTTAATATCCAAAATAAACTGGCTGAAGGTGGATTCACGGGAATAACACTCATCCTTTACTTCTTATTTGATATTGATCCATCGTACTCCAACCTAGCCTTAAATATACCCCTATTCTTTCTGGGATGGAAGCTCCTAGGGAAGAAAGCTTTCTATTATACTGTGATAGGGACTGTAGCTCTATCCGTATTCCTATGGATTTTCCAACGGTATCAAATGACCATCAACCTGGAAGGGGATCTTTTTCTCGCGGCCTTATTTGCAGGTGTTTTCATTGGAATCGGACTGGGGATCATTTTCAGATACGGAGGTACGACAGGCGGGGTAGATATCATCGCCCGGCTTGCCCATAAGTACATTGGCTGGAGCATGGGAAAGACGATGTTCATGTTTGATGCCGTCGTCATCGGCATCTCTCTCATTACGTATTTGGAATATCGGGAAGCGATGTACACCCTGGTCGCTGTATTTGTTGCTGCAAGGGTCATCGATTTCATGCAGGAAGGGGCTTATTCTGCCAGGGGCGCCATGATCATTTCAGAAAGCCATGAAGAAATCGCCAATGTCATCAATGAGAAAATGGACCGGGGAGTGACCGTCTTACGCGGCCACGGCTCATTTACGAAACAAGAGCGGGAAGTTCTTTACTGTGTGGTAGGGAAAAATGAAATCGTAAGACTGAAAAACATCATTACAAGCGTTGATCCCCACGCCTTCGTATCCGTCACTGTGGTCCATGACGTTCTCGGCGAAGGATTTACACTTGATGCAGATAAAAACCCTATACTGGACTAGAGGGAAACAAAAAGAAGCCGGACCCATGATCAAGGGTCCGGCTTCTTTTATTCTATTCTTAATCGTCACCATTCATCCCGGTGAAAATAAGTACCAGTCTTAACAATTCAATGATTGCGACAGCTGCAGCTGCTACATACGTCATTGCTGCTGCGTTCAGCACTTTTCTGGCATGACGCTCTTCTTCGTTGCGGATCAGTCCAAGGGAAACGATTTGATTCATCGCCCTTGAGGAAGCATTGAATTCAACAGGAAGCGTGATCAATTGGAACACAACCCCTGCCGCCATCAAAATGATCCCGAGCAGGAACATACCGGATAATTGCGTGAAAATACCGATCATCAAGAAAATCCAGGACATATTGGAACCGATGTTCGCTACCGGTACGAGAGCATGTCGGAAACGGAGAAATGCATAGCTTTCAGCGTCCTGTATGGCGTGGCCAACTTCATGGGCAGCCACTGCGGCCCCGGCTACGGAGTGCCCGTGGTAGTTATCAGGTGATAAGGCGACCGTTTTGGTCATAGGGTTGTAGTGATCACTCAGGAATCCCCGGCCTTCCACTACCTTCACATTGTGCAAACCGTTTTCGTCCAGAATCCTTCTTGCCATTTCCCTTCCGGTCATACCAGAAGTGGTGGCCACTCTTGAATATTTCTTAAACGTACTCTTTACACGCATCTGTGCCCCTATTGGAATAAGAGCAATCAGTAAAAAGTAAATCAAAAATCCTGCCATTATCGCAAAAACCTCCAGATGTATAGATTACCTAAATTTTATAGCGTCATCCTCGCACTGTCAATTTTTTTGACGTTCGGACTTTTTCATTTCACCCTGTCCCTTATATTTTCTCCAACCTACATAAGATAATGTAGAAACAATGATACTGCCCGTCGATATGATGACCCACCAAAGAGAAGGATCTGCCTCATCCTCTGTCATGTTCTCGAATAATTTCTGGAGATCTGTTTCCAAAGCGGTAAGCTCGCTCATCGTTTGCTCCCCTTCCAGCACGTCCTGTCGATAATGATCCAAGTAAGTGATCCTCGCATCAAGGGATTGAGCCCGCTCAACTGGAATATCCAACTTAATACTCGGTTGAATGATATTATATTTTGATAAAAAGACATTCAATGTCGTTTGGTATTCATCCACGTTTCCATTTTCCGCCGCCACTTTGACTCCATTAAAGGCTTCCATGATCGGGTCCTCCATTTCAACCCATAAAGGCTGATGCTGACTGTTTAATGCATCCATCACCAGGCGGAACTTCGTAACGGCATTCACCTTTTGCTCAAGGGCAAGGGAGGATTGGTTGATACTTTCCAATGCAAGATTATGTGAAATGGTAAGGATTCTAAGCTCATCCATCGAAAAGGACTGCTGGGCACTCAAAGAGGCAAATTCTTCGGAGAAATAAACCAATAGGTGCTTGGCTTCTTCATATCGGCCGGCCTTTGTCATCTGTAAAGCCTGATCTGATAGATCATCAAGCTCGTTGATTGGAGACGGAGATTCTACAGCGATTAATGGGTGAGGTACTAAAATGAGAAATAAGAAAAGCGTGATAAAAAATTGGATTAATTTCATACTTGTCCCCCCTAAAACTACTAATAAAGTGTATGAAGGGGTGGACAAGAGTAGACCATAAATCAGTCAAACTAATAGTCGAGGGTGAGACGATTTGTTTTCTGAGTGAAATAATACGCAATGGCAATGGAGATGATGCTTAGCCAGAAAGTGAAATATCCTATATCCTGAATATACATATAGAGTTTTGAGTATACCGGAAACTGCATGAAAACATAATCGATGATATCATTATGAACGGTCCAGACGGCCCCTGCGACAATATGCCACAACTTCACCCGATAAAACGATGAATATAGGATCCCCTGCACGGCCATTGCGCCGTGTGAAGCCATTAGCATATATCCTTCCCAAGGCAAGTCACCTGATACCATGAGGGTCAACAGATTCATGATCACTGCCCAAACACCGTATTTAAACAGGGTGATGATGGCAAGCACTTCGAAAATCGGCCAATTCCGATTCAGTATAAATGCGATCAATACGAAGCAAAAAAACAGACTGGCTGTCGGACTATCCGGGACAAACAGTAAAAACTGTGGAGGAGTAATTTGGAGTTGTGGAATATACCATATGTATCCGTAGACGGTTCCGAAAACATTCACTATTAGCAGCAACCATAAAAACAGTTTATTTCTTAAGATCGTCATGAGCCAAAGCATGTTTGCACCTCACTTTCAAGTAGAAAAAAGGCCGACATAAGCCGGCCTTTTTTATTAAAACTATTCTTCTAAACCAGCAATGAACTCGGACAGCTTCTTAAGCTCTTCATCTGTCCCTTTAAATAAACCTGCAGGCATGCCCGGCGGTTTACCGTTTTTAGCAATTTTCGCAATTTCTTCAGGTGCAAGACCCGTTCCGATTAGGGAAGGACCAGCCCCACCTTGCAAATTCTCACCATGACAGTTGATACAGCCATTCTTCTGATCAGAAAAAATCTTATATCCTTCAGATTCTTTATCGATATCCACTTCGGCACGGATCTTCCCTTGTTCCTTAGCCGCTTCCCAGTCATGGGTCGCAACGGATTCCCAAGTCAGGAAGTACGTAGCTGCGAGTGCCAATAACATGAATCCTACTGCAAAAGGACGTTTTGTCGGACGGCGTTCAGGTCCTTTATCAATGAATGGCGCAAGTAAAAGTGCCCCAAACGCGATTCCAGGAATGACGAACGCTCCGATAACATTATAAGGTCCGGATGCATATGTGTACTTAAGTAATTGGTATAAGAATAAGAAATACCAGTCAGGTAATGGAATATATCCAGTATCTGTCGGATCGGCTATACGTTCTAACGGTGATGGATGAGCAACCGTTAAACAAAGATAACCGATAAGGAAAACAGCTCCTACCAGCCACTCCTTCAATAAGAAGTTCGGCCAGAAAGCTTCTGTTTTACCAGGGAACTCCGAATAGTCTTTCGGTATATTCGGCTTTCTGTCTGCAGGAACCCGGGAGTCCCCTACAAACTTCATCCCTTTTCCTCGATGCATAGTGTCCCCCTCCTTTTATTAGGTTAATCATTTACAATTGTTTCTTATAGTGGTCCGGAAATACCTTGCTTACGGATCATCAGGAAGTGAGCTCCCATCAAACCAAGTAGAGCAGCAGGCAGGAAGAATACGTGAATAGCGAAGAATCGAGTCAGAGTCTGTGCCCCGACGATATGAGCATCTCCCGCTAATAACATTTTCACCTGGTCTCCGATAAATGGAGTGGCCCCTGCGATTTCAAGACCTACTTTCGTCGCGAATAGCGCTTTCATATCCCACGGCAGTAAATAGCCTGTGAAACCAAGCCCCAGCATAACGAAGAAAATAAGAACCCCAACAACCCAGTTTAATTCACGAGGTTTTTTGTATGCACCTTGGAAGAAGACGCGTAGTGTATGTAAGAACATCATTACGATAACCAAACTGGCTCCCCAGTGATGCATTCCGCGGACAATTTGTCCAAATGCAACTTCATTTTGAAGATAATACACAGATTCCCAAGCGTTTTTAATATCTGGAACATAGTACATCGTTAAGAACATTCCGGATAAAATCTGGATGACGGTTACGAAGAATGTCAATCCTCCGAAGCAGTAAACGAACGCAGAAAAGTGATGCGCCGGGTTTACATGTTCAGGAACTTCGTGATCCGCGATATCGCGCCACAAAGGCGTAATGTCTAAACGCTCGTCAACCCAATCATAGATCTTGTTCAGCACAGATTACGCCCCCTTACTTAACAAATTTATTTGGTTCTGGTTGTCCAAGATAAAGAATTCCATCTTTTACTTTTGTCGGATATGAATCCAACGGTGCTGTCGGTGGTGTACCTGGTACATTCTCACCGTTCTTGTGATACATTCCACCATGACATGGGCAATAGAACATTTCTTTATGATCCGGATTCCCATTCCAGTTAACTGTACAACCGAGGTGCTTACAAACCGGTGAAAGAGCAATGATTTTGTCTTCTTTGTTCTTATATACCCAAGCGGTTTGTGTAACTTCTGATGTGTACCACGCATCTTTTTGCTCATATGAGAAATCGACACGTACTGGTTCATTCGATAATTCTGAAACCTTTTGCTTAGTCGCTCTAAAATCTCCCGCAGCTTCCGTTTTCAACACTGGATCCACTGCAAAGCGAACCATCGGCATTAACATTCCCGCCGCCATGAAACCGCCTACACCCGTAAGTGTATAGTTAAGGAATTGACGTCTAGATACACGATGTTTGCTCATCCTTTTCCCCCCTCTATCGTAAGGTAAGTCCGTCGGACATATTTCGCACAAATATAAAACTAGGACATAACTATGATATATTAAACTCTATACAAGGTCAATAACTCTCGTATCTAAAAGATGGAAACAATGTGAAGTTTTTATGAATTTTTTTGCCATTTTTGTACAATCACATTTAACAGCTGCTTGACCTGATCTTCCATGATCGAATGTTTATATTGGTCGTCCAGGTTTTCAAGCGGGATGGACGGGACCCAGATCAAGCCTTCTCCAAGTTTATCCTCCACCTTCTTCCACCGGCTGTCTGAAGTCAGGAAGAAGACGTGCTTCACACCACTCCCGGTTAATTCTCCTGCCCATTGGGATAATTCGGATGCCTCTTGCTCTTCCGATGATGTCATTCTATACGTAAATGAAGGGGTCATCATCATTCTTCCTTTGAACTGCCTTTCCAGGTGTAGAGCGAGTAGATTGATAAACTCTGATTGTGCCGCCGAGACTCTTATATCCTTCCCGAAATCAACAGGGACAACGGGAATGACCGCCGTATCTACATATGCTTTTTCCGCTTCAAACACTTCGATATCTTTTACGTTCCAATTCATATATAACCCTCACTTTTTTCTTTCATTTTCCACTTCCCATCTTATCACTTTATCTCATCTCATATAAAGCGATTTCACTTTTTTTATACTAGTGCCTTACATACAAAACGTGCTTCCCGGTGAAATACTCCCCTGGATAGAAATACTTCTGGGGGATACTCCACTAAAAGGGCACGAAAAGAGCCTCGTTCATAGTATGTACCATTCTTAATCTTCCTATCTAAAAAGACAATAAAAAAATCGAATGAAGAGATGGTGTTTCTCTTCATCCGACTTATCATGTCAGGCTATTCAATTCTCTGGTCAATTTACTGAAAGCCTTTTTGTCACCGGTATCCAATGCTTGATCGATGGCCTTTAACAAGCGGTCCCTCCTGAAAGTCTGCAGGCTGTCCTCTAAAAACTGTTCAGCTACCATTCTGTCTTTTTCATTGATGAGTAAGTACTTCGGCATAAACGGATTTTCTTCCAGTACGGCTGCAAATTGATAACTCGAATTTGCATTACTGAAGTTCAGCTGAATATAAATGTCCTCATCTTTGTTCAAGCGGATATCATGAAATGACTTCTCTGCGTCCGTTGTCATGATATTTTCCTTGTAGAACCGGAATGGAACATCTTCGACACAATGAGTGGACATCACCAAGCCTCTCGGACAATACTGGGATTCTTCGACAAAGTGAACCTTTTTCATTAATTGGTCATGACTCATCAAATAATTTAAGATCCACACACATTCTCTTCGTTTTAATTGATATCGGTTCAAAAACCAGCGGATAAATTCTTTCTTCTCGTTGACAGAAACAGGGGTGGTCATGGTTTTCCCTCCTCTGCAGAATCCTTTTTAAAAGGTCCGTTTTTCTTTCATCATAAAGTGCAAGTCACATTCATAAGCTCTTTGCCAATTTCATCTCAAGACACCCTAGTCCCTTTAACCCACCGTCACAGATCAGTCTTGTAATCTTTCAATCAGGTCCTGCCATTCGTCATTTGAAGGATCCATTTCAATCAGGTGTTTATATACTTCTACTGCTTCACCCCTGAGTCCTTCTTCTACTAGAAATTGTCCGAACTCTAGTAAAAACTCTTGATGATTCTTAAAGTAAGTATATGCAATACGGTATTGTTTTAATGCATGATTATATTGTTCAAGCCCTTCATAAGCCTTTGCCAGGTCCCAGTTGATCTGAGGCTCTTCTTCTCCTTCAACTGTCAGCATCTGGGCGATTTCCAGAACATCTTCATATCGGTCCTGTGTAAAGAACAATTTATTGATGATAAGGGCAGCTTCCACATATCCCGGATCAAGGGCAAGGGCTTCCCTAAGAAACGCTTCTGCTTCTTCTTCAAGTCCCATCTTCAATGAAATTTTGCCTCCGAATACATTCAGTTCTTTATTATATTCATCCTGTTTGACTCCCGCCTGAACAGCCTCCAGGCTCTCTTGAAGCTTTTCTTCACGCTCATACGACTTCGCCAGTAGTAAATAGACTGAATGATATTCAGGATCCAGTTCCTTGACGGAAACGAATTTTTCAATCGCCTTTTCGTAATAACCAGCCTGATAGGCGGTAAAGGCATAGCCAAACAGTGTATTGATTTCCAGATGTTCTTGAAGGGCTTTTTCATAATGGGTCAAAGCTTCTTCGAATGCTCCTCCTACACTATAGGCCTCTGCCAATCTCTGGTGTACATTCGTTCCGCCAAGCTCCGTCATCCCCTTTTCTATGAGGATCTGATAATGCCTGATCGCTTCCAGGAATCTGCCCGTTTCGGAGTACAATTCCCCAAGTCCGAAATCGATGACGGGTTCATGGGGTAATAACTTCTTGGCTTGAAGAAGCTTCTGTTCGCTTACTTCAAACAAACCCTGCATTTGATAAAGATCCGCTAAAAGAAGAAGTGATCTTGGATAGGTGGGGTCTTTCTCATCCAGTTCAGCAAGCGTTTCGATGGCTCCCTCTTCCTTATCCATCTCCACCAGCACTTCAGCCAGTTCAATGAGAAGTTCACCCTCACCCGGATAATATTGAAGGAGATTCCCGTAAAGCTCTTTTGCTTCCTCCAGAAACCCCAATTGATGTAATTCTTCGGCAAGACTGAATTTTTCTTCATGACTTCCAAATTTCAGCACTTGATTATACTGTTTCTTTGCTTCTTCTAAGTTCCCTTCTTCCAAGGAAGATAACATTTGTTCTTTGTATGACATGGTCAATCCCTTTCTATAAAAAAGCTTGTATTCAATTAAGTAAAATATCCCGGGGTTTGTATGATCAGTTCTTCACCAGCTCCAGGATAAAAATGACCTCTATTATTTACATAATGATATTTCCCTTTGTTCATAGTACATTTTAGCACATGATGATCATATTGAAATGATAATGGCTCAGTACTTGACTCACCTTCAGGCTTCATATAGAGGTTATAACATATTTCTCCACCCACTAAAAAATTTCCTCTAAGGGGATATATTCCAATTTTCTTCAATATGCTCAAGTTCAGTGGCTCTTTTTCAGGGATTTCAACAGGAATATGGGGAATACCCTCGTTTTTCATCGAATTCTGCCATATTTTAAGATGCTTCATTTTGGTTTTATTGTCTATGTTTGTCGTAAAAAAAGGGACAAAAGTAATAGGGTAATCATACAATAATCCTTTGATCCATCCCCATGGAATGTCTCTGAATCCACTTGCTTCATCCAGTTCGATCCAGATGAGGGGCACTTTATGCCGCTTACAGGCACGTATGATGTTCGGGGTAATCAGATTCGCAGATGTTTTCAACCCTATCGTATAATCAAGGGGACTGTTGAGCAGGGAGGTTTTCCGTTCATTCAATTGTGTAAGGAATTCATACTCATACTGTATTGAAAAAGCCGTTAAAATGGTGGTGCACCCTCTTTTTATGAATTCGTCAAGGTAATAATTCTTTACGGAGATGAAGTCGTTCCCTTGGGGTACCATTATGTCACACATGACATGTCCGGGAGTCATCAAAAAATGTGACACATCCATTTTCATGTACTTGTAGTACTGAAAGCTGTTCCTGATGGCTGAAATCCTTCCATCTTTCACCAATAGTGAAGTGTGAGTTAGCTTGGTGTCCTTTACCCAATGGGCATTTTCAATAATATAGGTGCTCACCCCATCATCACCTTCCTTTATAGACAAGCTATGAAGGTAAGGATGAATTCATGCCACCCACTCATTAAAAAGAGAGGCGGATTTCAGCCCGAAGACCAACCACCTCTCACTTAATCAATTCAGTTTTATTTCATCAACAGTTGGTTGATATGTTCAAAGAAAGTCGGATACGAGATCTTCACGGCCTCTGCATCTTCTAAATATACATCAGAGTCGGTCAACAGGGAAGCGACAGCCAGTGTCATGCCGATCCGGTGATCGCCCCAGGAATGGACTTCTCCACCGTGTAAAGGGGTTTTCCCCTCGATGATCATCCCATCATCCGTACCCTGTATGTTTGCACCAAGCTTTCCAAGCTCCTTCACAACGGCATCGATTCGATTGGTTTCCTTGACTTTCAATTCCTCGGCATCTTTGATGACGGTCTTCCCCTCTGCCTGTGAAGCTAAAAGAGCAATGATGGGAATTTCGTCGATCAAAGAAGGAATCAGGTCCCCTCCGATTTCAATGCCGGTAAGGTTGGAGGTTTGCACGAGAATATCACCGATAGGTTCACCTTCGTTTGATTGCTCCATGACCTCAATGGACGCACCCATTTTCTTCATCACTTCTACAATGCCGGTTCGCGTTTCATTCAGCCCGACATTCTTCAACAGTACTCTGCTATCTGGAACGATGGCTGCGGCCACCATGAAAAAGGCTGCTGAGGAAATATCTCCAGGTACATAGATTTCCGTTCCTTTCAATACCTGTCCTCCGTTTACTTTAATGGTGTCTCCGTGCTTCTCAATCGTTCCCCCAAACTCGACGATCATTTTTTCTGTATGGTTCCTCGTCTGCTCTCTTTCGACTATTTCAGTCATTCCTTCAGCCTGAAGCCCGGCCAGTATGAGGGCGGATTTCACCTGAGCACTCGCCACAGGTAAAGAATAATGGATCCCTTTCAGGTTTCCACCCCTGATGGATATAGGCGTGAAGTTGCCTCCTGAACGGCCATCAATCACTGTCCCGAATTGCTTTAAAGGCTCTGTCACCCTCTTCATGGGCCTTCTCGCAATCGAGGGATCACCTATCAGGACTGAATGAAAAGGCCTTCCAGAGAGAATTCCCATAATGAGACGGGTCGTGGTCCCTGAATTTCCCACATCAAGAATGTCAGAGGGTTCTTTCAAGTGGTCCCACCCTTTACCGTACACGGTCACTGCGTCTTTAGAAACCTCGATCTCAACTCCTAATTTACGGAAGCAGGATATCGTGCTTAAACAATCCTCCCCCATAAGAAAATTATGTATAACCGTTTTCCCCTCAGCTACCGATCCAAACATAATGGAGCGGTGGGAGATCGATTTGTCTCCTGGTACGTGAAGCTCTCCATTCAAACCAATGTTTGGATTTGATAATCTTTTCTTCGGTTCCATCCTTATCACCCTTTATCCTAAGAATAGTTCATAATTTGTTTGTTCTCTTAAGCAGTGCAAAGCTCTTTCCCTATCTTCCAGGGTTTGAAAGCTGATTGCTAATACTCCGTATATATCTTCTCTCGTTTCCATTATTCTGATATTCGTCAAACTGATCTTCTCCTGTGCAAGATATCCTGTCACTTCCGAGATCACACCTGGATAATCCGGTACGTCTACAAACAAATCATAGAATGAAGGTATCGCCCCTTTTTCCAAGATGGGGAGATCATCCCTGAATTCTTTCGCATCGTTAAAATAATCGTATATTTTCTGTGAATCATTCATTTCGATGAGTGATACGACCTCATCCATCTCTACTTTCCACTCCTTTAAGAGTGAAAGCAGGACTCCCCTGTTCTGGATGGTGATGTCTTTCCACATGGTCGGGTTGGATGAAGCGATTCGGGTGATATCACGAAAGCCCCCTGCAGCAAGTCTTCTCAAATAAGGGTGTTCGGTCGAAGAGCCCTTCGCTTGATGAACGAGTGAAGCCGCTACAATATGGGGAAAGTGGCTGATCATGCCCGTTAATTCATCATGTTCCCTTGGTTCTACTATTAAAAATTTCGCATGGGTTCCCCTCAGCCAGTCTTGAAGCCTGGCGACGTTTTCCTCTGCCACTCCGGATCCCGGCGTAAGCATGTAAAAGGCATTTTCAAAGAGGATTTCCTTCGCAGCTGCTACGCCGCTCTTATGAGAGCCTGCCATCGGATGGCCCCCGATAAATTGAAGCCCGTTTTTAGTCAGCACTTCCGAAGATCTCATAATCTGTTCCTTTGTACTTCCAGTATCGGTTATCAGGACACTTTCTTTCAAGGAAAGGGATTCAAATTGTGCAATGATCTTTTCAGTTTGAAAAACAGGTGTAGAGATAACAATAAGATCCGCCTGTTCGGCGGCTGTCTGTAAAGAAAGTGACATCTCATCGATTACTCCCAATGACTTCGCCAGCCTTAATTCTTTATGATTCACATCATGTCCAATGATCTTGGCATGTGGGTGTTCTTTTTTTATGCAGAGGGAAAGGGACCCTCCGATCAGCCCCATCCCAATGATCAACACTGTTCCATTCATCGTTTCCCCTCCATCTTTCTATTTAAAAAAAGCCGGAAAGGACCAACGCCCCTCCGACCGCTCATCATGCTTGTTTCTGAAGTGCCAGAAATTCAGTCATTTTCTCGATGACCTCTTTATTTTGATCATGGGATCCCACTGTTATCCTGACTGAATGAGGGTATCCGAGTGCTTCTCCGGAACGGACGATATAGCCCTTGCTCATCAAGTATTGAAATACCTCGTCCCCACTTACGCCGAAGTCGATCAAAACGAAGTTCGCTTGGGATGGGACATAGGCGAGGCCGTTCTCCTCACAGAAGCGGTAATACTGCTCTAGTCCTTTTCGGTTCTCTCTCCTGCATTCCTCTATGAACGCCTGGTCTTCGATGGCCGCTGAAGCCGCTCCTTGAGCCAGTGTATTATTATTGAAAGGTTCACGGATCGGATCCAATTTCCCGATTACGTCCTTATTCCCGATTCCAAATCCCACTCTGAATCCTGCAAGGCCATATGCTTTTGAAAAGGTGCGTGTAATCAATAATTGAGGATATGACTTCAACAATTCAAGAGAATTATAATAATCATCCGCCACGACATATTCAAAATACGCTTCATCCAAAACGACCAGGACATGGGAAGGGACTGCGTCCAGGAAGGAAATGAGTTCCCCGTTTCGGATATATTCCCCTGTTGGGTTATTGGGCGAGCATAACCAGACGACCGAAGTGGTGTCATCAATTTCTCCCAGCATTTTGGCCAGTTGATGCTTCCCTTCCGCATCCAGGGGAACTTCACGGACCTCTGCTCCCTCAACGATGGCATTATGCTTATATTGAGGGAAGGTAGGGGTTGCCATAACCGTGCTTTTCCCTCCATCCAATAAAGCCCTTGAGATGATCTCGATCACTTCATCAGAGCCATTTCCAAACAATAACTGTCCAGGTTCCACAGCTAAATGTTCTGCCACCTTAAAACGTAACTCCTTCGCATAACCGTCAGGATAGAGCGCATGTGAAAGGGCATTGTTTTTCAGATAGGTTTCAACGTTCCTGGAGCATCCAAAGGGATTTTCATTCGATGCGAGCTTCACTACTTTCTCAAGATTGAATAACTCTTTTACATCATCCATCGTTTTTCCAGGCTGGTATGCTTTAAGATTTTGAATCTGGGATTTCCACTTCATGTTTAAACTTCCTTTCAGTCGTATTCATAATGGCCGCTTCTTACTTCTTCAAGTCAGGACGAAGGCTGACTGCATTTTTCATATAAATATGTTGGATGTCACTCTGAGGTGTTGAGGTATTATAGTGAATCATCACCCTGATGCAGCGGGACAGTCCATGGGGTACGTCCAATTCCTGCATGCACATCACCGGGACATATTTCCACTCTTCGAATCCCCTTAATGCTTTGGCTGGAAATACGCTTTTAATGTCATCTGTTGCAGAAATAAAAACGGATGCGACATGTTCTGCCGTAATATTATTATGTAAAATCATTTCCTTTAAGAGACTTTCAGTTGAAAGGAGAATTTCCTTTTCATTATCACGATCTGCTGTAGTGGCACCTCGAATTCCCCTGATCATTCTTCCACTCTCCCTTTTTCTTGATATTCTGTACTCTCTTCAGTGGCGGGATCTATAACTGTCGAATGTATGCATCCGCCTGTTTTAAATCTTCCTCCGTAACACCCGCCATCACGGGTTCACCGATCTCCTTCAACAACACAAAAACCGGATTGCCGTTCAGGGACTTCTTATCACGCTTCATCCCCTCGTATAATGTGTCAAAACCGATGTTGGAAGGAACCTTGAGATTGTACCCGAGAGATTTGATCCATCCTATGAACCCATCCATGTCAAATGACAGGTTGCAGTAGCGTTCACTGAGATATAAAGCATAGACCATCCCGATCATGACCGACTCACCGTGAGTCCGATTTCCATAGCCGCTTGCACTTTCAACCGCATGCCCGTATGTGTGCCCGAAGTTTAAGAAAGCCCGGATATTTGACTCCCGTTCATCCTTTGATACGATGTCTCCCTTAACCTGTATTCCCCTGATCAGGCAATCTGTTAAAAAGCTTTCATCCATGTTATCAGGCGATCGGAAAGAGTGCATGAGATCCTGCAGGAACTCACGGTCAGACAAGAAGGCATGTTTGATCACTTCAGCGAATCCCGATCGTATTTCCGTTTCAGGAAGGCTCGAAAAGTAATTCAAGTCAAAGAATACGCCTTCCGGCTGATAAAACTGTCCGACCATATTTTTCCCCAGGGGGTGATTGATCGCGACTTTCCCTCCCACGGCACTGTCATGTGCAAGGATCGTGGTCGGAACGCTGATGAAAGGGATTCCCCTCATATAGGTGGATGCGATAAAGCCCGCAAGATCACCTATGGCACCGCCACCGAAAGCAATCACGATGGATTTGCGATCTACTCTATGCTTGAGCCCATGTGTGATCGCATCTTCATACGTGGCAAAGCTTTTCGCTTTTTCCCCTTTGGGAGCTTGATAAATGGTTACATCAAAGGACTGACCGAGATCATCCGAGAATGCTTGCCCATGGAGCTTATATACGGCTTCATCGGCAATGAGCCATAGCTTTGATACATCAGGGAAGGACTTCTTAATAAAAGAAACAATCTCATTCGTCATCTCCACTCCAATAGTTACGTCATATGTCTTGGAAGCAGTTTGAATGGTTACCTGTTTCATTTCATTAATACTCCTTTGATTCCTGGCGTTGTCTGTTGATATCCTGACGAAGTTTCTCAAATTGATCGCTATTGAATTGTTCAACGATGCCAGCAGCAAGTTCCCATGCCACTACGGCTTCCGCCACTACGCTTGCAGCTGGAACCGCACAGCTATCCGACCTCTCGATGCTTGCTTTAAAAGGTTCCTTCGTTTCGATGTCTACACTCTGAAGAGGTTTGTAGAGAGTCGGGATCGGCTTCATGACACCTTTGACACGGATCGGCATGCCCGTTGTCATACCTCCTTCAAATCCTCCTAAACGATTCGTTTTCCTGTAGTACCCAAGCTCTTCGCTCCATGCAATTTCGTCATGCACTTCACTTCCAGGCTTTCTTGCCATTTCAAAGCCCAAGCCGAATTCGACCCCTTTAAATGCGTTGATACTCATGACAGCCATGGCAATTTTCGCATCAAGCTTACGGTCATAATGAACATAACTACCTACTCCTGCAGGCATCCCCTCAACAATGACTTCCACGACCCCACCTATGGAATCCCCATTCTGCTTCGCTTCATCTATCAGGTTCATCATTTTCCCGGCAGCCTTTTCATCCAGGCAGCGGACAGGAGATTCTTCCGTGATCTCTCTCAGTTCATTTATTGAATTATAATGAAGCTTTTCGGCTTTAATGCCTCCGATTTCAAGGACATGTCCGACGACTTCTATATCCAATAGCTTCAACAGCTTCTTAGCAACGGCTCCTGCTGCCACCCTTACAGTCGTCTCCCTGGCAGACGAACGTTCCAGGACATTCCTTAAATCTCTATGTCCATATTTCATTCCGCCGACGAGATCAGCGTGACCTGGTCTCGGCCTCGAGATCTTTCTTTTCACTTCTTCTTCTCCGCCCTCAAGAAGGGGCTCGATTCCCATCACCTTCGTCCAGTGAGTCCAGTCCTTATTCTCCACAACCAATCCTAAAGGAGAACCAAGGGAATATCCATGCCTCACCCCGCCGACGATGGAAGCACGGTCCGTTTCTATCTGCATTCTTCGTCCGCGCCCATAGCCTTTCTGCCTTCTTGCCAAGTTTTCATTTATATCTTCAGCTTCCAGCGGCATTCCTGCCGGCAGCCCTTCAATGATGGTCGTTAACTGTGGTCCATGTGATTCTCCAGATGTTAAGTATCTCATTTACTTTCCCCCTTCAACTCGTTAAAGAATTATGTACCAATATAACATAGAATTTATATTCTTTCCTAGTCCTTACGTTTAAAAACTTTTCTAATATTCTATTTTCCTTAAAAAAATAAAACGATGTGAATCCATCATATTTTGAGAGTACACTTCTTCATCAGCCTAAGGGATGAAAAAGTGATTCTCGGATATGCGGATTGACATCGCCGTTGTTTATATTTTTTTGTAGAAGAAGGTGTCTTCTGTTTCGAAGCCGTATTGTGAGGGGTTGAAGATTTGTTCTGTGCTTCCTACGAAGAGCACGCCGCCTGGCTTTAGTGAATGATTGAATTTATGGTAAAGGAGGTTTTTGGCCTCTTCGGTGAAATAGATCATCACATTTCTGCACACGATTAAATCATAATTCCCTTCGAATGGGTCCGAAAGCAGGTTTTGCTGCTTAAAGCTCACCGTTCGCTTTACTTCGTCCTTCAGTTTAAATAAAGGTCCTTCCTGGGTGAAATGGACTTTTTTCATTTCTTCCGGGAGTTCGGTTAGGGATCTTTCCGGATAGACCCCGTTCATGGCCCGTTGAAGGGCATTTTTGTCTATGTCTGTAGCTGTGATGGATCCGTTTGAGAGGGTCATATACTTCGACAGCATCATGGAAAGGGTGTAAGGTTCTTCCCCGGTTGAACATGCTGCGCTCCATACTTTCAGTACTGGATTCCCACTTAACAGTCTCGGGAGGATCTTTGTCTCCATTATTTCCCAACGCTTGTAGTTGCGAAAGAATTCTGACACATTGATGGTCATACGATCCAGAAACCCTTCCATTTCTTCTCGATCCCGATTCAACGCACCAAGAAATTCCTGAAAACTTCCATACCCTTTCTTTTCATAAAGGGCAGTCAGCCTCCTCTTCATCTGCGCTTCTTTATATAGGGAAAGATCAATCCCTGTTTTTCGTTTAACCCCTTGAATAAACTCACTATAATCATTTGACATTCAGATCCACACTCTCTTTGCTGCGAAAGGTATAAAGCTATATTATCTATATCGAACATTTCGGAGAAAAGTTAACCTTTATCCATAGAAAAAAGCAAGCCGCAAAATGCGACCTGCTTCTAAATAGCAAAGGCTATTAGTAAACCCACTCGTTCATTAATTTGGAATATTCAACTAATTCTTCCTCTTTGAAAAATAGACCGATTTCTCTTACAGCGCTTTCAGCAGAGTCGGAACCGTGGATGATGTTCTTGCCTACAGTCAGACCGAAATCACCGCGGATCGTACCTAGTGCAGCATCCTTTGGATTTGTTGCACCCATCATTCCACGTGCTGTCGTGATGACGTTTTCACCCTGCCAAACCATTGCAAATACAGGTCCAGAAGTAATGAAGTCAACAAGTTCCCCAAAGAATGGTCTTTCTTTGTGCTCACCATAATGTTCTTCTGCAAGCTCGTTTGAAATACTCATAAGCTTGGCACCTACCAATTGAAAGCCCTTTTTTTCGAAACGTGATACGATATCACCGATTAACCCTCTTTGTACGCCGTCCGGCTTAACCATTAAAAATGTCTTTTCCATCTTCCCCACTCCTAATATGTATGTATGGAATTCCTAAGGACATCCCACGAAAATAGTAACACTGATTGGGGGTTTTGGCAACGTTTCCATTTTAAATTTTCTTAATATTTTCTCTTGCCGATATAATTTGCGATATTTTTAAGGCTTTTCTTTACGCGGTTATATGGAAGGTGCTCCAGGTCTTTCAGGGCCCTGTCCAGATACATCCTGCTGAGGTCATGGGACCGGTCGATGGCGTCTGTAGCCAGGATCGCAGATATGACCTCTTTCATTTCGTCGGGAGTGGTATATTCCGTCACTCGTTCAATCTTGGATTTCAATTCCGGGTATTCCATGGCGTACAGGATTGGCAGGGTGATATTCCCTTGCCACAAGTCACTTCCCGCAGGTTTCCCGAGTTCTTCCTCACTTGCTGTAAGGTCCAGGATATCATCCGTGATCTGAAAACTCATTCCCACATTGTAACCAAATCGGTAAAGACGCCTGTGAATCTCTTCAGGTGCACCGGAAGAAATAGCACCGAGCTGGCAGCTTACGGCAATAAGCAAGGCGGTTTTCCTTTTGATCCGTAAAAGATAATTTCGCAGGTTCTGATCAAATCGGTATTTATCTTCGATTTGAGCGATTTCACCCTTACATAATTCCACCAGTGTATGTGATAAAATCTGATGTGCTTCAGGAACTTTTATAGATGTCATATATTCAAGGGCCCGTGCAAATATATAATCCCCTGTATACATCGCGATACGATTATCCCATTGGGCTTTAATCGTCGGTTTTCCTCTTCTCAACTCTGCATCATCGATCACATCGTCGTGTACGAGGGAAGCCATGTGCATCAGCTCTAATGCTACCGCTACATTCTTCACAATATTAATATCGTATTGTCCGAATTTGGCAGACAGCAAAACAAACACCGGCCGGATCCTCTTCCCACCTGCTTGAAGAAGGTGAAGGGAGGCCTCTTGTAAAAGCAGGGATTCTGACTCGATCGCCACTTCCAATTCCTTTTCAATTTCATCTATATCCGCTTTAAGAAACGAATACATCCTGTTTAGCTTCATAGTTTTTCCACCTAATTTACGAATTTCTTACTTTCTGCCGGAATGCATAGCAGCAACCCCGCCACTATACGGCTTCACATGTATGTCTTTAAAGCCTGCTTCTTCAAACATCTGTGCAAGCTCCTTCATGCCCGGAAAATCCCTTGCAGATTCCTGAAGCCAGGAATATTCATTAAAGCTCTTGGCGAATATCTTCCCGAACAGGGGCATCACAAAACGGAAATATGCGTAATACATCTGCTTGAAGCCAAACATGGTAGGTTGGGAGGTTTCAAGGCAGACGGCCATCCCTCCAGGTTTCACTACGCGGTTCATTTCCTTCAGGACGTGGAGATAGTCAGGTACATTTCGCAAACCGAAGCCAATGGTCACGTAATCAAACGTGTTATCGTCGAAAGGGAGCTCCATAGCGTTCCCATGAATCAGCTCGATATTGTTCAGGTGGGACTCTTTGACTTTCTCTTTACCGATCGAAAGCATATTTTGACTGAAATCAAGGCCCACCACGTTGCCGGACTCACCGACTTCTTCCCCAATGGCCAATGTCCAGTCCGCAGTACCGCAGCAAACGTCAAGCGCCTTGGAGCCAGGCTTCACATTCATATGCTTCATGGTATCTTTTCTCCATTTTATATGCTGTTGGAAACTGATTACGGAGTTCATCTTATCATAATTGGAATAAATCTTTTCAAATACTCCATGAACTTTTTGTTCTTTCGACTGCTGCATGTTGTTTTACCCTTCTTCCGCGTATAGTTTGGTCATTGGTTCAGGCTCCACATAAGGTAACAGCTCTACAATAAGCTTCTTAAAATAGGGCGTGTCCGGCTCGATGGTCTCTAACTGCCCCTGGACCTTTCTCTTTGTCATTGCTATGAGTTCATCTATTTGAGAGAGCACATGTCCCGCTTCTTCCTTTGTTAAATGGAAGTCCGGTGAAGTCTGATCTGTCCGGTTGGATAAAGTGGTCAAAGCCCGGATGAAGCTCGTATACTGCGAATGCCCAAGACTTATTTTCTCCTGGACGAGCTTCTTGTAAAGCAGGGCTTCTTCTACGATTTCAATCCATTGATCGTCTTCGAAGGAACGATAGAAGTTGGAAACAATCGCTGATTCCCTGGTCTTTAACTTCTTCATGAGTTCAGCGATGCTTTTATGCTCGTCCTTGTATATGGAAATTTTGCTTTCATTTATTTCTTTGATCGCTTTTGCTAAATGTGAGATAAGTTCAACATCATCTGTTTCTGCGAGGATCTTGTAATAGAGGCTGCTGAAGTACACTCCAGCTAGAACTGTCAGCTGCCTTTCCTTTAAGGAATCACGTTCAGAGATTGTAACCTTTTCATGTGTATCAAGGGCTATCTGCAATAACATGGCAGTCGAAATCCACTGTACAACTTCTTTACTCATCGTCCGTCCTTCACTTACGAAAGGCAGGAGCAGAAAATAGATCCGGTCCCGGTCAATATACGGTTGATCGATATATTCCTTTAGATAAGAGTGATGCAACTGCTCTTCTATGTATTGATGAATGATATTCGCTTGATGGTTACAATCAATGAATTTCATACCCTGTAATCCCCATTTCTACTATGTATCGGTCTAAAAATTTCAGCATTAAATATTATACCATAAAATCCTCCACAATAGGGAACATGAGTCTCATCCCCCTTAAGGAGATTATAACAAAGGGGACGACCACGAAGCTGAAAACTTCTTAGTCCGTCCCTCCTTTATTCTCTCTATCAGCCAAAAGCAGAATAGAAGATTATTTCTTATTATCACTCTCAACCTCGCCGTAACTGGTGACGATCGTCGCTTTCCCTCTTACCTTGATGGCAGATGTGTGATCCGTAAATTGTGCGATCATCACTTCCCCTTTATCCAGCTTCTCTGAATGATGAAACCTTGTGTCAGTCCCTCTTGTCAGGCCGATCACATTCACGCCGTCTTCTATTGCTTTGATGACAATATAATCATTTGAATTCATTTGTCGTCACTCCTAATTCTTTATGAAAGAAAGAACTTCACTGCGTGCCTGAGCGTCCTCTTTGAACGTCCCCCTGACAGCTGTCGTCACTGTACTGGATCCCGGCTTCTTCACGCCTCTCATCGTCATACACATATGCTCCGCTTCAACGACTACCATGGCACCGTGTGGAAGAAGGGTTTCCATGATCGTATCCGCCACTGTGGATGTGATTCTTTCTTGGAGCTGTGGGCGCTTGGCAACGGATTCAACGGCCCTTGCAAGCTTGCTTAATCCTGCCACCTTACCATCCCTTGGAATATACGCAACATGTGCTTTTCCGAAGAAAGGGACTAGGTGATGCTCGCACATTGAATAGAACGGAATGTCCTTTACCAGTACGAGTTCTTCATGTTCTTCACTGAATATGGTTTCAAAGTATTCTTTCGGATCATGATCAAGTCCTGAAAAAACTTCTGCATACATTTTCGCCACGCGTTTCGGCGTATCTAATAAGCCTTCTCTATTAGGATTCTCTCCAATAGCTTCTAATATTAATCGAACTGCTTCTTCTATTTGGCCATGATTGACTTGTGCCATAATGTTGTCCTCCTAAAATAACTTAAAGAAATAGTAACATTGTTAATATTAGCACAAGCCCATAATGTCATCAAAGACTAGTGCTTTAGAAGTTTTATCTTAATATAAAATACTCGATAAAAGAAGAAAACTTCATACATAATTTTCGGGAGGAGACTTCATACTAGTAGAGAAAAACAAAAAGGCCGCATAATTATGCGACCTTCCCGTTACGCTCAAAGTATGTAATTATTTTACAGCTTCTTTAAGCGCTTTACCTGGTTTGAAAGCAGGTACTTTGCTAGCTGAGATTTCGATCTCTTCACCTGTTTGTGGGTTGCGACCTTTACGGGCTGCACGCTCACGTACTTCGAAGTTACCGAATCCGATTAATTGTACTTTATCACCGTTTGCAAGTGAATTTTGAATTGTATCGAAAACAGCGTCAACCGCTTTAGTAGCGTCCTTCTTAGATAGCTCAGCAGCTTCTGCAACAGCATTGATAAGTTCTGTCTTGTTCATGCCATTCACCTCCTCCCAAGGAAATGTCTCAGTCATGATTCATTTACTTTAATATCATTAGTAAACAACTTTAGCGAATTCTATACATGATGTGTAGAAAAAACGCTTGAAAACGTTGCTGAATCAATATTCAACAACAATTCTGTTAAAAGATTATCACAATAGATAAACCTTAGCAAGAACAAATCAAGAAATAATGGGAATCTTTTCTTATTTGCAACAGAAATGTAATAGAATCACCATCCATCCCTTTATTCTCGCACTCTAATCAACCTATCACTTCTTTCGGATGACTGCAACTGATACCCTCATCTATCAGGTACTCTAACTTACTTCCCAACCTCGGAATCCCTTAAACATCCATATCCGTTTCCCGTCAGGTTTGCATACCTTCCATGACGACATCCATCCAGGGAATAAACCTTCCACAAACCCATACACACCAAGGTTTCACAGGGTATGACGCAATGACAAAAACCTTCCTTCAGACGACTGGAAATTTATAATTATTCATTGTGAAAAATCCAGAGTCCGAGGAATATTTCTTAAAGAAAAAGCAAAAAAAATGACCCTCCTAAGAAGGTCAAAGACATTTATAATATAATGGCGATCAATCCACCCGATCCTTCGTTGATGATTCTTTCTAATGTATCCTTTAGTTTATATCTTGCATTTTCAGGCATGAGGGAGAGTTTGGCCTGAATACCTTCTCTTACGATGGAACTCAAGCTTCTTCCGAAAATATCGGAGTTCCAGATGGAGAGCGGATCATCTTCGAAATCCTGCATCAGGTAGCGCACCAATTCTTCGCTCTGTTTCTCTGTCCCGATGATCGGTTCAAACTTGGACTGAACATCCACTTTGATCATGTGTATGGATGGAGCCACCGCTTTCAAGCTGACACCGAATCTTGCCCCTTGCCTGATGATTTCAGGTTCATCCAGGCTCATATCGTTCAATGAAGGGGCAGCAATGCCGTATCCAGTCTGCTTCACCATTCTCAGCGCGTCTGAAATTTGATCATATTCGGCTTTCGCATGGGCGAAATCCTGCATTAATTCAAGCAAGTGATCTTTCCCCCGAATTTCCACCCCTACAATTTCCTTCAACACTTCATCGTACAGTTCATCCGGGGCGTACAGGTCGATTTCAGCAATCCCCTGACCCATATCGATACCGGCAAGTCCCGCACGTTCGATATGATCGAATTCACTGAAGTAGTGGACAACCCGATCCACATCCCGGAGTCGCTTAATGTCCTTGACTGTTTCCTTCACCGCTTCCTGGTAGTTCTGTCTTAACCAATGCTCTTCTTTCAGCACCATTACCCAGCTTGGAAGATTGACATTCACCTCAAGAACCGGGAATTCAAACAGCGCTTCTCTCAGGACATTCAATACATCCGAGTCCCTCATACTTTCCACACTCATGGCGAGGACCGGTATGTCATATTTATCCTGAAGTTTCACTCTAAGGTCTTCTGTTTCAGGAGCATGGGGCCTCGCTGAGTTGATGACCATGATAAATGGTTTACCCACTTCTTTCAGTTCCTCTATGACCCTTTCTTCTGCCTCAATGTAGTCCCCTCTGCCAATTTCCCCGATGGAGCCGTCTGTCGTGACAACCACTCCGATCGTGGAATGTTCCTGGATGACTTTCCGCGTGCCGATCTCGGCTGCCTCATGGAATGGTATAGGCTCTTCATACCACGGGGTATTGATCATCCTGGGTCCATTTTCATCCTCATATCCCTTGGCACCAGGGACCGTATATCCTACACAATCTACCAATCTAATATTCACTTCGAGGCCTTCATCGACGTGAACAGAGATGGCTTGATTCGGAACAAATTTTGGTTCGGTCGTCATGATCGTCCTGCCTGCCGCACTCTGAGGCAACTCATCCTGCGCTCTTGCACGCTCTGATTCGCTTGCGATGTTAGGAAGGACGACAAGTTCCATGAACTTCTTGATGAATGTTGATTTTCCTGTTCTAACTGCTCCTACCACACCTAAATAGATATCTCCGCCTGTTCTTTCGGCAATGTCTTTAAATAGATCGACTCTTTCCAAGAGATTCCCTCCCATCTTATATTCCAGGGATGTTTCATCCGTGTATTCTGTGTCTCACATTCTATAGTTATGATGTTGTCCCAATGACTTATGACTATTAATATGCTTTTTTTCCCCCCTTATGATGAAAAGTGAAAAATTTATTATGTCTTAGCATTTATGATCATTTGTTTTGATGAAATAACCCTATAAAGGATGACATAAAAATAATAACCCTTCCCTTACAATATATTTTGCAAGAAAAGGGTTATGCCTATTTTGTCATAAAGACAGGTTCGTTATTTTCATCAACCGTATACGGTAAAGAATATGCAGGAACAAAGTATGTATCTTTTACTAGTAAATTCCGGATATCTTCACCATTTTTATATTTTTTATCACCCGATTTGAGTTTTTCAAATAAATCCATTGAATAATCAACATAAATGTCGCCGTCCCCATTGATGACAAGGGGAAGATTTTTATTGGAATAAGGGCTATTCACGTAGACTTCCTCGTCATAGCCAAGTTCCTTATAATTCAGGGTATAGACATTATTTGCAACTTCTTTTTTAAACGGAGGATAGTCCTGTGCCTGGATCCTGATTTTCAATTCCCTTATTTGTTCAGCCATACGAAGATCGAATATCTTGACTTCGGGATTTTCTTCCACATTCACCAGAACATATTGAAAGATTCCTCCATTCTCAAAGGCATTCCCCGGAATTTCGGGTAAGTATCTTGGGGATAATTTCCTGAAATCAATCGGATATTTCTGATAGATGGGAGTATCCTGATCCCGGGTCTTGATCGGAAGCAGTCCGCTATTATCTTTCTGATAGGTTTCCACTGCCTCTTGTACTGCCTTCACCTGGGTTTCATAAGGAATCTGATTCTGACTTAATTCTTCATCCGGATACAAACAGCCGGAAAGTATGCTCATCGTAAGTATGAGGAGTAATGCTGTTATACTAAAGCGCTTCAATCTAAAACGTCCTTTCAATCGGGCGGCCCTAATTGGTAGGTCCGCTTAATACTATATAAATCATCATGAGCCCGCCAGCGATCATCAGTATGTATGCCATGAAAGCTGTGATAAAACGCAGGAATTTCTGCTTAATCTTATATCTGCTGAAATAAATCGTTAATATGGCAAAAAACATGAATCCCATCGAGGCAAACGAAATCCACATCTTCATCATCGAATCCAAAGTACATCCCTCCTGTTATCGAATGTATTATATCATAAGATTTTTACTAAAGAATAGAAAAGAATGGTTGTTCAAGAATCTGTTACAACCTTAAAGAGGGAGCTTATGGATGAAAGATCAAAAAAAGCTTCTCAAGTATGTCAGCATCATAGACGTCAACATACTAAGAGAAGCTCTAAATAAGGGAGACCTACCCATCCATAGGCAAAGCTGTATATATTCATGACAGTGTATGCAGAAAGATCCGTGTACGCATCCTCGAATGCCTATAAATCGAGGAATAATTGTGCATTATGCAAAAATAATCATTCATACAGTCCTATTTTCCGGATCAGGTTAAGCGCTCACCCAGAATATTCACAAGGTCTTCCATTTCATTCGTTTTCACGCGACCCATCAAATGATCAACGGCTTCTTTCGCTTCAACTTTATTGAAGAGGACATCGTACAGTGCATCCGTAATCGGCATATTCACTTCATACTTCTCAGCAAGCTGATGGGCCGCCTTCGTCGTGCGAACCCCTTCTACGACCATTCCCATGTTGGCCAGGACCTCATCCAGATTATGGCCCTTTCCGAGCATATTCCCGGCTCTCCAGTTTCTCGAGTGCACACTTGTACACGTTACGATGAGGTCACCGATTCCCGTTAATCCTGAAAACGTCAGGGGATTCGCACCCATCTTCGTTCCCAGACGGGCAATCTCAGCAAGCCCGCGTGTAATCAGAGCCGCTTTGGCGTTATCCCCGTATCCCAAGCCGTCTGTAATTCCGGCAGCAAGGGCGATGATATTCTTTAGAGCCCCACCAATTTCTACACCCAGGAGATCCGGATTTGTGTACACACGGAAATTCATGTTCATGAAGAGGTCCTGAACTTCTTCAGCGGCCTTCATATCCTTAGACGACACGGTCACAGTGGTCGGATGCCTTAAGCTCACTTCCTCAGCATGGCTTGGTCCTGATAGTACCACGACCGTATGTAAATTCTCAGGTGCCATTTCATCTTCGATCAATTCTGAAATTCTGAGGAGGGAATCAGGTTCAATCCCCTTACTTACATGAACCACGGTCAACGGGGCACGTTGAACCTCTTGAATCTGCCCGAGGACCCCGCGGATCGCTTTCGTCGGAACAGCCAGAATGATGGTATCGACACCATCCAATGACTCCCCGAGGTCGTGATAACCAATAATGGAGTGGGGAAGCTCGATGTCTTTCAAATACTTATGATTCGTATGCTTGGCATTGATTTCATCGATTTGTTCTTTTTTGTGGCCCCATAGCCTAACTTCCAGTCCATTATCAGCCAGTACCATCGCCAGGGCCGTGCCCCAGCTTCCTGCTCCGATTACCGTTACATTTTTTGAAATTTTCATTTTTACACCCACCTTATTATTTTCTAGCACGAGCAATAATACGAATAGGGGTTCCTTCAAATCCAAATGCATCACGGATTCTATTTTCCAAGAATCGTTCGTAAGAGAAGTGCATTAATTCAGGGTCATTGACGAACACAACGAAAGTAGGAGGCTTTACAGCCACTTGTGTCGCATAGTAAATCCGTAATCTCTTTCCATTATCCGTTGGTGTCGGATTCATGGCAACAGCATCCATGACCACTTCGTTCAATACACTGGATTGTACACGCATGGCGTGATTTTCACTTGCCGTATTAATGATAGGCAGCAATGTGTGAATGCGTTTCTTTGTTTTCGCAGAAAGGAAGACGATTGGAGCATAGTCAAGGAATTGAAAATGTTCCCTGATATTCTTTTCCCATTTATTCATGGTTTTCTCATCTTTGTCCACGGCATCCCATTTATTCACGACAATGACGACAGCACGCCCGGCATCATGTGCATACCCTGCGATTTTCTTGTCCTGCTCGATGATCCCTTCCTCACCGTCTATGACGGATAGGACGACATCTGAGCGCTCAATGGCTCTGAGAGCTCTTAATACACTATATTTTTCAGTGGTTTCATACACTTTCCCTTTTTTCCTCATACCCGCTGTGTCAATGATGACGTAGTCCTGTCCATCATACGTATAGGAGGAGTCAATGGCATCCCGCGTCGTACCCGCTACGTTACTGACGATGACACGGTCTTCCCCTAATAAAGCGTTCACTAGAGAAGATTTTCCTACATTCGGACGTCCGATCAAAGAAAATTTGATGACATCTTCCGCATAGTCCTCCTCCTCTTCCTGTTTGAAGTTCTTTACGACCTCGTCGAGCAGATCTCCAAGACCAAGTCCATGGGAACCTGAAATAGGATACGGTTCGCCAAATCCTAACGAGTAGAAATCATAAACCATTTCCCTCATTTCTGGATTATCGATTTTGTTTATCCCTAATACGACCGGTTTCTTTGATCTGTAAAGAATTTTGGCAACGATTTCATCAGCGGCTGTGACACCTTCGCGGCCATTCGTCAAGAATACAATGACATCGGCTTCATCAATCGCAATTTCAGCCTGCTGCCTGATCTGATCCAGGAATGGTTCATTTCCCAGTTCAATCCCGCCTGTATCGATGATATTAAATTCATGCGTCAGCCATTCTGCAGAACTATATATTCGGTCCCTTGTTACACCAGGTACATCTTCAACGATGGATATTCTTTCCCCAACAATTCTATTAAAGATCGTGGACTTCCCGACGTTCGGACGCCCTACGATTGCTACTACTGGTTTAGTCACGTTCATCACCCTTTCTGTAAGAAGTTGTTTCGTTCTTACATTTCCTCTTTTTAAGCCTGTTCAATCATTTTCATTAACTGGCACAAGAAGGACCGGCCCTTAAGGTAATGCTTCCTTATGGGACAGTCCCCCCTAACTTTACTATTTTATCAGTAAAAGAATAAACTGGCAATCAATGTTTTACAATGATGAAGAGTCCCTCGTCTAATTCATGGGCAATCCCGTCCAGGATGGCTTCCAGGTTTGCACAGATCTTCTGTAATTCATCATCCGTTTTACAATAGAACACACTTGTCCCACTCGGTACTTTTTCAGGTGTGGTGGTGACGGTTGCGAGGATGAATTTCTGTATCGTCGTACTCATTTTAACTTACTCCCCTCCTGATTCGCTTTCGACTCAGACGGCATCCTTATGGCATTTTCCAGTGTTGGTACCTGCCCAAGGATGGCAATGGCCTTCTCTACGTCCTTTCGCTGTGGAAGGACAAACACCCCGACTCTCCCATCATCTAGATCCCTCTTGGCGAGCGGTGTCAAAGCAGGAGTCCCCGAATCCTTAAAGATCCCGAGGGAAGTGGACATATCATGGAGAATGGCCTGACGCTGACCCAGATTGGCAAGTGTCGACCTTGCATCAAACGATTTGGGTGACAGGATGAACCCCATCCCATATCGGAGGATCTCTTCCTGCCTTACTTTAAGGCCTATATTCATGATGTAGATATTATCAACATATAATCCCGCTCCATCAAAATGAGGCTTCACATATTCAATGTCAACGATATCCTTCAGCCGCCCGCCGGCCATTAACTTATGAGCAAGCACCATGCAGATCGCACTGATCCCTAAAGCAGCATAAATATTAAAAACGATGTAGGCGAGCGTAGCAAGAAGAGAAGTGAAAATAACCAGGTAATTTCGGCTTTCAAATGCAATGGCAATCCCCTCGATGTACGTAGCCCCTCTGGGGACAAGTTCATAAGCATCCAGCTCTGTCAACGTGTTTCTCTCCATATTTCTCACATCACGGAACTGAGAAGCCGCAACCGTCAAGAACGTTATCGCCGTGAAATTTTCCTCCAGTAAAGCAGGAATTGCAATGGTGCCAAGTCCCGCCGCAATGAACCCGAGGGCTATATGTATAATCTTGCCATGAAGATACGTCGGATATTGGCGATAGTCGGTGCGAAGCATATAAATCCTTGTCAGGGTCCCCACCACCACGCCAAAGATTACCGGATACACATACACATTCATAGATTCTTCATTCCCCCCTTATTTGTTTGTGTCTTGATGTGAACAGCCTGATTTATTTCCCCCACTATTTTCAAGGCTGATAATAGCCCGATGGTTAGAGCAAGCACGTCCAGGTAAGCAGGACTTCCGATCGAATAGTAAAATCCAACCTTGTTTAATGGAATGCTCAGAAAAAAGTCACCGATCACACTGCTTAAAGCAACCGCAATGACACGGAGCCTGTATTGGGTGGAGAGACTGTAGAATAGAACACCTACAAGCACCAACGACAAAGAAAGGATGATATCCCGGTCTATGAACATAAGTACCGGGTCATAAATGGAAATCAGAGCGATTCCAGCGTAGAGCATCCCCATTGAGAGAACAGCTACAAGCATGTATAGCTTCTCTCTCAAGCTTAAATTTCGTATATAAACAATACAAATGAGTGCAAGTACAATAACAGGGAATGATACTTCTACAGGACCCACCATCATTCCATAAGGAAATACACAAAGAAGCAATAAACAGAGAAACGAATAACGAAAACGTTCCGGATGCGTCTTTCTCATTAAAAATGTCGTATATACCCATATTCCCCACAGTAACCACAAATACAATATCCCATCCATCAGTACACTCTCCCTCCTATTATCTACATTATGGAAAATCTTTATGTATCTCATTCATGTATGAATCAACTTTCCAAAGAAAAAATAAAGACAGGAGGTGTTTACAAGTGGGTAAAGATCGACAAGAGAAAAAGCTGAAACAAAGCAAGCGCGTGGAATCAGACCGTGACCAGGGCTTACATTACAACGGAGCGACAGGCGTCGAAGGACCGGAAAAAGCTAAACGCTAAAAGCGTGAACGGACAGATTGGAAGCGAGAAGCCTCAACATTATCGATAGCTCATATCCATCAATCGGTAGTAATCCGGCCGAAATGGTCAAAAATCCAGCCATTATGAGTGGAAATCCAGCCGAAATCGAACGGAATCCAGCCGTTTCACGTTGAAATCCAGCCAATTAACAAAAATATCCAACAAAACCGGATCAGAACCACAAATTAAAACCCCTGCAACAAAAAAAGAACGAATTCTCACTCATGAGAATTCGTTCTTTTTACATACATCTATTGCTGTACCCCCGGGGATCCAACTCTCTTGTTTCAAGCCAATGATATACGTGACCTGATAGCACCATGGGCACCTTATGAAGGTCGTCAATCCGTCTACATCCGAGAGCACACATTAAAAATTGAATATCCGTATGAATTTGATTCACTTCTTCAATGGTATCGTTCAAACCCGATTCCAGGAGCTGTTTAAGGATGACTCCGGCCATCCCAACAGCGGATGCCCCTAAACCAAGGGACTTAACGATGTCCAGGCTGTTCTGGATGCCACCGGAAGCCAGTATCGGCTTACCTGAGACAGCGTAGCTCTCGGCAATCGATATCGCAGTGGGGATCCCCCATTCATCAAAGAAATCCAACATACGCTTTCTCCGTTGGTTCTCGATTTTTGAGAAGTTCGTTCCGCCGAATCCGCCTATATCGATGGCTGAAATCGTTGAGCCGGACAAGGATTTGGCAGCTTCTTTACTGATGCCAAACCCGGTCTCTTTCACAATCACAGGTACAGAAAGATTCTCGGCAATATTCTGTATCCTCTCCAATGCACCCCGGAAGTCACGGTCCCCTTCAGGCATCGTCAATTCCTGAATTACATTCAAATGAATCTGCAGGGCGTCGGCTCGAATCATTTCAACGGCATCTCTTGCCTGTTGAACAGTGGCCTCACTTCCCAAATTCCCGAAAATCATCCCATCAGGGTTGTGCTTCCGTACGACTTCATACGTTTTTCGTTCAGCAGGGTCCTTAAGTGCTGACATTTGCGATCCTACCGCAATGGCGAGCCCCGTTTCCCTGGAAAGGATCGATAATTCCTGATTGATTTTTGTAGTGGATTCTCCACCTCCACCCGTCATAGCATTTATGAAAATTGGCGAACTCCATGTAAGTTCGCCAATCTCAGACTGCAGATGAACCTCATCTACTGCTATATTCGGTAAGCTTTGGTGGACAAAAGCCACTTCATCGAAACCGGTCTTCCGCTGTTGACCGGTAGACAAAGCATAATTAATGTGGTCTTGCTTTCTTTGAGCTCTCGTCACAATTCATCACCATTACTTAAGATCTTTTAATTTGTCTCCAATCATTTCACCTAATTGGAAGCCGGTGCTTTCTTCAGGCATTTCGTAATCCGTTACTTCTTCCTCTTTTTCCTCAAGTGCCTTGATGCTTAAAGATAAGCGTTGTTCATTTTCGTTCACGTCAAGCACCTTCACTTTTACATCCTGGTTCTCCTGAAGCACTTCGTGCGGAGTACCGATATGTTTATGCGAAATTTGAGAGATGTGAACAAGTCCTTCCACTCCAGGGAACACTTCTACAAATGCACCATAAGATACAAGGCGTTTTACGACCCCATCCAACACGCTTCCTTTAGGAGCCTTGCCTGTGATGTCACTCCACGGCCCAGGGAGGGTTTCTTTGATGGATAAAGAAATCCGTTCGTTGTCACGATCGACACTCAGGACCTTCACCTGTACTTTTTGTCCCTCAGTCACGACATCCGAAGGCTTCTCTACATGTTCGTGGGAGAGTTGGGAAATATGGACAAGTCCGTCCACTCCACCAATATCCACGAATGCACCGAAATCCGTAATCCGCTGGACTGTCCCTTCAAGGACGGCACCCGATTCGATATCTGTCAGCAGTTGTTTTTTCTGTTGCTGCTTCTCTGCTTCGACCACTGCTCGGTGGGACAGGATCAAACGATTCTTCTCCTGATCCAGCTCAACGATCTTGAACGATAAGGTTTTGTCTTTATAATCGGAGAAATCCTCGACATAGTAATCTTCCACCAATGATGCCGGGACAAATCCCCTTACTCCAAGATCAACGACAAGACCGCCCTTCACAACGTCTTTCACTTCAGCTTCGAAGACGTCTCCATTTTCAAAGCGGACCTTCATTTCTTCCCATGCCTTTTCGGCATCCACTTTACGTTTGGATAGAACCAGAAGTTCTTCTTCCACTTTTGTCACGATTAACTCAAGTACATCCCCTTCACTGACTACATCAGAAGCTTTTTCAATATGAAGGCTTGAGAGTTCACTAATTGGAATGATGCCATCCACTTTACTATCTTGAACGTCGACTAAGACTTGTTTTTCTTCAACCTTAGTGACTGTCCCCTTAACTTTTTCACCAATTTCAAGATTCTTCACTTCAATTCCATTCATGTCTTCCATTATGTACTCCTCCTTAATCCATGACTGCAAAGATTTTGATTATTGTGAGACTTCGCAATTTAAAATATTCTTTCTACTAACTTCTAATAAATACTACTTTTTGTCAAGCGGGAAACCTTATATTATTGATTCGCAAGTATCAACTCTTCAATATGCTTCATGATGATTTCCGTCGTTTTCTCCGCATTTAATCTTTCTTCACGGATACTATCCATCGGGATCGGCGGTCCGAACACAACCTTCAATTTCCTGAATGGCTTATATGGGCCGATGATGGCACAGGGTACGACATAAGCTTCAGATCTGAGAGCGAAGAAGCCCGCTCCGGCCAATCCCTTGCCTATTTGCCCTGTCTTACTTCTAGTACCCTCTGGAAACAGTCCTAAAACATCTCCCTGCTTCAGGATCTTTAATCCTTTACGGAGTGCTTCCCGGTCGCTCATCCCTCTTTTCACCGGGAATGCACGTAAGTCAGGCAGCAATTTCCCCAACACGGGAACATTGAAGAGCTCTTCTTTCGCCATGAAGGATACTGGCCTTGGGGCGGAGATCCCTACAACGGGGGGATCCAGATTATCAATATGGTTGGCGCATAGTAAAACACCCCCATCTTCCGGGAAATGCTCCAGCCCCTTCACCTCTATCCGGTACAAAGGGGACAGGATCGACTTAACGAGACCTCTGGCAAAGGTATATAGGTTCACTTTAACCTTTCCTTTCTACTAACATCATGATTTGGTCAACCACTTCTGAAATGGAAAGGGAAGTGGTGTCTATTTCCGTTGCATCCTCGGCTTTTTTCAATGGGGCCACTTCTCTTTCAGAATCGATCTTGTCACGGCGGGCGATTTCTTCTTTTAATTGCTCCAGATCACTCGGATATCCCTTCGAGAGATTCTCCTCATGTCTCCTTTGGGCGCGTTCGTCCACACTCGCCAGTAAGAAAACCTTGATTTCCGCATCAGGTATGACATGGGTGCCGATATCCCTTCCGTCCATCACTACAGCGCCTTCTTTTGCAAGCAGCTGCTGTCTCTTCACCATTTCTTCCCTTACACCGGAGTGAACGGCCACATGGGAAACTGAATTGGTCACGGAAGCCTGACGGATTTCATCCGTTACATCGTTCCCGTCCAGGAATACAAGCTGTCCGACTTCAGAAGGTTCAAGTTCGATCGTTGTTTCAGACAATAATTGATTCAATTCATTCTCATCATGCAAGTCTACGTTGTTGCTCAAAGCTTTATACGTTAAAGAGCGGTACATCGCCCCGGTATCAATATAAAGATAAGATAATTTCCCTGCCACAATCTTTGCAACAGTACTTTTCCCTGCAGCCGCAGGACCATCGATTGCAATTCTTAATTTTTTCAATTCATCCACCTACTTAAGTTCCTAATAATTTTCTTACCCATTTTAACATAAATCTCACTTTCCGTTTATAGATTCTTACTTTTGGAGTCTTTTTCAAAAAAAAGAGCAGGGATTCATCTCCTGCTCTAACGTGATAGGGTTTCTACAATTTCACTGTACTCCATTTTCTCCACTCCTTCGTAGAATACAAGCTTATGAAGCTCGGGAAGGACATTCAGTTGATGAAATACAAACTGGACCGCTATTAATAATATGACATGTATGATGGCTAATTTGATTAAAATTCTTTCTACCCTTTTCACTGTGATCACCCTTTTTCCTTACTAAGAAAAAGTATGTGTACATTTCGTTTTTTTATTCAAGTAAGCCTTTTTTTCTTAAGTCAAGCTGTCTTTCGAAACAATACCTTAAAATATATTGCCGCTGATTTTCAGTTAAATGAACAAATTCGATGCTTGCAATTTGTTTGTGCTCCTTTTCCCATACCCGGATCACTTTCCCTTCGATTTCTGCATACCGGCACTCCCCTGTCTGCATCGGGAGGACGATGATGGTGGACAGCCTGTCGCCACTTTTCAAATCCATTCCCTTCCTCACCACCACAGCACATCCTCCTGCACTGAGATCTTCCGTGATCGTAGGGTAAAACTGACCATTCTTCTTTAATGAAATGTCGGTATTCGCATCTACACGAACGAATTGCCTTCTCTGGACTTTCATTAACCCTTCATCCCCTGGATAGTGGAGGTGGATCATCGGTATCTTGGATAATTTACGGCCCATCACTTCCGTTTCAAACATCAGGACGGTCTGTTCATTGAAGGTGAAGCTTGCTTTCAACTGTGTTCCATCAATCAAAAAAACGGCTTTCTCCGTTTTGGTATGGATGGGATAATCGATAAAAATCCCCTCCTCGGAAAGTTCGACCACCCTGCATCTATATCGATCAAATGTTTCATTATGTATAGGCTCCAATTGCAATGTGGTACCTGCTTTTATCATAGTCCAAAATTCCCACTTTCCCATATTATGTATCTATATTATGTCACGAGATTCCTCTCCTTTCCATACCTTTTTTAACTCCATTCTGAATTTTCCAATAAGAAGAGAGGGACGGACCTCCAAGTTGGAGGTCCGTCCCTCTAAGTGTTAAACGACTTCTTCATAAATGGGCTCTGCTTTTTTGAGCCTTTCTACTTTCTCTTCTTCTCCTGTTTTTGCATTGACGAATATTCTATAGGTATCTTTACCCAGCATACCCATGAATTCATAGCAAAGCACTTCTTCGTTGAGGTCGTTCACGATCACTGCCTGGCGCTCTTCCATTATCTTCAGGTTGGGGTTCGTCGTTTCTTTCGCCTCTGCCTTTGTAATGGACGCTTTAGGAATTTCTCTTTCATGATTATTCTTTAAGTATTCTTCAGCAGCAAATCCGACAATCTGTCCATTATCCAATGCTACTTTTATTTTGACTGAATCAGGATAAATCCTCACTCCGTCCAGGACCGTCACGTATGTGAAAATACCGATGTTATCATATTGTGCACTCTCAAAAAGTTCAAGCTTCTGGAAGTTATTTTCCTTAAGGAAAGCCGTCGCTTTTTCAGCTGCTTTGTTCAAGCTGATCTTTGGTTCCTTGATTTTACGGTTATTGATATACCAGATCGGATACCCGCCTTTTTGGGTGATATCCATGCTCGCTTCGGTGTTACCATTTCCGATTGATACACTATAGAATTTGTAATCGGCACCCTTCCCGCTTTTTGAAACTTTTGCATCTTTTGATTTAGGGATACCGGAATACCTCCTCAATATCTTGACTGCTTCCTCTTTGGAAATTTCTTTCCCTTTTAACTTCTTAAAGTTCTGATCTTTTTTCTCTGTGTTGACGAAGGTAGTCGTGCCAAAGTTCGCCTCATCATATCCGGATACATTTTTCTCGACAGTCTTGAATCCATCGATTATGGTATTATCTGCCTGTTCATCCCCTGAAGCCAAAGCCATTTCCACATCCATCCATCGCAAATTGTTTTCCATGACAAGATGCTGGACTTGACGTAACTGATTTTGAATATCGGCACTTTGTTTATACAGATTTTCCAATGACTTATATTCCTTATCCGTCAATGGATTTTTATCTAAATCCCTTACAGCTACACGATAGCTGAAGTCACCGATATTACTCAGGAATTCTTCCGTCTTATTAAATGGCAGCAGCGTCAAAGGAAGCTGACCTACGTCACTGTGAGCCTGTGACGTCAATCTCCACACATCGGCAAGTGCCGGTGATAGTGACTTCCGTGAATTCATGGCAAGAGTGGAACCGATTTGATCATGAAGCAGGTCCACCTGGTAAGTCAATTCATGAAATGCTCTTTGATAATTATTTTCCGCATTGATCAGTATCGCATTTTTCTCCTGGTGTTCCTGGTATCCCCAGAAAGCGGTACCTGCGACACCGAGGACGAGTACCGTAATTAAAATGATACGTAGCAATTTCCTTCACCTCTTTAACTACAGAATATGTGTTTCCCAATTTTCTTGATTTGGGGACGGGACCAAATCCACTTGCTTGTTGCCGTCGCTGGATTAAAGTAATACAGGGCACTTGATGACGGATCCCAACCGTTAATGGCATCCAACACCGCTTCTTTTGCTCTTTCATTAGGGGTTAACCAGATTTGGCCGTCAGCTACGGCTGTGAACGCACCTGGTTCAAAGATGACCCCTGCCACGGTATTGGGAAACGCTGAGCTGTCTATCCGATTGAGAATGACTGCTGCTACAGCTACTTGTCCCTCGTATGGTTCACCACGTGATTCTCCATATACTGCGTTTGCGATCAATTGAATGTCATTTTGAGAGAAACCATTCGGTGTATTCACCGCCGTCGGCTTAGAAGGGGCCGGCTTGTTTTGAGCAGGAGCCTTTGCCCCTCCCCCTCCTGTCGAACCTCCTTGTTTATCTAAATCTGTCCCGCCATAATGGCTGAAGTCATTGCCTTTTTCAATTTGATTCTTCACATATTCCTTATTGTACTTTGATGCTTTCACAAGTTTTTCTTTTGTTTTCGCACCGGCAAGGCCATCAATCGGAAGACCGAACTCATATTGAAAGTTTCGGAGTGCCCAATAGGTCCCCCATCCAAATACACCATCAATATCGCCGTTATAATACCCGATATATTGAAGTCTGGATTGAAGCTCGATTACATCCTCACCCGTTGCGCCATGCTGAATGACCTGATTCGTAAAAGCGTCTGCCTTCTCACCTTCAGAAGAAATCATAAGAAGAGAACACATAAGCACCATGACGACTGAAGTAGAAACCCATTTGAAACGACTATTCATAATGCCTTAACCTCCATATCTTCAATTAACATTAACTCTAGTTTTTGTAGAGGCTCCCATTTTATACAAGTGGAATCATTAAAATTTGAAAACGGGAAAAAGCGCCTGCACAAGTGAAGCACTTTGATAAGACACTGTAATGTCTCAGCAAAAAGGATGTAAACAAGTAAGGTTATAATGAGTGAGGGATACTTCATTAATTCAAACAGGAGGGTCATGATGGAGGATTATTTAGCGAAATCGTTGGATGAATGGAAAGAAGATATTTCAGAGGTATTGGATCAAATCAATACAGATTATGAGGAAGTAAAAAAAGAACTGAAGGTCTATTCCTATAAATACGGAATTACAAAGCAGGTCATTCAATCCACGGTGAATGAGGAAATCATTGAAAATATCAGGGAAATGTATCATAAGCCATTTGAAGAAAAGTATAGTGAATTGAAAGAATACATACGCGACTTGGATGAAAAACGTAAAGTATTTCAGATGTTTGTGAACAAAATTGATGAAGTGAAGCGGAAAGAATCCCCAAAAACTGATCTAGCTGCTGCCTATAAATAAACCGAACCCCCGCTATTAGCGGGGGTTCTTCTGATTCACTTATTCATAATTCTCTTTAAATGACTTCTTTCTTCAGTTCCCTTTTGTACTTCTTCTCTGTCAGCTGATGGGCACTCTTCACTTTCTTTAATCCCAGCCACCATAAGAAAAACATAAACGGAACCATATAGTAAACCCAGTTTTTCTCAGAAAGGAAAATATAATTGTAGGTTCCATGCAACAAGATAGGTACCGAAATGGCCAGAAAAAGCCATTTATGCCTTTCTTCTCGGGAAGAGAACTTGGCTTTCCCTAAATAATACCCCATGATGACCCCGAAAAGGGCATGACTGGATACAGGGAGTACCGCCCTCCCAAATGCGTGCTCTACGCCATTGGCGATCAAATATAAAATATTTTCCACTGTAGCAAACCCAAGGGAAACACTGGCCCCATACACGATCCCGTCATAGGGTTCGTTGAAGTCCACGTGTTGGAAGATGGCAAACATCAAAATAAACCACTTAAAAAACTCTTCGAGGAACCCGGAGGAAATGAAGGCTGTAGACCAATTGGAATCAATGATCCCTTCCACTTCCAGGACATATTGTAAAAACATAATCGGAAAGGTAATAAGGGCCCCGTACATAAACGTTTTAAACACCAATGTAATGGGTTCGGCCTCATATTGATCCCGTAAATAAAAGTAACTTAACAATGCTAATCCTGGTGCTATACCCGCTGATAAAATCACCAGCATAAAAAGTCCTCTTTTCTTTCAGTTTTCTTAATCGTATCATGTTAATGTAGGATTGGAAATAGGAATTTAATTGGTTGGAGGAATGAATGATGAAGAAAGATATTTTAGTCATACATACAGGCGGCACCATCTCGATGATGGAAGACGAACAGACCGGAGCCGTTTCACCGGGAAAAGAAAACCCGCTCTCTGTGCAAACATCCATCGTTTCAAATCTGGCGAATCTGAGTGTAGTAGAAGCATTCCATCTGCCCTCCCCTCATATTACGCCTGCGCATATGCAGGAGCTGAAAGAGACCATCGAAGCAAAGTATCAGGAAATGCCATTCCACGGGGTCGTCATTACCCACGGAACAGATACATTGGAAGAAACAGCTTATTTCCTGGACTTGACCCTCTCCCTCCCCATCTCGATCGTGGTGACGGGGGCGATGAGATCGAGCAATGAAATCGGGGCTGACGGATTATATAACCTGATTTCGTCTGTACGTGTAGCAGCGGACTACAAATCCATGAACAAAGGGGTTCTGGTTGTCCTGAACGATGAGATCCATTCTGCGAAAAATGTGACCAAAACCCATACGAGCAATGTATCCACATTCCAAAGCCCACAGTATGGACCGATCGGGATCGTGACGAAAAGAGGGGTCCTCTTCCATCACCAGCCGACCTCTAAAGAGCACTACGAGGTGTGTGACATCTCCAAGAGGGTGACACTCATAAAAGCGTATGCAGGAATGGATTCAGGATTACTGCGGGCGATAAAGGAGCTTCAGTACGACGGGGTCGTCATCGAAGCATTGGGTCAGGGGAATCTCCCACCGGAAACCGTGATGGGCATCGAGGAACTGTTAGAAGCGAACATTCCCGTCGTTTTGGTTTCGAGATGCTTCAATGGGATCGTCCAGGACATTTACGGATATTCAGGTGGAGGAAAACAACTGAAGGAAAAAGGGGTCATCTTCTCTAACGGTCTAAATGGACAAAAAGCCAGAATCAAGCTTGTGGTCGCCCTTTCCCAAATACATGATATGAAAGAACTGGAAGCGATTTTCAAAAACTAGTAAACGACAAAAAGTAAAAAAGACGAAAGAAAGAGGCTCATCTCTCGAGCCTCTTTTTTCCTTCTTCCTTCTATTTTTTCATTTCCGTGATGGATCCTGCAATCAATCCGCCATGCAAACGACCGTTTTCTATGAAGATTTCATTGGCATTGTTTCCTGCGGCAATGACCCCCGCAATATAGACGCCCGCTACATTTGTTTCCATCGTTTCGGGATTGTGGGCCGGACGCCCGGTTTCCTTATCGATGTCTATCCCCATTTTCGTCAGGAAGCTGTGATCGGGATGATAGCCGGTCATGGCAAACACAAAATCACTCTTGACTTCTTTCTTTTCTCCATTCACGTTGTAAAGAACAGAATCCCCGGTTATTTCGTCCACACATGCTTGAAACTCCATCGTGACTTCACCGTTTCTTACAAGTGCATCAAAATTCGGGAGGATCCAGGGCTTGACACTTTTGGAATATTCACTTCCCCGGTATAAAACGGTGACCCTTGCCCCCGCTTTATTCAATTCGAGTGCTGCATCAACCGCGGAGTTTTTGCCTCCGATGACCACCACATCCGTATCAAAAAAAGGATGGGCTTCTTTAAAATAGTGAAACACATTCTCTTGTTCCTCGCCCGGGATCTCCATATAATTCGGGTTATCGTAGTATCCGGTTGCGATGACGATCGACTTACTCTCGTAATGGCCCTTAGAAGTCGTCACCGTAAAGCTGTCGTCGTGCTTCTCTACTTTATAAACGGTTTCAAATCGGTTGATCCTCAGCTTTTTACGCTTCGCCACTTCGCGATAATAGACCAATGCCTGATTTCTTCTCGGCTTATGCTCTTCAATGACAAATGGTACATCGCCGATCTCAAGCTTCTCACTCGACGAGAAGAAGGTTTGATGGGTAGGGTAGTGGTAAATCGCATTGACGATATTCCCTTTTTCGATGATCAAAGGATTGATTCCTTTTTCTTTGAGACTAATGGCAGCAGACAACCCGCACGGTCCTCCGCCTACAATTATGCATTCTTCCATTTTCAAATTCAGACACTCCTTCAATTCCTCTATCTGAATGATCAAGTTCATCTGTACACTTCAGATTTTTAAAAAGTCTTTACTCAGTTATTATGGAATAAGATTGCGTCCAGGTCAAAAAGGAGCCCTCGGTCTCCCGTGATCCACACTCATTATATGCGCGCAAATGAATAGGATCCCAATAGAAAAAAGGGTGGGGTTTCTTGTCCCCACCCTTTTAGTATGTCGCTAAATCCAGCCTCTGAACCTACAGGCTTCCGCCATTTTCCTTACCCCGACCATATAGGCTGCGAGCCTCATATCCACTCTTCTTGTTTGTGACGTTTCATACACATTATTGAAAGAATTAACTAGGATCTTTTCCAGTTTCTCTTCCACTTCTTCTTCTGTCCAGTAATACCCCTGATTGTTCTGAACCCATTCGAAGTAGGAAACCGTCACGCCACCCGAGGACGCTAACACATCCGGTACCAATAGGATACCGCGTTCTGTCAAGATCTTTGTCGCATCCAGTGTGGTCGGGCCGTTGGCAGCTTCGACGACGATGCTTGCCCTGATATTGTGGGCATTCTTATCCGTGATTTGATTTTCGATGGCAGCAGGCACTAGAATATCACAATCCAGCTCCAGCAGTTCTTCATTTGTAATCGTATTATTGAACAACTTCGTGACCGTTCCAAAGCTGTCGCGTCTGTCCAGCAGATAGTCGATGTCCAAGCCGTCCTCATCGTGCAGGCCGCCGTAGGCATCGGATATCCCGATCACCTTCGCACCGGCATCATGCATGAATTTGGCAAGGAAGCTTCCGGCATTTCCGAACCCCTGAACGACCACCCGTGCCCCTTCGAGTTTGATTCCCTTTTTCTTCGCCGCTTCATGGATACAAATTGTCACCCCTTTGGCAGTGGCCGTTTCACGGCCGTGGGATCCTCCCAGCACCAGTGGTTTACCGGTAATGAATCCTGGAGAATTGTATTCATCAATGCGGCTGTATTCATCCATCATCCACGCCATGATTTGAGAGTTGGTGAAAACATCCGGTGCCGGAATATCTTTAGAAGGTCCGACAATTTGGCTGATGGCACGCACATATCCACGGCTTAATCGCTCTAACTCCCTGAATGACATATCCCGGGGATCACAGATGATTCCGCCTTTCCCTCCCCCGTAGGGAAGATCGACAATTCCGCATTTCAAGCTCATCCAAATGGAAAGCGCTTTAACTTCCTTCTCCGAAACGTTCGGATGAAAGCGGATGCCGCCCTTTGTCGGTCCGACCGCATCATTATGCTGGGCACGATAGCCCGTGAAAACCTTTACTTTTCCATCGTCCATCCGGACTGGTATTTTAACCGTTAACATACGAATTGGTTCTTTTAATAATTCATAAACTTCTTCTGAATACCCTAATTTATCGAGTGCAAGATGAATAACCGTTTGTGTAGATTTCAGCACATCATGCTGCTCTGAACTTTGATGATTTTCTTTCCCCTTTTCGGCTACCATGTATGTAAACCTCCCAGTATCCTTCACTGTTTAGCAGAACCTCGTCCGCTTTCATGACATAGTATACACGTTTGATTTGCACTTGCAAAGAAGGAAAATTCAATATGAGATATTTTTTTGAAAACGCTATCATTTCATGATAAGAATTTCTAAAAAGCACCCCCAGGAGACCCTGAGAGTGCAAAAAGACGATTTTCTTATGTGATCAAACATAAAATATATTTTCAAAGGGGGTAAACATACAATACAAGGATGAACGAGTCAAAAATAATGTAATATCTTTTTAATGGAATCCCTTAGTAACACAACTCGGCCATATTCCATCAGAATATGCTTTGTGATCGTCGAGTGTTGACCATATTCGGCGCAAATCGCTTCAAGGACGAAACTGTCGCCTTCAAGCAAATTCTCTATAAGTACGTAATACTTTTTTTCATAGTGAAAAATACTGCATTGAATGAGGGAATGGCTCAGCTTTCCCATCTCATTGATCCGTTTGAGAAGGTTGAGTAAGTCCTCGAAATCATTGAAATACACGAGAACATCGTGATCGTTCATGGATTTCATCATTTCGGTACCTTCTTCCCAGTCGGAAAAGTCATCCTCAGACTCCAACGTGAGGATCAGACAGATTTCCTGGTCATCAAAGGATTCAATCTCCACTGTGATTTCCATTTGTGTTTCGATGCCGAACTTCCCTTGTACTTCATCTAACATGTCTTCGAACAGATCATGCCACATATAGGAATCTTTCCATTGGTCCTGTTCAAATAACCCTTTTTGTTCCAACTCTTCTACACTAATGGAAAATTTTATTTTATTGTCCGAAATTCTTTCGAGCTTCATCTTCGTACCCCCTAGAGTGTGACGATTTATCATCATACTATGTAAGGGGCAAAAAACAGTGCATGCTCTTATAATTTACTTTTGAGCCAATGTTCCCATTCGGATTTGGATTGTCCCACGATGTGTTCATCAAATTCTGCTTTTACGTCTTTGGGCAGATGATCGACGGCGAAACCGCCCATTCCGATTACGAGATCCTTCCGCTCTGTCTTTAAGGATGTAACGAGTGAAAGAAGGTTATCCACATTTTCAAACAGTGTGCACGAGAAGAATAAAAACTTTGGATCCACTTCATCCAATACGACCTCAATATCATTCTCTTTTATGCTCGATCCCAGATAGATGACTTCAAACCCCTTCCTTCGTACGTAAAGGGTGAAAATCAATAATCCTAATTCATGCCATTCTCCAGGGCCGCAGACAGCGACTACCTTGGGTAATATCCCGTTATGTGGGAAAGAATGCATGATGATACCGATACGGGACCTGAGGATGGAAGTGGCAAAGTGCTCATGGGCCGTTGTGATTTCATCATTTTCCCATAAATCACCGATCCTGACCAGGAGGCTGCCGAGAATGTCGATGACCACTTTGTCGATGGTATACACCGAAAACGACTGGTTGATCAATTCATGGGCTTTCGTTTCATCAAAACTCAATAAAGCCTTCAAGAGATCATCGGAAATCGTCTGGGTACGATCCTTCTGTTCAGAGGATGTGATTTCATTCTCTTCCAGCTCCTGTTTGTCCAGTAACGCAACGGCCTGGCTGATGGTAAAGCCTTGATCGACCTTTTCAACCAGCCATTTCAATATATTTAAATGTTGTTCGGTATACAAACGGTGCCCGGATTCATTCCGCACAGGAGCAATGATCTGGTATCTTCTCTCCCATGCCCTCAATGTTCCAGGTTGAATCCCTAATATGGTAGACACAGCCTTAATGTTGTATTTGCCTTCCAACTTTTTATCATTGCTCATAAATAGTCCCCCAAGTATTTCTCATCTCTCTAAAATTATAACCCGAGAAACCTCATTGTGTAAAATTTGTATAGGTAATGAATAACATTTGTTCATTTCAACCTTTATCTATCATCACCAAGTGGGTTTCCGCCGGGGCACCCAGCCGCAAAGGAACAGCGGTGGTCCCGTAGCCATTGCTTACTAATAGGGTGGTCTCCGGGAGAGTTTCAAGTCTTCCTTTTTTATACATCCCCCAACCGAACAGACGAATCTGCCCCCCGTGTGTATGTCCGCTTATCATGAAGTCGATTCCGTCTTCTTTCCGAACTTGATTCACAAGTCTTGGATCATGACTGATCAAAAGGTTGAATTCATCAGGGTGTACCCCTTCAAGTGAAGCCTCATAATTTGCCCGCTGGGTACTTGCGTCATCCACCCCTATCAAGTTCAAGACACCGTTATGAACCTTTACCTTCACTGAGGAATTGACGATTTCGATGATTCCTTTTTTCTTGAATATTTGTTTTAACCTGCTCGTATTCACTTCATAATCATTATTTCCCCATATGAAATAAACGCTTCCCAAAGTCAGGAGTTTGTCAAGATTTCGTTCGACCCTGGAAAAAGGCACTCCTTTTTCCAACAGGTCCCCGCCGATAATGACAAGATCCGTTTTCCCTCTCACTTCTTCAATGATTTCATTTGAAATTTCCCGTTTATGTATATCAGAAATAAAAAAAAGGGAGACAGGCTTCATCTGTCGGGGAAAGTGAGGCAGCTTAACCTCTTCAATCTTTACAACGTTACGTCGGGCTTCATATACCATATAAAAGAGGAGGCTGACTCCCCCTGCCAATAAAATCATACTAATTTCAAGCATTGTGGCCTCCTTGACGGCGAAAATCTATTGAAATGATACCATAAAAAATGGCTGAACAGGAAAAAATCATCGTTTGCCATATGCCATACCCGCTCAACACGTAGATCACCGCTAAGTGAAATGGAATGAGGATCGATTCTTTATGTAGTTTTCCATTCCATAATTGAAGGACAGAATAGAATTCAGCTTTCAGTATATTCACCTGGACCATGACCCCGATCATAAAAGCAATGGACGCAGCGAAGAACTGTACAGGATTGAGAACCATTTCCACAATGAATTCCGGATTTGTAAATCGTTCGGATGCCGGAAACCATGTAATGAATAAATACCCTAAAAGAAACGTCATTATCAGTTTCATGAAATGATTGATCAAAAAAATCCCTCCCATAAATCTTATGAGAGGGATTTTGTTTCATACAGGGATTTATTAAATTATTCATCTTCATGGATATCGAGAATCCGAAAACCTGATTTTTCTAACTTATGAAGAAATTTATCCATATTGTCCTTCTTTTCCACCTTCAGGACAATACGACGTAATAATTTATCGGATTCATCGAATGTTACAAGGGATATCACTGATTCTGAATATTGTTGGATGATGTCACCGAGCCTCGCGATCCGCCCTTCCGTTTCTACAGAAGAGAAAGCGATGCGGACTCCCTTCTGGTCCATGCCGAATGCACTCCTGAATTGATCCAGGACGTCGAAGCGTGTAACGAGTCCCAGGAACTTATTATTTTCTGCCACCACCGGGAGGATCGGCGAATCCTTTAATTCGATCAATGCATTTTCAAATACATCCTTTTCGGTTATATATTTGTCCGAATCCGTGATGATATCACTGACCTTTTTCTCTTTGAGAAAGGATTCCTTGTCCATTCCGGAAAGGAAGAAGCTTTGATAGATATTGTAACGGGTCGCTACGCCTTTAAACTCTTCATTCGAAAGGACAGGTACCCCGTCGATTTTATGGTGTTCAAGCACCGTCAGCGTCTTTTCAACTGAATCGTTTACATCCACCACATAGCATTTGTGTTTCGGTATCATGGCATTTTTAACAAACATTTGACCACCTCATCATTAATTTCCTACATCTTAAGTATTCAACATTTCCCTTGTATTTCCCTTCATTCTAATGAATTTATATAAATTAACATGTTCCCATTCCTCCAATCATATGTTGTTACGAAGGAATTCATTTAAAGGAGGAATCGGTATGCATGAATTCTATAAAGCATATTATCCGTATATAAGTCCCTATGACCCGTGTAAGCCGATTACACGGAAGATCTATTCGACTCCCCCAAACCTGTATCTTGGGTTTCAACCACCAAATTTAGAACAATATACCCCTAAAGAGGCATTGCAGAAAGGGACACTGTGGAAAGTATTTTATGATCCGTATTATAGTCCCTACGAAAAAGCGAAGGGAGAGTGATCCCATATGAAACAGCTTCCCGCCCATTATTATGAAGTGTTGGAAGAACTGCAGGCGGTCGATTTCGTCATTGTCGACCTCACTCTGTACCTTGATACCCACCCGGAAGATCATGAGGCCATCTCACAGTACAATATGTATGTCAAAACCCGAAAACAAATTAAAAAGAAATTTGAAAAGGAATTCGGCCCCCTGACCCATTTTGGGTACAGCTACTCCAATTACCCGTGGGATTGGAAGGAAGCACCCTGGCCATGGCAAGTGTGAGGGATGTGCATGTCTGTTAAAGCCACTCCCAGTGCTTCCCTTTAAGCACTGGGTTCTCATTTACTGCCATGGAACAGATTGATATCCCATTCTTTCTTCATCTTATCGTATACATGATGCCTCTTTTTCCACGCTTCTTCTTTCCATAAATCTTTACTGCGATCGATGATTTCGCATCTTAATGCATGAAATTCTTTTTCTTTCTTTTCCTTCTTTTCATATAGAATTTTGGCAGCACCGAATAGCACAACCAAAAAAAGGACCATTAATAAATGAATGGAATCTGATACAAAGCTTGAGAACATGGCGGCAAATGAGTATGAATAAGGGTCCAACACGAACTTCGTCAAATAATATAGAAAAAAGAAGGACGCAAACATTGCCCCCCATAATATATAGAGGTGAAGAGCCTTCGCCCTATCAAATTTTTGTTTCTTCTCAATCAGGTTATAGAGCATTTGCTCCGTTGCCTGATCTGTCCACTCCCCAAATTCCTTTCCTCCACGGTCCATCCTTATCCACTCCTCCCCTCCTTAAAGCATATGAGCATGTCCAGGGAGATAGAATCAGCACATGAAAAAGATGCTGGGACAAGGTGTTTAGTTAAAAGAAAAACCGAACGATCATCGAAATCTTTCGGATCTATCATTTAGCTGTTTACGTAAATACTGCTGTTTGGGATGTAGT
>NZ_BCVQ01000012.1 GCF_001591825.1 Rossellomorea vietnamensis NBRC 101237
ACCGCCAGCCCCGCGGAAAGCGAGCACCTGAAGCGGAAATCAACCACTACTCACTGGGTCAAAAGCAACAATATTTATGTAAACATCCAAATGATAAATCCGAACGATCTCGATTCTCAAAAAAGAATCTCGAATGATCGTTCGGATTTTCTTTTAACTAAACACCTTAGTCCCTGCCTCGGTCTTATTTAAATTAAATGATCTTATTCAATGAAATTTTCTGAAAAAAGAGATATAGTTATGATTGAATACATATATAAGGGGGATTCACAAATGAATGAAGCATTTGAGAGAAATTTAGGACGATATGCAGATCTGATCGTAGAAGTCGGATTGAATCTGCAAAAGGGACAGGAACTGATGATATCAGCACCTATAATATCATATGAGTTTGTCCGCCTGATAACAGAAAAAGCATTCGAAAGAGGAGCACTGAATGTGTTAACGGATTTCTATGATGATGAATTGAAAAAGATCCGCCTGGAGAAATCTTCTGAGGATGGGTTGAAAGCGTTTCCTGAATGGAAGGCAAAAGGGTACATTGAGATGGCAGAGAACAATGTGGCATTATTGAACTTAGCTGCCCCGAATCCTTCTCTATTAAGGGACTCAGACCCTACGCGTGTCGCTATGTTGAACAAAACTTCTGCAGAAGCGATGAAAGACTTTTCAGCTTATATCGGAGGCGGAAAGATCAGCTGGTTGATCGCTGCGATACCAACAGTGGAATGGGCTCAGACCGTTTTTCCCGATCTTTCTCAAGAAGACGCTTTTACCAAACTGTGGGAGAACATTTTTTATACCACCAGAACGGATCAGGAAAATACTGTCGAATTATGGGAAGCGCATATCGAAAACCTTAATAAAAACGCCGATCGTTTAAACAAGGGGAAATATAAAAAGCTTCATTATAAAGGACCTGGAACAGACCTGACCATCGAATTCCACTCTAAAACCAAATGGATCAGTGCCCAATTCACCAATGATAAAGGGATTCCATTCGTCCCGAACCTCCCGACGGAAGAAGTGTTTTCAATTCCAGATAAATATGGCGTGAACGGTGTTGTTTCGAGTACAAAGCCTCTTAATTATAGCGGCACCCTTATCAAGGATTTCTCGTTGACCTTCAAGGAAGGGAAAGTCATTGATTACACGGCTGAAGAAGGCTATGAAACGTTAAAGAACTTACTCGAAACGGATGAAGGTGCATCTTATTTGGGTGAGGTTGCATTGGTACCTCACGATTCCCCAATTTCCAATACAAATATCGTTTTCAATAACACTCTTTTTGATGAAAATGCTTCGTGTCATATTGCATTGGGCAGGGCTCTTTCTGTATGTGTAGAGGATGGTAAGACGATGACGCGTGAACAGTTACAGGAGATTGGATTTAACGAAAGCATGATTCATGTGGACTTCATGATCGGCTCATCACAATTGGATATCGACGGTGAAAAGGCGGATGGCACGATTGAACCGATTTTCAAAGCTGGTGATTGGGTTTAATTTTTACTATTAATGGCAAAATAAAGTTGGAGGCTTAAATGTTCATTTAAGCCTTTTTCTTATGGTCCTTGCTTATCCTGACTAGAGAAAATGAATAAATAGAAACATAGTCCCAAATTAGGTAAAAATTACATATAATATGACAAATAAATTTCTTTTTTAACATATTCAATACTTCACGAATCCCTTACAATAGAAGTATACCTTTTTAAAGGAGCGATTTTCTTGTCAATAAAGTCAAAACGATCATTTTTCTGGAGCGGGCTCTTTATCGTTGCCTTCTTCACTTTATATACTATTTTCCGGACGACGAATGTCCAATCAAGTGAAAAACCTTTAACCGCCGAAGAGAAATATCCAACCGTCTTCGTGCACGGATACAAAGGTACATATAATTCCTTCAGGACCATGTTGGACCGTTTTGAGAACAGGCATGGATGGGGTCAAAAAACGCTGGAAATATCCGTATCAGATTCCGGCAGTATAAGATACAAAGGGGCTCTTCCTAAAAACCCGAGTTCTCCCCCACTTGTTCAAGTCATTTTTGAAGACAATCGGGCTTCCTTGGATAAACAGGCGATTTGGCTAGAAAATGCCATGAAGCTGCTGCATCACCAATTCAATGTTTCTACTGTCAATATTGTCGCCCACTCAATGGGTGGCCTTGCTTCAACCCAATATTTAGAGAATACCAGTAATGAATCGTTTGTTCCAAAAACCCATAAATTCATTACGATTGCCACTCCATTTCAGGGAGTGACGAAAGAGTCTTATGGGCAAATCAATACCGGTGCAGCTGTGATTGATTTAAAGCCTGGCTCTCGCGCGTTGAAAAAAATGTATCTCAATCGTCATTTGATTCCTTCTGAAATACAAGTGCTATCCATCGCTGGTTCAGGTGATGATGTGGTAAATGTACAGAGTGCACTGGAGAGTCGATCATTTTTTGAAAGAAATCCTTTTCAGTCCAAAATTGTATATGATCCAACGATTTCTCATAGCGGATTACATGAAACGATGAAAGTGGATCGTCTTGTAGGAGATTACTTATGGAGTAAATAATTGAAACACCTTTCCCCTCTTCGGACCTGAGGGGATTTTTTTATGCAGTTGCGTAAACGCCCGTAACGTTCTATACTACACAAGACTAAACCAATAGGTTAGGATGAGTGGAATGACGAAAGAAAAAATCGTAAAAGCAAGCCCCAAATACATACAACTATTTCTAAAAGGGTTTCCTCTTTTAAATAAAGAAAATGTCACGACATCGATTGAAGATGCACAGGACGGTGACATCCTGAAGCTTGTAGATACCGATGGTCGCTTTATTGCAAAAGGGTACTACGGACTCCAGAATAAAGGGATTGGCTGGCTTCTGAGCTGGAAAGAACATGAAGATATAGACAAGGAGTTCATTTATAAAAAGATCCAGGCTGCCATTAATCAACGTCTCCACTTCTACTATAGTGAAGATACGACGGCATTCAGGGTGTTCAATGGTGAAGGCGATGGTTTCGGGGGTGTAACCATTGACTACTTTGATGGATATTATCTCATTCAGTGGTATTCAAGGGGCGCCTATTCTTTTCATGAAGAAGTGGTGGAATCGATACGTGCATTAACCGAATATAAAGGTATTTATCAGAAGAAAAGGTTCGCACAGGCAGGGAAATACGTTGAAGAAGACGATTTTGTCGAGGGTACACGCCCTTCCTTCCCTCTCCTCGTGAAAGAAAACGGCGTACAATTTGCCATCTATTTAAATGACGGAGCGATGGTCGGAGTATTTCTCGATCAACGCGAAGTAAGAAAAAGGATTCGTGACGCATACTCAGAAGGCAAGAGGATATTGAATACCTTCTCTTACACCGGTGCATTCTCTGTGTATGCTGCTCTCGGCGGTGCCTCTCACACCACCAGTGTGGACCTTGCAAATCGCAGTTTAAGCAAAACGATTGAACAATTCAGCATAAACGGAATCGATTATGAGGCTCAAGACATCATTGTGGAAGATGTCTTCAAGTACTTCAAATATGCTGTTAAAAAACAGCTTTCATTCGATATGGTGATATTAGACCCACCAAGCTTTGCCCGTTCAAAAAAACACACATTCAGTGCTGCAAAGGATTATAAGGATTTGTTGAAAGAAGCGATAGCCATCACTGAAAAGAACGGGACCATCGTGGCTTCTACAAACTGCAGCACCTTCAATATGAAAAAATTCAAAGGTTTTATTGATGCAGCATTCAAGGAAACCAACGGGAAATATAAGATACTCGAAGAATACACTCTTCCTGAAGATTTTAAAACCCTCAGTCAATACAAGCAGAGTGACTACTTAAAAGTCGTTTTTATCCGCAAACTATAAAGGAAAGGGACGGACCTTCCAAGGTCCGTCCCTACCGATTAAGAATAAATGACAGAATACTCTGTCATTATTTCCTCGGAAACCGCAAGAAGCGACATATACACGGTGTTTCTTGATGAAAGTTATCGAATAAGGAGGATTTATGATGAATAAAGCTGTTTTTCTTGACCGTGATGGTGTAATCAACGAGGTGAAAACCAATAGAGTCCGCTTTGTGAACCGGCCGGATCAATTTTATTTCCTGAAAGGAGCCCCCGAAGCCATAAAGGCTTTATCCCAGTCCGGATTCCTTCTTTTTGTCGTTACAAATCAAGGTGGTGTTGGATTAGGCTATCTTTCCCATGATGAGCTGGAGTCCATCCATGATTATATGGTACATGAAATCAAACAAGCAGGCGGTTTCATTCAGGAAGTTTCCTGCTGCACTCACAAACCCCATGCGGGTTGTTCATGCAGAAAGCCCGAACCCGGGATGCTTCTTGAACTGGCAGAAAAATACAGGATTGATCTTGCTGGATCCTTCATGATCGGGGATCGTGATGTAGATATAGAAGCAGGCAACAAAGCTGGATGCACCACGATTTTACTAAATGGCAACTCTTCCCCATCGTATAACGCTGATTACATATTTCCTGATTTATTGAGCGCCTCGACATTCATCCTCAACACGAAGGATTCTTTTTGATGGTTTTCTTATCCTCTATTCGAACATTTAGTTATTGCACCCGTTGACTCCACCTATTAAACTGAATGAGTGATTCTTTTTTAACGTAAGAAATAGTGGAAAGTCAGGATGTAAGACTTTCAATGAAGGAGTGTGATGAGATGAACCTGCTCGGTAAAGGGATCACCCGATGGTATAAATGGATCATTGTACTTTGGGTGATGACAGCGGGGATATTCGCTTATTTTGCAACAGACTTACCCACCATACTAGGCGGGGATGGTTTTAGGACAGACGGACAGTTTGAAAAAGTAAAGAATGAATTGACCGATTCGTTTGATTTTCCCGAATCATCTATTTTGCTTCTTATGGAAAAGCAGGATTCCCAATCTGCAGAAGGGTTCCAGGCATCCATAAAGGAAACGATTGAGAGCATAGAAAACTTGGGTGTCACCTCTTCTATACAATCACCGTTAAAAGATGAAAAATTAGTGAAAGGCGACGTGGCTTACGCCGTTTTATCCTTCGATGAGTCTGATATCACCAACGAAACAAAAAAAGTTAAAGCACTAATAAAAGAAAATCCAGGTCAATCATTGACCGGTGCTTCCATTATAAGTTCAGATATTAATAAGGCCAGTCAGGATGATCTGAAACGGGCCGAATTGATAGGATTACCTTTCGCTCTCCTTGTCCTGTTATTTGCATTTGGCTCGGTTGTTGCTTCGCTTGTTCCCATCATCATTGGAGTGGTGACGGTCGTGATGGCATTCGGAATTCTCGCTCTGATTGGTGGCAGCATGGAATTATCGGTTTTCCTTCTGAATGTAGTCCCAATGATTGGTCTTGCCCTGAGCATTGACTTCTCTCTATTGTTCATTAACCGTTACCGTGAAGAACTGGCTACGAGATCCATACCGGAAGCAATCCATACCACTATTCAAACGGCAGGAAAATCAATCATTTTCTCTGCATTGTGTGTTTTCATCGGTTTAGGGGCCATGATGCTTATTGAAATTGATATATTCCAGACGATTGCCATCGGAGGTATGGTTGTCGTCATGCTTGCAGTTGTATCTGCATTATCACTCCTCCCTTCCGTTCTTCTGCTCCTCGGTAAGTCTATAAATAAATGGACGCTGATTAAACAGAAGAGAAATGACAACGGGAAATGGAGGGTATTTGCCGGGTTTATCATGAAAAGGCCCGTGATGCTGGCCCTCCTCGCCCTGATTGTCTTAGTGATCGGCATTTTGCCTGTCCGCTCTATGAATCTGTCCATTCCTGATACCGAGGCATTACCTGTAACATTTGAATCCCGTCAGGCAATGGATACCATTCAGGAGGAGTTTATGACAGATGAGGGCAGTACGATTTATGTGATTGCCAAACGGGAGAATGGCTGGAAGACCAAAGATGGATTGGAGGATTTGAATGAACTCCTTTCAGAATTCAATCAGGAATCAGCTGTGACTTCAGTGGACTCTATCTTCAAAGCCACCAATATCGAATCTCCGGAAAAATTATTCGGGGCCATTCAGAAGCCGGAATCCAGGAAGAAGATTGATCCTGCACTGGATCGTTTTATCCAGGGAGACAAAGCACTGATTCCAGTTCACTTGTCATTGGATTCATCATCATCCGCTGCCCAGGAACTGGTGAACGAATGGAGTCAAAAAGAATGGTCACACCCCCTCCAGTTTGGGGGACAGGTGAAATTCAATCAGGAAATCTTTGATGAAATCTATCAAAAAGTAGGATTATGCCTTGGCATCATTTTAGGTTCTACCTACCTGATACTGATGATTGCATTCCGCTCCATCATCATTCCATTGAAGGCCATTTTGATGAATATCATCAGTCTGACATCGACATTCGGAATTTTAGTATGGATCTTCCAGGGAGGCCACTTTGGAATCCCTGAATCGGATATTGCCCTTGTGCTTCCGGTGCTGGTATTCAGCCTTGTGTTTGGCCTTAGCATGGACTATGAGGTATTCCTCATCTCCAGAATCCATGAAATTTATCAAAAAACCGGTGACAACACACGTTCCACCATTGAAGGACTTACTTCAACAAGTAAGATCATCACATCGGCTGCTCTTATCATGATTGTCATAACGGGGGCTTTCGCTTTTACTGGTGTGATGCCTGTCAAACAGATCGGGGTTGGGATTGCCATCGCCATTTTCATTGATGCAACCATCGTCAGAATGGTACTGGTCCCTTCGTTAATGAAGCTACTTGGAGACTGGAACTGGTGGATGCCTTTCATGAAGAAGGAAAAACAGGTTGTAAAAGCCCATAAAGCCTCTTGACCCGGGATTTATTTAAATTCCTCCTGATGGTGAATCAAATCGAATGTTGAACAAGACACCCTGATATCAGGGTGTCTTGTTATGTATGACGGCCTGTTTTATCGTTTTCAAATTAGGGGATTCTATGGTAAAGTACTATGGAACCAGCACGAACGGGAGGTATTTGATGAACCAGCAGGAATTACTACATATTATTCGAGATCACTATCCATTTGATGTCCTATCAGCGGAACAGCTGGATTATATTATTTCCGGTTCAACATACACAACTTTCAAAAAAGGGGAATTTCTCTTTCATGAAGATGAAACGGTGGAAGAACTGGATATTTACTTCCTTGTCTCCGGACTTGCCAAAAATGTCCTCCATCGTTCCAGTGGTAAGCAATATTCACTCCGCTTCTATTACCCCGGTGACTTAATTGGTATTATGATCATGCTTACGAGCGGACAAATGACTTTTTCAGTCCAGGCAATAGAGGATTGTACGGTATTCCGGATTCAGAAAGACCGGATTTTAGAAATCATGACCAAAAACAATGATTTTTCAAAAATCATATTTGAAAGCATCGGCAATCGGATGAAGACCCTATACGATGAAATCAAGGTAAAGTCAGCCACTGAAACCGATGATGAAAACATCAATCTGTTCCGCACAAAAGTCCATACTCTCATGGAGAGCCCTACTTTCATCGATGGAAATGCTACCATCATAGACGCAGCCAAAAAGATGAAGGAACAGGACACGTATGGGTTAGTCGTGGTGGATCAGAACAAAAAAATGCTTGGCATCCTTACCCAGCGGGAAATCCTGTCTTATCTAACCAATCCATGTAACGCTGAAATGGTGAAAGACTGGATGAAAGAAAAGCCTTTTTGGATCAGGGATGAGTCCTTCGCTTATGAAGCCCTCTCCTACTTTAAACATGAAGAAGTGGATTTCGTCCCTATCATTCGCAATGATGTAGTGGTCGGAATTCTAACCAGTACATCATTTCTCAATATTCAGGATTCGAACTATCTGGATCTTTCTTATAAAATTCAAAAGGCCGTGTCAAATGATGAACTGGTTGAACTGGCTACGGTAAAGAGCGAGACGTTCCAACAGTTCATTCAAGACCTTCTTGCACAGGACAGCTTTGGATTCGATATTTGTGAAGTGATATCAAACTACAATGATCGGCTCCACCGGAAAATCATTCAATTGAGCGAAAAGGAAATGAGGCAGGAAGGTTACGGTTCTGCTCCGATTAATTATTGTTTCATTGTCATGGGCAGTCAGGGACGCAGTGAACAGGGATTCCATACCGACCAGGATAATGGGATCATCCTTGATGATTATAATCATTTATCTGACCTGAAAAAAGTTGATCTCTATTTTCAGGCCTTCACCGAGAAGCTCAATTTAAAGCTTGCTGCATGTGGTTTCCCTGAATGTACAGGCGGGATCATGGCGAAGGAACAAAAATGGAAGAGATCGTATACGGACTGGAAAAAGGCCATTGATGAGTGGCTCCACGAAATGGATGCACAGGAAATCCAGAACATCACGATGTTCTATGACTTCCGTCCAATTTACGGAGACTATTCCATCGCAGAAGAGATCCGGAATTACCTGACTGAAAAATCGAAACGATCCCTGAATATGCAGCAACTCTTACGAAAAGATGCCCTTCGTTTCAAACTCCCCGTTGGTCCATTGGGCCGGGTAAACTTGAAACCGAAAAACCATCTATTCAATATCAAAAAGTCAGGACTCTTACAAATCGTCAATATGATCCGGATTCATTCGGTAAAGTATGGGATAAAAGAAGTGAACACCATCAAAAGGGTACAGGCATTGAAAAAGTTACAAGCCTTTCACCCAAGGGATGCCGAAAACGTTAAAACGGCCATGCATATCCTCCTTTCCTTAAGAACGCAACAGAATCTGCGTGAACTTAGTGAGGGAAAGCCTTTAAGTAATGACATCGATGTCCGCACCCTTTCGAAAGAGGATCGCCAAAAATTAAAAGAATCCATCCAGATTGCCAACCGACTGCAGCAAGTGATGGAAATCAGTTTCAATAGGAACCGGGTGGTTTAATGGATAATATAGGTATTAATGTAGGCTACCGGATATTAAAGTATTATTTATGGCAGCGATTCATCTTCCGCCATCAAGTGAAGCGGGAAAAAGAAAAGCTTTCCTATCATAAACTTTCCCGTGGCCTTAAACAATTTGAAGAAGAAAAACCGACTCTTCAAAAAAAGCATCTCTTCCATTGCACCTTTACGATTTTCGACCTTGAAACCACTGGTTTTTTTCCTGAAGTTGGAGATGAAATCATTTCGATTGGAGCTGTAAAGCTGAAAGAAGGAAAAGTTCAAAGGGATGAGACATTCTATCAGGTGATCGACCCTCTTCAAACAGTGTCCAGGGAAACGAAGAGGTTTACGGGACTAAGACGTAAAGATTTTTTAAATGGAGTGACGCTGCCTATAGGGTTGGAACGTTTTTTGGAGTTCAGTAAAGGGACGATTCTGGTAGCACATCCCGCGAGCTTCGACATTAACTTTCTTCAAAAAAGGATAAATAAATGGGAACTGCCTTCTTTCGATCCAGAATTTGTCGATTCCTTTTCATTGGCCAATAGCTTACTTGGCAGGGATGACTGCTATTTGGATGTTCTTATAAAGAAATTCGATATTCAAGACCGGACCCGCCACCATGCTTTAAATGATGCGATCATGACGGCCGAGATTTTCGAACGACTTTTGACACTATGTTATCAACAAGAAGTTCATACAATCCGAGGATTGCATGAATTCCTGCTTCAGGAATCAGGCTGACAGTCGAAAGAATATAAAAAACGCATGAGGAGTAGACCTCATGCGTTTTTACATATTATCGAATTTGTCCGGTTCCATGCATCATATACTTCACTGTGGTTAGCGCCGGAAGACCCATCGGACCTCTTGCATGCAGCTTCTGGGTTGAAATGCCAATCTCAGCACCGAATCCTAATGCTCCTCCATCTGTGAAACGTGTAGAAGCATTATGATATAAAGCAGCAGCATCAACCAGCATCATGAACTTTTTCGCCGTTTCATTGTTTTCCGTCACAATCGCTTCAGAATGTTTGGTACCGTATTGTTCAATATGATCCACGGCTTCATTAAGTGAAGACACCACTTTCACGGCAATATCAAGACTTAAATATTCGTTTGCCCAATCTTCTTCACCTGCAAGTTTAGCATCTTTGATCACTTCGACCACTTTTTCATCCCCATGAATGGAAACGTGATGCTCTTTCAGTTTTTCAACAAAGGCATCCTTGTGTTCATCAAACCAATTCTCATGGAGAATGACGGTTTCAGCCGCATTACAAACCGCGGGACGGTCCGTTTTGGCATTTATGATGATGTTCAATGCTTTTTCCAGTTCAGCTTCCTTGTCGATGTAAATATGACAATTCCCTACACCTGTCTCGAGGACAGGAACCGTTGCGTTATTGACGACAGCGTTGATCAATGCGCCGCCACCACGGGGAATCAGCACATCAATATGTTCTTTCATTGTGAATAATTCACTTGTCGCCTCACGATCCGTTGTGTTGATGAATTGTACGGCATCTTTTGGAATATCTGTTTGTTCCAACGCCTCATGCATTACATCTACAATGGCTTTATTTGACGTGATGGCATTCGATCCACCTTTCAGGATGATGGCATTACCTGATTTTAATGCAAGACCTGTAGCGTCCACCGTCACGTTTGGGCGGGCTTCATAAATCATTCCGATGACACCGAGCGGAACGGTCACTTTTTGAACTTGCAGCTGATTTTCCAAGGTCCAATCAGAAACCACTTTACCAGTCGGATCTTCCAGGTCAGCCACTTGGCGAAGACCGTTTGCAAAGTCTTCAACCCGCTCTTTAGAAAGAGATAAGCGATCCATAAAGGCCTCTTCAAACCCCTTTTCCCGGCCTCTTTCAAGGTCTTTTTCGTTCTGTTTAAGAATGGACCCGTAGTTTGCCTCTAAATGGTCGGCAAGAATATGAAGGGCTTTATTTTTTTGTTCCGTTGTCAGCATGCTTAAGGTTTTAGAAGCTTTTTTAGCCAATATCGCCTGTTTTTTTACATCGGTTTTTTCTACAGTTAAAGTCATCAAATACCTCCTGATTATTTTGAAAAGCTATATACTTGAATGAATCAATTACAGAATAATGTTCAACTAAACACCTACTGGAATGGGAACTTCTACATGACATACGAGCTGATCAATTTCTACTGCGATTTCATCGGCTTTTATATTTGTAGGGTTCTTCAGCTGACCAGAGCGATAGTTAACCATTCCAAGACCGATTTCCTCCTCGCGGTTATCCAGGATACGTACGACTGCACCCTTATCAAAACGGCCTTTCACAGTATAAATATCATCGATCGTCAAACTCTCTTTCCGCTCTAAAATACGGTCTTTCGCATCTGCATCGATGGTGATTTCACCTTCTGGACCGGAATTGAACGCAATCCATTGCTTTTTGGAATCGAGATTGACCGAATCTTCCGTCGATTCAAAATAGGTTCCTTTAGCCGTATGCTGGACAGCATCGTAAATGATGTTAGAATGTCCTGATTTACCCAGGAACGCGGGTATGCCTGATGCCATTGTAATCTTGAATGCATCGATCTTTGATCTCATGCCGCCGGTACCGACTGAGCTACCCGGCTCTCCCGCCATGTCTTCAATATCTTCCGTGATTTCAGTTACACTCTCCAGCAGTTCAGCATCTGGATTTTTGCGGGGATCTGAATCATATAGCCCATCAATATCTGATAGGATGATGAGTTGATCAGCATCCACGAGTGCTGCGACTTTAGCGGATAGTGTGTCATTATCTCCAAACTTCAAACGGTCAATCGTTACGGTATCATTTTCATTTACAATCGGAATAATCCCTCTTTCGAGCAGGACATTAATCGTATTTCTGGCATTGTTGTATCGATCTTCATCAGAAAAATCACTACGAGTGATCAGAATTTGAGAAGCCACATATCCATTTGAAATTAATAGATCAGAATACGCTTCGATTAATAGCCCTTGACCAATAGCTGCTGCTGCCTGTTTCTCAGGCAGCGAACTTGGGCGTGTCAAGCAACCCAATTTACGATAACCTGCAGCAACTGCTCCTGATGAAACAAGCAAGACTTCATGACCGTCATCCTTTAAACGGACAACCTCATCCACAAGTCGCTCAAGCTTCCTGCGGCTCATTTCTCCATGTAAGCTTGTCAATGAACTACTTCCAATCTTAATCACGATACGTTTCTTATCTTGGGACATTCAATCACTCCTAGTAATAAGGTCCGTCCCTTGCCCCTCTTTCTATATGCAGGGACAGACCTGTATTTCATGTTTGGTTGGTAACATAATTTATATGAGGTGTTTGGAATTCGTTGGGTTATTAGCTTGTGACTAATTCTTTGGACCGTAAGGATGAGCTGATTTCTTTCGAACGCTTTTCTGCTCCCTTAACAGCTTCTGAGATGGCTTTACCTCCACCGAACTGAGCTAATGCATCAAGTCCTGCAGCCGTAGTACCGTTTGGGGATGTTACATTTTCTCTAAGTTGGGTTGGTGATTCTTCTCGCTCCAGCATCATTTTGGCTGCTCCGAAAATGGTTTGAGCTCCGATTTTACGAGCCAATTTCGGGTCTAATCCTGCTTCAGCACCCGTCTTTTCGATATGTTCCATTAAATAGTAGAAGTAAGCTGGACCGCTTCCGGCAATTCCAGTGAAAATGTCCATCTGGCTTTCTTCGATGACGAATACTTCTCCGATGCTTGATAGTAACTCTTCTGCGTTCTCCATATCTTCTCTTGAAGTGAACCTTCCGGCACTGATAGCCGTTGCAGATTCCTTCAGCATACTTGACGTATTTGGCATGACACGGATGACAGGCTGACCTCCAGGTAACTGTTCTTCCATATGAGAAGTCGTAATCCCTGCCAGTACCGACATGATCACCGTATCGTTCCTGACAAGATGATTGATGGAATCTAATGCCTTATCGATATCCTTTGGCTTCATGGCAAGAATGAGAATATCTATTTCATCAAAGGGCAGATCGTCTTTCGTAATTGCTGTGATATCATATTTAGCTTTCATTTCTTGAAGTCTTCCATAATTGCTTCGATTCGAAACAATGATTTGCTCAGCTGGAATCTTGCCACTCTGTACTGTCCCTGAAATCATTGCTTCAGCCATATTACCTGCACCAAGAAATGCTATCGTTTTATTATTTAACAATCATATCCGCTCCCGTTCCTTATTTTATAGTACGTTTTTCTCAAAACACTTTTTTCGTTTTTAGTTGTACATTTAATGTAATAATCAAGAAAAAATAATTAAGATAATAGTTGTTTCAGGTCGCCAAAAACCTTGATTGGCGTGTGTTTTGTTCACAACGTTAATAATCGTAACATGCTGAGGAATGATATCAAGGGCATTATAGGAAGTAGTAAGGAATTAGCCGAAATAGCTAGTGGAAGCGTTATCATTACCATTTATGTTATTCAGATTCCTTCTGAAGGCCCTAGATTGGCTGAGAAAGCGTATAATCAGAATTTATACTGTAAGGATATGATTGGAAATAGATTGATTTTTTGGCCCTGCCCCCTGTCAGCGCAGTTCGGAGAGCACGTTCCAACAAGTCCATTCTAAAAACAAAAAAATCCCGTCAAGCTTTTAAAGGCTTAACGGGATTTTCAGATTTATTCGTTTGCAGTGTCGTCTGGGCTTTTTCCACTCAGGAAGTCTTTTAAAGCTTGAATATTTTCTTCGAAGTCTATTTCGAGAACGGATCCCACTCCGCTGTAACTTCCATTTGTATAGGATCCTTCTACTGGCAAGGTTAGCTTGTCCATGTCACTGGTGTTGCTGAGAAGAATATCTTTCGCGATTGAGATTTGATCCAGTTTGCTCATATTCGTCTGAATATATGGCTGAATGGATCCTGCCATTTTCGGAAGCTTTGTTACGCCTCCGATGGATAAGGCTTCATCTTTAAGGGCAGCAATCACTTTTTGCTGTCTTTTAACCCTTCCGAAGTCACCATTTTCATCATGACGGAATCTGGCATAGCCGAGTAATTCCTTTCCGTTCAGGTTTTGGACACCAGGTTCGAGGGAAACACCGATGTTTTCTGACATCGCCTTTTCAACATCCATTTCAATTCCTTCTGGTGCAAGGATGTCGACTGACTGTTCAAAACCTTTAAAATCAACAATCATGTAGTATTGAATATCAAGATCAAAGTTCTGCTTGATTGTCTTTCGAAGCAATTCCGGTCCGCCTAAATAAAAAGCGGTATTTAGCTTATAGTTTTTATATCCGGGGATTTCAGCATATATATCCCTCATAAACGAAACGAGTTTGGTTTCATTCGTTTTCGGGTCGATTTGCGCGAGCATCATAGTATCTGTCCTTGATTTCTCCTCGCCCCTGCTATCGACTCCCAATAACAAAACGTTAACCTTCCCGTTTTCATCTTTTACTCCATTGAATTTATAATCTTCCTGCATCTGGTCTTCACCAGCCATTTTATAACCACTGTAAAATTGAAAAGCAGCGTAACCGATCAAACTGAAAATAAGGATTAATAATACCAAAATCACTTTTCTACCACGTTTTTTCCTCTTGGTCTTTCGATCTAGTCGTGACTCCATTTCTTCACCTACTTTTATGACATTCATGATGAACCGATGATAATATGAAATAGTACTCTATGCAATTAAAATTGACAATCACAGAATACTGGATAAACTAACACTTTTCTCCATACCGGTCCACCCCGAGAATATAGTTTACCACAAATATCTATAAAAGTATTTAAATGTTCCCGTCAAATAAGATCAAAGATTGAAAATGTGAACCGGTAAGTTTCCTTATATTCTGTTCTTCTTCCTTATTGTACGAAATGATAAATGAAGTGGCGGGCCCGCTTGATTTATCCAAGTCATGGGTGGAGTATACATCTCCCCTTTTCAACGGTTTCCCTATAAGCAGAGACAGTTCATGACGCACACCTTTGGAACCTACAGGTAATATATCGACTATGGAAGGATGGTGAATGCAGAGATGAAATAGACCCAATGGGGCTATGGATGATCTGTGTATCAGTACTTCTTCCCCCACTAAAGGAATGCCGATAAGAGCATATGAAAGATCTTTTTGGGGAAGAAAGTGTCGCTCCTTCCTTCTCATACCGATACAGGTTACGCCGAGTGCAGACTGGTTTAGATCGAAATTGGATTCTGAACTTCCCGTTAGGGGAATATCCCCCATATCTAGTTCACTCAAACCCAACCGCACTCCCGAGGCATACTTCTCCCACACGGTGTCACCTGTGAAGTTCATTAATTGAACGGCCATGAGGCGGGCACCGGCTGATAAACATTCCATCACCGCGACTCGAAAACCGAAATATCCCACCACCTCAGGATCAACCTGCACGGCGTCATCGGGCTTATTTCCGATTCCACCGCTGCAGTCAGAGGCAATGATCAGTTCATCTTTATCAGTGATGGAGATGGACAGCGCATCACGATTTCCAATCATTCTAATTCACCCCTTGGTAATTTGGAAGCTAGAGGAGGATAAAGAAAGTGAGCCATTGTTAAATTGATGAAGCTCCCTACTAATAAAGAAGGAACGATTGTGATGTAAAAAGAAGAACTCAGGATAAAAACAAAGGGCAAAGCTGCCAATACACCATTCCCTACCAGAAAAAGCGCAGCTGCCAATACACGATGCCCACATGAAAATACATAGCCGAAAAGCCAGACAAGGAGAGCCATTTCCACGGCAATGAGAAAATGGAGCGGACCGAGGGGGAAACCTGCATACAGGCTTGAAAGTATATGTCCTCCCCCTGCCACCAGCGCTCCCTTCCTTCCATTGTATAAAGAAGCGATTAATAATGCAGGCATACTGTCAAGGGCGATGGTCCCGATGATCGCCGGAATCTTCACCATCCCTCCAATGGCAGCAAAAGCCAAAAACAATGATAGTAACAAAATGGACTTTAAACTACTACTCATTGTGTTTCTGAATTTTACGTGTAGAGAATACGTTGGCACTGCGGAGGTATTCAACGTCTTTGACACTACTTCTGTGATTGATCACGCGTGCCAGAGCAAAGAAGTAGTCTGATAATCGATTGATGTATTGCAACGAAACTACCGGAAAGTCGGGGTCTGCCTTTGAAAGGGTAACCATGCATCTCTCTGCCCTTCTCGCAACGGTCCGTGCAATATGAATACTCGCAGAAGCTTTTACACCACCCGGCAGTATGAATTTTTCAAGAGGTGGAGCTTCTCTGACCAAATCGTCTATTTTTTCTTCCAAAGCGAGGACGGAATCCATTTGAAGCTTGCTCCTTCTCTTTTTTGAGACATTGGATAAATCTCCCCCGCAGTCAAAGAGTTCATGCTGAATTGTAACTAAGTCCTTTACGATATCGTCAAAGCGCTCATGATATAATTCACAAATAGCCTGACCAACGAAGCTATTGACTTCATCCAGTGTCCCGTATGCTTCCACCCTGATATCGTCCTTATCGACCCTACCCCCGATTAAACTTGTCTGTCCTTTGTCTCCTGTTCTTGTGTATAGTTGCATTATTATTTCCTCCCTTACCCTTTTATTGATGTAGCCATGCCATACCAAACAAGCCATACCTTATGCGACTTTTCAGCAAGGTCCTGATAAACCCATCCCGTCACATCTCTCCATTCCCTTGAAATGTGATCGATAGGGACAATTCCTTTCCCTATTTCTGACCCGATCCAGATTACTTTTCGTTCTGGATGTTCTTCTTCCCACTTTTTCAATTCCTCCATCCGTTGGAAGAATTCTTTCCTAACGTAACGATTTCCACGTAAAAGGGCAGATCGAACGGCATACTCAAGCCCCTCCAACACCAGGACGGTCTTTGATGGATGGACTTCTTCCAAACCTTCTGTAAATAACCGGACCCATTCTGTGTCGCTTCTCTTCAAACGAAAATGTTTTCTTACCCATTGGCCCTTGCCATTAAAGGAACCTCCCGTAATGAAGTACAATTCTGGTCCCTCCAATCCTCTTCTGTTTTCCAACCCAATTCGTATCCGTTTCCGTGGGAGACCTCCCAATCCCAAAAAGATCTATGATCACTTTTGGGGGATAGAGAAGTTAACAGGTGCCGAATGACTCCACCATGGGTTATGACTGAGTACCGATCCCCATTAAGTGAATCGATTTGTCCTTTGATTTGCTCCCAGGCAACTTCGACTCGTTTTATAAATTGATGTATCCCTTCCCCTCCTGGAGGAGATTTAGAGGGATCGGTTATCCAATACTGATACTCTTCATTTCCCTTCAAATCCTCGTAGGTCAAGCCTTCCCATTTTCCAAAATGTAATTCTCTTAACAGAGGAGATGAAATGATAGAGGCTTCAGGAAACAAAAAATGCGAGGTCTCCAAACATCGGTTTAGGTCGCTTGAAAAACATCCCTCATATGGCTTGTAGGATCGCTTTATCTGTTTAAGCTTATCGATTCCTTTTCGTGATAAGCTCGGGTTTGACCAACCGATGTATTTCCCTCTCTCATTTGCATCTGTTAAACCATGTCGAATAAAAGCAATAGCCATATAGTCATCCATAAAATCGACTCCCCCCCTTCTACACTTGCTCCGACTGTGTCACCAGTCATGCCTCCAAACCACTTTATGCTCTTCGAGTGAACAAACAGGCAAAATCCGGCCGTTACAATCGTGAAGGCAGCATAAAGAAAAAGGCTATTCAGGACGACGCCTGCCACTACGATCCCTATCAATGAGGCCAGCATCCACAAAACATCGTTCCATTTCGTATCTTTACTGAAGCTATACCCCATACCGGATTTATGGGCAGCGGGGATAAGAATGATACTCACTCCCATGACGATACGGCTGAAAATGGGGATCGACAGCAGAACCAAACAAATCGTAGCAGAATCAGAATAGCGGACGGATTCATATATAAATAAAAAGCGGGAGGAGAGCAATACCACTAGAGAGAGGGTACCAAATGCACCGATACGGGGGTCTTTCATGATCTCTAAACGCTTCTTTAGATCCCGGTAGGAAAAGTAGGCGTCGCTTGCATCCATATAACCGTCCAAATGAATTCCACCGGTAAGGAGAATGGGCATCACCCAAATATAAAATGATAATGCCAATGAGCTCATGGGTGTAAAGGATGCCAGTAACACATAACCACTTGAGAGAAACATTCCGATCAATAAACCCAATAAAGGAAATGTGCGTACCATCCATCTCATTTCACTTTTTCCAAGCGAGAATTCTTTTCGCACTGGAAGTACCGTGAAAAACTGTATATTAAGGAGTAGACTCTTTACTAATCTCATTTCATTGAAACCCCTTTCTTTATAACCGGGATTCCAACCGTCATATCGATCGCTATATACGACTTCTCCACCAATCTTCTATGTAATCTTCCCAGCGTCCTTTGGAATTGGAGTATTTCGTCTGTTTCAGGTGGAATGTCATGAAATAATTCATTACTTACAACAAGTAATGCTTTTACTCTATCTGCTAATTGAATGACAGATTCATAGATAATATCCTCTACATACCTTCCGCCCCCCATATCCCCATTGAACAATTCGTTTGTCAGGAGAGTCGTGAGACAATCTAATAGAACAATGGAATTGGACGGTATAGTATCGACGATATCCCCGATAGCCAGTGGCCTTTCAATGGTCGTCCACTTTTCATGAGAAGATCGGCGATCCAGTCGGTGTTTTAAAATCCTTTTTTCCATTTCTCTGTCCGTACACACTCCACACGCAAGATAGATCAAAATCTCATTCGATGTTTTCAGTTCCGATGCAAGCTTTTCTGCATAGGAACTTTTCCCGCATCTAACCCCTCCGGTTATAAAAAAAAGTCTTCCCATGCGAAAATGTGCCTCCTTACGATGAAAGCCCTCTTTTTAACCCATATAACGTTGGATGGCTTTTTTTGTTACTTCATAGACTCCTTTGCCGATCAACTTACCTATCGGAGTGATCGGTCCTGCAAATGGTTCGATCTCCCCTTTTTGACTGGAAGCAATCAGAATGCTGTCTGTAGGCGTTCCGGTTGCAAGGTTTCCGGTTCTTTTGTCCCTTACTTCCATATCATTCAGTGCTTTCACCTTTGCCTCCGTGGAAGTGACGAGGGCTTCGATATAGGCCTCATCAGATAAATTCCCATTAATGAAAACCCAGGTATTGATCGTACCCGGTTTAGAATCAATATCATATTGAAAGCTCGTTGATACATCCATGGCATTTCCGACACCGGCGGTCACGATGACGAAAACCGATTTCCCCATCATCTCAAAACGCTCACATATCATGTTAGACAAATCGAGAGCCGTCATCATACCGACAGACAAAGACGGATCCAGCTCTTTCGTAATGAGATACTCCTTCATATCTTGTTTGTAATCCCGGCAGTCATAATCAACGGGTACCCGTCGGTTCATGAAGTGAGAGTACCAACCAATTCCCGCTCCGATAATACCCGAGGACATACACTTCAACGGGAAAGGGGCAGAATAAAGGATGCAATCTTCGTTCAATGTCATATACCTTTCATCTAATACCAGGTTCTCAGTGAGGGATCCTTCGGGCACGATCACCATTTGAGGTTTGGCCACCAAAGGATGAGCCTGTTTCTGGACCTTTGTTTGATAGACTTCTTCGATATGTTCTTCTTTCAACACTTCTTCCGGATGATGGAGAAGTTTCGTTGTGCCCTGGTCCAGTAAGAGTAAACGGTCACAGTATAGGCTCGCTAAATTCAAATCGTGAAAAATGGCCACGACCGTTAATGTCCCTTGATCTGTTTGACTTTTAATCAAATCCAATAGTGACTTCTGGTAGGAAAGATCAAGATGATTAGTCGGCTCATCCAGAAGGAGGATGTGAGGTTCCTGGGCTAGAGCCTGTGCCAGGAACACCCGTTGTCGCTCACCACCTGACAATTCATGAAGGTAACGATATTGAAACGCAGAAATTCCCGTCTGCTCCATCACTTTGTCCACCATCTCTTTGTCCCGGTCGGTCGTACCCTTAAAGAAACCTTTCTGGTGAGCATATCTTCCAAGCATCACCGTCTCCCTCACTTGATACGAAAATGCTTCAGTCGATATCTGGGGCAATACTGCGACATGGGTAGCCAATTCTCTCGAAGAAAACTGATCAAGCGGCTTTCCCTCCAAGGTAATCACTCCATCCATCAAAGGAAGGAGACCCGTCATCGCTTTCAGTAACGTCGTTTTACCACTTCCATTTGGGCCAAGTATTCCAAAGAACTCTCCCTTGTCAATATGAAAATTCATGTCTTCCACGATCTTTTGATCGCCGTAGCCTACTGACACCCCGTTTACATCGATCATGTTGAAAGACCCCTTTTCTTTAAAAGAATATAAGCAAACATCGGTGCGCCGATCAAGGCGGTGATCACTCCAATCGGAAGTTCTGTCGGAGCGATGATCGTTCTTGAAAGCAGATCGGCGAGAACGAGGAACCCTCCTCCTACAAGGATTGATAGGGGAAGGAGATGCTTGTGATCATGTCCGATCATTCTTCGCAGAAAATGAGGAACCACAAGGCCGACAAATCCGATCGTTCCGGACACGGCCACTGCTGCCCCCGTCAGGATGCTTCCGGCAATCAAAATGATCAGCTTCCTTTTTTGAACCGAGATACCGATATGACGGGCCTGTTCCTCCCCGAAGCTCATGCCGTTCAATTCCTTGCTGTTCAGGAGGAGCAACACCACCCCAATAAGGAAGAAAGGCAAGATGATCGCAATGTAATCCCACCCTCTCATGGATACACTTCCAAGAAGCCAGCCGATGATCTGCCTCAGTTCCTCACCTGTGAGTGCGATCATCAAGGAAATCACCGAGCCCAGAAACGAGCTGAAGATGATTCCTGTCAGTATAATGGTTTCGACCTTCATGGTCCTTTCAACCTTTTGTGCGAACCATAATACGAGAAATACGGTGATGATCGAACAAACAATACTGAAAAAGGGAAGCGTAAACTTCCCGATGAAAGGGATGCTCCAATGGAAAAACAATGTGATGACCGCCCCGACCGATGCACCTGATGACACTCCCAATGTGTAGGGATCAGCCAGAGGATTGCGTAACAGCCCTTGAAAAGAAGCTCCGGCAATGGCTAAGGAGCTGCCGACCAATAGAGCCAACAATACTCTTGGAAGCCGGATCGTATAGACAATGTTCACAAACATGGGATTAACCGTATCAGGCATTTGAAAACCGAACCACTTATAACCGACGATGTATAGGATATCCATCGGTGGAATGGCTATTGTACCGATCGAAACACCTGCAAGCACCGCCGTGAGTATAAATAGCCCTGCCAATCCGTATGTGATCCCTATCTTATTCTGCAAATACCTCTGGATAGATCGACTTTGCAATTTCCTCTACTCCTTCAACCAATCTTGGACCTGTCCGTGTGACTAAATCAGAATGGACATCGTGAACATCCCCATTCTTAACTGCCGTCACATCTTCCCATCCTTTTCTTCCCATGATCTGTTCTTTCGGATTTTCACTGTAATAACCATATGTAGTGATGATTGAATCAGGGTTAGACGAGATGACCGCTTCCTGGTTCACCTGTACCCAGCCTTCCTGCTCGCTCATGACATTTTCAGCATTGACCATAGATAGCATTTGATCGATGAACGTGTTCTTACCTGTTGAATAAATGTCAGGGGAAGGCGAAACTTCCACATAGACTCTTTTCTTTTCCGTTACTTCACTTGCTTTTTCCTGGATGGATTTTAAATCTGATTTCATTTCTGAGACAACGGAATCTGCCTGTTCTTTTTTACCGACTAGTGTCCCTATGTCCTGAATTGTGTTATATACTTCTTCAAAGCTTTTAGCATCTTGAACGATGAATACATTCACCCCTGCATCTTTCAGTTGATTCAAACCTTCTTCTGCTGACTTTGCTGTAGATTCATGGGCAAGGACCAGGTCCGGATCTAAGCCGACGATTTTCTCTACGTTAAACTCCATTCCACCAATCTTCTCTTTATCGGCGGCTTCTTTCGGGAAGTTATCAAAGTCTGACACCCCGACGATTTCATTATTGAGCCCAAGCTCGAATAAAATCTCCGTATTACTGGGAATTAACGAAACGATATGTTTAGGTTGTTCTTCCAGGGTGACTTTATTATCAAGCGCGTCATTCAATGATAAAGGATATCCGGATTCATTTTGGTTTACTTCTGCTATTTCCTTTTTCTTCGTTTGTTCCCCGTCATTCGTTCCGCATGCTGTCAGGAATCCGATGGCTACCAACAATGCAAGTAAGGCTTTTACTGTGTGTTTCATTTTTATTCCTCCTGTTGATTAACATTTTGACAGACAAAAAAACATCTCCAGTGGACTAGAGATGTTGTGTAAGATGCATATATAGGTTTATATTCAATGAACCATGCATATTACACCTTTCTATCCGCGTAGAATTGGTGCGCTTAAAATCAGGCAGGTCTCCTGGCTCATGGTCATAGTTTGCTGATACCTTCCCGTGCATGTTTGCACAGTGGTAAATGTTCAGCTCACTACCATTTACAGTGGCGGGACCGCGTTGGATTTACACCAACTTCCCTATTAAGAAGCTAAGAAGAATCACATCTTACACTTCACCTGATTTCGTAACGTATGAAATTGTTCCGTTCAAAAGAATTATACACAAATTCCATCCGTTAGGAAATGTATTTTAATGAATTTGTTGAAAATTGTAGAAAAAGATTAATCGTAAAGTCGGCACAGCTGAAGCAGACAAGCTATTTTGATTGTTCCTTTTAATCTTTCATGGTAGAATCTGTTCAAGCTATTGCTTTACTGCTTTAGAGGAGTACATATGGTACAGGAGGTTTGCTAAATGAATGATAGAGAAGTCGCTACTTTTGCAGGCGGATGTTTTTGGTGCATGGTAAAGCCGTTCGATGAGCTGCCGGGGATTATTGATGTCGTATCGGGATATTCTGGAGGTCATCTTGAAAATCCTTCATATGAGGATATTAAAGCCGGTGGCAGCGGACATTATGAAGTGGTTCAGATCACCTATGATCCCGCTCTGTTTCCTTATGAAAGGCTATTGGAGTTATACTGGCCTCAGATTGACCCGACTGATGACGGTGGTCAATTCCACGATCGCGGTGAACAGTATCGAACAGCTATCTTCTATCACAATGAACACCAGAAACAATTGGCTGAAGAGTCAAAACACACGATTGAAGAAAGCGGGCGATTCAAGAAGCCGATCGTCACCAAAGTCCTTCCTGCCTCAACCTTTTATCCGGCAGAAGAGTATCATCAAAAGTTCTACAAAACGAATCCGGAGGAATACAAACAAGATCGCGCAAAGTCAGGGCGCGATGAATTCATAGATGGACATTGGAAAAACAAATAGTGGCATGAAAAAAACTTCTTTCGCCAAACTAATGGCTAGAAAGGAGTTTTTTTATGAAGAAATCCGACAAGGCGAAAGATGATAAAGAACAAGTGATAGGATTCTCTGGACAGGGAAAAGTGGTTAATTTCTTTGACCCTTATCCTGATGAGAAGGATGAAAACGCAAATAACTCGGATACCGTCGATCCCATCCATCCCAATGAGACTTTAGCTAAAAAACGCCCTATGCGTATCATGGGTAAATATTATGGTTAGAATGGCGATACAGCAGAATTTTGTCAAAGAAGGTGAAAACAAATGTATTTCTGGATTGTCGCATTGGGCCTTACCATTTTCCTTTTTACGAGAATTCCGACAGTGAAGAATTCTGTTCATGTACGGAATAGTTATCTGGTCAAGAAATGTTCCATCATCATTCCTGCAAGAAATGAAGAAAAGACGATCGGGAGGCTTTTATCCAGTATTCGGATGCAGTTCATACAGCCATTGGAAGTCATTGTTGTGAATGATGGATCAACAGATCAAACGAAGGCTATTGCCTTAAACGAGGGTGCAATTGTAATTGATGCACCCCCTTTGCCTAATGGATGGAACGGAAAATCATGGGCATGCTGGAATGGAGCAAAAGAGTCTAAAGGAGAATTCCTATTGTTTGTAGATAGTGATACCTGGTTCGAACAAGCAGGTCTGTTAAAGATATGCGAAACGTATAAAATGCAACAATGTCAAGGAGTATTGACCATTCATCCGTTTCATAAAATGGAATCCTTTCATGAAACATTCTCCATGCTGTTTCATTTAATGGTGTTTGCCTCAACCAGTATCACCCATCTCTTTTCATGGTTGTGCACGCCTTCAGGCGGTTTCGGGCAATTTTTCTTATGTTCGAGGCCCGTTTATGAGCGAGTCGGAGGTCATGAAGCCATCAAAGGGGAAATGGTGGAACATTTTGCCTTGAGTAAATGGGCGAAGAAATGCGGGGAATCGGTAGAAGCGGTAAGTGGCAGGAATGCCATTTCCATGAGGATGTATGGGGAAGGAATAGGTGATGTATTCAACGGGTGGTCAAAGAGCTTCGCTTCAGGAGCTAAGTCGACAAACATCCTACTCCTGGGGCTTTCTTCTTTGTGGATGGCTTCGCTTATTACGCTGGTCATTCACTCACCGGATATGATTTGGGAATATCCCTATTTATTTATCATCCAATACATCCTATTAGGGGGTTATTTCTATTTCTTAGTGAGAAGAATCGGTAATTTCAGCGTGTTCGAGACATTATTATTTCCAATTCACATCCTATTTTTCCTAGCGACCTTTCTTCATTCATTTTTGAATACCTTTTTCAGGAAAAGGACCACTTGGAAAGATCGTTATGTATATATAGAGAAAGGAAAGAACGAGAAGATGAAATGATCCTGTTAGTGAATATTACTTCACAAACATATACCTGCACCACTCGCCAAGTCACCACATTTTTAAGAATGTTACAAATCATACATACATTTCTATGAATTTGCGCATTTTATTAATAAGAACCGAGGAAGTCCTCCACGAATGATAAGCCGTTAATCCCTTGATTTGCTCGGTTCCCCCCTTATTCCGTCACTTCTTCCATAAATAAAAACGGCTCATTTGTATCGAACTTCCCTGACATTTTCCGGACGGGAATATCTCTTCCCCTGACCCATTCCTGAAAGTCCACCACCAATCCATCGGAACTTTCCCCGAAGCCGATTAAGCATCTTAGTGATGTACATTCAAAGACACATGTATGAATCGTCCCTGCCCAAGCATCATACGCTTTCTTGAAAATCGGGCTGTCTCCCCGGTTAAACAGTTTGAATGCCCCATCTATGGTTAATTCCTTTTCTTGTTCTGAATGTAACAGGTCCAGCCTTTTTTGAGAGTCCCTTACATAATGTCGGTTATCCTTTTTCATATGATTCATTTGAAAATGGTTGGTACAACTTAAGGTTGAATGGTGATACACCCCTATTCCCCTCGGAGAAGCTTCTACCACAGCAGCTTTGCCACCTTGGTCATATAAAGAATAATTGAAACTGTGTCGGTGAGGCAGCCTGCGCAACACTTCGATGGCCTCGTCTGTATTCTTACATGTGTCCAGGAGGATGCGGGCGATTGTCGTACAAATGAATCCATCTCCCGGCTTTATTCGATTCACGAAATGAAAACCAACTGCCAATCCTTTTTCGTTCAACCCGTCAATCCGTCCGATTCCCCTTCCTGAAAATCCGATAGATGCATAGCCCCCCGCAGGCTCGACGAGTAACAGCCGGCCTTCATATGTTTTCGGGTGATAATCATAATTCCTCACGTATATACCGTCTTTGGCCAATGACGAACATCCTGACTCCTTCCATTCCTGCTGAAATCCCGAATATTCATGTATGGTATCTTCCAATGACCACTGTAAACCATGGGATAGTCCATTTAATTCATCCCATAATCCCGGTGCAAATTGCCGGAGTAGTCCCTCGACTTCAAGCAGCTTTACATTATAATCTCTCAATGACTTCTTTCGTCTCTTTTCATGATGAGAATAGAGTGGCGACTGCCGAAGTTTCTGTCCGAATCGAACACCAATCTCATAATAGGTCCCTCTGGACTGCAATACGTCTACCACAACCTCTTTCATTGTTCCACGCCCCTTTCTGCGAATAAAGGATAATGTCGAATAAATATCTTCTTCTTTTTCTCCCTGTTATGCTACACTTGATTCATAAAATACGAGGAGGAAATATCATGCAAAAAACATTCAAAACACTTTCACTATTTCAAGAAGGAGTGAACGTTCTGAATTAATGAAACGACGCTCCTTCTTCCGGTATATATAAAAACACAGGAAGCAGGAGACAAATTATGACAAAATCAACACTTGCCACCCATAACATCCGGGTGCTATTTTGGATTTCTTTTTTTGGTACAATCAGTTTTCTTCAACCCGTCTTAACGTTATTCTATTTCGAAAGAGGGCTAACCTCTTCTGATATTTTAATTGTGCTCATGTTCTGGAGCGGAGCCGTATTACTCGGGGAGGTACCGACTGGAATATTTGCAGATCGGTTTGGTGCAAAATATTCATTCCTATTCGGTTCTTTCCTTAAGTTCCTTAGTATTACACTGCTTTTATTCGCCTATGAACCTTGGATGTTCTTCATATACAGCTTCATCAATGGATTCAGTGTAACCTTTTTTTCTGGGGCGGATGAAGCGTTAATCTATGATTCACTCAAAGAATCAAATGAAGAAAATCGAATGGACCAGGCTATGGGAAAGATCCAATCAGCCTCATTTATCAGTATGCTGATTGCCGTCCTTTTCGGTTCCTATTTGGCGAAGGATCTGGTGGACAGTCAATTTACTCTGCTTATCTTACTGGGATTGGCCTTTCACCTTATCGAACTATTTTTAATCCTTTCAGTCAAGCAGCCGTCTGTTGATTCATTTCAGAAAGAAAATCCTTTTTCCCAAATAAAGAGTGGTATCCGTGTAATACGCCAGGCACCCCAGTTATTGTTGATGTTTTTAAACGTAACATTGGTCTTCATTCCGGCTGGTGCCGTTTACCAGTACTTTGATCAACCTCTTTTACAGGATGCAGGCGTTCCTGTCTATTTGATCGGGGTCTTTTATGCCGTTTCTGCCATTCTTGGCTATATCGCATCGAATTCCATAGGCTGGATAACAGCTCGCTGTTCCAGGGTGATGCTCATGAATATTTCAGGTTTATCAGCGGTAGCGGGGTTACTTATTTCCGGCTTGTTCGGATCCTCTTTATGGATTGTATTAGGTTCATTTTTCTTGTTAAGGCTTGTCCGGGCAATCCGTTATCCCATTTATTCACAATTAAGCAATGACTTAATCCCGTCCGGGGTCAGGGCGACGACCATCTCCTTGCTTTCCATTGTGGATTCGGGCTTGGACCTTGTTGTGTTTGGAGTGCTCTCTACGATTGCGTTGAATGGCTATTCATACGTACTCATGGGGTGCGCCTTTATCGCACTTGTTGGAACCCTTTTACCGATCAGACCTGTTAACACGAAGGAAAGTCGTAAGATCAAACAAAGCGCTTCCCTTTAAATGTGAAAGAGTGCTGACAATCTGTCAGCACTCTTTCTTCTTGTGGAGATCCATTATTTCTTAAGATACGTCCATCCCTCTTCTTGATACACTTTATCCTCTTTCATCAATTTTCCCAGCGCCCTTTTAAAAGCCGCTTTACTCATATTGAAACGATCTTTGATTTCCTCCGGCTGGCTCTTATCCCAAAATGGTATCGCACCGTTTCGCACTGCCAAATACTCAAGGATGACTTCAGCATCATCCAGCATTTTATCCTGCTTCAATGGTAAGAACGAAACATTCAGGTTTCCGTCATCCTTCACGTCGATGACTCTGCCTTCAACCAGTTCACCGAGCCTTGGCTCCGCTTTACGCTCATTCATGTGAACAAAACATCGATATCCTTGTTCAGATAAGAAGAAGGTTCCTACCCTCAGAAGTCGATACACCCGTCCCTGTACTTTAGCATTCATCATTTCAGCAGAAGCTCTCCTTGACACCTGTTCAATGATATTTTCAGTGGCCAATCTTCCGTATAAACGGTCTTGTTTATCACGATTCAAGGTAAGGAACAGCTGATCGCCGGGATTCGGCCAAAGCTCCTGAAATTTCGGAAGGTCGTCAGATGACACCAAAATATCCTTGGGCAGACCAATATTCACAAATACGCCTAAATCTTCCCGCTTATCAACGACTTCTGCCCAACCGTATGCACCGACCTGCACCTTCGGGATTCTCATAGTCGCCGTCAAGCGCACGTCCTTATCATGATAAAGAAATACTTTCACCGTATCTCCCTCTTGGATTTCTTCTGTTATTTCAGAGTGATGCAGAAGTACACGATCGATATCATTCGTTAGAAAGAAACCGTATGGCACTTCGTGATCAACGTATAAATCCTCTACTGTACCTGGTTTTAAAGAAGACATTATATTTATTCCTCCAATATTCATTCACGTATTAACTTACGTTTTCTCTACTCATTGTTTGTATTCACTAAATATAGCTTTTTTCAGGAATGATGTATAGGGCGTATGCAATTTTTAATAATAAATCATCAATTTAGAAAATAATGAATTCACGAACTTTTACCGGTTCCATTGACCGGAGGATAGTCAGTTGTTATGATTCTCCTAATTCAATTATACCAAATATAGATGCACCTTGTATAAGTTCAAGAATATGGCTTGAACGTTTCTACCAGCTACCTTAAATGGCTTGTCTACAAGATAAAGTAAGACCAATGGAATTATTTTATCCTGTAGATACACTCTGGTTGATTCAGTCACCGGAGTTTTTTTATTTTATCTTATCTACACGGAGGGTTATGTATGAAAACATTCTTTCAATTTGATGAAAGAGGGACAAATTATAGAAGAGAAACGTTAGCAGGTGTCACGACTTTCCTATCGATGGCTTATATTCTGGTTGTGAACCCCATCATCCTGAGTCAGGCCGGAATGGACAAAGGGGCATTATTCACAGCCACTGCCCTCTCAGCGATTGTTGGATCCCTGTTAATCGGTCTACTGGCAAACTTTCCGATCGGGATCGCCCCCAGCATGGGACTTAACTCGTTCTTTACGTTTTCGGTATGCATCGGAATGGGAGTCGACTGGGAAATCGCCCTGACAGGAGTATTTATTGCTGGTATCATCTTTATGATTTTAAGTGTGATGAAGATCCGTGAAAAAATCATCAATGTCATTCCCCAGGATTTAAAATTCGCCATTGCCGGCGGCATCGGCTTTTTCGTAGCATTCATAGGTTTTAAAAATGCGGGACTCGTCGTTGCCAACCCTGAAACATTTGTGTCGATCGGGAACCTTTCTTCCCCTCCAACACTACTTGCTGTGTTTGGTTTTATCATTACCCTGATGATGTTGGTAAAGGGAATTAAAGGCGGGATATTCTATGGGATGGTTGCAACGACCATCATCGGGATGGTCACGGGGCAAATCTCAGTGCCTCATTCCATTATTGGTGGTGTCCCTAGTCTCGAGCCGACATTCGGAGTGGTATTCAACCATTTAGGGGATATATTCACTCTTGAAATCATGGCGGTGATCTTTACCTTTCTGTTTGTGGCTTTCTTTGATACGGCAGGTGCCTTGATTGCGGTTGCCAGTCAAGCAGGGATCATGAAGGATAATCAGATCCCGAACGCTGGCCGGGCTCTCCTGGCTGACTCTGCATCGGGAGTGGCCGGAGCGATATTCGGGACCTCAACAACAGCATCATTCGTAGAGTCCTCTGCCGGAGTGGCCGTCGGGGGAAGAACCGGATTCACGTCTATCGTGATTGCCATCTGTTTCTCCGTCGCCCTGTTCTTCTCACCCATCTTATCGGTCATCACTCCAGAAGTGACTGCCCCTGCACTTATCATTGTCGGTGCATTGATGGCTACGGAAGTCAGACATATCAATTGGAATCGACTTGAAGTGGTCATTCCTTCTTTTGTGACGATTATTATGATGCCTTTAACCTTCAGTGTTGCAACGGGAATCGCATTAGGCTTCATTCTTTATCCATTTGCGATGATTTCATTGAAAAAGTGGAAGGAAGTTCATCCAATCATGTACATCCTTTGTGGGTTATTCATTATTTACTTTGCATTTTCTTAAAAAAACGAAGAGGTGATTCCGTTTGGACGGGATCACCTCTTTTGTTATTTATGAAAGTTTCTTACTGTTTCATCTGAGGGGAGGAAGAATGTCATCATCCCGAGCAGAGGTAGGAAGCTGCATAGGATCATGACGAATCGGATGGTGTAAAGATCGGCCAGTCCTCCAAAGAGGACTGCTCCGACTGCTCCCATGCCGAATGCCAGACCAACGGTCAAACCGGACACCATCCCGATTTTACTTGGCATCAGTTCTTGGGCATACACCACAATGACACTGAAACTTGACGATAAAATAAAGCCGATACAAAAAATGAACGGAAAGACAATGGAGAGCGGTAAATAAGGTAGTGCAAGGGTCAGAGGTGCAGCTCCGATCATAGAAAAAAAGATGATGTTCCTTTTTCCGAAACGATCGGCAAGCGGCCCACCCATGAAGGTGCCCAAGACTCCTGCAAACATAAAGGCAAATATGTAGGCCTGAGCTTTCTTAATGGTAAGACCGTAGTCCTCAATCAAGTAAAACTGATAATAATTTGATAAGCCTGCTCCGTACCATGACCTTGCAAACACAAGGAATACAACAAACACCATCGCCCACTTGATTTTCGGGTTAATTGGGGTTTTTCTTCCATCTTCATTCTTTTTCCTCTTGCTTCTTTCATTGAAACGCAACTGATCTGAATACCAATTAGAGACCCTGAACAAGACAAGAACTCCAATAATGGCCACGATGGTAAACCATAGGGCCCCTATCTGACCAAAAGGGACAAAGACAAAGGCAGTAATTAACGGCGCAAGCGCCTGGCCAGTATTTCCACCCACCTGATAGATCGACTGAGCCAGTCCCCTTCTATTTCCGGCAGCCATGTAAGCCACCCTTGATCCTTCAGGATGGAAAATGGCAGAACCGAATCCGATAAATAATACAGAAACGATGATCCATATGAAATGACCGGAGAGGGCAAAACCAATCAACCCTGCTAAGCTGGACAACATCCCCAATGGAAGCAGGTACGGTTTTGAACGAATATCGGCATAAAATCCGAAGACCGGCTGCAATAAAGAAGACGTCATATTGAGTGAGAAGGCAATCCAGCCGATTTGCATATAACTCAGTTCCAATGACTTCTCAATGATCGGGAACATAGCAGGTACAACAGCCTGGAGTGTGTCATTGATAAAATGACCCGAACTGATGGCTAATAGAATTCCGTATATAGTCGGATTCACGGCCGTTTTGGATGCTGTCTGGGCCACGTCCATCTCTCCTTCCATTTATTTCGTCACTCTAAATAGTATACTGAATCATTCGAACATTTCATATGGGAAAATAAAAAAAGCCGAAACTGAGTTCGACTTTTTTTACTTAAGCATTACCCTCTGTTCGGGAATACTCGTTTTACCATATCCGCTATCTCTTCTCCAAATCCTTCAATCGGTTTCCCATTTCTGGCTTTATCGGCATACCCTCTCATACGGTCTACGAAATCAGGATTTGTTGACACGTACACATTATTGATACTGCCATTTTCTTTTTTCACTTGATCCGAGATTTTCTTTTCCAATTCCTTTGAAACATTTCCATTCTTATCGTCTTCTAATACAGCAGCAACATATGCGTTTTGATCAGTCGTCAGCACATAAGCACTTCTCACTTCTTTAAGTTCTGCCACTTTCCCCGCTTCTCTGTCAGCAAGTGAGTAATTTTCTCTCATCATCCCGTCATTCACATAATCCCGGTTCGCCTGATTATTCTTGTAGTTCACTCTCTCCAGGTTACGGTTGTTCATTTGCTGTCCTTCTTCATTCATATTATTGCTTGTACCGCACCCGGCAGCAGTGATCATGAACATCAATCCAATAGTTGCAATCAATAGATATTTTTTCATTTCTTTGCCTCCTAAAATTTATTCAGTCTTACTTTCCCCAGGTCTCCCTGGATCTATACAAGGAATCGGTTTATGTTTAATCATTTACTACATTAGGGAAAACTCGATATGAAAACGGTTTAGGGAGGTAGGATCATTGTTCCAGGCAGCTTTGTGGGGAGGGGTAGCCAGTCTCTCCCTCTTAATCGGGGCGTTAATGGCATTATTTCTTCATATACCAAAAAAAGTGGTAGCGTTTATTATGGCCTTAGGTACTGGCCTGATCATCGGATCAGCTACTTTTGATCTCTTAAGTGAAGCAGAAGGAAAAGCGGATTTGGTTTACCTCGTTTCCATGTTCCTTCTGGGTGCCCTCATTTTTACATTATTTGAAATGTTCATTTCTAAAAAAGGTGGAAGCGAAAGAAAACGGTCGAAGAAGAATCCCCATGGCCACTCGGGGCTTGCCATTTATGTCGGTACCATCATGGATGCGATACCCGAATCCATCATCATCGGCGTCAGCTTTATTGAAAGTCAATCCATGCAATGGGTCTTCATCATCGCTATTTTCATCAGTAATTTGCCTGAATCATTATCCAGCAGTATAGGGTTAAAGCTCGATCATTACAGCACGAAGAAAATCCTTTATTTATGGGGAAGTGTCGTCATCCTTTCTTCCTTCAGTTCTTTGCTTGGGTATGCATTACTGCAGAATGCCCCTGAAAGCACTTCATACATTATCGGAGCGTTCGGGGCCGGGGGGCTGCTCGCTATGGCGTCTTCAACGATGATGCCGGAAGCATATGAGGAAGGCGGACCCATTGTCGGTTTCCTTTCATCCCTGGGAATCATTCTTTCCTTTGTACTGACACATATGTCATAGATGTTAGAAGCATGCATCAGAAAAACGTACTCAAGTTCAACCCTGAGTACGTTTTTTTCATTTATTCCTCATGATCGATGGTCAAGCCTTCTACAAATCGTTTTCCCATGAGTTTATCCTTTTTACGATTTTCTTTGCTATTGAAGATAATATCGAAATCATATTCCTCTGGATACAATTCCTTGGCGGATACATACAGACGGAGGCGTTTATGACTTACAGATCTTTTTTCCCCTTTGATTTGTACGGTGTAATTCCCTATACCATCAGGGCCTTCATAGACAATGCCAAATTCTCCTTCCGGGGAGATCTGGACATTATCTCCTTTGGCAAAGGAGATGATGCTCCTTGTTTCTTTTTGGATTTTTCCGTGATTCCTTTTTTTATGCTTGTTAACGATCATTTGTTTCTCCATTTCCTTTTTTTCACTGTAGTCGATTTCTCCAAGCCTATAAGTTTTCTTCTGCTTATAGGTGATCTCATGTGCTTTTTCAATGATCTCTGGGTGCATTCCAAGCTTCAATGCAATGGAAAATGCCTGACTATCCCCACCCTGACCAACAATCAGTTTATACGTTGGCTGCAAGGTGTCGATGTTAAACTCCATACTGCCATTCATAAAGCCTTCATGCTCTTGTGCAAAATGTTTGATCTCACTATAATGTGTAGTGGCAATAAGCGTGGCACCCTTTTCATATAATTGATCCAGGATAGCCGTGGCAAGACCCATTCCCTCCATAGGATCTGTACCGGAGCCGAGTTCATCCAACAGGACAAGGGACCGGTCGTTTGTATCCTTTAGTATATTGATGATATTTTTTATATGAGAACTGAATGTACTCAAGTTTTGTTGAAGGCTCTGCCCATCCCCGATGTCCAGGAGTATTTGTTGATATATACTGATTTCACTTCCCTCGGCTGCTGGAATATGCAAACCGCACTGGGTCATGAGGGTGAGGAGCCCCACCGTCTTTATGGTTACGGTTTTCCCTCCTGTGTTGGGGCCGGTGATGACCAATGCATAAAATCCCTCCCCCATCTTGATCGTTAACGGGACTGCCTGTTTCCCGAGCAGAGGATGAACCGCATTGATCAAGTGAATCCTCTGTTCTTCATTTACAATCGCCTTCACTCCATCATAGGCGCGACTATATTTTGCTTTGGCGAACAAAACATCATAGTGGACCATTGTTTCAACCGCAAGTCTTAGTTGTGGCTCGTATGTTTGCACCTTTCCAGTCAATGTCCATAAAATATTTTCAACTTCATGATCTTCTTCAAATTTTAGAGTGAGGAGCTGATCCTGTTGTTTGCTCAACTCCTCCGGCTCGATATACAGGGTTGAACCCGAGGCTGAAGAATCCAGAACGGTCCCTTTCATCTTCCCCCTGAATTCTTTCTTGATGGGAATGACATATCTCCCGTTCCGCTGACTAACAATCGCTTCTTGTAGAAATGATTTATACTTAGCCGATTTTACAATCGATTGTACTTTATCCTTTAGCCGTTCTTCCTGGATTCCCGCCTGCTTTCGAATCCTCAACAATTCTTTACTCGCATAATCATCGACTCTGCCATTCCTGATGCATCGGTTGATTTCCTCTCCGAGATCGGGGATCTCTTCAATGGAATAAACATAGGAAGAAACCCTCGGTGCGAGCCATAGTTTATCCTCCATATATTTTTTCAGCTTTTTACATGCATCGAGAAAGTAATATAAACTTGTAAGCTGATCCGGCCTCAGGGGAACACCTTTATTTAGATTCCCCATGATATTCTCCACCCCGTCTAATGCGTGGATAGGTACACTGGCACTTTTCTTTAAGATGTTTACAGCTTCTGTCACCTCATCAAGGCGCATTTCAATTTGACGGATATTTGTGGATGGCCGTACCTTCCACAATTCCTTTTTACCTTCTTCCGTCAGAGCAAATCCCATCAATTCTTCTTTCACTGAGTTAAACTCAAGTGTTTGAAACGTTTTTTCGTTCATTCCATTTCCCTCCGAATATACAAAAATAGACCACAACGAACAATGTCCATCGTGGTCTCCCTTCACTCGTATACAATCCTCCCCATCATAATAGCGCATGTGTAAACTCAAAACAGCCTCCCGATCACCTACGTGAAAAGAAGTCCTCATTTGCGGAATCATGCACAAAAAAAGAGCTGTGCACAAAGACACAGCTCTCCTGATTAAGGGGTGAGTATGCTATGACCATTGTTCTTAACTACATTTTGAAGGCACAGCTAAATAAGCTTATCCAGCAACCTGAATTAAAAGGCCACTGCCTGCAAAATGTCCGTATTCATTTCACGGTTAGTTAAGAACGACACCTAACATATAACATACTCCCTTTGTATACACTATTTAAATTCAAGATTAGTTTACGACGTATTCCATCTATTGTCAATAGGTTACTGTAATGAACGTTTATATTGGAACCTTTTCCATTGAAAGCGGATGAAACATCCTATGCAGAATCCTGCAAGGGCGACGGACGCAGCCACAAAGACCATTCCTGAGAAGAGATAAACCCCCGTATTCCATCCTGCCAGACTACTTATGATGGAGCCTCCCAGACAGCTGACTGCAATGATATTGTTGAACCGTTGCTGCTCAGCGTCTTCCGGTGGATACGCGGAAGGTTCTTTCTTTAAGAAGATCTTCCCTGCCTGCATGACGGGATTATACTTAAAAAGTAAAGCTGACATTCCGACCAAGAACGGAAGCAGCAAGAAAAATTCTATTTGGGACAACCATGAAAGAGCAACAGTTGTTACGATGAACCATTGATTTAACTGAACTAATGGTTTTGGTATTGAATTGGCTGGAGCTGTACTCATATTAATTCATACCTTTCTGATTGGAATTGATGTAATTATAGTGTATGGGAAAGAGATGAAAAAATCAAAAGAAAAAACCGAAACCGGCTGCCCATTTTTGGCCGGTTTCGGTTTTCACTATTCGGACGAAACGTCTGCTCATTTCTGTCATTTCTTCAACTCATATTTTTTTGTAACTCTAGAGGAGCCATCTTTACCAACAATTGAAGAATGAAGGTAAACACGGCCAAATCATCGACAATCCCCAGCACTAAAAACACATCCGGGATCAAGTCAAGCGGCAGCCAGATATAAAATGCAACCAACCCCACCGATAAACCTTTCTTCAGAAAGGAAACTTCACTGGAACGAAAAAAATCAACCAAAAACGGAACTGATCTACGAACATTAAACAGAAACCGCACCCGCTTCACAAACCTTATCATCACATCATCACCTGTTTGTTTTTTTCGTTATCATAGCACACAAACAAGAGAAAGAACCTTACCAGGAAACTTTAGCTGCTACTATTCAGCATCGATTTTTGGCTCATTCGAGGGAAACGTTCGTTTTCCTCGCCTTTCAGCAAAAGCTGAAAGGTCCCCAAGTGACACAAAAGCCCGGGCACAAATGCATTTGTGCCCGGGCTTTTGTGTCACTTGGGGAAATGAGCCAAAAATCACTTCAAACAAAATAATATCCTATGGTACCTTTTTTCTTCAAATCCTATCTTTACTTATGTAAATACCCCGTAAATTTATCACTGTTCCTGCTAACACTCTATCTTTTTAGCATACTTGCGTGTTATAATCTTTTAGATTGAGTATTAGGAGGTATTTCACATATGATTCAGGTATCAGATGTAAGCTTACGTTTTGGTGATAGAAAGCTATTCGAAGACGTGAATATAAAGTTTAATCCAGGGAATTGCTACGGACTTATCGGAGCAAACGGTGCTGGTAAATCAACATTTTTAAAGATTCTTTCAGGAGAAATCGAAGCGCAGACCGGCCATGTATCCATGGGGTCAGGAGAGCGACTTGCTGTCTTAAAGCAGGATCACTTCGAATATGAAGAATATGAAGTGCTGAAAGTTGTCATAATGGGACATACCCGTTTATATGAAGTCATGCAGGAAAAAGATGCCATCTACATGAAAGAAGATTTTTCTGATGAAGACGGTATGAGAGCGGCAGAATTAGAAGGTGAATTCGCCGAGCTTAACGGTTGGGAAGCTGAATCAGAAGCTGCCATCCTACTAAAAGGCTTGGGAATCAACGAAGACCTTCACACGAAACAAATGTCCGAACTGACAGGTGGGGAAAAAGTAAAAGTATTACTGGCACAAGCACTATTCGGCAAGCCGGATGTCCTTTTACTCGATGAGCCTACCAACCACTTGGACATCCAGGCGATTCAGTGGTTAGAAGACTTCTTGATCAATTTCGAGAACACGGTCATCGTTGTATCACATGACCGTCACTTCTTAAACAAAGTATGTACGCACATTGCCGACCTTGACTTCGGGAAAATCCAAGTATATGTCGGGAACTATGATTTCTGGTATGAATCAAGTCAATTAGCTCTGAAAATGGCTCAGGACCAGAATAAGAAGAAGGAAGAAAAGATCAAAGAGCTTCAGGCATTCGTTGCCCGGTTCAGTGCAAATGCATCTAAATCGAAACAAGCCACTTCACGTAAAAAATCGTTGGAGAAAATTTCTTTGGATGACATCAAACCAAGCTCACGTCGTTATCCATATGTACAATTCAAGCCGGAGCGTGAAATCGGTAACGATGTTCTCCGTGTTGAAGGTCTTACAAAAACGGTTGACGGAGTAAAGGTCTTGAACAATGTTAGCTTTATCCTGAATAAAGAAGACAAAATCGCACTTGTCGGAGCAAATGAAATTGCCAAGACCACTCTTTTCAAAATCCTTGCCGGGGAAATGGAACCCGATAGCGGCACATTCAAGTGGGGAGTGACGACATCCCAAGCTTACTTCCCGAATGAAAACTCCAAGTACTTTGAAGGAAATGAACCTTCCCTTGTTGACTGGTTACGGCAATACTCACCGGAAGATGAGAGTGAGACATTCCTTCGCGGATTCCTGGGTCGCATGCTATTCTCAGGTGAAGAAGTAATAAAGAAACCGAGTGTTCTTTCCGGAGGGGAAAAAGTCCGCTGTATGTTATCCAAGATGATGCTTAGCGGGTCAAACGTCCTTCTGCTTGATGAACCTACCAACCACTTGGATTTGGAGTCTATCACAGCATTGAATAACGGTTTGATCAACTTCAAAGGGGCAATGATTTTCGCATCCCATGACCATCAGTTCATTCAAACAATCGCGAATCGCATTATCGAAATCACCGAAGACGGTGTCATCGATAAAGAAACAACCTATGATGAATTCCTGGAAATGAAAGCTGCCATGAAGGCGTAACAAGATATAAACAAAAAAGCAGATGCCGAAAAATCGGTTTCTGCTTTTTTTCATATGTGACAAGGGTTATGAGCTTTGTCCGCTCTTGACTAAGTACCCTTTGATTTGAAAATAGCTGATGTCTTTCGGCAGCTCTTCTTTAATTGGTTTCAACAGGTCCGTCCCTGCCTTTGAAACCGCTTCTTCAATCAGGCTTTCCTCTTCATCTGTAAATAGGATGCTCCAATCATCAAGGATGCCTTCCTGAAAGGTACGGATGATATGATTTTCAATCGTAGCCGTACTCATACCCCGCTCTTTCGCAATTTCTTTAATCCCTTTGTGATCCTTAAATAAGGCATAGCTGATTAAATAAGATGCCGTATCAGAATGATTCACCTTCCGTGCAGGCGCAGGCTTCACTGTCTCCACCTGATGTGTTGGATTTTCTTCTAAGAATGCTGAGATTTCCTCTATGAACACTTCTCCATAGCGATCCTTCTTACTTTCCCCCACTCCACTTACCTGAAGAAATTCTTCTGAGGTTTTCGGCAGTTTCACACACATATCCTGTAATGCCTTATCCGAGAAAATGACAAATGGAGGGACCCCTTCTGATTCTGCAATGGATTTCCGGAGGGCTCTGAGGGTCTGAAATAAACCATCTTCCTTAGGGATAATGGCAGAAACCGTAGGCTGTACCTTTCTGGATACGGCTCTCTCTCCCATCAATACCTCTTTCCCCTTGGATGACACCTTCAGAACGGGAAAACTGCCACCCTCCACCTGAATGATCCCTTCAGAAATCAAATAATCGATGAACAGTCCGACTTCTTTCTGAGATTGATCCTTCATTAATCCATAGGTGGATAACCTGTCGAATCCCCAGTCAAGTATTTTCTTATTCTTTGATCCCGTTAACACTCCACTGATAAGGGAGGTTCCAAACCTCTCATTCATCCTCATCATACAGGATAAGACCATTTGTGCTTCCTTTGTGACATCTTCGGATTCTCTCTCATCAAGGCAATTGCTGCAATGGCCGCATGCTTCCTCTACGCGCTCCCCGAAATATGTCAGAATGTAGTTCTGTAAACAGGATTCGGTATGAACAAAATCGACCATGTCACGTAATTTCTGCATTTCGTTCTGATGCAATTCCGGATTGATGATATTTTGATCAATGATGTACCGCTGCGTCTGGATATCCTGTGGGGAAAACAATAACACACACTCGCTATCCACTCCATCACGGCCTGCCCTGCCGGCCTCTTGATAGTACCCTTCCATATTCTTCGGAATTTGATAGTGAATCACGAAACGGACATTCGACTTATTGATTCCCATTCCAAACGCATTGGTCGCTATCATGATCGTGATGGAATCATTCAGGAATGCTTCCTGCTGTTCCTGCCTTAATGTGTCAGAAAGCCCGCCATGATATTTCCCGACGGCTACTCCTTTTTTCTCAAAAAATAGATAAAGGTTTTCCACTTCTTTGCGTGTCGCACAATAGATAATGCCCGAATGCTGCTGATTCTTTTTTACATACCCTTCTACCCAACGCTTTCGATCTTCTCCTTTTACTACCTGGAAAAATAAGTTCGTCCTCTGAAAGCCAGTTAATACTTTGTATTTTTCCGGAATGTGCAAGTGATGAAGGATATCGGATTGCACCTGGGGAGTGGCTGTCGCTGTAAGAGCAAGAATCGCTGGATTTGAACGGAGCTGGTTCACTGCGTTGTAGATCCCTAAATAACTGGGTCTGAAATCATGTCCCCATTGGGATAAGCAATGGGCTTCGTCTACAGCTACAAGGGGAATGGGCAAGGTATTCAGGAAACGAATAAAACCATACGATTCCAATCGCTCCGGGGCAATATAAACAAGCTTGTATTCCCCTGATGATATCTCCTCCATTCTATTATCTACTTCACTGTTTGATAGGGTACTATTAATAAAGGTAGCGGGAATGCCTTGATGAACCAATGAATCCACCTGGTCCTTCATCAGGGAAATAAGGGGTGAGATCACCAGGGTCACGCCATCGAGCATCAGTGCGGGAATCTGGTAACAAAGTGATTTCCCACCACCAGTGGGCATAATGCCGACTGTGTTTTTTCCGTCTAGTATGTATTCAATGATCCTTGCTTGACCATCCCTGAATTCATCATAACCAAAGTATTGCTTTAATACTTTTTTTGCTTCTGTGATCAACTATCTTCCCTCCAAATGATGTCCTTTCCCTATATTGTATTAAAGAAAAGGGGAAGTGCCAATAGGAAGTCCAAAGTTCCCAAAAAAAGCCCCCACATACTCCGTATTGAGGGGGCGATTCCAAATACTTATAACGAATAGACCTTCTTACCATTATGCCATGTTTCTACAACCCTGATGTTGTTTAATTCATCGCTTGAAACCTCCATGGGATGCCGATCCAGCAGGATCAAATCTGCCCGTTCTCCTTCCGAAAGGGTTCCTGAATTATGTGGTTCATTTAATTCGATGATGGTGGGCATGGATGTATATCCCCTATACGCTTCATTCACTGTCAGCTTTTCCTGGGGCTGCCAGCCACCTGATGGATTTCCAGTAAGGTCGGTCCTGTTCACGGCTGCAAACATACCCTCGAAGGGATCGATGGAACCAATAGGCAAGTCCGAGCTTAATGTATAAGGGATTCCCCGATTTACGATACTTTTAAATGCATCGCAGTAGGGAGCAAGATCCTCCCCTACCCATTTGACTTTTTGGTTCCATTCCCCCATCAAGAAAGAAGGCTGAGTTTCAATCGTGGGTTTGAGCTTTTCTAATCGGTATAGTAAGTCCTCCCCCAAGGTTTGAGCATGGATGATCCTGTGATGATACGTATCGGTTCGCGCTTCTTTCTGTTCGAGTGCAGTAATCGCCTGTTCAACCGCTTGATCACCGATGGCATGCATGGCCACCTGCATTCGATTTTCACCTGCCAGCCTTACCAATTCATTTAACTCTTCCTGGGTATAGATCAAGATGCCGTTTGTATCAGGCTGGTCCTTGTAAGGGATCCTCATGGCCGAGGTATGAAGACGTTGAGTCCCATCAAGGAATATCTTCACTGCGCCCACTTTCACGTGTTCTGTTCCTTCGCCTGTCCGTTCTGGATGGCGCTCGAGAAAATCGTGCAGATGCTGTTTTTTAAAGATGTAATGATGCAAATATACTCTGATCGGTAATTCCCCTTCTTCTTCCAACCCGGTATAGGCCTTCCACAACCTGTCATAAGAACCAATGAAATTCAGGTCGTCCGTGTGAAGTGTAGTAATCCCATGCTTGAGCATATGGGGAATCCCGTGTTTGATTGCATCCTTGGCATCTTCACTGCTTCTACCCCGGAAATGATGTTTGATGAAATGTACGGCACTATCCTTGAAACGACCTGTCCATTCCCCGCTGTCATCTGTTTCTTTGAAAGCATCTGGAATTTCGTTGAATTCTTCTTCATCCTTTAACAAATCCATGACCTTATGATTCACAATGCATTCATGACCGTCCTGATGAAGAAAAAACATATACGTATGTAAATGCAATTCATCCAGATCCTTACCGGTCAAAAGATCATTTCGATCCTTAAACTCACTATCATCAAGGCCTCTTCCTACGACCCAATCCCCATTCTCCATCTCAGGGTAATATTCAAGAACCTCCTTTTTCATTTCCTCCCAGCTTGTCACATGTCTAAGGTCGAGTTCCCTCTTCATTAATCCATACCGTAAAAAATGCATGTGTGAATCATGAAATGCCGGGGACAGCACTCTTTCCATCCCATCGACCGTTTCCCCGTTTTCGGTTTTTCTTTCTCCTTCTGTGATCTCGGTTATCCTTCCCTCCTCGACCGTTACACTATACTTCTTAGTCGGGTTGGTATATTCATGACCGTCATATAATCGAACATTCGAAATCTTCACTACACTCTTCCTCCTTAAAGTTGACTATACTCTTTTATACCTCAACCCAATTCGATTAAACGTAAAAAAGCTGTACATGCATAGTCGCATGTACAGCCTCTTCAATGAATCAGAACCATCTTACTGTTTTTTCTTCTTTATTTTCGTCAACTGGTTTGGACAGCTTCCAAAAACCGTCCCAAACAGTTTCTTTACGCTCATTTTCAACGGAAGTACTTTTCACTTCTTTCTCTTTCTTGGACATGATGCTCCCTCCTTTAATACATAAATACATTACATACTATTCAAATGTAAAAAAAGAGTTTAATCATTTTTTTGCAATTCTTGAAGCAGTTACGAACCGGATAGAAAAAAGAACCAATCCGGGGATTGGTTCTTTACGTTCAATCAGGATGATTTCATTGTTGGATGGGGATTATCCACCACTTGCAATACTTTAGTGGAAGTCACCATATCTTCTTTACAAAGTGGACACTTAGGTGTATCTTCACTCTTGAAATTATCTCTCATCCAGCCCTTACAATCTTCAGCGGAACAAGCCCAAATCTTTGTTTCCTCTGTTTTTATTTCTTCCTCAACTTGATTTCTACGACCAAAAGCCATTGAACGTCCTCCTTTAAGGTAAGTAGGATTTCCTTGCTATGCTTTCTAACAGGAAAATATTGATTGTGGTAATTTATGCTGCAGATAGTATGTGGTCAGTAATAGTACGTTAATAATCGGATAAAATGCATCGATTATTTCCATTATACCATACTTGACTCCATTTTAATATATCAACACGAAAGTATGGGCTTTATGTAAAGATGGAAAGACCCGAATCATTTTTTCATTTTGTTCCTTGAGGATGGAGCCTTTACTCCACCTGACATCTCCTGGCTTGTCGTACCTTGCCCTTCTACTTGAGAAGAACCGAGAGTGGCTTTAGATGCATCCTTTTTCCTGTTACTCATCGAAATCACCTCCCTTTCTACCGTTCCCATGAACCTCTTATTTTATGTACATCACAAATAAATTCAATCGGCCCTTTCAATGAGTAAGAAACAGGGACATGGGAAATCTAATCATTAAATTAAGGTTTTAGGGTGTTGAGGTCTGTGTTCAAACGAAGAGAAATGAAGAAGAGTATAGATCAAGGTCCCCCCCACAGCTTAAATATCGAGGACTTCCACAAGGAATTACTTGCTATGGTGAGCAACAGTGAAGACTTAGTATTCAGGGTCATCACCAAAAGGGATCAAAAAATCGCAGTGGCTTATTTTGACGATTTGATTAACCCCACCTCCATGCAGGATAGCATTGTCAGGCCACTTGAGGAATCAAGCGACGATCTGAACTATCATCTGATCAAAAATACGATTAATATTGCAAAGCTTACAACAACGAATGCCATTACTGATGTTGTCGATAATCTTGTGAATGGGACCGCTTATATCTTTAAAGAGGGGGATACCCATGGGGTATTAGCGGATGTGGCAGATAAAGGCACACGGGCACTTGAAAAGGCGGAAACCGAATCATTGGTGTTTGGGCCGAAAATCTCATTCACTGAATCCATTACGAAGAATCTCAATTTGATTCGCTCAAACATCAACGACCCAAAATTATGTGTCGAGACCTTTATGGTTGGCTCGAGAACGAAAAAAAAGGTGCAAATGGTTTATATAAAAGATATTGCAGAGGAAGAAAACGTCAATACGTTCAGACAACGGGTGACAAATATTGAAATTGACAGCATTGTGGATTCCACTGTACTTGCTCAATTGATTGAGGATAATTCTTTCACCTTCTTCCCGCAATTCATTACGACGGAGCTTCCCGACCGGTGCACCATTTCCCTTCTACACGGTAAGATTGCTTTACTTGTGGATCGCAGTCCCACGGCGATTATCGGACCTTCCACATTCATGAATTTCTTTGAATCCACAGAAGATATTTATATGAGATGGAATATGGGTACATTTCTCCGGATGATCCGCTTTGTAGCGATCTTTTTTTCTATACTTTTGACTCCGGCTTATGTAGCCGTCCTAACGTATCATTACGAAGTCATTCCTTCTGCTCTCTTAGTTTCATTGGGGCAATCACGGTCGAATGTGCCTTTCCCCCCTGTCTTCGAAGCCTTGTTATTGGAATTTATCATTGAATTATTAAGGGAAGCCGGAGCCAGGTTGCCAACCAAGGTGGGACAGACGATGGGTATCGTGGGTGGTATTGTCATCGGGCAGGCGTCCGTTCAAGCGGGATTCACCAGTAATATCCTGATTATCATCATTGCGATTTCCGCGCTTGGATCCTTTACTGCCCCCAGTTATGCCATCGGGACTGCCGTTCGGATCATACGTTTCCCAATCATCGTCATGGCAGGATTATATGGCGGGGTCGGAATCATGTTTTGCTTTTGCTTTATCTTGATTCATTTACTGAAGATCACAACATTGGGAAGACCCTACTTATCTCCCATCTATCCATTCAGGTTTTCAGATTTGAAATACAGCATATTCCGCATGCCATATCAGTATTTAGTCAAACGTCCCGTATCTAATCATCCCATTGACAAGGGACGTATCCCGATCAAAAAAGCCAAAATGAAAAAAGACGTCGATGAGTAAAGGGTGATATGTGTGGAGATCAATGTGAATCCTAAAGAGCGGCTGATGTTTAATGCGTTTTTACTTATGTTTATTTTACATACGGCCCAAACCGGGGTGGGAATTGCCGGCTTACCAAGGATCATTTACATGGAGGCGAATAGAGATGCCTGGATATCGGTGATCATTGCCGGCTTTCTTGTTTCCTTTGTGTTATTCCTCATGGTTAAAACACTTGAAACCTATGATAGTGCAGATTTATATGGGATTCATATGGACGTATACGGTAAGTGGATTAGTAAAGGAATGAATATCCTCTATATCCTTTTCTATCTGGGCGTGACCTATGTCATCCTGATGAATTACATCGAGATGGTGCAGGCTTGGATCTTCCCGAGAATGCCGACTCCGCTTTTGATGGGACTGCTCCTCTTCTTACTTGTTTATGCTGTTCTTGGAGGGATCAGAGTAGTCGTGGGAATTGCGTTTTTAGGTCTGATATTGGCATTTTGGCTATTATTCATGATATACACCCCGGTTAAATTCATGGACTTCAATCACCTTCTGCCGGTCATGACTTCCTCTCCAAAGGAGCTCATGATGGGTGCTTATAAAACGAGCTTTACCATCATTGGCTTTGACTTGGTGCTATTTGTCTATCCTTATATAAAGGAAAAGAAAAAAGTATTAAAATACGCTCTCATCGGCACCGGATATTCAACCTTTTTATTCACCGTGGTCACCGTTGTAAGCATAGGTTTTTTCTCAGAGGACGCTTTATTAAAGACCATCTGGCCGGTTCTATCCATGTTTAAAATCTTGAGGATACCAAACCTGGAGCGCTTTGAGTTCATTGCCGTCTCCTTCTGGATGTTAGTCATCCTCCCTAACATATGCCTGTACTTTTGGGTGGCTACCAGGGGGATGAAGAGAGTCTTTCATTTTTCTCAAAAGAAAGCCATCTATCTCTTCGCAGCCACCCTATGGATTTTATCACTATTCGTTCAGGAACGAATAACTATGAATACCATTACGGATAAGGTGGGTACTGCAAGTTTTTTCCTTTCTTTCATGTATCCCGCTCTCCTGTTTATCCTGGTTAAATTAAAATATATCGGCAACAGGAAAAAAGGTGTAGACCTATGAATAAAGTCTTGTTACTTATTTTGGTCTGTCTCCCTTCCGTTTTCTTAAGCAGCTGTGTGGAAACGAAATATTTAGAAAAGCTCGGTCTGATCACGGCCGTCGGCTATGACCAGGCTGAAGATGACAAAATCACGGGGACGCTGGTCCTTTATCAATTCAACCCTGCCATGGAGGATGTTGAAAAGATCCTCTCCTCCACGTCTAAAACGAGTAAAGGCATCCGGTTATCACAGAATCTGGAGTCTGATCACAAGCTTGTGTCCGGCCAGTTGAGGATCGTTGTTTATGGCCGGGAGCTGGCAGCCGGAGGGATTTCCCACCTGGTCGATACGCTTGAAAGGGATTCCGCAATCGGTAATATGGTGTATTTAACGATAGCCGATACGACTGCTGAAGAGGTATTGAGGTATCAGACGGAGGAAAAACCTTCGAACAGGGGGACCTATCTTTACAACTTAGTCAGGCAAAACGTTGAATCAGAGATGATTGTTTCCCCAACCTTGCAGGAATTCATCACTGATTACGGAAGCGTCGGTAAAGACCCCATCCTTCCATTATTGACGGCTGCAAATGGAAAAGTCGGGGTAGATGGCTTCGCATTATTCACAAGGGATAGGTTCATTAAGGAAATTAAAAAAGACAGGATCTTTTTCATCCGTTCTTTAATGGAACACTATGACGCAGGGAGTGTAGAGGTCGAATTGCCTTTGGAAAAGTTCAAGCCATACCTATCGACCCTTCATGCAACTCCCGATAACGACAAAATATATATGATGATCGACAATATAAAATCTTCCTATAAAATCAAGACAGAAAATAAAGAGCAGGCTTCATTTGATATCGAATTAAACATTGAATCACGAATCCTCGAAATGTCAGAAGAATTGAAGTTGAATAGACCAAAGGCGCTGCAGTTGGTTGAAGAGGAGGTAGAGAAATATATTGAAGAAAACATTAAGGATACCCTCCTGATGCTACAGATGGAAGGAACAGATCCGATTGGGTTTGGAATGGAGTACAGAAGTGTCAGGGGGCACGAGGATTTGACAAGGAAGCAGTGGGACAAACTGTATAAGGAAGCCACTTTTGATGTGAAAGTAAATAACAAAATCATCCGTACAGGTGTTATCGATTAATAGCGGGAACAGGTCTATCCGACATCGGATAGACCTATTGTTCCATTCTATCGGTAATTTCCGTGATGATCAAGCCATCCTTGATCTCCATCGGCTGATCGTTCTCAAAGATGACCAAACCGTAATAGACCTGAAGATCATCATCACACGCTTCGCAAAAATACACCTCTTCCGGATCCCAGAATGCTATGGAGTGAAACTTCTTCGTCTTTGCCTTTGGATAACGTTCACTGAATCGTTTCAGTTCCGTTAAAAAGGTTTCAACGGCTTCTTCCCTGCTATCAAACGTCCAATCTCTCATGATATCCTTTTCCCAGCCTTCAAAGAACCACCATGGCTCTGCATCACTTTTCGTCGTTATAACTCTCCATGTAGTATTCAATGCTTCACCCTCCTTGCTACCATGTCCAAATTGTACATAAAATGGACCGGAAAGAAAAATATTTAACTTTTCCCTCTATAAAATTATTGACAAGTTCCCTGCCGTACAAGCATAGGTTTAATAGAAAAGTACTATGCTTTCTGACCGAGGAGGGAAATCATTTGAATTTCATTGTTTTGAAGAAAGGTTCCATCATTGCCATACTGGTGACAATCGTGGTGATTACTGTCGGGACGATTTGGTCTCTATCTTCGAAAAACTCATACCCGACAGTGTCGCTATCGGAGAAAACGGGAGAAAAACAAGTCATTCAGCTTGTAACCGGTGAATTCAAATCGAAGACAGCCGACGGCAAGGAAATCGAAGCATATCGTTGGGACCCCGGGACGATTGTGGTGGAAAAAGGCAAAGAGGTCGAACTGCGCATTTACGGAGTGAACGGCATGGAACACCCATTTTACATCGAGGGCACGGATATTAAAGGTACTGTAAAAAAAGGGAAAGAAACCGTTGTAGATGTAACTTTTTCAAAAGAAGGAACGTACAGGCTTATTTGTGAAATGCATGAAACCATCGAGAATAACGGTCCGATGATTGCGTATATCGTTGTCGATTAGAGGAATATCACTGAAATGAGAGGTCTCTAAAGTGGTTTGTCACTTAGAGACCTTTTAACTTGCTCTCAAATACATCTTTTTCAATGAAACCAATTGTTCACAAAATCGTATAAACAATTACCATGGATTCTATCCGGGTTTCGCAGTATACTGTAAATGTGATAAAATGTTCTTTCATCTATTATGGATGCAACTAGAATAGTAAAAGGAGTCTTCTCCATTGACATACATTATTGTACAAGATTTATTGGATTTTTACTTAAGTCCTTTGCATGTCAGTATCGTATTTTTATTCATACTGGCATTGATCTGGGATCGGTGTCCATCACCATTCCATCTCTATACACAATATTATGATAAAAAACTGGAAGGAAACAACCTCATTGTCAGCGAGGTTGCGGAAAATGAGGCCTTACCTGTCAGGGTCTGGTTTACAACCTGTATGAAGTTTCAATTCTATCATACTGATAATGATGAAGAATCCTCTTCTGTATATATGTAAAAGAAAAGCATATATACAGAGGAGGAAAAACATTGAAAAAAATTTCATTCATTTTCGTTTTACTTTTATTAACATTGACTGGATGCCAGTCTGCTACCACTGAAGGGGCATTCTTTCATGATTATCTTGTCAATCCATTTTCATTTCTCATCCATGAAATAGGAACCTTCCTTGGCGGGAATTTTGGCGTGGCCATTATTGTGATCACCCTTCTTATTCGTCTTGTTCTTCTGCCTTTTATGCTTAAAACGTATAAGAATCAGCAGGATATGAAAGGGAAAATGGCGTTGATCAAACCCGAGATGTCTGCGATCCAAAAGAAGATTAAAGAAACGAAGGATAAAGAAGAGCAGAAAAAGCTTCAGCAGGAATTGATGATGCTCTATCAAAAAAACGGTGTAAATCCTCTCAATATGGGATGTTTGCCTTTATTGATCCAGACGCCCATCCTGATTGGACTCTATTATGCGATCCGTTCATCTTCAGAGATTGCCAGTCACTCTTTCCTATGGTTCAACCTTGGACAACCGGACCATATCATGGCGATTATTGCCGGGGTTGTCTACTTGGCCCAATCACGCGTTTCCTTGATGAACATCCCTGCAGAGCAGCAGGCACAGATGAAAATAATGGGACTTCTGTCCCCGGTCATGATCTTCATCTTTTCACTGAACGCACCTGCTGCACTTCCATTATATTGGACGGTCGGAGGCGCATTCCTCATCTTGCAGACCCTGATCGGCAAGACCCTTTACCATCAGCAGCCAGCATTAGAAAAACAGGAAAGTCAATAACAAAAGGGAGCCGGCCGGCTCCCTTTTGTTCTATATTCAACTCTTACTTATTGAAAGACCCTGGCCGAAACACGGACACCCCTGCAATGAATAGAAGGGCCATGTAAATGATAAACGGGTAAAATAAAAGCTGCCCGGAAAACTGCCCTTTGTGCTCACTCGAAGCAACTGCTTCGGTGTGGGTTACAGGTGTTCCCTTCACCGGTGTCAAAGTGGTTGACAGCATTTCTTCATGATCCTGGTTATAAAGAGTCAACTCCCCACTTGCGGCAAGCTTCTGAGTGATCTTCCCTTCTACAGGCTGAGTAAATGGAATATCCCTTTTCAAATCATAAGAAGTGCCGTCCAATTGGAATACGGTCTCTTTAGGGATATAATTCCTTTCAAACTGATTCAACCCATAATCAAGCAGTTTCCTCGTATCCGAATAAATGGCCCTTTTGGACTGTGCCTTCATCGTGACGACCACGATGGAAAGTTTATCATTTTCCGCTGACGTCACCAAGGTGTGACGGGATTCGTCTATAAACCCATTCTTACCTCCCGTCACTTCAGGATAGGGGATTTCCCCCTTCACCATCTTGTGATGATTATAAAGGGTGGTATTCCACCCTTCAGCCTTCCAGTCCAGGGAGTCTATATCAAATAACTCTCTAAATTGTTCATTCTGTAACGCGTAGCTTGTGATTTCAGCCATATCATAGGCGGTTGTATAATGATTTTTTCCATAAAGTCCATGAGGATTTTCAAAATGTGTATCCCGGACCCCCACTTCCTCCTTAAGAAAGAGATTCAATTTATCGACAAACTTTTTTACAGATCCTTCTGTATGTTCAGCGATGGCAACGGCGGCATCATTCCCTGAGTTCACCATCAATCCTTGAAGCAGCTGCTCCATACTCAATGTTTCACCGGGAGCTAAATACACAGTGGAACCCTCGGTACGGCTTGCCTTCTTACTGATTTTCACCTGGTCACGGAGATCGCTATGCTGAATTGCATAAATCGCTGTGGCAATTTTTGTAATACTTGCAGGGTTCATTCGTTTAGTACCATTTTTAGAGTACAGGATACTTCCGGTTTTAGAATCTATTATAATAGCCGAATCACTATAAATATGTCCTGGTTTTTTTACTCCATTTTGTTGAGCTGAAACACTTGGGGTTATGAAGCAAAGTAAGATCAGCACAATAACCTTTTTCATATATTCACACACCTGTCTTGTCATTGGTCTCACTTCCCCATTCTACCAAAAAAAGATTTCCTATAATCACTCCATTAATAAATGTTAAGAAATTGAAAGAATGATGCTAATTCCTTACATATCTCCCCGATTTTTCTTCCATCACTGATACTTTATTTCCATTTTCCCTCCGTTTCCACTAAAATGAGAGTATGAATATGAAACCTTTTACACAATGAAACGTAAGTAAGATAAGCATCTTTATTAAGGGGTAGATGAAATGAACACATTTCTGCAATTTTTATTAAGGGCGGTCATCTCTTTCAGTATGGGGACCAGCAGTTTTATCGCTTACTTACTCCTCTTTGACATGGGATTTCCTCTTACACTCTTATCCGGTGTAGGTACCGGGGTACTCTTTTTCATGGTCGTTAAGGCTCTTCAAAAAAAATGGTGGTTGAATAAAAACGGTCTTTCCGGACAGGAGTTTCGATATATAAACAGAAATTTAAAGGAAGCAAAAGAAAAGGTAAAACGGCTGCAGCGTCAGCAGTTAAGGGTAAGATCGCTTGGAGCTTTTAAGCAAATCCTTGAGATCAACCGATTAAGCCGAAGAATTTATCAACTTGTAAGAAAAGAACCCAAGAGATTTTTTTCAGCTGAGTCCTTCTTCTTCTACCATTTAGATTCTGTCGTGGAAATCACAGAGAAGTATACGTTCCTGGCTTCCCAGCCTGGTAAAAATAAAGAAACCTTCCTGTCTCTCCAGCAAACCCGTACAACACTGGACGATTTAACAGGTTCTTTGGAAAATGATTTACATAAAGTCCTGGCTGATGACATGGATCACCTGCAATTTGAACTGAATTTCGCCAATCAGCATTTATCGAACAAAAAAGATCTCAAATAAATGTCGGAGGTTTTATGATGGAACAACGAAATGAACAATCAGAACTGGATTTATTGCTTTCAAACCCGTTCGGGGAAGAAATGCCTGCGGTGAACGAACAAACAAAGTCTCCCCTGTTACTTGACCGTTTGCCAAAGGAACAGCAGGAAAAAGCCAAACAATTAGCAGCACAAATCGACTACAAGGACTATGAAGCCATTCTAAAATATGGAACAGCGGCTCAGACCCAACTGTCGACATTCTCACATTCGATGTTGGATCATGTGCAAAAACGGGATATCGGACCGATCGGTGACGTGTTAGGCGATTTAATGAAGAAGCTCGAGCAAATGAATCCCGATGAGCTTAATACGAAACAAAAAGGCGTATTTAAAAAGCTTTTTCGAAAAGTTTCATCCTCTTTACAGGAAGTGCTTTCTAAATACCAAAAAATCGGATCTCAGATTGATCGGATTTCAGTTAGACTCGAGCATTCGAAAAAGACCCTGCTCGACGATAACCGACTATTGGAAACCTTATATGAAAAAAATAAAGACTATTTTCAAGCCCTTAATATGTATATTGCCGCTGCAGAAATCAAACGGGAAGAAATCCAACACAATCTCCTCCCCTCTTTGCGTAAGAAAGCAGAAGAAACCGATGATGAGCTGATCTACCAGGAAGTCAATGATACCATGCAGTTCCTTGATCGATTGGATAAACGAATCCATGATTTGAAGCTGAGCAGACAAATGACGATTCAGTCCGCCCCTCAAATCCGTTTGATACAAAATACAAATCAGGCATTGGCAGAAAAAATTCAAGCTTCTGTCCTTACAGCGATTCCTCTTTGGAAGAATCAAATCGCCATCGCTCTGACCCTTCTGAATCAACAGAAGGCTGTAGCCGCTCAAAAGCAGGTATCACGCACGACTAACGAGCTGCTATTAAAGAATTCCGAGATGCTCAAAACAAACAGCATCGAGACCGCTAAAGAAAACGAACGGGGAATCATAGATATCGACACCCTGAAGAAAACCCAGGAAAACCTGATCTCCACCATTGAAGAAACCTTGGCCATACAGGCGGAAGGCAGACAAAAGCGACAACAGGCCGAACAGGAAATGGTCACAATGGAAAATGATTTGAAACAAAAACTCATCGAAATCAGAAAGTAACCAAATTAATAAATATGAGCACTGGCCATTCCTGCGAATCTATCGTGGAAATGGCCTTTCATTTTATTCCGGCATTATATTCTTCGTCTTTCGATTCCTGAATCATATATCTTGCATATCTGATTTGATTATACTATCATTCTCCACATGCAAATAATTGATGCCTCAATAAATTGCACACAATTTTATTGAAACACAAGAAATAGTTCCCAAGAGTATCTGCAGTACAATACGGGAAAAGCATAAGTGTTACTATTCATCAAAGAGAAGAGGAGTTTTTAATATGGAAAACTACCAGGAACTTATCAATAAACAGCAATCATTCTTTCGTACTGGTATTACAAAGGATACCAACTTCAGGATAGAAGCTTTGACTAAGTTAAAGGATCTTATCCAAACGCATGAACATGACATAATCAATGCTGTAAAGGAAGATTTGAATAAGCCCGAAATTGAAGCTAAGCGGGCAGAAATCGGCCTTGTCCTTGGTGAGATCGACTTCACCTTAGAGAATCTTACTGGATGGGCGTCACCTGGGGAAGTTCAAACACCTGATACACATTCAGGGGCAAAGAGCTTTATTTATCCAGAGCCCTATGGATCGATCCTTGTCATCGCTCCATGGAACTATCCATTCCAACTTGCCGTGGCACCCCTTGTTGGAGCGATCGCTGCCGGCAATACCGCTGTCCTGAAACCATCGGAATTGACCCCGAACACTTCAAGACTGCTTGCAGGCATGATCAATGATCACTTCCAGGAAGAGTATCTCCATGTCGTCGAAGGAGAAGTTGAAACAAGCACTGCATTGCTCCAGGAAAATTTCGATTACATTTTCTTCACAGGAAGTACGGGTGTCGGGAGAATCGTGGCTGAAGCTGCAGCCAAGCATTTAACACCCGTGACGCTGGAACTTGGAGGTAAAAGTCCTACAATTGTACATTCAGATGCGGACATTGATGAAGCGGCGAAACGAATTGCAAGAGGGAAATTTGCGAATGCGGGTCAAACATGTGTCGCTCCGGATTATGTTCTCGTCGATCCTGCAGTAAAAAACGAGCTGTTGGAAAAACTGAAAGGAGCCATCCATGCCAGTTACGGGGACGATATCATTCATAACCCAGACTTTGGCCACATTGTTAGCACAAGGCATTTTGATCGCCTGCAAAGCTTTCTGGACAATGGGAGCATTGTTACCGGTGGAGCCTCAGACCGTGAAAATCTCGTCATTGAACCGACGATTCTTGATTCGATTTCATGGGAAGATCCGATCATGCAGGATGAAATTTTCGGACCGATCCTCCCGATCATTGAATATGAAGACACTTCTGAAGTGATTGATCAAATTGTGAAGCGTCCGAAGCCGTTGGCACTTTATCTTTTCTCTGAAAATGAAACCCTTCAGGATGAAATATTGACCAATATCTCATTTGGAGGCGGCGCAATCAATGATACAATCAACCACATGACATCTCACTATCTTCCTTTTGGTGGGGTTGGCGCCAGCGGAATGGGTGCGTATCATGGTAAAGCAAGTTTCGATACATTCTCACATTTCAAGAGCATCTTGAAACGTGAGAATCTTAAATGATCATGTTACCTTTATGATTTTGATTCATTTTGGTAAGACTGGAGATTTATTCTTTCGATAGCAATAAAGGGACCATGGGCTCTTCAAAGATGAAGAGCCCATGGTCCCTTACTACTTATGCCGGGAAATCCTTTTATCGACGTAATTTGATTTATTTCTCCTCGTTATGCACGATGCTGTCCGTAATACTGTCATATTCATTCTCCGCAATGGCACTACTGATGATTTCTTCTTTTTCTAGCTTTGCAACCGCCTCATATTCTGCATACATGGCGTGTTTTCTAAGTGTAGAGAGCTGTTTTTCTTTAAGGACCGGGTTGCGTTCAAATAAGTCATCCAATTGTGCTTTCAGCATATCGATTCTTTTTTCGTATGTATCAATGAGCTCCTTCGAAATTGGGTCAGTGATATAGAGCTTTTGTTTCACACGATGAATCTCTGATATCGCCATTTCATAACGATGAAGCTGACTAAGTAATTTCTCGAATTCCTCATTTCCTTCCTCTTTAGGCTTAATGCCCAATACATTGATTAACGGTTTGATGGTAAGTCCCTGGACTACCAGGCTGAATAAGACAACACTAAAGCCAAGGATCAACACGTCCTCCCTGCCTGGGAAGTCCCGTGGCAGACTCAGTACAAGAGCAATCGAGAGAGATCCTTTCAATCCTCCCCAATTCAATATGTGCTTCCACATATGCGGGAAGTTCCCGATAAGGGACAAGCTTGTATAAACGGCTATACTCCTTGCCACTAATACGACAAGTATGGCTGCGAATATGTATGGCCATTTCTCAAGGAGGTCGATCCTTGTTATCTCAAGACCGACCATTAGGAAAACCAAAGAATTCGCAAGTAATGCTGCCACATCCCAAAAACTGTTGATATTCAACTTGGTAGTGGGACTCATTCCGATCTTCCCGCCGAAATTCCCAAAAATCAGTGCTGCAATGACCACGGCGATGACTCCTGAAGCATGAACACTTTCCGCAAGAAGGAAAGAACCGTAAAATAGGATGACACTAAAAATGATTTCAAGTGGATAATCATCGTAGTACTTCGTTAAAATCGAAAAGGCATACCCCAGGGAACCACCGATGATCAGTCCCAATGAGACCACTCTGATGAACTCCCACAAACCGCTCCCAAGGCCCGCCCATCCAGCATCGATATATGAAACAAGATAAAAGGCGGAAATATTGAATAACACAACAGCTAAACCATCATTGAATAAGCTTTCGCCTTCAATCACAACGGCCAATCGCTTCTTAACGCCCACACTCTTGAAAATGCTTAATACACTGACAGGATCCGTTGCACTCATCAGGGCACCAAAAACAAAAGCTGCCTGAATAGAGAAATCAAAGAAATAATACGCTGAAAAACCGACGATTAAAAATGAAATCAACGTTCCACCGAAAGCCAAAGCGATGATCGGTTCTTTATTGGCCCTTAGATGGGAATAGGGTAGCTTCAATGCCGCTTCTCCCAAAAGAGCTGGTAAAAACAAGGTGATAATGACGAAATTAAAAACTTCACCTTCTGTAATGAAAGCCTTAAGCGGCTCCAATACAGGTATATTGAATAACCCGATCAACGCTCCAACGATCACGAGGGCAATCGGATAGGGTTGCTTGAATTTCTTAGAAATCGCCGTTATACCGGCTGCAATCATAACTAATATAAGACCGAGTTCGAAAATATGATGCATATCCAGCTCTTCCATAAATGTCTCCTCCTCCCTTGTACACTATTATCATTTCCCTATCTTGTTTATTTACTAACCTACCCAAGACTTATCTTCCTTTAGTATACAGAAATTTCCTTGGATATTAAAATCCATATCCATACCATACATTGAAAAAGGATAACAAGGAAACGCAAAAAAAATGACGACTACAGCGTAACCTGGTAGTCGTCATTTTATCATTTAAATACTCTTATATAGGAGCTTTCTGAGTAAAGGAAATAATACTTCCGGGAGTTCTTCCACATCTGATACAAGGATGCTGTAATTCCCATAAATATTTTGGATGGTTTTTCTTTGGGATTCATCGATTTCACCGTTTGATAAAAAGACGTTGATGACTTCGATTCCCTTTTTCCTTGCATCCAGAACGGCTTCGTGTGTATCGACAATTCCATTTTGTTCGTACTCCATGGCTGCAGGCTCACCATCTGAGAAAACAAGAAGGAATTTTTGTTTTTCATTCCGCATCAGAATTCTTTCTGTCATCAAACGAATCGCAAAACCATCCCGATTGTCCTCTTCCGGCTGGAGCTGCATGATTTCAGAACCACTGCCTGGTTTCAGTGAAGTATAGAAATTCAACACAGGATTTAAGTAATTCGGCTGGCTGGTCTTGGACGCACGATTCGTGTCTTCCCAGAAGCCGACGACTTCATGTGGGACCCTGACAGATTTTAACGATTCATGAAACAACGTGATACCGAGCTTCGTCTGATCCATTTTGTCATACATGGAGCCTGAACAATCGACTAATAGAGAAAACACTGCGTCTATCTCTGAGGAAGGATTCTGCTTTTTGTAAAAAAGTCTTGGATTATCATCTGTTATGAACCGTAATAACTTGTTATTCAATCTGCCGAAATGCAGATCGCTGCGCGGTTGTATACGCTTATGCTCCAATGTTTTCTCAATCATCTTCTGAAGCTTTTTTTGAAATGGAGCAATCATCGCTTTGTTCTGACTATACACTAGCTTTTCTTCAGAAGTGGGAACAGACGGGGTCAGGAAGTGAGGTACTGCGAAGCGATTGTCCTTCCCATACTCACTTTCTCCCCCTCCTGACTCTTCCCTCTCCTGCTCCTCGGCTTTTACATTATGATACTGCTCCCGTTCTGTCTCCTGCATAGAGCCTTGAACCATTGCCAACGCCTGATCAGCATCATCCCCTTCACGTAAACCTTCTCCCATGAGGTCGGATTGCGAACCTTGATCCAGATCGAACTGAAGGAATGATTCACCTTTGTCACTTGTTTCCCTGTGCCATGTACGGAATTCTTCATCCATGATCTCTTCTTCCCCTGTGCTTTCTTCTTCCAATACATCATGATTCTCCAGGGGGTCTTTCCTTTTTAGATCGTCAAAGGTTTCACCGGACATTTCTTCTATCTCATAGACGTCTTCAGGCAAATGGAAGTATTCATTCAACATATCTTTTTGAACAATTTCATCCACAACCTCAACAATCTCCAAAGCTACCCTCACAACGTCCTTCGTCTGACGGGTCTCATAAAATCGGGTAATCTGCCCATGTATAAACGGCATGGCCAGGTCAATATCGTCATTTATCTTGACCGGTTGTTCCAACGGGGATTGGGCGTGAAGAAGAAGGTAAACCGAATTGAACAGAGCATCTGTAAACACGCTTTTCGTCAAATTCACTTTAAGCTGGGCTTCAAAGTGCTGACGGTATAATGTTCTTCTCGTGTCAAATGATCTTTTGGTGCCCGGCCGTTTGGATTTGCAAATTTCCTCTAATCGTATTTCTTCCCCTATGACAAATAATTGCTTTGCAAAACGTGGAACCGAAGTATTTTTTACTTTTGCAATATAATTTATCACATCTTCTTTCACCGTTTCATGGAGGTTACCGATGGTCCTCAAGTAGATATCACTTTTCAACCCATGGACTTCATCATCTCTTTTTCGATGATCCCAGAAATGACTGACATAGACCGTTTCCTCTTTATAGTCCAAATAAGAAAACGGACCATACTTCAGGTTCATATCCCCATTTTTTGACAGTGTTTTTGTAAGATCCGCCATTTCCATCACTAAAAATGAATCAATATTTTCATCATTAAATTGAATAAATCGATGCATTACAAATCCCTCATTCAAATAAGGTTTCTGCTATATTCAGAATAGCCGCTTTCTCACGTTCATCTTCAAGCTTATCGACAATTCCCCTCTGTATCGCACGCTTGGCAGGGAGATACAAAGCCAAGTCACAGGCATCAAGGAGAGCACGGATCGATGCTGCTTCCTCTGAAATTTGTCCATTTTTCACCTGGATCAATAAATCAGAAGACAAATCTACAAATTGGCCGATGAGCTTGTCATCCGTAAGCTTACTTTGACTTTCAATGACACTCTTCAGCGTTTCTCCTTCAATATAAGGTACGTCTATGACGACAAAGCGATTTTTAAGGGCCTCATTTAACGGAACCGTACCTACATACCCTTCATTGATAGCGGCTACAACCCCGAATGAGGGGGCCGCTTTCACGACTTCACCTGTAAATGGGTTTGTAATACTTCTTCTATAATCCAACACACCGTTTAAAATCGGCAATGTTTCAGGTTTAGCCATATTGATTTCGTCGATATAGAGCAGGTGACCATTTTTCATTGCTTGAATCACAGGTCCTTCAATGAAATCGATGGTATTTTTCCCATCCCTTTCGCTGATCGTTTTATATCCTAATAATGCTTCTGCATCGAGATCAACAGAGCAGTTGATACTGTGCATCGGCTGAGAAAAAATCGATGATAATGTATCGGAAAGCTTTGTTTTTCCAGACCCCGTAGGTCCTTTTAGGAGAAGGTTTTTCCCCAGGGAAAGGGAGATGATGCTGTCCTCGATGATGTAATCTTCACTTGCCGTATATCCCCCTTCCCCGATCAATGAGTGGTTCTCAGTACCAGCGAATGCTTGTTTTCTTTCATTTATTATACGAGTGACCGATTCCGGTAGTTCTCTTTCCAAATTCATGCTTTGACATCCTTTCCAATTCACATATTAGTCATTCTACATGTAATAGCGCTTACACTGCAAAGGGTCTGCACACATTTATTATTCCGGCAGATCAAGAAAAAAACACCCTTTGCCGGGTGTGATAACCTTTTATATGTTCAAATCATATCTGGTGAATCCCCTATAGACATACATACCGGCTTTTTGATAGACGATTGTGGCATCGGTGTAGCTGTCGCTGTCTACGGATAGGGCTGCTGTTTTCATCCCGCGTTCTTTCAGCTTGTGGAATGCGTAATGAAGTAAATGATGGGCAAGTCCCCTGCGACGCACGTTTCTCTGTATACCCAAATGAGTGATTTCCCCCATCCTGGTCTCTTCATTGACAGTACAAAGGATAAATCCTATGAGATGGTCTCCTTCTTTCAATAGGTACCAAAGAGTAGGATCGAATGTTGGGCGAAGGAAACGCTTCTTGAATTCTTCCAATTCAGTCGGGTGATAATCAAAATGGTCCGAAAAAACCTCTTCGAAGAGTTCATGAAGACAATGAGTTTCAGTATCGGGATTGAAACTTGTTATCTGATAAGAGGAAGGAATGGAGATATACGTTAAATCTTCAAGATCCTTTTTCATCTGAAACCAGAAGCGGGTTGCAGTAAACCCACATTGTTCGAGAGTCTTTTTCTCTACTTCAAGGTTGGCAGATAAGATGATCGTTTTGTTTTCACCTTTCATCATTTGTCGGGTTTTAGCGGATGATACTAATTCTTTTACCATTTCCTTTATATAATGATCCATATGTTCATTTGGTTTAGCAAGAATTAAAGAGGGCAGGCGATGATCTTTTTCAGTCAATATGGAGAGGGCAGCCAATTTACCATTATGCCAAAGACCTATCCGATCCGTTTCTGGAACCGATTCCACCATCTCATGTATTTCTTCTTCGCTGGTTTGCCTTTCTCCAAATGCCTTCCGTTCATAGTTCATAAATAATTCTTTCAGTGATGACATGTCCTCTAGAGTAACCATCCGTTTACTAAAAGATTTCTTCATTTCTCGTCTCCCCATCCATCCCGATTTTCAAGCACTTTGAACAATGCAATATTAATATGAAGTTCATGAATATTTCTTTCGTTAAGTTAACATGAAAAAAGCTGATTTCTTCCGTTCAGGAAAAAATCAGCTGGAGGATGGTTTAGACCTCTTCGAAGTATTCTTTGTAGAATCCTCCCATTTTGCCACTTTCATCGATGACGAAGTAGTATTCTTCTGATTCGTTTTTCACTTCATATTCTTTCCCAACTGTAAGGACATTCGCAACTGTGTATTTCTTTGCGTCCGTATGTAAACACTTTATCTTTTTATTCGAATGATTCTCCGTCCAAGTTTTATGGATCAAGTCGATAACCTCCTTTTCAATGGAACTATGCTACTAGTATATTCTTACAGGCGCATTAGTTCAACTACTATCTAAACCGGAATTCGGCTGAACCGATTTCCGACGCCCCTTATATAGTTTTTTGTCGATTTTTTATGGATTTTGACACACCGAACAATTGTTATATGGTATATTATAGGAGATAACATATTGGGAGAGGTTCGATATTCGTGAAAAAAGGATTAATCAGAATAGGGATGATTTTCTCCATCCTTCTACTATTTTATATGAGCACGCACCGGCCGAATGAAGAACAGTTTTACTCTTGGCTATTAAATGAATACGATATTGAATGCCACGCTTCCATAACCTGCACAAAAAAAATGGAGGGGAATTCCTATACAACCCTGATTGAAACAGGATCAAATATTAAGAATGGGTACTTGCTGTTTAACACAATTGGCAAGATCTATGAAGATGAGCAAGGTTCCAGAATCACGGTTAAAGCGATAGGGATATTCGGAAAGTATTTCACGATCATGATAGATGAACAAGGCTGATGACAATACCTCCATCAGTCTTTTATTATTTCCGATACCTTACTTTGCTGTACTGTTGCTTTTTTTTCATAGTGAAGAAGAGTCCATAAATAATCAGTGTAACAAATAGAATGACAAAAATGATCCCCGCTTTTAGGCTTACTTCCTCTAACAGCACCTGAAAGCTCTTAGGGAAGTACCGTCCAATCTGAAAATAGACGATTCCCCATACGAAAGCTGATGGAAGGGCATAAAGAAGATACTTCATGAAGGAGATTCCTTTTGTTGTACCTGCAATATATGGCATGAATAACCTGATACCCGGTATAAAATAACTGAATGAAATCGCCAATGGACCGTATTTATTCAGCCAAGCTTCTCCGTTATCAATGAGCTTTTTGGATCTGTTCCCATTCCTCATCCGCGATGATAGCTTAGTGCCAAAATATCGTCCATTCATGAAGGCAAAAATTCCATAGGAAATCAATCCACTATACATAAACAAAAAAGAGGTGTACGGATTAAAATGTCTCCATTCAGAGAGATATCCGGCTAATGCGGCAGCCAGTTCGTTAGGTACCGGTAAACCAACAAACACGACCCAACTGAATAAGAACATGGCAATATAACCAAACTGATCAACCAAATGAAGTAAAAAGTCCATCACACACCTCTTTTCACACAATGCATTTTGTGTCTCTCCCTGAACCCACCTGGTCACTCATTAAATACCCTATCGGATTAAGACGAAAACCACTCATGATTCGTGAAGCGCCCGTACCTTAACTTGAGGTAAGGAGATTCTCCACTTGATCTTTCGTCATACCTATTTCCAATAACTGTTTTTGTAGTTTTTCATGATAAGACCGACTGACATGTGGAAGGCTTCCCCTGAGGATTTCCCTGGCGTAATGATCGGGAGGACATGTTTCATCGTATTTCACCTTTACGATAAAGGTCAGTACATCTTCATACGTTTTGCCGTTTATCAGTAAGTCGATGAAAGCCGCCCTGTACCAACCCGGGGTGACCCCCTCCCTTGTAAACAGGTACTCTACAGCCTCTTTGGGGATATCATATACAACCCCTTCCATCGTTCCTCCATCTTCAATAATATCTCCACGGCCTCCATCATGTACCTGAAAGAGATATTTCATTGTATATCCTTCCAATACCCCCGCTCCAAGGCAATCTTTAAAATGGTGATCCACCTGTGCTTTTTTAAATCGATCATCATCCATACAGGATCCGTATGCGAAATATAGTGTACTTTCTGGTTTTTCCTTAAGAAATTGATGGACCTTCCAGTCTCCTGAAGGAATTTCTTCTTGAAATAATGCTTTGTCTTCGGAATAGTAGACAAATGCTTCCCGGGTTCCGGTGTCTGTTTCCACTTCTTTAAGTTTTCGGATAAATAGGTTCTTTTCACGATCTTCCAGAAAATCCTCAAGCTCATCGATCTTCGATAAGATGTCGGAGTCGATCTTATATACTTCGCCATAGGCTGTTCCATTGCCTTCTTTCAGGGCTGGATAACCTTTATTCGTTTCATATAGAATTCCTTCTACCCAGGCTTGCTCCCTGACCAATGAAGCATCCTTTAGTAAGGAATGATTACTTTCGTGTCTTCTTAACGTACCATAGACAAAAACGTACACCCTGTTACCCCTTTCTCTTGTTAACATAACTTCATTACAGTTAATCATCTAACCTAGCTTTCTTATATTTTATCAAATGATCTTTAAAATTTCAGTATCCTCTGCTTTCCTTATACAAATCTTCATAAAAAAAGACATTCCACCATAACGGCAGAGATGTCCTTTAAGAGGAAACGCTTTCAATTTTTCATTTACTTTTTGGGGATGGCGGTTTGCTTCGCCTGCTCCCTTAAACGGAACTTTTGGATTTTTCCTGAAGCAGTCATCGGGTAGGCATCAGTGAATTCGATATATCTTGGGATTTTATGCCGTGAAATCTTTCCGGTGCAATACTCCCTGATCTCTTCAGAGGTAGCAGTTTGTCCTTCCTTCAATATGATCCAGGCCATGACCTCTTCACCATAAACCTCATCCGGAATCCCAATGACCTGTACATCCAAGACCTTAGGATGGGAATAAAGAAATTCTTCAATCTCTCTCGGATAAATATTCTCACCACCTCGAATGATCATATCTTTTAATCTACCTGTAATCCTGCAATAACCATGTTCATCCATGACGGCTAAATCACCCGTATGAAGCCATCCTTCATCGTCAATGGCAAGCCTTGTCGCTTCTTCATTCTTATAGTACCCTTTCATGACATGGTATCCACGGGTACACAATTCTCCCTGTACTCCATAAGGGATTTCCCGATTTGAACCGGGCTCCACAATTTTCACTTCGACATTAGGCAGTGATTTCCCAACGGTTTCGACCTTTAATTCAATCGGATCATGGGTACGTGTCTGGGTGATCACGGGAGATGACTCTGTCTGCCCATAGGCGATCGTAATCTCATCTGCTCCCATTTTGTCCATGACCCCTTTCATCACTTCAATCGGACAATTACTGCCTGCCATGATACCTGTGCGAAGATGGGATAGGTCATATTGATCGAAATCCGGGAGATTCAACTCCGAAATGAACATGGTAGGCACTCCATGAAGGCCTGTGCACTTTTCATCCTGGACCGTCTTCAAGACCAGACGGGGATCGAATTCCTGTACGGGGACCATTGTGGCTCCTACAGAAACACAAGCAAGGACCCCCAGAACGCACCCGAAGCAATGAAAGAATGGAACTGGAATGCACAAACGATCCTCATTTCCGAGTCTCATGCATCCGGCGATATTATACCCATTATTTACGATATTGGAATGAGTGAGCATGACCCCTTTCGGAAACCCTGTCGTCCCTGACGTATATTGCATATTGATGACATCATGAGGGGATAGGCTGGAAAGTCTTACGTCAAGATCATTCTCTTCCACTTCCTTCCCTTTCTCCATGATGTCCTCCCAGCTATATGTACCCGGATAGGAATTATCCCCTAGAACAATCACATTTTTCAAGAAAGGCAGTTTGGCACTTTTTAGCTCTCCAGGCTCAGAATATTTCAATTCCGGACAGATTTCATAGAGCATGTCAATATATGACGCACCTCTGAATTCTTCCATCAAAATAATCGTCTGACTATCTGATTGTCTTAGTAAATATTCTAATTCAGCACTTCGATAATTTGTGTTCACTGTGACCAGTACGGCACCCATTTTACCGGTGGAGAACTGGCTCACTAACCATTCAGGTGTATTCGATGCCCAAATGGCTATATGATCCCCTTTATTGATGCCAAGTTTCATGAAGCCTCTTGCGGCCTGTCTGCATAATTGGTTAAATTCATGATAGGACCATCTTAACCCCCTGTCAGCATAGACGACCGCTTCAATGTCCGGCTGAATGCGTGCTTTTTCTTCGAGAAGATCCCCTACTGTAGTGTGTAAAATCTCCGACAAATGATATTCCCCCTTTAGTATGACCCTGTATAAACCGGAACCTTCCGTAAGTGATTCAAGAGGTGAAATTTCAGTTCCTTATGCGTGTATATTATCACAAAAATTTAAATTTTCAAACTAATTACTCCATACCTCTAATACAGGTTAAATAGTCCGGTATCCCCCTGTCGACAAAATCCAACAATTCCTCCCTGGTCTCACAAGACAAAAAGCGCCTTCTTTAAACCAGTTTCAACAAAACAACTAAAAATACAACTTTAGAAGGAATTTATGAAAAAACACTTTTCAAATGAATGTTTTCTCTGTAGAATAAATAGAAAATATAGAAAATTCTATATTTTATACATTTCCTGGGAGGTTGGTCATGAAAATCTTAAGTAATGAACAGTTGGTGGCAGCTTATCGTGATGCTGAGAAACAAGGGAATGATCAAGACTGGATATCGCTTCTTAAGAAAGAAATTCGTAACCGTGGATTGAAACCTTTTAGGAAATCTTGACGCTGTAAATAAACAAAAAAATTAAAAATCAAACGATCTCACCCCCTGAGATATTGATGACAGACTCACGTTCATTTGAGTCTGTCTTTTTTCATGACTTTTAATCCATGGTATTCCTCTATTTGCTTAAATTGATCGTGATCCAGAAGTCCGATCTTATGAAATAAATAAGAATATTGAAGCACTTTTTTTGAGTGATAAGCGTTCATTTCCCCCACCCTCTCCGGCTGTTGTCCACAATTTTCCTTAAGGAAACTTTATTTTGTTTAACCACATTTTATGCTCATGGTTAAAATATGTGAAAAAAAGGCTGACTCATATACCACCAGGGGTCATATGAATCAGCCAAACATTCATCTATCACTATTCAATCAGAGTGGTTTACCCTTCAAGAAGTAAATCTTCAGGGTTTTCAAGTAAGTCTTTAACCATTGCCAGGAATCCAACCGCTTCTTTTCCATCAATGATTCTATGATCATATGATAAAGCAATGTACATCATCGGACGATTCTCCATTGTGTCCTTATCAATGGCTACAGGACGAAGTTGGATTTTATGCATTCCCAGAATTCCAACCTGTGGTCCATTTAAGATCGGAGTGGAAAGTAATGAGCCGAATACCCCACCATTTGTAATGGTGAATGACCCACCTTGCAGGTCTCCAAGGGATAACTTATTGTTTCTGGCCTTAGTAGCCAGTTCCATGATTTCCCCTTCAATTTCTGCGAAATTCTTTCGTTCACAGTCACGTACGACAGGTACAACCAATCCATCATCCGTGGATACGGCTACGCCGACATCGTAGAACTTCTTAAGGACGATTTCATCCCCATCAATTTCAGCGTTTACATAAGGGAATTTCTTAAGCGCCGCTACCACTGCCTTTGTAAAGAAACTCATGAAACCAAGTCTTACATCATGGTCATCAAAGAATTTGTCCTTCTTGCGTTTCCGTAACTCCATGACTTTACTCATATCAATTTCATTGAATGTCGTCAGCATGGCAGCTGTCTGCTGAACCTCGACTAATCGTTTCGCGATGGTTTGACGTCGGCGGGACATTTTCTCACGTACCACTGGCTTTCCATCATCTTTCTTTGCTGGAGCCTTCTTCTCCTGTGCAGAAGGTTTAGAAGGAGCTTCTGCCGGTTTATTGCTATAGGCTTCTATGTCCTGTTTACGAACACGTCCAAGTGGATCTGTTGGAACATCGGACAGATCGATGCCTTTCTCACGGGCTAACTTGCGAGCTGCCGGAGAAGCGATCGGACGATTCTTTTTCTCATCTTTGACTGGTGTTTCTTCAACTGGTGCTTCTTCCGTCTTCTCTTCCTTCTTAGGCGCTTCTTCCTTTGCATCTGAAGTGGCATTGGCTTCTCCGCCTGCACCTACAATGGCAATCACTTGTCCAACTTCAACCGTATCGCCTTCATCAGCTTTAAGCTCCTGGATTGTACCGGCTTCTTCTGAAATGACTTCCACGTTTACTTTATCGGTTTCAAGCTCAACGATATATTCGCCTTTTTCAACATAATCCCCTGGCTGTTTCAGCCATTGTGCAATCGTACCTTCTGTAATTGATTCTGCTAATTCTGGAACTTTAATTTCTGCCACTGTGATGTCCTCCTCTTTCTTATCGGGTTAACGCTTCGTTTATGATCCTGGATTGTTCTTTTTTGTGTACAGTCGGTTCTCCTTCGGATGGGCTTGAACGCCTGCGACGCCCGATATAATGCACATCGACACCCTGAGGGGCAATGTCACGGAGTCTAGGTTCCGCAAATGTCCATGCACCCATATTCTTAGGTTCCTCCTGGATCCAGACCAATTCTTTAAGGTTTGGATACCTTTCTAAGATGGCTGTAATATCCCCTTTAGGGAAAGGATAGATTTCTTCCACCCTTAGAACGTGCAACCAGTCTTTATCATCGAGATCCTGAAGCTTCTCTTCTACATCAATCGCAATCTTGCCGCTGCATAACACAACTCTTTCTACAGTATCCGGGCTATCCCCAAGACCCTTTTGCTCAAGGACTGAATGAAATTCCCCATTGGCTAATTCTTCTGCCGTTACAGCTGCAAACTGATTTCTCAGCAGGCTTTTTGGAGTCATGATGACAAGCGGCCTTACTTCTTCTTTTTGTAAGATAGCGGCTTGACGTCTTAGGATATGGAAGTATTGACCAGCTGTTGAACAGTTGGCGACTGTCCAGTTATATTCCCCGCCAAGCTGTAAGAAGCGCTCCAGACGGGCGCTGGAGTGTTCAGGACCCTGTCCTTCATAACCATGTGGCAGAAGCATGACAAGACCTGTTTTTTGACCCCATTTCGCGCGCCCCGCCGAGATGAACTGATCAAACATCACTTGTGCCATATTCGAGAAGTCACCGAATTGAGCTTCCCATAGGACAAGGGTTTCAGGTGCGAAAACATTGTATCCATACTCGTAACCAACTACGGCGGTTTCGGTAAGAGGACTGTTATGGACGACGAATGACGCATGGCTATCCTTCAGGTTGTGTAACGGGATATATTCCTCACCTGACTTCTCATCATGTAGTACCAGGTGACGTTGAGCAAATGTTCCCCTTTCAGAGTCCTGTCCGGTCAGTCGGATTGGCGTTCCATCTTTAAGGATGGAAGCAAAAGCCAATGTCTCGGCATGCGCCCAATCAATTTTCCCTTTTCCTTCGAATACCTGGCTCCGCCTTTTCAGGATGCGATCTAATTTCTTGAACACATTGAAGCCTTCTGGCCATTGGAGCAGTTCGCTGTTTAACCCTTCCAGCTTATCGAAATCGACGCTTGTATTGATTTCCGGAAGTCCATTCGCCACGTCTTCAGGAGGGGCAAGGACCGTATCTGGATCATCATCTTTGGCCGGCACTTTATTATAGGCTGCTTTTAATTCTTCCTCGATTTCAGAATCCATCTTCTCTACATCAGCATCTGTTAAGAGGCCTTCAGAGATGAGCTTGTCAGCGTACATCTTCTTAACATTCGGATGATTCTGAATGACTGAGTACATCAATGGATTCGTTACCATCGGTTCGTCCATTTCATTATGACCAAAACGTCTGTAGCCGATTAAATCAATGACAAAGTCTTTACCGAATGTTTTACGATATTCATAGGCAAGGACTGCTGCAGCAAGACATGCTTCGGGATCATCTGCATTGACATGCACAATCGGAACTTCAAAGCCCTTGGCCGTATCTGATGCATACTTAGTTGAACGTGAATCACGGCTTTCAGTTGTGAATCCTATCATGTTGTTGGCGATCAGATGAATGGATCCCCCTGTATTGTATCCGCGCAGTTGACTCATATTTAATGTTTCGGCTACGACACCCTGACCCGGGAAGGCAGCATCTCCATGTATCATGACGGCATATGATGCTTCAGGGGACTGCTCAGGGTAGCCTTTATCTTCACGTACTTCCTGGGCTGCACGCGTGTATCCTGCAACGATCGGGCTGACAACTTCCAAGTGACTCGGGTTGTTGGCAAGCGTCACCCGTGCACGGGCTGTCGGTGACTGCTGAGGAGAGATCTCACGGTCTGCCCCCAAGTGGTACTTAACGTCTCCTGTCCATCCAAACGTAATGCCGATCGATCCTTCAGAAGGAATCAAGTCCTTACTCGGAGCGTGTTGGAATTCTGCAAAAATCATTTCGTATGGTTTACCGATGACATGTGCCAGAACATTCAGGCGTCCTCGATGAGCCATTCCGATATTGACGGTTTTAGCACCTGATTCAACAGAATAACGAACCATCTCGTCCAGTAATGGAACCATCGTGTCCAATCCTTCAATTGAGAAGCGCTTTTGACCAACAAAGGTGCGATGAACATATTTTTCAAACCCGTCCACTTGGGCAAGACGTTTCAATAACGCCAATTTCTTCTCTTTGGAAAGCGGGGTGAAATAGGATTCCGACTCGATCTTTTCCCTTAACCAATTTTTCTCTTCAAGCTCATGAACATGAGCATATTCGAATGCCAGCTTATTTGTGTATACCTGTCTTAAGTGCTGAATGGCCTGAAGACCGTCTTTAATATGAGAAGGTGCATTCGGACATAAGAAATCGACAGGTATCTGTTTTAAATCTTCTTCCGTTAGATTAAACTCAGAAAGTTCAATTCTTCTGGTATCCTTATTCCGGTCATTTAGGGGATTAATATCCGCAGCTAAGTGACCATATGTACGAATATTATCTGCTAATTTAACCGCAGCCACCATTTTACTCAAGGCAGTAGGCTGTTCGGGTAGTGTAAACGATGAATCACCGTGCTGGGCGCTCGCGATCACCTTTACGTCTTCAACGGTGGGAGGCCCCCATTGTTCGAATAATTCCTTTAGTTCCGGATCCACTTCCGTTGGATCTTCAAGGAATTGTTCATAAACCTCCATTACATAACCAAGGTTTGGTCCGTAAAACGATTGCCACGGTTCCCCTTTTGCAGATTGCTTTTTCATTGTGAAAAACCTCCAACTATTTTGCCAGTTAGTATAATTTGGGTATCATGTATTCTTACAATTCAATCAACGGTATTCATTATGCAAGAATAGTAATTTTTAATACATAAAAACGCTTACAAGGACATTTTATCACTGTGCAGTAGTAAGATAAAGTCTTTATAACAAATTTCTTAAAATTTTGTTTTCCTTACTTCTTATGGGGATATTACTTATATTCCCATAATAAAATACATGAAAACCTTTCTGAATAACGACTATTCTGAAATAATATTTTATTAAGCGCTTTCTCTTTTCACCTTCTTGTATCCCTATGTTAGGGTACTTTTTTCATAAACCATCTTACTACTGTTACCTAAAAAAACCAAATATTTTTTGTTATTTTGCACGATTTTTTGTTTAGTACTATGTTAACAGAGTCATAGATAAAGATTTTTCATTCCCAACCTTCCTCTTGCATCTCCAGAAATGAACTCATCGCCCACCCAATGCATAGGATAGAATCAGAAGGAAACAAAGGGCTATTTATTATGTTTAAAGTGAGGTGGTTCACATGTTCCCATGGAGTTTATTCCCTTTCAATAAAAACATGAAAGATCAAATGAATCAAATGAACCCCAAAGATATGGATAACTATATTCAAGGTATGATGAAGAAGATGTTTCCAGGCGGGTGGGATAGCATGATGAATCCGAATGATATGATGAATGGGGCACAATCCTTTATGAATCCGATGGGCAACCAGGGGCAGCAAACGAAACGCGAGGAAGCACCCAGGTCCAATTCCGCAATTCCTACCAATGTGTTCGAAACCTTTGAAGATATCTATATTCGTTTCCAAGTACCGAATGAGGAATGGATGAAGCATCTGAAGATTTTTCACACGTCAAATCAGGCAATCATTGAAAACATACCCGGCTGTGACGAAAGACAAGTGATCACCCTCCCTTGTCTGGTAAAGAAAAAAGGCGCTGTTGCTCAATACAAAGATGGGATCCTGGAACTGAAAATCCCTAAAAGCATTGACATGCAGTACACAGAAATAGACGTCTCAGAAAAATATTGAGACGTCTGTAAATTCAATGGATTTGTTTAAGGGATAGTCGAATGATGGTCCCGTGAGGATTGTTTCCAATGGCCGTGATCTCCCCTTCATAGTTTTGGACCAGCTTCGAAGCGATGGCCAATCCCAGTCCATATCCACCTTTCTCGCGGCTTCTTGCTTTATCCACCCGATAGAAGCGGTCGAATATTTTAGGAAGGTCTTCCTCGGGAATACCGATCCCCTCATCCTTGACTTCTATGATAATGTCTTCCTGAGAGTCCATTAGCTTCACTTCAATAGTGGAATGCTCATCAGAATACTTCACGGCATTATCCAACAGGATGATCATGATCTGCTCCAAGTGCCTCGGCATAATGGTTACCAATGCTTCTTGGTTTAAATCATCAAAACAAGAAAAAGTGTATTCCTGATGAAGAAACCTAAAGTCCCTCATTACTTTATCCACTACTTTCTGTACATTTGCCCTGGCGTTTTCCAAATCGAATTTTTCCCTGTCTGCTCTGGAAAGCTCCAGTAATTCACCTACAAGGCGTTTTATTCTCTCAAGTTCATCTAATGATACTTGTAAAGACTCCTCCAGTATGGTTGGATCCTTTTTTCCCCAACGGTTCAATAAAGCAAGATGCCCTTCAAGTACCTGGATCGGGGTTCTCAATTCATGTGAAGCATCTTCCACAAATTGCTGCTGTTGTTGAAATGATTTTTCGATCTGACTCATCATTTTATTAAAAATCTGGGATAAGTCACTGATTTCATCATGGGCCTTTACAATCTCCACTCTTTCGTGAAATCCTTTTCTTTCGATGGATCTCATTGTTTCAGAAAGTTTATTCAATGGGCGGACAAAGCTTTTCGCCATAGAATACCCAATGACAGCACTGATCAATAGAGCCAAGATGCCCGTGATGGTCATCATCCAAAAAAGATTCTTCATGATGTTTGCATACCGGTTCAATGGCTGTATGATTTCGACATATCCATTAAATCGGGTCGATTTGATGGGTGAACGCCCAATGAGCATCTTCTTGCCTTCAGATTCTATCAATTCCACAGATTTATCATTGACAGGTTGAAATGGCACATAAAAGGCTGACTCATTTTCTCCCCTGATTTCCAATACCTGTTCCCCTTGATGATCCAATATCCGTATGGTCTGGTCTTTTTCAGCTATTTGTTTCATTAGGATCCGGCTATCATATATGTCCTGAAGCTGGATATCGTTCCCTCTCTGTTTAAAGAAGACAGTAATTTCATCCAATACCCGCCCAAAGTTACTTTCTTCTTCATCAAGCATCCATTTATTAATAGCGTGATATTGAAAAAAACTGAATAAAAAAAAGGCAAGGAATATGGCTGACCCGGCTGCAAATGCCCACTTCACCTTTAGGGAAGAAGGCTTAAGTCGATTGATGAATGTATTCATGTCCTCATCACATAGCCGGTTCCACGTACGGTCTGGATATAACTCTCTTCGCCTGGGGAATCTATTTTATTCCTTAAGTACCTAACGTAAACGTCCACAACATTCGTTTCCACTTCCGTATCGTATCCCCATACTTTGTTGAGGAGGACTTCACGGGTCAGGACAATATTCTTGTTCTCTAAAAAAGCAAGTAGAAGGTCATACTCCCGTTTGGTCACGTCAATTTCATCTTCAAGCTTAAAAACTTGCCTGGACTCCTTATATACGATGATATCCCGAAATTGAAACGAGGTCTGTTGAGCGGGATCCTCTTTTACTGCGCGTCTGAACACAGCCCTTAGCCTTGCTAACAACTCTTCAATGGCAAAGGGTTTGACGATATAATCATCCGCCCCGCTGTCAAGCCCAGATACACGGTCCATTACGCTATCCCTTGCCGTAATCATCAGGATCGGGATGGCTTTGACCTGCCTGACTCTTCTGCATACTTCCAATCCATTTAAGCCGGGAAGCATCAGATCCAGGAGGATGATGTCCCATTCTTCGTTAAGGGCTTGATCCAGGCCATCTCTCCCATCATAGGCCAGGCCGACTTCGTACCCTTCGTATTTCAGTTCTAATTCGATGAATCGGGAGAGATTCTTTTCATCTTCAATGACTAAGATTCTTTTCACACAATCACCTGCTCTAAATCTTAATACCCTTTATTTTAATTTACTTTTGTTGAAAATAAAATCGTTTAGGGCATGGAATATTTCAATGCCTTGATACGTCATTAATGTTAACGCCGTAAAACTGAAAAATAAAATAGGAATAATTCGAATCCACATGGTTCTAACCTCCCTTTTATCACTACTTTCATTCTGCTCCTCCATCATTAAAATAAAATGAGAAAAAGGTGAGTTTTCATTAAGAGATGAACCAATTTACATAATCATATTATAATCATCTATATGACCCTGTTTGTTATTCCTGATCATGTTTCATTCTCTTTATAATGTGGTAGATATATCCATAAACATGGTTAAGAAGCAAAAGGGGGAAATGGTATGACTTGGATCGCGGTGATTGTTTCTTTCTTTATCCTCATCATCCTGGCGGAAGAATTGGTTTATCACTTTTTAAGGACCAGGATTATGGAGAACCAGCCTGAGAGAAAACGAAATGCAGGAAAATTGAAAGAATGGCTCTATAAAATGAAACTAAAACCCCATAACGGGCAACAACAAAACCACTGACAGGCGAAGAACATCTTCCCTGTCTATTTTTTTGATTCTATAAATACATAAAAAAGAAGACAAAAGCTTCAGCAAGGCTTTTGTCTTCAAAGGAAAGAAATTAGAATGGGTCTTACATAATAAAGATTTAAACAGATTAGAAAGCTACCCCACTTTCAATCTGTTTAGGGAGTGATAAATCCTTATTCATAAGCAAGATTCATTCTAACGCCCGAAAAAGTGAACTCAATTAAAACAAGATTAAAATTTGATGAGAAAATGCATTTGTTTACCAGCAGTCTATTTAAAGAGCAAACAAAAGGACGTACTTTTATGATATGATGAATAAGAATTCAGAATGTTACAATACATTCTCATGTTCGAAAGGATGAAAAAATGAAAATTGATTTAAATTGTGATTTAGGTGAAAGTTTTGGTGCATATACGATAGGAAAAGATGAAGAAATGATGAACTATGTCACATCCGTCAATATCGCTTGCGGTTTTCATGCTGGAGATCCCCTTGTAATGAAACAAACTGTTTCAAACGCAATGAAGAATGGAGTGAAAATGGGGGCGCATCCCGGGCTGCCAGACATCCAGGGATTTGGAAGAAGAATGATGCAGATCTCCCCCGAGGAGACCTATGCCCTCATTCAATACCAGATAGGGGCTTTATACGCTTTTATCAAAGCCCAAGGCGGGACGCTATCCCATGTAAAACCACATGGAGCACTGTACAATATGGCTGCAAAGGATTCCAAACTGGCTCAAACGATTGCCGAAGCCGTTTACGACCTTGACCCCTCCCTCACCCTATTCGGCCTTTCACAAAGTGAACTTACAAGGGCTGGTGAAGAAGCAGGATTGCGCGTCGCTCATGAAGTATTTGCCGATCGCGCCTATCAATCCGATGGTACATTAACTCCTCGCTCTCTTCCTCATGCTGTGCTTCATGACGGGGACGAAGTGGAAAAACAGGTGCTTCGAATGGTAGAAAAACAGGAAGTGGTATCTATTGATGGGAAGACCGTATCCATCCAGGCAGACACGATTTGTCTCCATGGAGATAATGAAGCGGCACTATCCCTGGCCAAGCGCCTATCACAAAAGTTACGTTAGGGAAGTATTTTGAAAGAATAAGCTATAAGGGAGATGGGGGCTGAGCCGTGAATAAGACATTTCTATTAAACGCGTTAAGGTGGATGTTCATCTTCCTTATCGCTTTTGTCATTGTAGTATACGTATACAAGCGGAGCATTTTGCACAACACTATTCAATCCTCCATTCGCACGGTGGCACCGGGTTCGAACGTTGTGGGGATCATTCAGACCCATACCACAAAGAGCCATGATAAAATCTACCGGGCTCTCTATAAAACAAAAGAAGGAACGTGTTTCAGGGCATCATTCGAACGAACAACGTATACACTCATTGAAAACCAGGAATCCCCTTGTCAGTAAAGGAGCATCATGATGAAAAGAGCGATCCATATCTTTCCTACATTTCATTCAGTAGATAAAATCCAGGAGATCAGACATAGGTATGACCCTCTATCGGATAAAATACCTCCCCATATTACCCTCGTTTTCCCTTTTGAATCTTCCATCCCCTCAGTTGATATCCTGGTTCATATTAAGTCGGTAGCAGAGCATATTTCTCCATTCCCCATGACCTTAAGGGATGTGACAGGTTCCGGCGGAGAATTTTTATTCTTGAATGTTAAGGAAGGCAACGACTTTCTTATACAATTACATGATCAGTTGTATGAAGGAATTCTTGCCCCTTATCGAAACCCCCATATTACATACTTGCCACACATCACACTTGGACGGCCTGGAAACAGCGAAGAATATAGCAGTGCCCTTGAAAAGTGTAAGGATTTGAAGGAATCCTATCATACGGTTGTAAAGGAAATTACGTTAGAAGAAATAGGTGAAGACGATGTGTCCAACGTCATCGGCCGTGTCCCTCTTAAGGATAACAGGTTTTAAATTGGACGCTTTGTGGAATGTAAACGAATAGGTCTAATAAGGGAAGGGATTAATTATGATCAAAACATTATCCATTGATACCAAGAAGCGTGATGAAATGATCGACATTACTCGTTACGTACAAGATATCATTAATCGGTCGGGAATGACAGAAGGTCTTGTGGTGGTGCAGTCTTTACACACAACAGCGGGTATCACGGTAAACGAGAATGCCGATCCTGATGTAAAAACCGACTTCATTCGCCGATTAGACGAACTTTACCCATGGCACCACTCGTCTGATCTGCATGGAGAAGGAAATACAGCTGCTCATTTGAAAACCAGTACCGTCGACCACAGTCAGACGGTCATCGTGTCAGATGGTGAACTACTATTAGGGACATGGCAAGGAATATACCTATGTGAATTTGATGGTCCCCGTTCAGGAAGAAAAGTTTCCGTTAAAACGATTCAAAGTGAGTAAGAGATAATACCATTTGAATGGTAAATAGACCCGGGCACTCGTCCAGGGTCTTTTTTAATGGTTTGATTCTTTTCCTCATCACATTCTTCAACTCAATTTCGCTTATTCTATGAATCGTTCCCTGATCTCCTTTGAAGGAATCATGCATGATTCCTGTTTCCCGAACCACCTGTATCTATTCCTTGCAATAATCCGATATATGCTGTCTCTTATAGGCTTCGGAATGACGAGCAACAGAGCGAAAATCTTCCATGGCCATTTCAGTTTAGAAGATACTTTCAGGGCTGCTGTTGATTCAACGGAAGCCTGCTCCCCATCAACCAATACGAAGCTGTCCGTCGTTTCAGGTATGTTGTGCTTCTTTAATAACTTCTGTCCCGTCTCACTTTGTAGCGAGGCAAAGCGAAATTCCCCTTTTGCATCACGCTTAATGATAAACCGGACACTTTTATTGCAAAAATTGCATATGCCGTCGAACAAAATGATCCGCAAGTAAATCACCCTTCGTCATAGTCGAATTTCCATTCCCTTATACTATAATACACTATAAACAAAAGACGCGAACAGGTTGCGCCTCCTTAAAGAGAAGTATAATTTTACTAGATTCTGTGGTATACTATATTACCATTAATAGAGATTATTTCGAAATAAAATAAATAAACATGCAGTATAAGGAGTTGGCTGAAGAAAATGAGAGACGAATTATTATATCTGGGTAAACAAATTGTTTCCCATAAATCCGAAATCGCTCAGGGTGTCATTCGCTACCAGGAACAGAAATTTTCTGATCAGCTTACGTTATCGGTACTGAAAATGGAACAAGTCACCGAATGGCGCATGCAATTAATTGAAATGCTCGGACAATCTTTGTACGAAGACAAAGTAGAATCATCCCGTAAAGTAAAGGAATGGACTGGGAAAGTCGGGGAAGTGGCTATTGAAAATGGAATGGCTCTCAATGAATCCCTAAAAACCCTATCAGGGTTCCGTACTGCCATTTGGGATATATTCATGGAACAGTTGAATGATGATCAAATCTCAGCCTCCCTTATGCTTCAAGTCAATAAAGAAATCAATCCCATTCTTGATGAAATTGCGTACCAGCTAAACGAAGTATTCCGCACCCAAGAAAAGGATCAGATTGCCCTCATCCACACTGCCATGGATGAACTATCGGCCCCGGTTGTACCCATTGCCGAGAAGATTGCGATCCTGCCCCTTATCGGGGAAATTGATACCCACAGAGCAAGTGCCATCATGGAAACGGCGTTGAAAAAAAGCTCTGATCTGCAATTAGACTATCTATTTATAGATATTTCCGGTGTTGCCATCATGGACACGATGGTATCCCATAATATTTATCAGATCATCAATGCTCTTAAAATGATGGGTGTTCAATCCGTCTTAACCGGTATCCGGCCTGAAGTGGCTCATACATTGGGGAACCTCGGTATTACCTTTGAGGATCTGAAAACAAGCTCAAGCCTGAAAAAAGCCCTGGAAGATATCGGCTTCACTCAATACGAAGCGGTTCTCTCCGTCTAAAAAAACCGGAAATCCTGCCAGCTGGGTTTCCGGTTTTCTATTTAAAAGCTATCGAGAGTCTTTTTTTATCTGGTGATGTACCAGCAGTTGAATACTTTGAACTGCCATATAGATAGGGATGGACCAATACATCTTATATCCCTTGTCGAAGTGGAAGATTCCGATCTTTACTGTAAACCACTCCATTAAGAGGGAGAAAGCGGTCCAGATTAATATGTACGCTAGGTTCATGATTCCGTTGATTCTCAATTTACGATAGATATAAATAAAAAAATAACTATAGGGCCCATACATAATATAACTGATAAAATCAATTCCCTGATAGGCGGAACTATCGTTTACATCATAAAAGTCCCATGGCGGGATGCTGATGGTATGATCATAGAACATACCCACCGAGATTCCATAAACGAAATAACTCATCCCTTCAAGAAAGGAGAAGATCTTCGGAGTAACCCATATCAGCAATAGAAGACCGATCAGACTAATGATGATGAACCATTCATTTAAATCAAAGGATCTCTCATATATCCTGTCCACGTCTTCCCTCCTCCTTCTTCTGGAAATAATATAGCCCCTTCCCCAACCAAATACAGAATACTAAATACAACGCATTGACGATGACAGTATTAAAAAGACTCCAGTCCGGATAGGAAAGAGAATGAAAATGCACGTGTAGGATGTCCAATACACTTATTAACAACAAAAGACTTACATAATAAAGGATTTTTTCGCTTCTTTTATTATAATTCAAGTACCCATTCACCATGATCACACCCACCAAAGGTAAAATACATTCCCTGTTTATGAGAAGACTGATAAATTGGGTGACATCCTCGGAAGCTTTCATCCATTCCAGGTTATTCGTCATAATGGTAATATAATTAGTGGAAATAATGGATAACACCATAAATTGAATGGAGTTAGCAGTAAATGAAAGTTTCTTCTTCATAAAGAGAGCAATGTATATCAACATGATCAACACGGTAATAAAGAAAGGGAGCGACATAAGGATCACCTATACTTTTTTTCTTCATTCTTCCCCTAACCCCCTCTTCACATAACACACGGAACGCACTAAAATGTTTGAATTACTTGACTTGGGGAAAATAAGGAAGAAGAAGCAAGGAGGTAAAACGATGAGACATGAAACGATAAACCCTAAAAATGGAACAGACGAAATCAAAGAGATTTTCGTAGATGGATTGCAACGTGACCTGTCAACCGAAGAGGAAACCCTTCTATCCGGTTGGACCCGCACATTCGATAAGACTGAGAGAGCAACCATCATCAATATGATGAAGGAATTACTTAATAAACATAAGAGACACGATTAAACAGCGGTCATAATCAGTGTGAAGCATAAAAAAGGCAGACCCTTTACTTTAGGGCCTGCCTTTTTCATTCTCTATATGGAACTCCACTTATAGATCACTTGTTAATTCTAATAGGTTATCGATGTCTATGCGATAGATGGGGCGATTGATATCTTCTTGTCCAAGTTCTACGGTATCTTCTAGTACTTCGTCTATATTCATACTTATAAATACCTCCCAAAGTTGTTAATATCAGAATGTGCTGAAAGATGATCCATCATCTTCACTATAGTATACGAATCCATTCCTTCATTCTTGGGGGTACTTTTCAAAGATTTCATCTTGAAAATTGTGTGTAATAATCAGAAAGTTGAGTAAAGTCATCATATATGTTATCGTTAGAAAACCATAGATTCTACTTAAATAGTAATAGATGGGTAGAATGGCTCTCTCCTTAAAGGAGGCATACTGATGAAACGATTTTCCATGCTTCACGTACCTAAGGATTTCAGGCATAGAGGGCGACCAGCTGTTACGGTTCATGTCTTACCTGTTCATAAAGAATACTTTGCAATAGGTAAATCATTAAAAGGAAACGGTAAAGCTGCAAACAACAATGAAAAACTAGCCGCATATTATGCGTATCTAGATACATTAGAATAAACGCTTATCTCTATAGAAAAGCTGATCAGAACCTCATCTGATCAGCTTTTTTGCGATACTGGCTTTGGTCTATAACGGTATGTATTGACACACTTCAAATCCATTGCCATCCAAGTCATGAAATTCAAAATAGGTCACATCTTCATCCACTTCAATTTCCCCTGCCTTCACATTCTTCTCCAAAAGCTTCAACCTCGTTTCTTCCAGCGCATCGGAAAACAAGATGGGCTTGACCGATGAGGGACGGACCTCTCCTTCCTGAATCGTCAGAGTCGATTCCCCTACCCCTATTTTAAATACCAAATATTTTCCTGAATCAAAGATCTGTTCCAACTCCAATATCTCTCCGTACCAATGTTGAGCTTTCTTTAAATTCTTCACTTGAATATGTACCGTGTCTATTTTCGAAAACAATGCACATTCCTCCTTCACTCCATTTAATCTTTTAATAGAGACAAATGTCCGATAATTTCCTTTGCTTCATCTTTTTCCATCGGGGGTAGTGCGGTCACAGTCAAGGAACCTTCTTTGATTTCGGTTAACCCACTGTCATGTATGCTGAAATACCCTTTCTTCTCTAATTTCTCCAGCTCTGCCGTTTTCCCCTTTAATACCACTTTCTTCATGCCCGTCTGCGCCCACTCTATAAATTCCTCCTGCCTGTCTTGGAAAGGAGAATCCTTTGACATCATCGTCAAAGTACTCAATGTGGCGGCATGTGCCACTTGTGCAGCGGTCTTCCCTTTCGACATCGATAGATCTCTGTTAACGATAAAATATTGAACAAGGTCCTTTTTCGTCATTTGCATGATCATTCCTATCATAAATGATTTCAATACTATGGTATTATCCTACCACACTTACTTCCTTCTTAGTTTTACTTGATTTTTTTCAATCGAGTCTATTCTGACCTTCTCCCCGATGTTGAAATCAAGGTATTCATCGCAGTCCACTGAATACGTATGACCATCATCAAATTTCATGGCACATGTGGAAACACGTTGAGAAGGATCCAGTTTTTCCCCCGACTTGATTCCTAACGGATCGTGTCCAACCTTTAAGGGAAAGTACTTCTCTTCGATTACTACCCAGTCATCCTTTGTACTAACCACTATTTTCAAAAACAGTAAACATACCAACATTATAACCAATAAACTAAGAATGGCCGCTTTCCACCATAAGACTTTCATGCGAATCCCCTTTCCCCCGATTAAAATCAACAGAAGATTATATGTATGGGGTTGGCGTATCATTCGCATGTATTCTCTAATAGTGACCATTTTCGATTATTGCATTTTGCTGTAATCGATATTATAATGAGGCTAACGACCGTTAGTTAGTTTTAAGGAGAGGGATCATCGTGAATGATAATAAGCAGCTGATAAAAAGTGTGGCTCTGGATCTATTTGGACAAAAGGGCTATGAAGATACATCTTTGGCAGAAATCGCAAAGGAGGTTGGAATTAAAAAACCTTCAATATATAATCACTTCCGCAGTAAAGAGGACCTTTTTATCGAAGTATTAGAGGAGTTGATTGTATCAGAGGTCACCGCTTACAGAAAAACGGAGGGCACCATGAATCATCAAGAACCACTCAAAAATGTCAGAGTGCTTTTTGATTTATTTTGTCAACGTTTAATGACAACGAAAGAGGCTCTACTGTGGAAAAGGGTCACATTCTTCCCTCCTGAACAGTTTAAGGATTTAATACAGGAACAATTCATTCACTTGGAAAAGGTCACCACATCCATCTTAGTTTCGGTCTACAAGGAAGGCGTGAACCAGGGAATGTTTCAAGATGTCACGGAGGATGAATTTGTAGCGTCTTTCTTATGTCTTGTGGATGGTGTCTTTCTGGAGCATCACTATTATACGAATGAAATCTTTCAACAACGAATTGAATCGGCTTGGAAAGTTTATGCACTTGGAATATCAAGCCGTAAAGGAGAGTAGCAACATGGGCTGGCTATATGTGATTATTGGGGGAATCCTGGAAATTGGCTGGGCAACGGGATTATCCATTTCAGAAGGGTTTACGAAACCGGTGCCAAGTGTCATTACGGCATTCCTTATTTTAGTGAGTTTTTATTTTTTTTCTCAATCAATGAGACTCCTTCCAATCGGAACGGCATACGCCGTCTTCACGGGGATCGGAGCAGCCGGCACGGCGGTGGTTGGTATGTTTTTCTTGAATGATGGGATAAGCATATGGAAGATCGCATTCATTAGTTTACTCATTTTTGGAGTCATTGGACTAAAGATGAGTGATAAAGAAGAAACAGATACTGGGGGTGGCTACTGATGGCCTGGATGTTTCTCATCTTTGCAGGTTTCTCTGAAGTGATCATGGTGACATTCATGAAGCTTTCAGAAGGATATAAAAAATTCGTCCCTTCCTTGATCAGTTTCGCAGCGGGAGCCCTGAGTTTTTATCTATTGTCTCTATCCCTGCTGGATATTCCCGTAAGTACCGGCTATGGGATTTGGACCGGCATCGGTTCGGCAGGTGCTGTACTCATGGGGATGATGTTTTTTAATGAAACCAGGGATATGAAAAGGCTGTTTTTCATCTTCTGTATTGTTGGAAGCATCATCGGCTTAAAGATGGTCTCATGATCATGATACATGGTCCAGTACTTTATATTGGTACTGGACCATTAGTTTATAATCCCGTGCCCTATAATATCGACGTTTATTGTCGGTACGATCGTGATTTGAGGGTAAGCTTCATCCCAATTCACTTTTTCCCACGTTTTGGGATGGAACGCCATCAGCTCCCTGCCAATCCCGAATAAATCCGAGTTTGCCAGTTGAATCTTCCCAATCATCCCTTCTGCATCTTCTGTTAATTTCTTTGATATTTCATCATTGAGTTTCTTTAATTTTTTCTTATCCGTTAATTTATCCTGGGGGAATTCGACGATTGATACTTCCATCGCTACGTCTATCCCCACCTGTATATGATCCGGGGCATCTGAAATGATGTTGAGCCTTGACTTGGATTCTGTCACATTATACGTAATATAATTGTCCACGTTCAGACGTTTATCATTGTCTATTTTGGATACGAAACGGGCAAGTTTTGCCTTTTGGTTGTTCATGATCAGGAATAATGATGATTCCTTGAACGTTAAAGCACCCGATAATGAATTTTTATGGAAAATAGCTGTACCGTCTAATATGACCTCGCCATCCTTCAATTTTAAGAGAGGCAGGGCAAAGTCCTTTCCTTCATCGAACATCAGTGTGCAGACCGTTTGTAGATTCTGTTTCGGGACGCCCGTGACGGATTCAGCACTCGTGAGTAGTTCAATCATGAATTCTGATATCAACACGTTCTTTTCACTCAATTTAGAAAGGATGTCTTCTCCGTTCCCCTCCACCACTGCAAGTTTTGCTGAAATCGAACTGTTTGGATCACGGTAAAAAATATCCAAAAACTTATAAATATCCTTTTTGGCTAGTTCTTCCCCTAATAAAAATATTCGGTTTTTCGACGGCTCATATGCTCCGGAAATCTTTCTGTCCATTGCCATCCGTGTTTCACGTATGGTCTTCCCTTCGCCTTGGACCATTGTATTGATAGGGGTTCCATTCTTGAAATCCCGGATGATTGCAGTGGATCGGATGGTTTCATCATCCAGCAAATCAAAAGAAGAAGAAAAAACAAGTCTTCCATTTCGAAGCAACCGCTGATCCCAACAGCCGGTTAAGAAAGGGAGAATAACAAGAAGAATACTAATGATGAACACTCGTTTTTTCATGCGTCTTCCCCTCTTTCTGCTTTCTTGAAAAGATATGAAATGCTTAATAATAAAACAGGGATCACCAAAATATAGAGATACGAGAGATTGATCACCATTTTATTATAGATTTCCATTTCTCCTTCTTTACTTGGAATTAATGCAATGACATACGCCATCATTCCAAATAATACAGTATAAATGTACCGTTTACGTTTAAACCACCGGAATGTTTGAATACTCCCTTCTGTAGATAAAAATAGATAACTTGTTAGGGAGGTGATGACATTGACAACCCATAATGACATGAATACTAAATCAATCCTCTCAATAATCTGTAAATAAATGGATTTCACAAAGTAAAGAACCGGTTGGGGAACGATGACGATTTCTTCAGGACTGAACGTAATAAGGCTGACGATGGTGAGATAAGTATAGGTCAGGGTCACAATCAGGTTGGCAATCGATGCTGAATAAAGGATTGAACGTTCACCATTGTGTTGAAAATATGGAAAAAGAAACAACAGCAATTCAAACCCTAACATTGAAAAGTATGCTTCTTTAGCTCCCTTCACAATCTGCACACCACCGGATTGTCCGATCGGTAATAAATATCTCCATTCAACGGGATATGTGACCAGCACCACTACAGAAATTAGAAGAAGAAAAAAGATCAGACTCGATACCACCACATATACATCGCTGATCGCAGCAACCTTTTCCTTCCCCAAGTAGATTCCAGTAAAAATCAATAGAAACATGACAATCCATTTGGGCGTAAGGGGAAGCACCCACGTCTTGATGATGGTGGTCGAGTACATCAAGATCAAGGCTGTGACCAGAAGCCCGTATAGTATATAAGAAATATTGACCGTTGATCCTGCCACTTTACCCAAAAGTTGTCGGGAATACTGAAAAAGAGACTTCTTTGGAAATCGCCTCCCCATTATCCAGAAGAGAACGATAAGGATCTGAACAATGAAGCCGGCAAGCAATACAGATAACCACGCATCTGCCTTCGAAACAGAAAATACACTGAATGGAAGCCCGAGAACCCCTACCCCGATTTGGGTCTGAATGATAAAGAATATTAGTTGGACGGAAGTAAGATTAGTCTGTATCTTCATTTTTTTTCCATCTCCGGGAATCCGACGTTTTCCATCTGTATACTGTTCGTAAATCCTTTGGCCGCTTTTTCATCAGCCATACTGGAAGCCGTATAAACGTATCTTTCAATCCCTTAATATCAAGGGGGGCTACCGGATATAAATAATGATGACCCATCGACTTCAGATTGGACATGTGGATCAATAGCAGCATCAGACCGATGACAATTCCAAGGACACCGAATAAAGCTGCAGCGATCATAAGTGGGAATCCCAGGATCCTCACAGAAGTACTCATCTCATTTGAAGGTATGACAAAAGAAGAAATCGCTGTGATCGCTACAACAATAACCATCGTATTCGAAACCAAATTGGCTTCTACCACAGCTGTCCCAATGACGAGACCACCTACAACCCCGATGGTTTGGGCAATCGGATTAGGAAGCCGTATCGCTGCTTCACGCAGTAACTCCAAGGTAAGCTGCATGATCGCCGCCTCAATCAATGGTGGAAAGGGCACATATTCAAGTGAGCTTTTAATCGAAAAGATGATTTCCACAGGTATGATTTCATAATTATAGGAAATGACTGCGATGTAAAAAGCCGGTAAACAAAGGGTGGCAATAAAGCTGATCAACCTGATAAAACGAATAAAGGACCCAATAAATGCGCGATTATTATAATCCTCCGTCGTTTGAAAAAAGCTGAAGAAATTCACAGGAAAAATCAGCACAGTCGGACTTCCCTCCATCACCATCGCCACCCTCCCCTCCATCAGATTTCCCGCAACACGGTCCGGACGTTCCGTATTCAAAAACTGCGGGAATGGGGAAAACGAATTATCCTCCAGGAATTCTTCAAAATACCCCGGTGATTGGATGGAATCGGTGTCAATATAGCTTATTCGGTCCTCTATGGTCTTAACAATTTCCATATCTGTCAAATCGGACAAATAAACAAGAGAATACTTCGTCCTTGTCGTTTCCCCTACACTCGAGTATTTCACAGTCAACTTAGGACTGGAGATTCTTGCACGGATCAGATGAATATTTTCCGAAATGTTTTCACTAAACCCCTGATGAGATCCTCTGATCACCTTTTCATTAAGGGGCTCATTCAGGTTGGAAGAAATCTTTGGCATACTTATGAAAGTAACCCATTCACGATCTTCCTGTAAAATGACACAGTGCCCATCCACCATTACCCTCAGTGCCTCTTCTAACTGAAGTGTTTCTTTCACACTATTACTGCTTACCGAATCTTGAATCGTTCCGGCCTTTTTTTCTAAGAGGGGGTGGATGATATATGTCTGTAAACTTTTATTATCAATGACAGAATCCAAAAAAAGGATGGTCATTCTTTTTTCATTAAAAGTTAAGTTTCTTACTTTCAAATCATCTGTGTGAAAAAGACCTTCCTGAAAAAAGGACACTTTCTCGTCCAAGGTGAGGGCTTCTACGACGACTTCTTCTTTTTCTGAAAGGAGCTGCTTCGGTATTCTTCTATTCTTTTTGTAAAAGGAACTCATATTTGCACCTTCAGTCAGAATCACTTTTTTACTATGGTCCCCAAAGATGGTATCATTATGCATTTTCACTTGCAGTGTCAGGATGGTTTCATGTGATTTAAATGCTCCTACTAAAAAATATTTTTCAATTAGCTCAGATATTAGTAGGGGTTCCCCTCCTATTTTTGATATACTTAATCAGATAAACTAGTCGTAGCAGAGGTGAACAGGTTGACCAGGAAAAAAGTTTATTCGTGGAGCTTACAAATTCTTATCATTCTTACCATCATTTATGTTTCAACTAAGATTTCTTTTCTTTTTGAACCCATCGTCGTATTTGCATCTACCTTATTTTTTCCCATCATCATTTCAGGTTTTCTTTACTTTTTACTGAATCCATTAGTCAATCTTTTGGTGAAAGCAAAGCTGCCGAGGACAATCGCGATCATCGTCCTTTATGCTGCAATCATCGGGGCATTGGTGTTGATCATTGGAAATATTGCACCTGTCATTACACGTCAGGTGACTGCGTTATTCAATGCCCTGCCTGAGTATGCAAAGCAAACGAGGAACTTCATTGAATATTTGTCAGAAACAGATCAATTTAAATGGATGATGAATCAGGATTATGTGTCACTGAAGGATATAGAGAATCAGCTGGTGGATTTCGCCAATACCTTGCCTGATAATATCACCACTGCCTTGAAGGGATTACTCAGTGTGTTGACAAGCATCACCATTCTCATTGTTACCGTACCTTTTCTTCTGTTCTTCATGTTCAAGGACGGTCATAAATTTCCGAAGGCCATTTCGAAATTTTTGCCGCCTGCATACCGTGAGGAAGGAATCAACACATTAAAGGATACGAGTGAAACACTTGCCGCGTACATACAGGGACAATTGACAGTCGCTTCATTCGTTGGGACGCTTACCTTTATCGGTTACTTGATCATCGGGTTGCCATATGCACTCGTGATGGCACTGATTGGGGCCGTCACAAACATCATACCGTTTATCGGACCGTTCATCGGTGCAGCACCAGCCATCATCGTGGCGTTGTTTGATTCACCGACAAAGGCGATCCTTGTCGTAGTGGTGGTCACGATTGCTCAGCAAATTGAAGGGAATCTTCTTTCACCCCTTATACTGGGCAAACGATTGGATACCCACCCTGCCACAATCATCATTTTATTGCTCGTTGCGGGTAATTTAGCGGGAATACTCGGCATGATTTTAGCCGTACCCACCTACGCAGTATCGAAAACGATTGTATTGAATTTAGTGAAGTTTATTAAACTGAGAAGATCTTCCATACAGGAGTGAACACTGGAGACAACCGGGCCGTGGCCCGGTTGTTTTTTTGCAGGAGGATGTACCATTCTTACATCTTTTTGTACATAATCACATGAGGACCTATAGGCTCAATTTCAAAGATATCACCTGACTGTATCAGTCCCAATTTTGTATAGTAAGGAGCAGCTGAAGTCCTGGCATTACACCACCACAGATCGCAGCCTTCGTTAGAAAGGATTCTTTCGCTGTACTCTATGAGCTGTTTACCGATACCTTTCGATCTGAAATCGGGAAGGGTCGCCATCCCCCTTAAACGAAATGGAAGCCTGCCTTCCAATCCTTCCTGTGCTTTCTGATAGAAGGAGCCAATACAGATCAGCTTTTCTCCATCAAGTGCTCCGACGTGGAAGGTGGACTCATCCATGTCTCCTTCATACTTGCATTCCTCCATTGTTTGTGTAGGCCGTAAAATTTGTTGTCTAATCGAATATGTATCTGCAGCTGAAATCTTTTGAAACTGAATCATTGTTTCACTCCCCTTCTTTATTTACTTCCATGATTCATTTTATCATAGCATTCCATCTGGATTCTGAAACATATAAAAAAGCAATCTCCACACAGGAGATTGCTCCTTTCAAAGCCTTATTTCTTTTTAAATAGCTTATTGGATGCCCCTTTTACGGCTTTACTTGTTGTATCAACGGTTTTGCCGACCATTTTATTTCCGGTGTTGCTTACGTTTTTCACAAAGTCTGCCGAAGTATCAGACACTTTCCCTACCAATCCACCTTCACCGCTCACACTCTTGATAATCCCGTTTGCTGTATCGGCTGTTTTGTTCAGGAGTTCACTTGCCTGCTTCGATGTCTTCTTTACCAAATCCCCGGTCATGTTGCGCTTTTCCTCATTCATGATGATTCTCCTCCCTGGAAAAAGACTCATCACTATGCCTATGATAATGGACACCAGATTATGCGATCTTCTTATACCATCACACGGGATTTCCCAAATAGTGGGTCGCAATTCTGTACTCTTGAATCACTCCATCTTTTTTCTCTACCCGGTAAGCCGATGCATATGGTCTTGAACTCACCGCTCTGGACAGTTCTTCATCAATAAAATGCAAAGCTGCTCCATCATCAGCTGCATAGCCCGGTTTCAACTCCCCACTCTCAATAAAAGAATGATAGAGGGGACGACGGTTTGCTTCCCCGTCATAATGAGGGGAGTGACTGCCTTCTATCAAACCCAATCCCTTGATGGTCTCCAGCCCATCTCCGTATGAATCGGTGGTTCCTTCTTCGAACCAGCAAATCGACCCTGCACTCAATCCAGTTAAAATGGTTCCTGACTCCCACGCCTTCCTAAGTATCACGTCAATTCCCCATTCTTTCCATAAGGCAAGCATATTCTTCGTATTTCCCCCTCCAACATAAATAATATCTTTTTCAAGTAGAAAACCTTCTAAGTCCCTCGTGGAGGGCTTGAATAAAGATAGATGTGAAGGTTCACTTGACAGGGATGTGAAAGATTTATAAAAGCGTTCAATATACCCTTCTGCATCTCCGCTTGCTGTAGGAAGGAAACACACCTTAGGTCTGGATGCCTTCGACTGATTTATGATGTACTGATCCAATAACAGGTTATCAGGTTCCATTGAGAAACCTCCGCCACCCATTGCAATGATTTGTTTCATGAACAATCCCCACTCTCCATTTGGTATCTCTATTTTACCAAATGAATGATGCTTTCGGAGACCCGAATGGAAATATTTTCATCCCATACACATTCACCCCCCTGTCAAGATGACAGGGGGGTGAATACCTAATTATTTAATGCCTATCTGTTTCCCTTTTATTCTTCACCCTGATCTCTTTCTGAAATGAAATGAGCAAGCCATATGTCATGACGAGCAGGATGATCCCAAGGGGCAGCGCGGTAATGATGGTGGCTGCCTGAAGCCCACTGATGCCTCCGGTCCCCATTATAATGGCAGCGATAGCCGCCAAGATGATCCCCCAGCTGAATTTCACAAAGAATGGAGGATTCAGACTGCCATTGGATGTTTGCATGCCCAATACGAAAGTGGCAGAATCGGCAGAAGTAACAAAGAATGTAATGATCAGGAATAGGGAAATGATCGATAAAACCCCACTCAGTGGCATCTGATCGAACACATAAAATAATGCCGTTTCCAAACTTTGACCGGCTACATCCACTCCCTGGACAAGATCATAGTACAATCCCGTTCCCCCGAATACCCCAAACCATAGCGAGCAAACAATGGTAGGGACAATGATGACGGCAATAATGAATTCACGGACAGTCCTGCCTTTTGACACCCTGGCGATGAATGTTCCCACAAAAGGTGTCCATGAGATCCACCATGCCCAATAAAAAATCGTCCAGTCCTTCACCCACTGGTTATTTTCTAGATTAAATGGTGAAAAACGCAAACCCATACTCGGCAGGTTCTGAACATAGCTTCCAAACGTCGTCAAAAATAATTCCAGAACAAATTGTGAAGGTCCTACGATAAGGAATAAAATAAATAACAAGACCGCAAGAACCATATTGGCATTACTCAAATATTTTATTCCTTTGGATAAGCCAGTAGAAGCAGATGTAATGTAAAGGACCGTAGCAATCCCCATGATGATCAGCTGGATGCTGAAATTAATTGGTACATCCATGAGATAGTGGAGTCCACTATTGATTTGTTGGGCTCCTATACCAAGTGAAATGGCAACTCCGAAAATGGTGGCAAATACAGCGATAATATCCACGATGTAACCGATTGGACCTTTCGCTCTATCGCCGATGACCGGATAAAGCGTGGCGCTCATAAGTCCAGGCATTTCCTTCCTGAACTTATAATAGGCCAGCGCCAGTGCCACCACGGCATATATGGCCCAGGCATGGAATCCCCAATGAAGATATGTATACCGTAACCCGACCTTGGCTGATTCAATGGTCCCTCCTTTTCCAAACGGAGGGGTGGCATAATGTGATACAGGTTCAGACACCCCGTAAAAAAGCAGGCCGATTCCCATTCCTGCACTGAACAACATGGCAAACCAGGTCAATGTAGAGTATTCAGGTCTATCCGTGTCTTTCCCCAAGCGAATCTTTCCATACTTACTAAGGGCAAGGAAGATGGCGATGATAAAAAAGAATGTGGCTGAAAATTGATAAAACCAGCCGAATTTATCAAGTAGAACCCCTTGAGTATTTGTCATGACATCGATCAACATTTGAGGAAAAAGGACTCCCCATAAAACAAAGATTACTCCGATCGAAATCGCGATCCAAAACATTGGTGTAAAATTTCTCAACTTGCTTCCCCCTCAGATCCATTGTGTCTCATACGTATGTAAAAAAATAAAGGCATGAATTTAGTGTTACCCTCTTTTAGAAATAGCTAAACTAGTAAGTAACTGGAAAAGGAAGTCCCATTGAGAATGGTAAAAAATAATATTTCAAGTATCTTTTTTTCAAAACCGGGCAAATTAATGTAGAGGGAGGTGATCATGATGACGAACAACAATAACAAAAAGCCGCAACAACAAAAAAATGAAGCAGAATTTGCTCAAGAACAAAACGCTTCTGAAAGAGCTAAAAAAGCTGCTAAACAACAAAACCAACAAAATAAATAATCTAACATAGGATCAAAATCCGATACTTAAAGGGAGATCAGTCACATGACTGGTCTCTTTCCTTATGTATCGATACCTTAAAAAGATTGAATCTAAAAAACCTCCCCAATTTGGGAAGGTTTATTTTTCGTTCTAAGAAGCGATTGCTACCTTTTATGTGCCCCGCTTTTTTTGAAGGGTTTATAGGCGACCAATACGGCAATGACAGCTGAAGCTCCATTTATCATGGTCCCGATCACGGGAGAACCTTTATAACCGGTACCATCATACATATAGGTGATGATCAGACCGGTAATGATACTCAATAAGAGACTAATCCCGAGGAATACTCCTATAAAAATAAAAAATTTCTTAGCATTTTTCCACAAAATCAAAACACTCCAATGCAATGTTTCAATCCATGATCTTGTACATGACTCACTGTTCAAAGACCAGGGATGAATGGGTATTTCTTCTATTCCTTCATTCTCTCAGAAGAAGGAGCGGTTGTCACTTCAAGTCTTGTTTTCCCCATCAGGAACACAAACACTAATGCGATGCCAAGGGGTATCAATGCATAGGCAAAAGTGGTTGTGATGGAATCTGACATAGCATCCGTGATTTTAGTAAGTACAAAATCCGGGATTTTTTCACGCATTTCAGGTTCAAAAATACTTCTTGGATCTCCCTGGAAGCCCCCTCCTGCTTCCTGTCCCTTGAAGGCATCTTCAAGATTAGAGGCAAAAAGCTTTGTTTGCAGCGTCCCATAGACCGTGATTCCGATAGTCATCCCCAAGGAACGGAAAAAGGCGTTTGTCGAGTTGGCCGACCCTCTAAACCTCGGATCAAGTTTATGGATCGTGGCATTAGGCAGTAATGAAAAAGAAAAACCTACTCCAAAACCACTTATGACCATATAGAGCGTCAACAACCACCGGCTCGTATCCGGCCCCATCGTCGCAAGTAATACCATACCTGTTATAAACGAAATGATGGAAACCCACATGATATTACGGTAACTTGTTTTCGTCATCCGGATGCCTGCAACCGCACTGCCAGCTACAGAGCCGAGCATCAACGGAGTCAAAATCAATCCGGCGTTTGTCGCAGATCCACCATATACAGCCTGCACAAAGATCGGGATCAATATAGTCAAGATAATGAACGCAGCCCCATATAGAAAAGCGAGGGCCTGTGCAGATGCAAACAATGGACTTTTAAACATCCAAAATGAAATAATGGGCTCGGAAGCTTTTCGTTCGATCCATAAAAAACTTATAAAGAAAAGCAAGAAGGATGCAAACAATCCAATGATTTGCCACGACTCCCAAGGGAATTCCTTTCCGCCGAATTCCAGTGCAAACATGAGACTGACAACGGCTATCACCAGAGTTATTGCTCCCCCCCAATCAATCCGTTGATCTGATCGTTGCGGGGATTCTTTATACGCGGTTGTAATAAAGAAGAGCGACAAGAGACCGATTGGTACATTGACGTAGAAGATCCAATGCCAACTTAAATGATCCGTTAAAAACGCCCCAATCAGGGGACCGAATACTGAAGCGGATCCAAATACTGCACCAAGGAGCCCTGTCATCTTCCCACGTTTTTCAGGTGGGAATAAATCAAACACAATGGTAAAGGCAATTGGAAGCAAAGCTCCACCACCAATTCCTTGGATGGCCCGGAATATACTTAACTGGACGATATCCTGTGCAATCCCACACAGGGCAGAACCAATCAAAAAAATAGAAAGGCCGAATATGTAAAATCTCTTTCTCCCGTACATGTCAGACAGCTTACCGAAAATCGGCATTCCCGCCATGACCGCTACCATGTAGGCGCTTGTCACCCATACAAACTTGTCCAGTCCACCCAGATCTGACACGATGGATCCCAATGCCGTTGCTACGATGGTGTTATCCATGGCTGACATGAGTATACCTAACAATAAGCCGGCAAGTGCCAGTTTCATATTACTTTCTTTAGCCACCAACGCGATCATCCTCCATAAACAATGTAATACAGTCTATTTCATTATAGAACTTTCTACCTGATTGTCCACATCGACTTCTCTATAGAGCGAAAAAAGCAGGGTACGTCAGCTGACGTACCCTGCTTGGAATTATACGATTGTATTACTTTTGAACGTTTGCCGCTTGTGGTCCACGAGCGCCTTCAACGATTTCAAATGTAACGTCTTGACCTTCTTCTAATGATTTGTATCCTTCACCTTGGATAGCGGAGAAGTGAACAAAAACATCGTCTTGACCTTCAACTTCGATGAAACCGAAACCTTTTTCAGCGTTAAACCATTTAACTTTACCTTGTAACATAAAACATGTACCTCCTAGTGCAGTTGCACGTAAAAATATTTATATTCCTGCTCTGATTAAAATTCAAGACGAATGCTTTTCAATCATGTAGATTAATCGAACAAAAATAATTATCTTTACTATAACAGATTCCCCTTCAAAACTCAAGAAAGGAATGGGTCTTATTGTAAAAAATATAGTCTAACCTACTCTACTGTCGTAGGTTGATTATCTTTTGCATATAACTTTTTGATCATTCTTATTTGACCTCTATGATTGATTTCGTCTTCAAAGACGTGAAACCATTTAAAGAAGTTATTCCCTTTTTCCCCGTACCACCAATCTGATTCTTCATAAAGCCATGCTTCGTCCAGTTTTTTAAATTGCTCGATTGTGGCCTTTCTTGTACGTTGAAGGTTTTCCAGATAGTATTCCACAGAATTCCCTTTGATCCTTTCGGCTGCCTTGCTGCCTAAACTTAATGCAGGTTCCAATTCCGTCGCATATGCTTCAATTTCATCATCCGTCAATTGTTCGAATGTCAATGCCTGATAAATCTTTTCTACTGCATCAAAATGAGCAAGCAACATCCCGATGGAATTCGCTTCATCATGACAACGGTAATCAAGCACTTCAACCGGCAAATTTTCCACTTCCTGAATGGAGGTCAATCTTGCATAGTCCATCATGGAAAGAAGGAGCGAATAGTCTTTTTTCATTCCGTTTTTTTCTTTGATCAAGTAGATTGAGTTCATTTCCATTTTAAGCCCCCCTCACAGTCTTCTCTTACTATATTGGCTACTGTATGGAAATCCCCTCTATTTTTATCCAATCTACTTTCAAGATGGTCGATTTGGCGATTCCTTTAATACATCACGTATTTCCCTGAGCAGTTCTTCCTTCTGGTCGATTTTCACTTCCGCTTTCACTTCTTCTTTACGCTCGATTTTCTTATACAGTCGAACCATGACGAATATGACAAATGCGATGAGAAAAAAATCGACTACGTTTTGAATGAATACCCCATAAGTAATGACCGCCTCCCCGACCGTAACCTTTAATTCGGTAAAACTGATTCCTCCAAGCAAAATACCGAGTAGGGGCATGATGATGTCGTCTACCAGTGATTTCACAATCTTACCAAAGGCGGCACCGATGATGACCGCCACAGCTAAATCGATCACATTCCCTTTTACGGCAAACTTCTTAAATTCCTGCCACATGCTCATTCTCCTTTATCTCTTAACTTCACAGCTGAATCCCTGCCATGTACGGATTAGTTTGCCACAATCATACAAATTCATAGTGTCTTACTATTTTTTCTACTGAACAAATGCATTCATAATGATTTATTTATGTTTCATCACACTGACCGCTGATTTCTTCCAACTACTCAACTACTACTTTGGCTACCATATTAAAAGCTGACCAGGGTCCATGGAGAAGAAACGATGGCTCTCTTTCATGTCCGTGATTGGAACTCTTATGTTACGATGGAAGAAACAAAACTGGAGGGGTACTCATGATGTTTACAAAGATACCTAAAGAGCAAAAGGATGAGATGATTGGGAGCATCCAACGTTTTCACTATGAACAAACAGGGGATGAAATTGGGGATTTAGGAGCTGAAAATTGGTTTGACTTCTTTATGAAAGAAATCGGTCCCTTCTTATATAATAAGGGAGTGATGGATTCCAAAGACGTATTGATGGATAAAATGCTTCTACTCGAAGACGATCTTTATGCATTGAAAAGGCCAGTGAATCCTAAATAAGCTGCATACATAGAAAAGGAGAGGGATGAATCTCCCTACTCCTTTTCTATGTCATGAAGAACCTTGTCATCAATTCGGCCATTATCATTTACGATTTCGATGGTGACAGATTCTTTATCTTCATCTTTAATCTCGCTTATGACTTTATCGATCTCTTTAATCTTTTTTATTTCCACTGTTTTTTCTACTTTATACTCTTTAGGATCCTCTCCCTCTTTTCGGCTCTTCAGCTCTTCATCCGTATAGATCAAGTCGGTTCCCAGCGCATTTTTGATCGTTTTGCCCTGCAGGAAAAAACGTGCTCGAAAAGGCGTTTCCGGTTCTAACGCTTCATCTGTCAACACTCCGGAAAATGTAAGTGTTTCCGCTTCTTCATTTACCTTTACACTACCATTAACGACCATGTCCGCTGCATTTCGATTACATCCGCTTAACAGAATAGTAATCAATAGACCAGCTATCATGACTCTTTGTGACGCTTTCACTAGTTGTCCCCCTTATATGTATGTGCAATTATATCTTACCAAAAGACCAATAAAATACACCAGGAACATTTTATTGTCTTTTGCCGGGAAGTATGTGAAAACGGGATTAAGGACAGGAAAAAAAGACGTAGTGGGATTGTATTTGGGGATTTCATGTTCACCTTCAAGGGAACATGATCAGAAAAGAATAAGAAGGTGGCTGGATCAACTGCCTCCATGTAATTTCTACATCACATGGGGTTGGATTGCTTATGTCGCACTTCGGTTTGCAAACCTTACATTCCTAATTTGATCGTACCACCAGTGTAAGCGGCCCAATGACAAAAAAATGTGGCATGCACAAATCGGCGATAATATCCACGGACTATTTTTTGAGATGCTTATTACATACTGCTTTCAGTATAAATAATTTTTCCTGTACGCTTAACATCCTCCAACATTTAGCACGAATGATCATAATGATACCCCTCTCCTTTTTCCAAGTCTTTCTGTTACTTCTCTTTACCTCTTCCTAACCATTTACAAACCATTCAATTTGCTACATATTGACATACAAAAATACTTTCTCCGACAGATTGTTCTATCGAAAAAAGTATTAAAACGAAATGCATGTCAATACGTACAGGTAAATGTAGAATTTCTTTTGGAATTTTTTTTATTATATTTTTTATAAGTGGGAATGTAAATATATGGACCGTTCCTTTCC
>NZ_BCVQ01000013.1 GCF_001591825.1 Rossellomorea vietnamensis NBRC 101237
CCCCCGCAGGAGCGTCAGCTGTGAGGAGGCTTGCCTTACGCCCGAGGAAAGCGAAGTTCTTGCACGGAAATCAATGGCGGTGTAACAAGTGATCCTAATTATTAATTTGATTATTCGTCAATAGAGGAAATGGATTTAGTTAAGTCCCAGCCTATTTTTAAATTATATTGAAATGATTAATGCCAGTCCGATGCCTTCTCACCTTATATAGGTGGTTTGTAGTGAAATGTCAGATTGTTTAGGGAAAATAAGTCGAATGGACTACCGGCAATTGTTCTTTTCGTATTGTCATCTATGATGGTGATAGTACAATAAAGTTACAACAATGTTACGACCAGATTCGACATCATTCCAAGATGAGTGAAAAATATAGAGGTTTACGGATTCACCTGACTTTAGGTGAAGTTTTCTTATGTAGTTTGCGAAAAAATTTTCGCAATGGAGCGCTGAATGACGGATATGTATGGTATCTTGCTTCTTACTTATCTCTGTCTCTGTAATATGAATGTAACAAACCAAGGAATAAACCACATTTATTTGTAAAAATATCCATGGGAAAATTAGGTTTAAACATGGATGAAAAGTCACGAATTCGATGAATATCGCCATCTTTCTTTAAAATTTACGGAATATTCATAGACACTAATCTTGCTAAACATTACAATAAATACTGTTGCATGATAAATATGTCAAAAATAGTTGAAACATGTCAAAAAAACGGATAGAGGTGCCTAAAGTGAAACTTTTTTCCAACACCTTTTCAACACTCGAAAACGGGCTGAACTACGCCTCGTTAAATCAGAAAGTGATTTCTCAAAATATTGCGAACGTCGATACACCAAATTATAAAGCGAAAAAAGTAGAGTTTAAGTCGTTATTGAATCAATCTACTCAACAATTGGAAGCGAAAAGAACAAATCAACGTCACTTTACCTTTGGATCTTATAGTCAACACCCTGCGGTAAAGACGAAATCCTCTTTTCAATACAATCATAATGGAAATGGTGTGGATCTGGATCAGGAGATGTCAGAGATGGCAACCAACCAAATTTATTTTAATGCCCTGTCAGACCGAATAAATGGGAAGTTTAACAGTCTGCAATCAGTCATAAGGGGTGGCAAGTAAGAATGGGATTATTTACAGGGATGAATACAACGGCTTCTGCACTAACCGCCCAGCGTTTGAGGATGGACGTCATTTCGTCCAATATGGCCAATGTAGATACAACGAGAGGCAAAATGGTGGATGGTGAATGGCAGCCTTATCAGCGAAAGTCTGTCGTGATGGCACCAAAGGAAGATCAGTTTTCTTCTTTTTTAAACCAGGCGATGAACACAAGGGCCAACCACTCAATTGGGAGTGGAGTGAAAGTTTCACGGATTGAAGAGGACGATAAAACGCCATTTAAAATGGTGTATGACCCTCAGCACCCCGATGCAAATGATGATGGATATGTACGCCTGCCGAATGTAGACCCCTTGAGGGAAATGGTAGACCTCATTTCAGCTACACGGTCCTATGAAGCAAATGTGACAGTATTTAATGCAAATAAAGCAATGTTAATGAAGTCATTAGAAATCGGTAAATAAAGAAAGGTTGTAATTCTATGGCCATACACAATATAGGTTCGGTAACTCCTGCAGTTATAAGTCCGTCATTTGATAAAAAAAATAGTTCTCCTTCTGCTGCAACGGAAAACTTCAGTCAATTACTTAAAAAGTCCATCGACGAAGTCAATAAGATGCAAGTGCAGTCAGATCAATTAACGGAAAAACTTGTACGGGGTGAAACCGTTGATCTCCATCAGGTGATGATCGCTTCACAAAAGGCAAGCATCACCCTGCAAACGACAATGGAAGTCCGTAACAAAGTAGTGGAAGCATATCAAGAGATAATGAGAATGCCAATGTAGTAGGCTCATGCAGTCGAGTACCGGAGGATTGTAATGAATGAATCGTTTAAGAAATATACAGAGCAAATAAAGACTTATTGGACAAGTAGAACAAAAAAACAAAAGATCAGCATGGGAGCCATCTTTCTGATTACCGTCATCCTGATCGGTGCGGTTAGTTATTTTTCAACGCGGACGACTCTCGAACCCTTATATAGTAATTTGTCACCTTCAGAAACGGGAACCATCAAAGAGAATCTGGATGGCAGGGGAATCCCTTCAGAAATTACCGATAGTGGATCGACCATCATGGTCCCTAAAGAGCAGGTGGATACACTGAAAGTTGAACTGGCTGCAGAAGGGATACCTAACTCTGGGAGCATCGACTATTCTTTCTTCAGTCAAAATGCCGGATTCGGTATGACCGATAACGAGTTCAACGTCATGAAATTGGACGCCATGCAAACGGAATTAGCCAATTTAATGAAGGGAATAGACGGGATCCAGGATGCAAAAGTCATGATCAATCTTCCTGAAAAACAGATTTTCCTAAATGATGATGTGCAAAATGCATCTGCATCCATTGTCCTGGATACGAAGCCGGGTTTCACATTTGATCAAAAGCAAATCAAATCACTTTATCATCTTGTTTCGAAAAGTGTTCCAGACCTTCCTACTGAGAATATCGCCATCATGAATCAATATTTTGAGTATTTTGATTTAGAATCTCAAAATAATTCTACGGGAAGCGGAAATTTTGCTCAGCAAATGAATGTAAAGAAAGAAGTCGAGCGTGATATTCAACGTCAGGTTCAAAACATGCTTGGTACGCTGATCGGCTTTAATAAGGTAGTGGTTTCCGTGACAACTGATATTGACTTTACCCAGGAAAACCGCGAAGAAAACATTGTAACACCTGTCGATGAAGAAAATATGGAAGGAATCGCAGTCAGTGCTCAGCGTATTACGGAAACGTTCTCAGGTGAAGGTGCCGCTCCTGGAGGGACACCAGGGGCCGGGGATGCCAATGAGCCGACGAACAGCGGTGTTACATACGGCTCCAGTTCAGAATCGAATGGTGATTATGAACGGATGGAAGAAACCATTAATAATGAAGTCAACCGGATCAAAAAAGAGATTGTAGAAAGTCCTTACAAGATTAGGGACCTTGGGATACAGGTCATGGTGGAACCGCCTGATCCCGAAAAAGAATCGTCCTTACCACAGAACAGGGTCGATGATATACGCCAAGTTTTATCCACGATCGTACGCACGTCCATTGATAAGGACGCGAATCCTGAACTCACGGATGACGCGATTGCAGAAAAGGTGGTCGTCTCAGTTCAGCCGTTCAATGGGAAAGTGGATGTCGCATCTGAAGAGAAGCCTGTCCTGCCTTGGTGGACTTATGTTGTAGGAGGCATACTCCTTGTAGTGATTCTTCTCTTAGTATTTTTCTTATTACGTTCAAGAAAGAAAGAATCGATTGAAGAAATAGAATATGAAGAAACAAGAGAGCCAGTCCAGATCCCGGATATTGAACCTAAAGAAGAGACAGAAGGGTCGATTCGCCGTAAACAGCTGGAAAAAATGGCTAAAGATAAACCGGAAGAATTTGCGAAACTGTTACGCACCTGGTTAGCAGAGGATTAGGAGGAATGAACATGGTTAGAAGAGAGAAAGGTTTAACAGGTAAACAAAAGGCGGCCATCCTCCTGATCTCTCTTGGTCCAGATGTATCAGCATCCGTTTACAAGCATTTGTCGGAAGAAGATATCGAGAAATTAACATTAGAGATTTCCGGAGTGAAAAAGGTGGAAACGGAAGCGAAAGAAGACATCTTAGAGGAGTTTCATCAAATCGCCATTGCACAGGACTATATCTCGCAGGGTGGAATCGGCTATGCGAAGACGGTCCTGGAGAAGGCACTTGGATCTGAGCAGGCAACGGCGATCATTAATCGCCTGACCTCTTCCTTACAGGTCAAACCCTTTGACTTTGCAAGAAGAGCCGATGCAGCTCAAATTCTTAACTTCATCCAGAATGAACATCCTCAGACGATTGCATTGATTCTATCCTATCTTGACCCTCAACAAGCAGGTCAGATACTTTCTGAGCTTCCACAGGAAGTCCAGGCGGATATCGCGAGAAGGATTGCGGTGATGGATGGAACCTCTCCTGAAGTGATCAGCGAGGTGGAAGCCATTCTTGAAAGGAAGCTTTCAGCGACCGTCACACAGGATTATACACAAACCGGCGGAGTGGAAGCGGTAGTGGAAGTATTGAACGGGGTAGATCGTTCAACAGAGAAGACCATCCTGGATGCCTTGGAGATCCAAGATCCGGAATTAGCCGAAGAAATCAAGAAGAGGATGTTTGTATTTGAAGATATTGTCACACTCGATGGCCGTTCCATCCAGCGTGTGATCAGGGATTGTGATAATGAAGATCTGCTTCTCTCACTTAAAGTCTCGAGTGATGAAGTGAAAGAAGTGGTATTTAGGAACATGTCGAACCGGATGGTTGAGACCCTTAAAGAAGAAATGGAATTCATGGGTCCTGTCCGATTACGGGATGTTGAAGAAGCACAGTCACGGATTGTAGCAGTCATAAGAAGGTTAGAGGATTCAGGTGAAATCATCATCGCCCGTGGTGGAGGAGACGATATCATTGTCTAGGATCATAAAGTCTACCGTAGCCCAATCTATTGAAGACAAGGGGAAAGTGATCTCTCTTAAGAGAATGAAGAAGGTGGAAGACGCATCCCCAGAGGAAGATAGGTTAATAGGGAATGCCTCGTTTCGAAGGGATCAAATCATAGAGCAAGCAAGCATTGAAGCAGAACGAATCATCCGGGAAGCAAATGAGGAGATTCGTCGCGAAGAAGAAAGGTTGTTACGTGATAAAGAAAGTTGGATAACAGAACGGGAGCAGCTTATGCAAGAGGCATATAATGCCGGATTCCTGCAAGGAGAGGAAGAAGGCAGAAAGAAAGGCTACCAGGAATATGAGAACAAATTGCAAGAAGCAAACGAGATCACTGAGAACAACAGGGATCAGTATGACGGTTACATCCAAAGAGCAGAGAAAGTCATTATAGATCTTGGGATAGCATGTGCCGGGAAAATCATGAATCAAAAATTGAAGGATGAACCGGATTTATTCCTTTCCATCGTGGAACGGGGGCTAAAGGAAGTGAGGGATCTGCCTCATATCCAGATACATGTGCATCCGACGAGACATAAGCTCCTTGCCGAGAACAAGTCTGAACTGGAAGTCATGTTCCCAACTGATATTCAATGTTTCATCTATGCAAACGATGACCTTCTCCCTGAAGAATGCTACATTGAAACGAATCAAGGGCGGGTCATTGTCAGTGTGGATTCTCAATTGAAAGAATTGAAGCTGAAGCTACACCACCTTCTTGAAGGTGATGTCGAATGAAAGCAGCAGATCTTATCTCTCAGATCCCCCATATCCCAACATTCAAAAAGTTCGGGAAAGTGAAACGGGTAGTCGGATTGATGATCGAATCCCAGGGTCCTGAAAGCTCAGTAGGTGAAGTCTGTCATATCCATATTCTCTCCCGAGGTAAAAAGAAGGTGATACAAGCAGAGGTCGTCGGGTTTAATGATGATTTGGTCATCCTTATGCCATATACCAATATGCAGGATATTTCACCAGGCAGTTTAGTCGAAGCAACGGCAAAACCATTGGAAATCAAAATCGGGCCATCTCTAATCGGTAAGGTGATAGACTCCCTGGGTCATCCCCTTGATGGAAGTCAATTACCTTCTGGATTAAGCACTGCCTATACAGAACAGGAACCACCCAATCCGCTATCAAGACCTCCCATTGATGAAAAAATGGAAGTTGGCGTAAAAGCCATCGACAGCATGCTGACCGTCGGTAAGGGCCAAAGGGTAGGAATCTTTGCCGGAAGTGGTGTGGGGAAAAGCACATTACTTGGAATGATCGCCAGAAACACGAAAGCCGATTTAAACGTCATCGCATTGGTAGGGGAACGCGGCCGGGAAGTAAGAGAATTCATTGAAAGAGATTTAGGTGAAGAAGGATTGCAGAGAACGATTGTAGTGGCTGCCACATCCGACCAGCCTGCTCTTATGAGAATTAAAGGTGCCTTTACGGCAACAGCGATTGCGGAATATTTCCGTGATAAAGGAATGAACGTCATGCTGATGATGGATTCTGCCACCCGGGTAGCCATGGCACAGAGGGAAATCGGGTTGGCGGTTGGGGAACCGCCGACAACCAAAGGCTATACTCCTTCCGTTTTCGCTATTTTACCAAAGCTGCTTGAGAGGACCGGAACGAACCTCCATGGAAGTATTACGGCGTTTTATACCGTTCTCGTAGATGGTGATGATTTGAATGAACCTATTTCAGATACAGTCAGGGGGATACTCGATGGTCATATCGTTCTCGACCGTCAGATTTCGAATCGTGGCCAATACCCTGCCATCAATATTCTGAAGAGTGTCAGCCGGTTAATGAATCACCTTGCCTCTAAAGAACATTTACAAGCTGCCACTAGAATAAGAGAGTTATTGAGTACCTATATGAACTCAGAAGATTTGATTCAAATAGGGGCATACAAAAAAGGGACTTCCCGTGAAGTGGATGAAGCCATCAACTATTATCCGGGAATCATCTCCTTCCTGAAGCAAGGTGTATATGAACAGATCTCTCTAGCCTCGAGTGTTGATGAGCTTATCAAGCTATCGGAAAAAGGTGGATGATCCGAATGAGTTATCAGTATAAATTCCAACGAATTCTAACCTTGAAAGAAAAAGAAAAAGATGAAGTCCAGGAAATGTACAGGGGTTCCATTGAAAAGTTTGAAACAGTTGCAGGGAAGCTATATGAATGTTTGAAAAAGAAAGAAACCCTGGAGCTTCATCAGGAGAGCAAATTACAGGGTGGATTATCTGTACAGGATATCCGTCATCATCAACAATTCATCACCAATCTTGAAAAGACTATCTCTTATTATCAGGATCTAGTGATCCAAGCGAGAAATCGGATGAATTGGTATGAAGATAAACTGGTGGATATGAATGTGGAAGTGAAAAAATACGAAAAGATGAAGGAAAAAGATTTAGAGCGGTTTCTTCAAAACATCCAATCGATGGAAAATAAACAATTAGACGAAGTGTCGGTTGTTCAATATTTGAAAAGGGGAGTTAGGTGATTTCATGGCAAAGGTAATCGAAGAGGAAAAGAAAGACTCGCATAATCGGTTTCAAAGATTCATTTTCATCATCGTCATTCCTCTCTTGTTTGCTATCACTTTTGCTCTGGTCATCATGACATTTGCGGGAATCAATATTTTTGAAAAAGCGCAATCACTGGGATCGGACATTCCTTTTTTGGCAAAGGTCATCCCTACAGATAATGAAGAGGACAGGAAACAATTACAAGAGAGAATCATTTCATTAAACGCGTCGATGGAAGATCAAGAGGCCAAAATTGCCCAGCTTCAAAGTGAAATAGATAAAAAAGACAGTGATAACGAACAACTTCAGGCAACCATCCAGCAGCAGAATGAGGAAATGAATGAATTAAGGCAGATTGGTGAAGACAACAAACGGGCTTTTAAGGAGGTAGTCAATACCTTTGAAGCGATGTCTGCGAAAAGCGCCGCTCCAGTTCTCATGAACATGGAAGATGAAGAGGCGATGAAGATCCTTTCCACTATAAAGCCAGATACGCTGGCAGACATTTTAGAAAAGATGCCTGCTGTGGATGCTGCAAGATACACAAGTCTTCTATCAGCAGAGGAATGATCTGTTTTAATTCTTTAAAGGAGGTGAATGAATGGAAATCGGAATCGCTACACAAAGGGTAAGCACTGTATCACCTGTGAATAAGGAAGCGAATCTTTCAAAAAAAGAAACGGGCTTTTCACAGCATCTTTTGGGGTTTGTCGCCAACCAAAGCAGTGAATTGAAGGAAGTCAAGTCAGTGGATGACCCGTCATTTCTCGTAAATCTTGAAGCGATCCTGGCAGCTGGTAAACTGGAGGATCTTGGCCTCGCACAAGAGCAGTTGGATCAACTATCAAAAGTGAACGAACTTGACGTTAATCGGATTGCAGACATTCTTGGCGTAAGTATTGATGGAATCAAAACACTTTTTTCTGAATTGAAGTCAGTCATGTTGGGAAAAGGGTCACCTGTCGATCTTAAGCAGGTTGAGGATGTTTATGAAGACCTTCTTGGAACACTTCATCTATTACAGTCCGCTCTTTCAAAGGATACCAAGGCCGGGAAGTTTTCTGCAGAAAATTCTTTGAAAGAATTAAATGCCCAGGGTCAAATAGAAGGCATCGTAAAATTGGCAAAGGTATTGGACCTTTTTGCTCGTAATCGGGATATGCATATCACAGATTCATCGAAAGCAGCAGAGTTAAAAGAAGTGGTGAAGAATATTCAATCCGGGATAGAGGGTGCCATACCAAAACTTCAACAAACGTCAGGTGACTGGTCAAGGATTCTGCGAGAAGCCTATACGCGCCGGGTACCTGAAGAAACGATGGATCAGAATTCTGATATGCATGGCTCCACGGCCGAAAAGAAAGGAGTTCAACCGGTTCAAGGAACGAATCTTCATTTTGTTCTGCCTAAGGCTGAAACCTTTTCAATGAATCTGCCATCGACCGGCCGCTCCCTTCAATACGAGCAATTTGTTAAAGAATTTCAGAACATCCTGGGTAAATCGAATATGATAACCCAACCAAATTTGAGTAAGCTGCTGATTAAACTGTATCCAGAGCAATTGGGTTCTTTAAGGATTGAATTATTGCAGCAGAATGGGGTCATGACAGCGAAAATCCTTGCTTCTACCTCAGGTGCGAAGGAAATGCTGGATTCACAGATTCATGGATTGAAACATGCTTTCAGTGCACAGAACCTGAACGTTGAGAAGATTGAAATCTCACAGGCGTTCACGGAAACTGAGCGTCAGCATAAAGGGCAATCCGGTCAAGGGTCCCATCAGCATAAACAATCCGATCAACCCCAAACGACCCATGAAGAGGAGACTCAATCCTTCAAAGATTATCTCGTAAATACTGAAATATAGGTGATGACATGACGAAAATAGATCCCAGTTTACTATATTCCAACGTTCAGGCTAAGCGTGGAACAGGGGGGGATATTTTAGGGAAAGATGATTTCCTTAAAATCCTCATGACTCAATTGCAAAATCAAGACCCGATGAATCCCATGCAGGACAAGGATTTCATCGCACAAATGGCGACATTTTCTTCTCTGGAACAAATGACCAATCTGACCAAGACGATGGAGAAGTTCGTGGATACACAAAGTCAGACCCAACTGATTTCTTATAATCAATTTGTAGGGAAAGAAGTGACCTGGCATAAGGTCATTGAATCAGAATCAGAGGAAGTACCTGAAATTCAAGAAGGACAAGGACTCGTTAAGGGTGTCCGTTTTAAAGGTGATTCGGTTGAATTCATCATGGAAGATGGAACGATCCTGAATCCGGGGAATATTTCTCAAGTCAATACTTCAGGAAGCGGAGAGTCATCTCTCGTAAGCGCATCCCTGCTAATAGGCAAGAAGGTGACATGGAGTGGGGAAGATGGTGAACTGAGCGGAGTGGTTCAATCCGTTTCGAAGAAGGATTCCCAAATATGGATTCATACCGATTCAGGTGAAAAAATCTCAAGTATTGCATTGTTAAAAATTGAATCCTAGGGAGTGGTTTTATGGAAAAAACGTTCTTTCACCGCTCACCGCAACCTATCACGTCTAATTATCATAGTAAAGCAGTTAATCGATCTGCCCGCTCTTCTACATCATTTGCGACTCAATTGGATAAGGCGATCAAAGATGTCTCTCCATTGCAAATCAGCAAACATGCGAAAATAAGGATGGAACAAAGAGGAATCTCGATTCCTTCTGAAACGTGGGAAAAGATTGGGGAGAAAGTGAAAGAAGCAAAGAATAAGGGTGTACAGGACTCACTGGTTATTCTGAAAGATGCCGCATTGATTGTAAGTGCCAAAAACCAAACGGTGATCACCGCTTTGGACCGTGAAGAGGCACATTCTCAAATATTCACCAACATTAATGGAACCATATTAATCGATTCATAGGCCGGACCTCGAGAAGGAAGCCTATATGCTGTGGAATGACTGAAACAGCACATACGAAAGGGGAAAACATTCATGCTACGTTCAATGTATTCAGGTATAAGTGGAATGAAAAACTTTCAGACCAAATTAGATGTAATCGGTAATAATATCGCCAATGTCAATACGTACGGATATAAAAAGGGCCGGGTCACATTCCAGGATCTCATGAATCAAACCGTGTCCGGTGCCAGTAGGGCAACAGACAACCGGGGAGGTCAAAATGCAAAGCAAGTAGGGCTTGGATCGTCATTATCATCCATCGATACAATCCAGACACAAGGAAGTCTTCAAACTACCGGACGTTCATTGGATGTCGCCATATCAGGAGATGGATACTTCGTGGTGAGACAAGGAAATAACGAAATGTACACTCGTGCCGGGAACTTTTACCTGGATTCAAACGGAAATCTTGTGACGGGTCAGGGGAATCTAGTTCAAGGGTATCCCGTTGATGCTGCCGGAGAGGTCAATAAGAGCGGCACTACGGATATAAAGATTGACACGAACACGACCATGGCTCCACAGGCTACAAGTAAAGCTACTTATAACGGGAATTTGAAGTCAAGTGCACCGAATAATACCCAAGTAGAATTGGAGACAAAAGTGAAAGATTCATTGGGGCAGGACATCAGTTTGAAAATTGTGATGGAGAAGACAGGTTTAAACGAATGGAAGGCTACTGTATCAAGTTTGACTCCAGGTGTAACGGTAAATGAAAATACAACAATTTCTTTTGACAATGCCGGTAAGGTAGAATCTCCAGCTACAGGATATGTTCCTTTTGCTATCACATTAAATAACTCAACTGGAGCAAATCCAACTCAAGATATAGATCTGGATTTCTCAAAGATCACTCAATTCGACAGCTCCTCATCTGCCAATGTGGATACCGTTGACGGAAACTCAGAAGGGTATTTAGAAAGCTTTAATATCGGTTCTTCAGGTGAAGTAAATGGAGTGTTTTCAAATGGGGAAGTGAGAGTGTTGAGCCAGCTGGCACTGGCTACTTTTTCGAATCCAGGAGGGTTGACGAAAGCCGGGAGTAATCTGTTCCAAGCATCGAACAACTCAGGTCTTCCGAATCAGGGTGTAGCGGGGGACGGCAGAGGAGCCCTTCAGTCAGGATCACTTGAAATGTCCAATGTAGACCTTTCCGAAGAATTCACCGAGATGATTACAGCTCAACGTGGATTCCAGGCAAACACACGGATCATCACAACGTCTGATGAAATCCTGCAGGAACTTGTAAACTTGAAACGTTAATTCCTTGAAAGGGAGGAAGGGAGTGGCTGAGAAGATCAGTCCCTCCCACTAAATGAATGATTACATTGACAAGGCTGAATGGTAAATCGTTTACGTTGAATGCCCTATACATAGAAACAGTCGAAGCATTTCCCGATACTACCATTCTATTAACAAATGGTAGACGGTACGTTGTGAAAGAATCAGTGGATGAGGTCAATTCCCGCTCACTTACCTTTTTTCAAAAAGTGAATCTGCTTCATCTGCCCCAGGAGGGAGGTAATACAAATTGAAGAGTAAAACCATGACGATCATGATGATTTCATTGGTGACCATTACCCTCGTCGGTGTAATAGCACTTGTGGTATTGCTGAAGTTTTCCGGGGATGAGGAAGCAAAAGGTCCCTCCATTGAAGAAGTGATTGAAAACTCAGTGGACATACCTGAAATGACCACCAATTTAATGAGCAACGACTTTATTCGTATCTCTTTTAAGATTCAGACGGATAGTAAGAAAGCGAAGAAAGAATTAGCGAAAAGGGATTTTCAAGTGAATAATATCATCATAGAAGAGCTTTCAGAATTGAAGGCAGAAGAACTGCAAGGGAAAAAAGGGAAAGAATTGGTCGAGACAAAGGTGAAAGACAAAGTGAACTCCCTCATGCAGGAAGGCGCGGTTGAAAGAGTATATATCACCTCTATGATGATTCAATAAATTGGCCTGAAGGTTTGGAGGTGAAGGGATGGCTAGTGAAATATTGTCTCAAAGTGAAATTGATGCCCTGCTATCAGCCCTCAATACTGGGGAGATGAGTGCGGATGATTTCAAGAAAGAAGAAGAAGAGAAGAAAGTCAAAGTTTATGATTTTAAGAGAGCCCTGCGGTTTTCGAAAGACCAGATCAGAAGCTTAACGAGGATCCATGAGAATTTTGCAAGGATTTTAACGACCTATTTCTCTGCCCAGCTAAGAACGTACGTTCAAATCAATGTAGCTTCTGCTGATCAAATCCCTTATGAGGAGTTTATTCGTTCCGTACCGAAAATGACGATTTTGAATGTATATGAACTGCCGCCATTGGATGGTAGGATCCTCATGGAAATCAACCCGAATATTGCTTATTCAATGATGGATCGTGTCATGGGGGGCAGAGGGATCAGTGTCAATAAAGTGGAAAGCTTAACGGAAATTGAAACGAGGATCATGAGTCAACTATTTGAAAAGGCGTTTGAAAATCTCAGGGAAGCCTGGAGCACAGTGGTGGACGTCGATCCTTTGTTTACTGAATTCGAAGTGAATCCACAGTTTCTGCAAATGGTCTCTCCCAATGAAACTGTAGTGGTCATTTCTTTGAATACAACGATTGGTGAGACCAGTGGAATGATCAATATTTGCATTCCTCACGTTGTATTGGAACCGATCCTTCCGAAACTATCCGGCAGTTATTGGATGGAATCAAAGCGTAAAGAAAGCAACCCTGAAGAAACCGCTCAGCTGGAGAGAAGAATCAAGAAGGCACAAGTTCCGATCGTAGCTGAATTGGGACAATCAGACATCACCATCGAGGAGTTCCTTATGCTTTCGATTGGTGATGTCATTGAAATGAACACACGAATCGATGATCCTTTAACTATAAAAATAGGTGAGATTCCTAAATTCACTGCACAGCCTGGTAAATCAAATAAAAGAATGGCCGTGCAAATTTTAGATTCGTTGAAAGGGGGAGACGAAGAAGATGAGTGATATGTTATCGCAAGATGAAATAGATGCGTTACTTCGTGGTTCTGCGGAGCCAGAAGAGAAAGTAGAAGAACGCAAAGAAATTAAAATGAGTGATTATATTAGCTCCATAGAAGAAGATGCTTTGGGTGAAATCGGGAACATTTCGTTTGGAAGTTCTGCAACCGCACTTTCCACCTTATTAAATCAGAAGGTGGAAATTACGACCCCTAAAGTGACGATCATTGACAAGAACTATTTAGAAGAGGAATTTCCTCATCCTTATGTAGCCATTCAGGTTCAGTATACGGAAGGGTTCTCCGGTGTGAATTTGCTCGTCATCAAACAATCGGATGCGTCCATCATTGCCGACTTGATGCTTGGAGGGGATGGAAGAAATCCATCCGGGGATCTTGGTGAAATCCAGCTCAGCGCTGTACAGGAGGCCATGAATCAGATGATGGGTTCAGCTGCTACATCCATGTCGACTGTATTCAGTAAGAAAGTGGATATTTCACCTCCATCCATTGATCTCATGTACATTCCCCGGGGAGAAGGGGAAGAAAACATCCCGGATCAAGACCTGCTTGTTAAAGTATCGTTTTCTTTGAAAATTGGAGATTTGATTGATTCTAATATCATGCAGCTCCTTCCGCTATCCTTTGCCAGAAGCTTAGTGGATGAATTAATGAATGGCGGTGCGACAGAGGAAGTGGCGGCTACATCGGCACCAAATATGGTGGAAGCACAGGATTCCGTTCCTGAACCGGTATATAGCGGGATCCATGAAAACACGAACCCACCTCATCAGTCCAACTCTCAGCATCTGGGGGGACAAAGCGGACAATCTGAGCCCGTACATGTACAACCGGCTACATTCAGCAGTTTCGAGCCTGCTCCACTGGGACAGCAGGAAAGTAACAATCTAAATATGCTGTTGGATATTCCACTTCAAGTGACGGTGGAGCTCGGAAGGACGAATCGATCAGTCAGGGACATCCTTGAGTTGTCGTCTGGTTCGATCATCGAACTGGATAAGTTAGCGGGAGAGCCGGTCGATATCCTTGTGAATAGCCAGTTGATGGCCAAAGGGGAAGTCGTTGTCATCGATGAGAACTTCGGTGTCAGGATCACCGACATTGTTAGTCAGAGTGATCGAATTAAAAAACTAAAATAATAGAAGAATTTTATTAGAGATAATGGAGGATGAGGGTAATGGCGAATAAGATTCTAATTGTAGATGATGCAGCCTTTATGAGAATGATGATCAAAGATATTTTAACGAAAAATGGATTTGACGTAGTAGGGGAAGCAGCAGATGGAAGTCAGGCTGTGGATAAATATAAAGAGTTAAAACCCGATCTTGTGACGATGGATATTACAATGCCTGAAAAAGATGGTATCGCGGCCTTAAAGGAAATCAAGTCGATTGATGCTTCTGCGAAAATCATCATGTGTTCTGCCATGGGCCAACAAGCCATGGTCATCGATGCGATTCAAGCTGGTGCGAAGGATTTCATCGTAAAGCCGTTCCAGGCTGATCGTGTAATCGAAGCGATCCAGAAAGCGTTAAGCTAACAGTTAATAAGAAGGTGCATGTATTGAAAAAGTTTCAAATTCTATTTGCAATTGTGCTTTTCATTTTCACGGTAGCCGCCGGGGATATGAAAGCATTTGCTGAAGTGAATAATGTGAAAGACTGCATAGAGCATCCAGATACATGCGAGGGGCAGCAAACGGATGGAGTGGAAGGTTCTGAGTCAGGGCTTGCCACTTCCGTTACGTTTTTAGATTACCTTAAGATGATCGTTGCCCTTATCTTTGTAGTGGCACTCATATATTTTTTATTAAAGTTCATTAATCAAAAAGGAAGATCATTTCAGCAAACAAAATTAATCAACCATTTAGGGGGGACCCCACTTGGGGGGAACCGTTCCGTACAGATCGTAAAAGTAGGCAAACAGGTACTGGTCTTGGGTGTGGGTGAAAATATTCAGCTTTTGAAAGAGGTAAGGGACGAAAAGGAGAAAGAAGAGATTCTTTCTTATTATGAAGAATCCCAATTTCCGGATACCAAATATGCCGTTTCTAGCTTGATGAACAGAGTCAAAGGATCTTCGCCGAATAAACCGGACAGGTCATTTCAAGCTCAGTTGAAATCACAGCTTGAGGAAATGAACAAGGGTAGGAAAAAGATGCTCGAGGAGTTAAAGAATAAGGGGAAACAGTCTGATGAATGAATTCATGGAGTTTTTTAATAGTAGCTCAGCAGATGATGTGTCGACCAGTGTAAAGCTGCTGTTACTCTTTACCGTCTTATCCCTTGCACCCAGTATCCTGATATTGATGACATCTTTTACCCGGATCATGATCGTCCTGTCTTTCGTCCGTACGTCCCTTGCCACTCAGCAAATGCCACCGAATCAGGTGTTGATCGGACTTTCTTTATTTCTTACTTTCTTTATCATGGCTCCTACTTTCCAAGAGGTGAATGATGAAGCGTTGACACCTCTATTTAATGAAGAGATCAATCTGGAAGAAGCATACACGAAAGCTTCGATTCCTTTTAAAGAATTTATGAGTAAGCAGACGAGACAGAAGGATCTGGAATTGTTTCTGGAATATTCAGGGGCTGATCGCCCGGAGTCAGTGAAAGATATTCCTCTCACATCCTTAGTGCCGGCTTTCGCATTGAGTGAGATCAAGACGGCTTTTCAGATAGGATTTATGATCTTCATCCCATTTTTGGTCATCGATATGGTCGTAGCGAGTGTCTTGATGTCGATGGGTATGATGATGCTGCCACCTGTCATGATTTCATTGCCGTTCAAAATTTTACTGTTTGTTTTAGTGGATGGCTGGTATTTAGTAATAAAATCTCTTTTACAAAGCTTTTAAGTAGGTGAGTTACCATGAATGCTGAATCCGTAATTGCCATAGCAGAGAGGGGTATCTACGTTACTCTCGTTGTATCAGGCCCATTACTGCTATTGGCCCTGGTTGTCGGCTTGATTGTCAGTATTTTTCAAGCGACGACCCAAATTCAAGAACAGACACTTGCATTCATTCCGAAAATTGTTGCCGTACTGATCGGCATCGTTTTCTTTGGGCCTTGGATGTTAACGAAGCTTGTGACGTATACTTCGCAGATTTTTTCAGATTTAACAAGGTTCGTAGGGTAGTAGAATGAAAGAGCTCGTACCTATACTATCGGTATATCTACTCGTTTTTGTGAGGGTTTCGGCATTTTTTGTCACGATGCCGCTGTTTTCATATCGAAATATACCAGCACAGCATCGAATCGCCTTTTCAGTGGTACTATCATGGGTCATGTACTATACGATCGACTCAAAGGCATTTGAAATTAACGGACAATACTTCCTTTTGATTATGAAAGAGGCCATGATCGGTCTTTTGATCGGTTTTGTAGCTTATATGATTGTAACGGCTATTCAAATAGCGGGGGGCTTCATTGATTTTCAGATGGGGTTTGCCATTGCGAACGTGATCGACCCTCAAACGGGAGCCCAAAGTCCTTTGACGGGGCAATATTTGTACACATTCGCCCTTTTGTTATTGCTCGCCCTAAATGGTCATCATTTACTGCTCGATGGGATTTTTTACAGTTATCAATTGATTCCGATCGATTCCCCTTGGATTCCGTTTGGAAATGAGAACTTAATCGAATATGTCATTACGTCCTTTAATTCTATGTTCATCATCGCTTTTCAGATGTCCATTCCTGTGGTTGCGACTCTTTTCCTTGTAGATGTGGCATTAGGCATCGTAGCGAGGACCGTGCCACAGTTAAATATCTTTGTGGTTGGGTTCCCCATTAAAATCGGGGTTGCCTTCATCGTGCTATTCATAGTCATGGGAGTCACATTTACGGTCATGCAGAAATTGTTTGAAATGATGTTTGTAACCATGAGGGATTTAATGAAAATCATTGGAGGCACATAAATTGCAGTGGCTATCATTAGACCTACAGTATTTCAGTGGGGAAAAGACAGAGAAAGCAACTCCCAAAAAAAGGGATGACGCCAGAAAAAAAGGTCAAACAGCGAAAAGTCAGGATGTCAATACGGCCATCATTCTGCTGGCTGTCTTTTTATTTCTGACTTTCAGTGCTTCCTATATAGGGGACATTGTGTTTGATTTATTTAATCAAACGTTTCAAGAATACATGCTCATGGATCTGACTGAAAATACCGTGCAAGTCATTACCATGGACCTGATGAAGGAGATCGCTCTGCTGCTTGGTCCGATTATGCTCGTCGCCCTTGTTGCCGGCTTGATCTCCAATTATATACAAGTCGGTGTCATGTTCACGACAGAACCCTTGCAGCCTAAGCTGGAGAAAATCGATCCCATTAAGGGATTTAAGCGAATTTTTTCCCTGCGTGCCATTGTCGAATTATTAAAATCCATCCTGAAAATTTCATTTGTAGGGGCCATTACCTTTGTCGTTCTATGGATGAACATTGACCGGGTGTTGAGTCTGTCCTTTAAATCGGTGGGGGATTCCTTGACGACCATGGCAAGTCTGACGATCCAGATGGGGATTGCAGCATCCCTTGCGTTATTATTCTTATCCCTCTTTGATTTTCTATATCAGAAATACGATTTTGAGAAGAATATACGGATGTCGAAACAGGACCTGAAAGACGAACATAAAAACGTTGAAGGGGACCCCCTCATCAAGTCTAAAATTAAGCAAAGACAGCGTGAAATGGCCATGCGGCGCATGATGCAGGAAGTACCCGAGGCAGATGTTGTGATCACCAATCCGACCCACTTTGCCATTGCCCTTAAATATGATGAGGATAAAATGGATGCCCCATACGTCGTGGCAAAGGGTGTTGATTACCTGGCACAGAAAATAAAATACATCGCAGGTGAAAATGACGTCGTCATGGTAGAAAACCGGCCGCTCGCCCGTTCGCTCTATGACTCGGCAGAAATCGGCGATAGCGTACCAGAAGAATTTTTCAAGGCAGTAGCAGAAATTTTAGCTTATGTTTACCGAATCAAAAACCAGATGTAAGCAGTTAGGAGAGAAACAATGTCAGCAAGAGATTTATCCGTTTTAGCAAGTGTCATACTAATCGTTGCCATGCTTATTATTCCATTCCCATCCTGGTTATTGAGCTTATTGATCATCATGAATATTTCACTTGCATTACTTGTCCTCCTAATCTCCATGAATATGAATGAACCGTTACAGTTTTCTATATTTCCATCCCTATTATTATTATTGACGCTTTTCAGATTGGGTCTAAATGTTTCCACAACGAGATCGATCCTTAGTAAGGGTGAAGCGGGGGACGTTGTGGAAACCTTTGGAACATTCGTTGTAGGTGGGAATATCCTTGTAGGACTTGTTGTATTCATCATATTGATCGTCATACAATTTATTGTCATCACGAAAGGTTCCGAGCGGGTGTCTGAGGTTGCCGCCCGTTTTACACTCGATGCCATGCCCGGGAAACAAATGAGTATCGATGCTGATTTGAATGCCGGGATGATTTCTGAGCACGATGCAAGAAACCGCCGTGAAAAAGTAGGGAGAGAAGCGGATTTCTACGGAGCGATGGACGGAGCATCCAAATTTGTAAAAGGTGATGCCATCGCAGGGATCGTCATCGTCTTGATCAACCTGATATTTGGGATCATCATCGGAATGACCCAACAAGGGCTCCCTATCGCAGAGGCAGCAACCCGTTACTCACTTCTGACAGTCGGCGACGGGATCGTCAGTCAAATCCCGGCTCTGTTAATATCGACAGCAACAGGAATTGTCGTGACGAGGGCTGCGTCTGAAGGAAATCTGGGACAGGATATCATGAATCAGCTTCTGGCATATCCTGTCATGCTCTATGTTTCAGGGTTCACCATTTTCATGCTGGGCATAGCCACGCCAATCAACGATATTTTGACGATACCGGTAGCAGCCCTACTCGGGATCGGTGGCTATATGTTGTCAAGGACGCCTAAAGAAAGTGAAACGGACATGATGGAAATGGAGGAAGAGGTGGAGCAGGACGAAATGAAGAGTCCTGAAAGCGTCGTAAACCTTCTCAATGTCGATCCGATTGAATTTGAGTTCGGATATGGATTGATTCCACTTGCAGATACAAACCAGGGGGGAGACCTTCTTGACAGGATCGTGATGATCAGACGACAATTGGCCATCGAGCTTGGCCTGGTCATCCCTGTTGTCAGGATCCGGGATAATATCCAGCTTCAGCCGAACGAATACCGGTTGAAGATCAAAGGAAATGAAATGGCCCGTGGGGAACTTCTCTTAGATCATTATTTAGCGATGAGTCCAGGGGTGGAAGATGAATCCATTGAAGGGATCGATACAATCGAACCGTCTTTCGGTCTCCCAGCTAAATGGATAGCAGAAGATATGAAGGAACAGGCAGAGATATTCGGATATACCGTGGTAGATCCTCCTTCTGTGGTGTCAACCCACATCACGGAGATGATCAAGAATAATGCACACGAACTTCTTGGCAGGCAGGAAACGAAGCAGCTCATCGATCATCTGCAGGAATCTTATCCGATACTTGTGGAGGAAGTGACACCGAATCCATTGACCGTAGGGGAAGTGCAAAAAGTACTCTCCAAGCTATTAAAAGAAAATGTTTCCATCCGGAATTTACCGATCATCTTCGAGACACTTGCCGATTACGGGAAGATGAGTTCAGATACAGATCTGTTAGCAGAGTATGTAAGACAGTCACTCGCAAGACAAATCACGAACCAATATGTACAAGGGGACACTACTTTAAAAGTCGTCACCATGAGCGGCAAGGTGGAGAAAATGATTGCCGATGCCATTCAGCAGACAGAGCACGGCAACTATTTATCCATGGATCCCAATGACTCGCAGGGCATTCTGGAAGCTGTCGCCTCTCAAGTGGAACAGCTTTCCCTTATGGAGGAATCCCCCGTCATTCTCTGTTCTCCTGCTGTGAGAATGTATGTAAGACAGTTAACGGAAAGATATTTTCCTCAGGTCCCGATCATTTCGTATAACGAATTAGAAGCAAATGTTGAAGTACAAAGTTTAGGGGTGGTGAATGTAGGATGAAAGTAAAGAAGTACACGGCTCCATCCATGAATGAAGCAATGAAGAAGGTCAGGGCTGAACTTGGTGAAGATGCAGTCATTTTAAATTCCAAAGTCTCATACACAGGAGGCTTTATCGGATTGTTCAAGAAAAAAATGATTCAAGTCATCGCAGCCATTGACCCGGAGGTTGAAAATGAAAAGCTTGAAATCAGCCGGGTGAAAACGAAGCAAGCTTCAACTGGGGTCATTCAACCTGCCTTGGAAAAAGAACAGCACGATTCCAATCGATTGGTAGAAACGGAATTAAAGGAATTAAAGCAAATGATTTCTTCCATGAATTCCAGGAACCATTTTGAGAAATTCAGTGATGATGTAAAGGAAGTTCTGCTTCACCTGAAGAAACAGGACGTTAGTGACGCTACCCTGTTTCAATTAGGAGATGCGATGGAAGAGAAAATCAAAAGTGAATCGGTTCAAACAGTCAATAAGGATGAATGGGCTTATAAAGAAGTGAAACGCTTTTTTTATCAATTTTTAAAAGAAATCACCTTTGGCGGCATAAGTTATAACCGGAAATATATCAATGTCATTGGCCCTACGGGTGTGGGGAAAACGACGACGCTTGCCAAAATGGCCGCTGAAGCCGTGATAGAGAAACGCATGAAAATAGCCTTTATCACTACGGACACCTACCGGATTGCTGCGATCGAACAATTGAAAACTTATGCGGGCCTACTGAACGTCCCTGTTGAAGTGGTCTATAAAATGGAAGACTTCAAAAAAGCAATCGAGAAGTTCGTGGACTACGATCATGTATTCATTGATACAGCAGGTCGTAATTTCAGGGAAAGGAAATACGTAGAGGATTTGCAAAAAATCATCGATTTTGATCATCATATGGAAACCTACCTGGTTCTGTCATTGACAAGTAAAGAGCGGGATATGAGGGAAATCATTTCTCAATTTTCTTCTATTGATATTGACCGTTTCATCTTTACTAAATCAGACGAGACATCAAGCTACGGTTCCATGATCAATATGATGTCTGAGGCGAAGATCGGTGCAGCATATGTAACGAATGGTCAGGATGTCCCCGAGGATATTACCGAGGTGAAAGAGGATGAGATCGTAAGTATGCTCATGAAAGGATTCAGCTATGAAAGATCAAGCATATAACCTGAGGAGGAAAATGCTCCACACGGGTTCTGAACCTGCTAAAACGATTGCGATCGTAAGTGGAAAGGGAGGGGTCGGGAAATCGAATATATCTACAAACCTCTCCATCCTCCTTGGTAAAGAGAATAAGAAGGTACTATTATTTGATATGGATATAGGTATGGGAAATATTCATATTTTACTTGGAAGTCATCATTCATACTCCATCATGGATTACGTTGAGGAAAAAGAACTAGATATCGACACGATTATATGTGAAAATATTCATGGTATCTCTTACATAAGTGGGGGTAATGGCCTAAAAAATATAGTGGAGTGGAAAGAAGAACAGATGGAACGCTTTTTCGAAGTAATGGAATATGCGATTCATAAGTATGATTATATTCTATTCGATATGGGGGCAGGTGCAACGAAGGAAACTCTTGAATTTCTCCTCGCCATGGATGAAATCATTGTTGTCACCACTCCAGAACCGACCTCCATTACCGATGCCTATTCTATGATGAAATACATCTACATGAAGGACGGGGAAAAACCATTCTATCTCTTATGTAATCGGGCGGAATTCAAGAATGAAGGGCTTCAAACCATTACTAGATTACAAGAAACAGTGAGGAAATTCCTTCACAAGGAAATCGTATCCCTGGGGGTACTTCCAGAGGATTCAGCTGTCAAGAAGGCCGTCGTTCACCAAACGCCGATCGTTGTGGGATATCCTGCATCAGCCATGACACTGAGCCTGCATACGATGGTTCATCGCCTGACAGGTACGAGGGAGTCTAAGGAGCATAAAGGGACGGGATTTGTAAGGACAATTCGAAAATTATTTTTTGGGAGGTAAAAGCCCTGAATGAAAAAGGTTCTAGTTGTAGATGATTCAGCATTTATGAGGAAACTTATCAGTGAATTTTTAACGAGCAGCAAACAGCTAGAAGTGATAGGGATTGCAAGGAATGGAGAAGACGCGATTGCTAAGATTAAGAGACTTCGACCCGATGTCGTAACCCTTGATGTAGAAATGCCGAAGATGAATGGGATAGATGCGTTAAAGAGAATTATGGAAGAGTGTCCTGTCCCTGTCGTCATGCTTTCTTCCACTACCATTGACGGGGCGGATGAGACTGTTAAGGCCATGGAACTTGGAGCTGTTGATTTCGTTGCGAAACCATCAGGGACCATTTCATTGGATCTTCATAAGATTCAAGATGAAATGGTGGAAAAAGTAGTGGCTGCAAGCAAGGTGAATGTGGCGAAAATAACCAGGGCGTTTCAGAGGGAGTCAGCAAATGACGCTGGAATCGGCTCAGTTGAAAGGACAGGAAAATTACCGGCTGATCGTACATGGGGTGTGAATTCCCCTAAGATGATTCTGATAGGAACTTCGACGGGCGGCCCCCGGGCATTACAAAACGTATTAACAGGATTACCCCGTCAGCTGGATGCGCCAATCGTTGTCGTTCAGCATATGCCGCCGGGATTTACAAGATCACTCGCCAACCGTTTGGATGGTCAAGCCTCGATCCATGTGAAGGAAGCCGAACACGGTGAAATCCTTGAGAAAGGAACGGCCTATATTGCCCCGGGTGGTGTACATACAAAGGTGGTTGAAAACGGAGGGCAATTATCGATCCAACTGTCGAAAGAGGAACCGAAAAATGGTCATAGACCTTCGGTTGACATCTTGTTCGAGTCTGCAAGCCTGATTCGAAACTATGCCAAAATAGCTGTGGTTTTGACTGGGATGGGAGCGGATGGTTCGGAAGGACTGGTCAAGCTTAAAGAACAAGGCGAAGTGAAAGCCATTGCAGAATCAAGGGAGACTTGTATTGTGTTCGGTATGCCGAAATCGGCTATCGCTACAGAGTTAGTGGACAGGGTGGAGCATATCGGGGATATCCCCCGATCAATAATGACGTACATGGTGTAGAGAGGTGTGGAGCACATGGAGCTTAGTCAATACCTAGAAGTGTTTATAGAAGAAAGTAAAGAAAATCTGCAAACCTGCAATGAGCAATTGCTTGAATTGGAGAAAAACCCGGAAGATCTTACGATTGTCAATGAAATTTTTCGATCTGCACATACACTTAAAGGAATGTCTGCCACTATGGGATATGAGGATTTAGCAAATCTGACCCATAAAATGGAAAATGTTCTAGATGCCATCCGTAATGAAAAAATAAAGGTGTCACCTGAAATACTGGATGTTGTGTTTAAATCCGTGGATGATCTTGAAGCTATGGTGCTCTCCATTGCCGATGGAGGAGATGGTAAGCGGAATGTCACAGAAGTGGTAGCGATGCTTGAGTCCATAGAAAAAGGGGAAAGTCTACACGCAGCACTTGTAGAGAGTGAGGTGTCTGCTACTGCGGAAGTGGTTGAAAGACAGACATTATCCATGCAATATGAAGCCTTTGAGCAAACGGTCATCCAACAATCCCAAGAACAAGGATTCCGCTGTTTTGAAATTTCCGTTTCACTCCGGGAGGATTGCCTGCTTAAAGCTGCACGGGTGTATATGGTCTTTGAGGTGTTGGGGAAATTAGGTGAAGTCATCAAGTCCCTTCCGACAGTAGATCAACTTGAGGAGGAGCAGTTCGACCATTCCTTCGTTATTGCCGTTGTGTCGAAAGAGGATGCCGTCCATATAGAGAATGCGGTGCGTAAAGTTTCTGAAGTGGACGAAGTCTCTGTTGTGGAACTCACGAGCCAGCATATCGAGAATCAGAATCAAGTAGAGGCTGCCGATACAGAACCTGCTCAGAAAGAAGCGGAAGTAAAAGGACAGGAGACTTCTAAACCTGCCGGGAATGTGACGAAGCATTCGAATCCTTCCAATAAAACGATCCGTGTAAACATTGAACGACTGGATGTCCTTATGAACCTTTTTGAGGAGCTGGTCATTGATAGAGGGAGATTAGAACAAATCTCCAAGGATTTGAATAATCCTGAGTTAAATGAAACGGTGGAAAGAATGACAAGAATATCGGGAGATTTGCAGAATATCATCCTGAATATGCGTATGGTTCCTGTTGAAACTGTATTCAATCGTTTTCCACGAATGGTCAGACAGCTTGCACGGGATTTGAATAAAAAAATCGAATTAGAAATCATCGGTGCAGAAACGGAACTTGACCGAACGGTAATAGATGAAATAGGGGATCCCCTTGTTCACTTGATACGAAATGCATTGGATCATGGTATCGAAATGCCGGAACTCCGTGTGAAAAATGGAAAGCCTGAACAGGGAACCGTCAAGCTGAAAGCGTATCATAGTGGGAATCATGTCTTTATCGAACTGGAAGACGATGGAGCAGGCATCAACAAAGAGAGGGTCCTCGAGAAAGCAATCCAGAAAGGAATCGTCGCAGAGGAAGCCGCTCATACATTAACCGATCGACAAATTTATGAACTCATACTTGCTTCAGGGTTCTCTACAGCCGAACAAATTTCGGATATCTCGGGAAGAGGAGTCGGATTGGATGTAGTAAAAGCGACGATCGAGTCTTTAGGCGGCTCCATTACGATTGATTCAACGGTGGGGCAGGGGTCATTGTTTTCTATTCAATTGCCACTCACCCTATCCATCATTTCCGTCATGCTGGTAGAAATCCAGGAAGAAAAGTATGCCATTCCTCTTTCTTCCATCATTGAGACGGCAATTGTGAAAAAGGAAGAAATCATGAAAGCTCACAATCAGAGAGTGATCGATTTCAGAGGAAAAGTCGTACCATTGCTGTTCCTTGAGGATGTATTTGAGGTACCGAAACATGTCAAGGATGAAGAATTGTATTCTGTTGTCATAGTGCGAAAAGGTGAAAAAATGGCCGGGTTGGTCGTCGATTCCTTTATTGGTCAGCAGGAAGTTGTATTGAAATCGTTAGGGAATTATTTAAACGATGTATTTGCGATCTCTGGTGCCACCATTTTAGGAGACGGGCAAGTAGCGCTGATCGTTGATTGCAATGCGTTAATAAAATAGGAGGTAAGGATAATGAGTGAAATCATAGATGCAGTGGAAGATCTAAAGCTTATCGTATTTCAATTGGTGGATAAGGAATACGCCATTCCAGTGCACCAGGTGCGATCCATAGAGAAGCTCGAACATATTACAAGAGTTCCGAGAACCGCTTCCTATGTTAAAGGCGTGATCAACCTGCGCGGGGTTGTGACTCCTATCATCGACTTAAGGAGCCGATTCGATTTACCCGTTTCAGAGCCGACTGACAGTACACGTGTGATCATTGCAGGATTAGAGGACAAAGAAGTTGGTCTGATTGTGGATGCTGCCAATGATGTACTGGACGTTGCGAGAGAATCGATTGAACCCTCCCCGGAAGTTGTGGGAGTCGTCGAAGCAGAGTACATCGGTGGAGTCGTAAAGCAAAACAAACGCCTGCTGATCATCCTCCATTTAGATAAAATACTTCAATCCATCTAAGGGGAGAGAATCGTTTGGGCTATGAAAAAAAGATCACATCGATGCATTTAGATATATTGAAAGAAATCGGTAATATAGGGGCGGGGCATGCTGCGACTGCCCTTTCCACCCTGCTTGATAAAAAGATTGATATGAAAGTACCGAGCGTTCAAGTCGTATCATTTGATCAAATGATGGACATGGCGGGTGGTCCTGACAATGTGGTCGTAAGCGTATTCTTACGGATTGAAGGGGAGGCGCCGGGAAGCATGTTCTTCCTATTGCCGCTTGAACAGGCTTCCATGTATATCCGAAGCATGATTCAGGACCGTTCCTTCTCGTTCAATGACCCCCCTTATTCAGAACTGGGGCTGTCTGCCATGCAGGAACTTGGGAATATTCTTTCTGGTTCATATTTATCCTCCCTGTCGGACTTTACAAATCTTAAGCTTCTCCCATCTGTTCCTGCTCTATCCGTTGACATGGCAGGTGCGATCATCGGGTTTGGATTACTGGAAATATCCCAGGTGAGCGATTATGCAATCGTCATAGACACGGCCCTGAAAGAAGAGGAAGGTGAGGAATCGGAAAGTGTGAAGGGTCATTTCTTCCTCCTGCCGGATCCCGATTCCTTTGAAATCATTTTTCAATCATTGGGTGTAAGCCTATGATGGGTACCAGCACTGTTGTAAGGGTCGGAATTGCGGATATGAATATCGTCGAGGACGGAGGCTCTATCCGCACCTCTGGCCTTGGGTCGTGCGTAGGGGTCGTTTTATATGATGAACATCTTAAGCTTGCCGGGATGGTCCATGTGATGCTCCCTCACTCCTCGATCGGAAATGAAACCAAACCGAATCCCGCTAAATACGCCGACACGGGAATCGAAGAACTCATAAGACTGCTGGGAAACCGTGGGGCATGTGTTAAACGACTTCAATGCAAATTGGCCGGCGGTGCTCAAATGTTTCAATTTCAATCGAAGAGTGACGTCATGAGGATCGGTCCTAGGAATGCGGAAGCTGTTAAAGCGGCACTATCAAAGCATGGAGTGCCTGTGGTTTCCGAGGATTTAGGCGGTAACAAAGGAAGAACGATCGAATTCTTTACGTCCACCGGGATTCTACAGGTGCGAACAGTAAATGAAGGTACAAAGGAATTGTGAGGTCATTCATTCTGCTCAGGTAAAATCAATCACTAAGCGGTTCCATGAAAGAATTAGTCAGCAAGGAGGATTCTTATGTCTCAACATTCCACTCGAACAGATGAACAACAATATTGGGAGAAATGGATCAACAGTCGTGATACAGAAGCCGGAGATATGTTGGTGAAAAAGTACATGCCACTTGTGTCGTATCATGTGCAGCGGATTTCCGTTGGCCTGCCAAGGAACGTCTCGAGAGAAGATATTAAGAGTCTTGGTTTGATGGGGTTGCTGGATGCACTTCAGAAGTTTGATCCTTCAAGAGATTTAAAGTTTGATACATATGCGTCGTTCCGGGTCAGAGGCGCCATCCTTGATGGGCTGAGAAAAGAAGACTGGCTTCCCCGGTCTACAAGGGACCGGGCAAAGAAGATCGAGGCCAGGACCGTGGAGCTTGAACAAACGCTATTACGCCACGTGACCGCAGAGGAAGTGGCCGCTTCACTTCAAATGACACCTGATGAAGTGTACCAGACCACAAATGAGCATTTCTTTGCCAATGTCCTTTCCATGGATGAGCAATTGACGGATGACGATCACGAATCTCAAAACTATTCCATTAAAGATCATAAAACGATTTCACCCGAAGACGAAGTATTGAAAAGTGAAAAACTGAATGAATTAGAGAAAACGATCTTGACCCTTTCAGAGAAAGAACAGCTTGTGTTAAGTTTATTCTATAAGGAAGAACTGACGCTGACGGAAATCGGTGAAGTCATGAGCTTGTCTACATCCAGGATTTCTCAGATCCATTCAAAATCCATTTTCAAATTACGAAATCTCCTGGGCTCATAAATGCTGTGAAAAATGAGGTTGCTATAACCCAAAAAGGATTACACACGGATGGACTGTCCCTGCAACATGCGCATATGGGAGCAGTCCTTTTACTTGCCGGGAAAACCAAGCTGAAAGAATGAATTAAATCAAACAAAATAGGGTGAGGACATGGTTACGTTTCTACTTTTTATATCTTTTCTTCTAAATATTGTTTCCCTGCTTTCAATCGTCATTTTATACTCCAGGCAAAACCGATTTGTAAACATGGAAAGAGAGCAAAAGAAGATCATCAGTGAAATGGAAGATATCATTTCAGCTTATCTGATTGAAATGAAAGAAGAAAATGATGAATTCATGCGTAAGATTAATACACAAGTACATAACGACAAAGAAAACATCCTTCACACCGAAGAAAATGAACAAGGTGATCCCGGGACATCTGAAAAGGTCACAAAGTGGACAGGTGCCGGATATAAGCGTGCTTCACAAGCTTATAAACAGATGAAGGACCATGGACCGGACCCCGATGATCAAACCAAAGAGTCGGTACAAGACCCCCTCCTGAAAAAAGTACTGACTTTAAAGGAAAAGGGGAAGTCAATTGAAGAAATTGCTGAATCTCTTGGAAAAGGTCAAACAGAAATCGAGCTCCTGCTGAAATTTCGTCAAATTATGTAGGAAGTCCTTGCCTGTCCGGGATAGGTATGCTATAGTATTCATGGTGTGATTACACACGTTTCCCGAGTGGGGTAGATGGTGCTATTCTGTAGAATAGTTTCTACTTTCCAGATGACGGAAACGGAGGAGAAAAACAAAAACCATTTAGGAGGAAACACACATGTCAGTAATTTCTATGAAACAATTGCTTGAAGCTGGTGTACATTTCGGACACCAAACTCGCCGTTGGAACCCAAAAATGAAGAGATACATCTTCACTGAGCGTAACGGCATCTACATCATCGACCTTCAAAAAACAGTTAAAAAGGTTGAAGAAGCTTATAACTTCGTGAAAGAGCTAGCTGGTAACGGCGGTAAAGTTCTTTTCGTAGGAACAAAGAAACAAGCACAGGAGTCTGTTAAAGAAGAAGCAGAACGTGCAGGTATGTACTACATCAACCAACGTTGGTTAGGTGGAACACTTACAAACTTCGAAACAATCCAAAAACGTATCACACGTCTTAAAAACATCGAAAAGATGGAAGAAGACGGTACGTTTGAAGTGCTTCCGAAGAAAGAAGTTGTACAACTTAAAAAAGAACATGAGCGCTTAGTTAAATTCTTAGGCGGAATCAAAGATATGAACACGCTACCTGATGCATTATTCATCATCGACCCTCGTAAAGAGCGTATCGCAGTAGCAGAAGCTCGTAAACTTCATATCCCTATCGTGGGTATCGTTGATACAAACTGTGATCCGGATGAAATCGATGTTGTCATTCCTGCGAATGATGATGCGATCCGCGCGGTTAAGCTTCTAACAGGTAAAATGGCGGATGCTATTTTAGAAGCTAAACAAGGTGAAGAAGCAGCTGTAGCAGCTGAGTAATCAACGAAAGGTGATAAGAGGGCTTACCCTTATCACCTTTTTTTAAAGAATATTCACATGTACCACACTCTAAAAGAGCGTTGGTACATTTATGACTCATACCTATTGGTCCCTGAAGTCTACATAGTCAAACTAAGGAGGAAACCCACTATGGCAATTACTGCACAAATGGTTAAAGAACTTCGTGAAAAAACTGGCGCTGGAATGATGGATTGTAAAAAAGCGTTAACAGAAACTGACGGAGATATGGACAAAGCAATTGACTTCCTGCGTGAAAAAGGAATCGCGAAAGCAGCTAAAAAAGCGGACCGTATCGCGGCTGAAGGAACTACTTACATTGCAAGCGAAGGAAACACTGCAATCATTCTTGAAGTGAACGCAGAAACAGATTTCGTTGCGAAAAACGAAAACTTCCAAAACCTTGTTAAAGAACTATCTGATCACCTTCTTGCTAACAAGCCGGCATCTGTTGAAGAAGCTCTTGAGCAAAAAATGGCAAATGGTTCAACTGTAAGTGAATTCATCAACGCTGCCATCGCAAAAATCGGTGAAAAGATCACTCTTCGCCGTTTTGAGATCCGTACGAAAGATGATAACGCTGCATTCGGTGAATACCTGCACATGGGTGGCCGCATTGCTGTTCTTACAGTAGTGGAAGGTACAACTGATGCAAGTGTAGCGAAAGATGTTGCCATGCACGCTGCAGCACTGAATCCTAAGTATGTTTCCCGCGACCAGGTTTCTGCTGAAGAAGTAGAACGTGAGCGTGAAGTACTTAAACAACAAGCACTAAACGAAGGCAAACCTGAAAACATCGTTGAAAAAATGGTAGAAGGCCGCCTTGGTAAATACTTTGAAGATATCTGCATCCTGGATCAAACATTCGTTAAGAATCCAGACCAAAAAGTACGTCAATACCTGGAAGCAAACAAAGCTACTTTAACTGATTTCACTCGTTACGAAGTAGGAGAAGGTCTTGAGAAACGTCAAGAAAACTTCGCTGAAGAAGTAATGAACCAAGTTAACAAATAAGATCAGCTAAAGTTGAACATTATTTAGTAGGGAACACCTAGTGTGTTCCCTATTTTTCAAGAAAAATTCTATTTTTATGGAGGTTCCCATGAGCGTTCCAAAATACAAACGTGTCGTTCTTAAACTTAGTGGAGAAGCATTAGCTGGTGATGATGGCTTCGGAATTAATCCTTCTGTCATTAAAAATGTAGCAGAAGAAGTAAAAGAAATCGCTGAACTTGATGTAGAAGTAGCAGTTGTCGTTGGCGGAGGAAATATCTGGCGTGGTAAAATAGGTAGTGAAATGGGTATGGATCGTGCATCTGCAGACTATATGGGGATGCTTGCGACCGTCATGAACTCTTTGGCTCTTCAAGACAGCCTTGAACAGCTGGGCATCGAGACGAGGGTTCAAACATCCATTGATATGCGCCAAGTGGCAGAGCCATACATTAGACGCAGAGCCATCCGTCATCTAGAGAAGAAACGGGTTGTCATCTTTGCGGCTGGCACAGGTAATCCATACTTCTCGACGGATACTACGGCTGCGCTCCGAGCGGCGGAAATCGAAGCAGAAGTGATTCTAATGGCTAAGAACAACGTAGATGGTGTATACTCAGCAGATCCTAAGAAGGACGAAACGGCTGTTAAATATGAAGAACTATCCTATTTGGATGTTCTGAAGGAAGGCTTGGCCGTCATGGATTCAACAGCGTCTTCACTATGTATGGACAATGATATACCGCTTATTGTATTCTCCATCATGGAGAATGGGAATATCAAGAGAGCCATCACTGGTGAAAATATCGGTACAATCGTAAGGGGGAAATCATAATGCCAAACACGATCATCACAAATGCAAAAGAAAGAATGTCCAAAGCCATTCAAACATTTTCTCGTGAATTAGCGAGCATCCGTGCGGGAAGAGCCAATGCTTCCCTGCTCGATAAGATCTCGGTTGATTACTATGGTGCACCTACACCAGTCAATCAATTAGCCGGAATCTCCATTCCTGAAGCCCGTATGCTCGTCATACAGCCTTATGACAAATCAGCTTTAGGAGACATCGAAAAGGCCATCCTGAAGTCGGATCTTGGGATTACGCCTACAAGTGACGGAAACATCATCCGTATCGTCGTTCCTGCTTTAACGGAAGAGCGACGCAAGGAACTTGTGAAGCTTGTCAAAAAAGAAGCGGAAGAGGCCAAGGTTGCCATCCGTAATATTCGCCGTGATGCTAACGATGAATTGAAGAAAAAAGAGAAGAACGGTGACATCACTGAAGATGATCTTCGTGGTTACTCTGATGATGTTCAAAAAGCGACGGATGAAAGTATCGTCAAAATTGATAACATTGCAAAAGATAAAGAACAAGAAATGCTGGAAGTGTAATCTTTCATAATCGAATCATTAGGGGCTGTCCTGTAAGTGAACTCATATTCCTTATGGGCCGGTCCCTTTGTTTTAACAGAAGACCAGACATAGCTTTCCTTTTCTCTGAGGAGCGTTTTGTCCCGGTCGTGTTTGGGCGAACGACCTGGAAAAACGACCTGAATATTTATATGAATATACATAATCTATTTTCTTAAAGATATCTTCCTTGTTTTTTGATATGATAGTAAAGGTAAATATTTTTTGGATTGTTGGTGGAGGATTTTTTATGCTAAACAAGCTTAAGCAATGGAAACGACAGCAAACTTCCGAGGAAGTGGATGATCGATTTCAGGAATTACTAAAACACCCGATTCCGGGTCATATAGCGATCATAATGGATGGTAATGGACGGTGGGCCAAAAAAAGGGCGTTGCCAAGGGTTGCAGGACACCATGAAGGCATGAAGTGTGTCCGCAGGATTACCAAATTGGCAAATGAACTTGGACTAGAAGCCTTGACTCTATATGCTTTTTCTACAGAGAACTGGAAACGCCCTAAAATGGAAGTCGAGTTCCTTATGAAATTACCAGAGGAATTTCTCGGGACGTTTCTTCCCGAATTGGTTGAAGAAAATGTACAGGTGAAGATGATGGGATCTCCGGATGCCTTGCCAGTCCATACGAAAACAGCCGTTAAAAAGGCCATGGATGCAACTAAGGATAATGACGGGCTTATCCTTAACTTTGCATTGAACTACGGCAGCCGGTCAGAAATCATCGATTCTATGAAGCATGTCTTAAAAGATGTCCAGAATGGAATACTAGATGAGAGCGATATAAACGAAGAAGTATTTTCAAGTTATTTAATGACAAAAGATTTAAAAGATCCAGACCTGCTTATTCGAACGAGTGGAGAAATCCGTTTAAGTAACTTTATGCTTTGGCAATTGGCTTATACGGAATTCTTTTTTACAGATGTACTGTGGCCGGATTTCGGTAAGGAACATTTAGTTGAAGCCATCGAGGCTTATCAAGGTCGTTCAAGAAGATTTGGTGGGTTACAAAGCGAGGAATCCTAATGAAACAAAGAATTATTACAGCAGTGGTAGCGGCAGCAATATTTTTACCAATCATCATTTTTGGTGAAACGCCATTCATCATTTTAATGTATCTGATTGCTTCCATAAGTTTATACGAGGCTTTAAAGATGAGGGGCCGATGGATTTTCAGCATCCCGGGCTTGTTGTCCCTTGCTCTTTTATGGGTGTTCCTCATTCCGACGGAAACGATCGGAATCATTGAAGATTTCGGTTACTCCAAGATTGAGCTTGCCTTTCTTGCCGTGTTATTATTTTTAACATATACAGTGGCGACCAAGAATCGTTTCAATTTTGATGATGTGGCGTTTTCACTTTTAAGCGTTTTATATGTGGGGATCGGTTTCTATTATTTCATGGAAATCCGTCTGGAAGGCGTGCAATTTGTTTTTTATGCGTTATTTATCATTTGGGCAACCGACTCGGGTGCTTATTTCATCGGCAGGGCAATGGGGAAAAAGAAGCTATGGCCGGAAATCAGCCCGAATAAGACCGTTGAAGGGTTCGTTGGCGGCATCATCTGTGCTGTCATCGTTGGCGTCATCATGACGTTTTTCACCGATCTTGATATGTCCATCCCTAAACTAGTGATCGTGACAGCGATTCTATCTATTTTTGGGCAAGTGGGGGACTTGGTGGAGTCTGCTCTCAAAAGGCATTACAAAGTGAAGGATTCAGGACATTTACTGCCGGGCCACGGTGGTATGCTGGATCGTTTCGATAGCTTGTTATTTGTTTTACCCCTCCTTCACTTTCTGTTATAGGGTGGAATGAAGGTGAGGAAGGTCGTAATCGGGAGGAGTGTAGTTGTTGAAGAAAATCAGCTTAATGGGTGCTACAGGGTCGATCGGGACACAAACCCTGGATGTCATTCGGGAACATCCTGAAGAATTTAGACTGACAGCTATGTCTGTCGGCAAAAATATAGAAGAAGCCAGGAAGATAATCACTGAATTCAATCCCAGGCTCGTATCTGTCCAGCGTAAAGAAGATGCTGAAACCTTATCGAGAGAGTTTCCTTCTTCTGTAAAAGTCCTTCATGGTGAGGAAGGATTAGTGGAGGTAGCGTGTCACCAGGATGCCGATATCCTTGTGAATGCGGTACTTGGGAGTGTAGGATTATATCCTACCCTTCAAGCCATCGAGGCCGGTAAAACGATTGCGATTGCCAACAAAGAAACCCTTGTGACAGCCGGTCATCTGGTTATGGAAGCGGCAAGGGCCAAAGGGACGTCCCTGCTGCCTATCGATAGTGAACATTCCGCAATCTTCCAGGCCCTTCAGGGTGAGAGTGAAAAGAATATAGAAAAGTTAATCATTACGGCGTCTGGTGGAAGTTTCAGAGATCGTACGAGGGAAGAATTGGTCGGTGTCACGGTACATGAAGCGTTAAATCATCCAAATTGGTCAATGGGGGCTAAGATCACCATCGACTCGGCATCCATGATGAATAAAGGGTTAGAGGTTATCGAAGCTCATTGGTTGTTCGATATCCCATATGACCGGATTGACGTTGTGCAACACAGGGAAAGCATCATTCACTCGATGATTCAATTTCATGACTCATCTGTCATGGCCCAACTTGGTACACCGGATATGCGTGTTCCCATTCAATACGCCCTTACCTATCCGGACCGGCTTCAAAGACCCGGTAAAAGGCTGGACCTTGTAGAAATAGGAAAACTCCATTTTGAAAAAATGGATTTAGATCGTTTCCGGTGCCTGGCTTTTGCATACGAAGCGGGAAGGATCGGCGGAAGTATGACGACGGTTCTGAATGCCGCAAATGAAGCAAGCGTAGCGCTGTTCCTGGATAATAAAATATCTTTCCTCGACATAGAAACATATATCGAAAAGGCTATGAATGCCCACCAGGTTATACATAGACCTGACCTTGAAACCATACATGAAATAGATCTCGAGACCCGTCGACTCGTTTCAGGTTGGGTGTAGGCAACGGTCTTTAGCATGTTTACACAGTCTGTTACGTAGAATGATAGTGGACATGTTTTTTACGGGATACTTTAACATTTAAATCTGTTACCAACAGGTTATAAAAAAGGTGGTTTTTTATTTGCAAACGGTGATTGCCTTTATTGTTATTTTTGGGGCTTTAGTATTTTTTCATGAACTTGGGCATTTAATCTTCGCTAAACGTGCAGGGATCCTATGCCGTGAATTTGCCATAGGGTTTGGTCCTAAAGTATTCTCTTATAAAAAGGATGAAACAACCTACACCATTCGTTTACTGCCTCTGGGGGGCTTTGTACGGATGGCGGGAGAAGATCCGGAAATGGTGGAGCTTAAGGCCGGTCATCGTGTGGGGCTTGTACTCGATCAGCATGAAAAGATCGTTAAAATTGTCATGAATAATAAAGATCGCTATCCTAATATTCGTGTCATCGAAGTGGAAGAAGCAGATCTCGAACATAGACTGCATATCCGTGGATATGAGGAAGACGAGGAAGAATTGAAAACCTTCCCGATTTCACGAGATGCGGTATTCATTGAAGATGGTGTTGAAACGCAAATAGCCCCATGGGATCGACAGTTCGCTTCCAAGACCCTTCCCCAAAGGGCATTGGCCATCTTTGCCGGACCATTATTTAATTTCATTTTGGCTTTCTTTATCTTTATCCTGGTCGGTCTATTACAGGGTGTACCTACAAACGACCCAGTACTTGGGGAATTGACCGAAGACGGGGCAGCAAAAGAGGCAGGTCTTCAAAAGAATGACATCGTCATGAGTATCGACGGGAAAGAAATATCCACCTGGGATGATATCGTGACGATTATTCAGAAGCATCCGGGGGATGAACTGAGATTCAATGTTGACCGGGATGGCTCCAATACTGAAATCCCTGTCACTCCAAAACCTCAGGAAATCGAGGGGAAAGAGATCGGGATCATCGGCGTTCACAGCCCCGTGGAGAAGTCGCCACTCAAGGTCGTCTCCAATAGTGCCCAGCAAACCTATGAATGGACCAAAATGATTTTTGTCCTATTAGGGAAGCTTGTATCTGGAGAATTTTCCATTGATGCATTATCAGGACCTGTCGGAATCTATCAATCGACAGATGTCGTAGCGAAATCAGGAATATACTATCTGATGAGATGGGCGGCCATCCTTAGCATCAACCTGGGAATCATGAATCTACTACCGATACCTGCCCTTGATGGAGGCAGACTACTATTCTTCGCCGTAGAAGCGGTCAGAGGAAAACCTGTAGATCGTCAAATGGAAGGAATGGTCCACTTCGTGGGATTTGCCCTTCTCATGGTACTCATGCTCGTCGTCACATGGAATGACATACAAAGATTTTTCCTTTAGAATTCAACGAATGAACCAAAACAGGCAGTTTCTCCCTTTGTAATCAAAAAATGAGGGTGTTACTGCCTGTTCATTTAAGTTAAAATAGTGAGAAGGAAATTCTTACACTACATAAATAATTTTACGGTATGAGGTGCTAGTAAATGAAGCAACAAAATACATTCATCCCGACACTGAGGGAAACACCTGCTGATTCAGAAATCAAAAGTCATCAGCTTCTCATGCGTGCGGGATTCATCAGACAAAATGCCAGCGGGATCTATAGCTTTCTGCCACTGGGAAATAAAGTGTTGAAAAAAGTAGAACAAATCATCCGTGAGGAATTGGATGCAGCAGGTGCTGTTGAACTGCTTATGCCTGCCCTTCAACCTTCCGAACTCTGGAAGGAATCCGGGCGCTGGGGAACATACGGACCGGAATTGATGCGTATGAATGATCGTCATGATCGTGAGTTTGCCCTGGGAGCCACCCATGAGGAAGTCATCACCAGCTTAGTGAGGGATGAAATTAAATCGTACAAACGCCTGCCCCTTACCATGTATCAGATCCAAACGAAATTCCGGGATGAGAAACGTCCCCGCTTTGGACTATTGAGGGGAAGGGAATTCATCATGAAGGATGCGTACTCTTTCCATTCATCATTTGAAAGTCTGGACGAGACGTATAATGCATTATTCAAAGCGTATTCCAACATATTCAGCCGGTGCGGTTTGAATTTCAGGGCGGTCATTGCTGATTCAGGTGCCATGGGCGGTAAAGATACACATGAATTCATGGTGCTATCAGAAGTTGGTGAAGATACGATCGCCTATTCCGATTCATCTGATTATGCCGCCAACATCGAGATGGCTGAAGTGGTGGATGCCTACACCCAATCCACAGAAGAGATGCATAAAATGGAAAAGCTATCAACACCTGATGTCAAATCCATTGAAGAAGTATCCTCTTTCTTATCCGTAGAGAAAGATCAATGTATTAAGTCGCTTTTATTTAAAGTGGATGATGAATTTGTTTTGGTATTATCCCGTGGTGATCACGAAATCAATGATATTAAAGTGAAGAATCTTCTACATGCAAGCGTGGTTGAGCTTGCTTCAGCTGAAGAAACGAAAGAGGTCACAGGTTGCGAAATTGGATCTGTCGGTCCCTGCTCGTCAAATGTGAAGATTGTAGCTGATCAGGCAGTCAAATACATTCGTAATGGTGTTACAGGAGCGAATGAGACAGGATATCATCTTACCAATGTGAATCCTGAACGTGATTTCGAGGTATCCCAGTATGCAGACCTGCGTTTCATTCAAGAAGGGGATCCTTCTCCTGACGGAAATGGGACGATCATGTTCGCAAAGGGAATAGAAGTGGGACATGTTTTCAAACTTGGAACTAGGTATTCAGATGCATTAGGAAGCTCATTCCTTGATGAAAATGGCCGTTCTCAATCCGTCATTATGGGCTGTTACGGTATAGGAGTCTCCCGTACCTTAGCTGCGGTTGCAGAACAATTCAACGATGACAGGGGTCTTTTATGGCCAACGAATCTGTCTCCATACGACCTTCATTTAATCCCAATCAATATGAAGGATGAAGCACAGGCCGCACTATCGAACGAACTTTATGACACATTTAAAGAAAACAGATATGATGTATTAATGGATGATCGGGCTGAACGTCCTGGAGTGAAGTTTGCCGATTCAGACTTGATCGGCCTGCCGATCCGCGTAACGGTCGGGAAGAAAGCCGGAGAAGGAATCGTTGAAGTGAAAGTTAGAAAAACCGGTGAAATGCTGGAGGTTCATAAAGATGAACTTCTCGCCAAGCTGCAAGAACTATTCAAGACTCTTTCTTAAATCTAAAAGGGCTCGACTTTAAAGGAGGCCATCCTTTTGCTGTCAGCCCTTTTTATTCTGTAAACAAAATGATCCAAGAGTAGAAATGGGGGAAAGGAATATGGAAGAAAAGCCCCTGGGCAAAAGGGAAAGGTTTCAATTGTTGCTGCAACAGTTAGGCTTAACAGAGGATGCCTTTGTGCAGTACTTCAGACATGCTGAGATTGAGAAATTGGCAGTGTACCGCAAGGAAAAGAAATGGCATTTTTACTTCACGTTTGAAGAAATCATCCCTTGTAACGTGTGGAGTAAATTTTCCATTGCACTGCAGACATCCTTTAATCATATTGCCAATGTAGGCTATTCGATTAAAGTGTTGAATCCCAATGTGACGGATCAGCATATTTTAGATTATTGGCAGGACTGCGTAAAAGAAATTCAAGGGATCTCACCACCCTTATTAAAATTATTAAATACCCAAAAGCCGAAGATCAATGGAAACAAAATCATTGTTCAGGCTTCAAATGATACAGAAGCAACACAGCTTAAAAGAAAATACGGAGATATCATCACCTCCACTTTCGAAAACTTCGGGTTTCCCAGATTCGTTCTGGATGCCGAGGTAAGTCAAGTGGAAGAACAAAGCAATGAATATGAGAAATTTTTGGAAGAAAAGCTAAAAGAGGATCAGGAACGAGCAAAACAGGCACTTATTGAAATGGAAAAAGCAGAAAAAGAGGGTCCAAGTGATGCACCGAGTGGGCCATTCATGCTTGGTCTTACAATCAAGGACGATGCTGACTTCCGAAAAATCGAAGAAATTTATGACGAAGAGCGCCGTATCGCCATTGAGGGTTATGTGTTCGACTGTGAAACAAGAGAACTCAGAAGCGGACGCACCCTGCTTACTTTTAAGGTGACCGATTACTCAAGCTCGATACTGGTCAAAATGTTCTCCAGGGATAAAGAGGACGCAGCAGTCATGAACAACATGAAAAAAGGTATGTGGGTCCGCTGCCGCGGAAGCATACAAAACGATACATTTGTTCGGGACCTTGTGATGATTGCCAATGATGTGAATGAAATCAAGCCGGTTCTTAGACTTGATACTGCCCCGGCCGATGAAAAAAGAGTGGAGCTGCACATGCATACTCCAATGAGTCAAATGGATGCCGTCTCTTCTGTTGCTAGTCTTGTATCCCAAGCGAAGAAATGGGGTCATAAAGCGGTTGCGATAACAGATCATGCCGTTGCGCAATCCTTCCCGGAAGCATATAACGCAAGTAAGAAAAACGATATTAAACTGTTATATGGTGTGGAAGCCAATCTTGTGGATGATGGGGTACCGATCGCCTACAATGATCGCGACCTTCCCCTCGAAGACAGCACCTATATTGTATTTGACGTGGAAACGACGGGGCTTTCCGCAGTATACGACACCATCATTGAACTCGCCGCGGTGAAAATTAAAGATGGAGAGGTCATTGATAAATTTGAGTCATTTGCGAACCCTCACCACCCTTTGTCTGCCACGACGATTGAATTGACGGGTATTACGGACGACATGGTACAGACTGCTCCAGAGATAAATGATGTCCTCATCAGATATCATAAATGGGTAGGGGATGATATTCTGGTCGCCCATAATGCTTCCTTTGATATGGGGTTCTTGAATGCCGGGTATCAAAAAGCCGGTATCGAGAAAGCTTCCAACCCCGTCATTGATACATTGGAGCTAGCAAGACTGCTTTATCCGCAATTTAAGAATCACCGTCTGAATACACTGGCGAAGAAATTCGATATCGAACTGACCCAGCATCACCGGGCCATCTATGATGCAGAAACAACTGGGTATCTCCTTTTGAAGATGTTGAAAGATGCAGTCGAAAAAGGGATCACGAACCATAATCAATTCAATGATTATATGGGGAAGGGTGATGCGTACAAACGCTCAAGGCCATATCACTGTACATTGATTGCCCAGACGGAAGAAGGGTTGAAAAATCTTTATAAACTTGTTTCCATTTCTCACATGAATTATTTCTTCCGGGTACCACGCATTCCGCGTTCCCAACTGCAAAAGTACCGTACGGGAATCCTCGTAGGTTCAGGTTGTGACAAGGGAGAAGTATTCGAAGGGATGATGCAGAAAGGGAAAGAAGAGGTAGAGGAAAAGGCCCATTTCTACGACTACCTGGAAGTTCATCCTAAAGAAGTGTACCAGCATTTGATTGAATTAGATCTCGTGCAAAGTCAGAAGAACCTGGAAGATATCATCCAAAACATCGTTGAGCTGGGAAGGAAACTGGATAAGCCTGTTGTGGCGACTGGTAACGTTCATTACTTAAATGAAACGGATAAAATATACCGGAAGATCCTCGTGGGATCACAAGGTGGAGCCAATCCATTGAATCGTCATGAACTTCCTGATGTCCACTTTAGGACAACGAATGAAATGCTCGATGCTTTCTCTTTCCTTGGTAAAGAGACGGCTAAAGAAATCGTAGTGGATAATTCGAATAAGATCGCCGATATGGTAGATGTCATTAAGCCGATCAGGGACGATCTCTATACACCGAAAATCGAAGGTGCCGACGAGGAAATGCGCCGGATGAGTTATGCCATGGCGAAAAGCATCTATGGAGAAGATCTTCCGGAAATCGTCGAAGCCAGGATCGAAAAAGAGTTAAAAAGTATCATCGGACACGGTTTCGCGGTCATCTATCTGATCTCTCATAAGCTGGTTAAGAAATCGTTGGACGATGGTTATCTCGTTGGTTCACGTGGATCGGTCGGATCTTCTTTCGTAGCGACGATGACAGAGATCACCGAAGTGAATCCACTGCCTCCTCATTACGTCTGTCCGTACTGTAAGAAATCTGAGTTCTTCGATGATGGTTCAGTCGGATCGGGCTTCGATCTGCCGAACAAGGACTGTCCGGATTGCGGGGTTCCTTATAAGAAAGACGGTCATGATATACCTTTTGAAACCTTCCTGGGATTCAAAGGAGACAAGGTTCCGGATATCGATCTGAACTTCTCAGGGGAATATCAGCCGAACGCCCATAATTATACAAAGGTTCTTTTCGGGGAAGATAATGTATATCGAGCAGGTACGATCGGGACTGTGGCAGAAAAGACGGCCTACGGGTATGTAAAAGGATATGCGAATGATCATCAGCTTCAGATCCGTGGAGCCGAAATTGACCGTTTGGTAAGTGGATGCACGGGTGTCAAGAGAACAACCGGGCAGCATCCTGGAGGAATCATCGTTGTACCTGATTATATGGATATCTTTGATTTCTCACCTATCCAATTTCCTGCGGATGATTCGAATTCCGAATGGAAAACGACGCATTTTGATTTCCATTCCATCCATGACAATCTACTAAAGCTGGATATTCTGGGACATGATGACCCGACTGTCATCCGTATGCTTCAAGATTTATCCGGGATCGATCCCAAGACGATCCCTACCGACGACCCTGAAGTGATGAAGATCTTCAGCGGTACCGAATCCCTTGGTGTGACGGAAGATCAAATCATGTGTAAGACCGGTACACTCGGAATCCCTGAATTCGGTACAAGATTCGTCCGACAGATGCTTGAAGATACAAAGCCGACAACGTTCTCCGAGCTGGTCCAGATTTCAGGTCTTTCCCACGGTACCGACGTATGGCTGGGGAATGCACAAGAGCTCATCCATAACAACATCTGTAATCTGAGCGAAGTAATCGGGTGTCGTGATGATATCATGGTATACCTGATCTATCAGGGACTCGAGCCTTCACTTGCCTTTAAGATCATGGAATTTGTTCGTAAAGGTAAAGGTTTGCAGGATGAATGGGTAGAGGAAATGAAGAAGAACGGGGTACCGGATTGGTATATCGATTCCTGCCTGAAGATCAAGTATATGTTCCCTAAAGCCCATGCTGCCGCCTATGTATTAATGGCTGTTCGGATTGCGTACTTTAAGGTGCATCATGCACTACTTTATTACGCCGCTTATTTTACCGTTCGAGCGGAAGATTTCGATATCGAAGCGATGGTAAGAGGATCGCAGGCTGTTAGGGCCAAGATCGAGGAAATCAATAGTAAAGGTCTTGACGCATCACCGAAAGAAAAGAACACGTTAACGGTACTGGAGTTGGCACTTGAAATGTGCGAAAGGGGCTATAAGTTCCAGAAAGTAGATCTCTACCGTTCAGAGGCTGCTGAATTTGTCATTGATGGAGATACTTTGATCCCGCCATTCAACTCCATCCCGGGACTTGGAACGAATGCCGCCATCAATATTGTTAATGCGAGGCAGGCCGGTGAATTCCTCTCGAAAGAAGATCTGCAGCAAAGGGGACGTGTATCCAAGACGATCATTGAATATCTGGATAATCACGGCTGCCTTGAAGCCTTGCCGGATAAGAACCAATTATCCCTCTTTTAAGAGCGATACGACGGGAATTGTTTGCATAAAAATGTTGATTATGGTATATTTTTATTGGAAATACTAAAGATAGCTCTAAAGGTAGAAGAGTGGGGTCGCACCCCACTCTTTCGTTATTACATGGACATTTTTTGAACTATCATTTCTAGTCTTGGTGCAAGATTTTCATATAGACCAGGAGGTAAGTATGAGCAAAATAACAACACTAGTAGAAGAAATTGTGACACCAATCTTAGATGACATGTCTTTGGAACTCATCGATATGGAATATGTTAAAGAAGGATCCAACTGGTTTCTTCGGATATTCATCGACAAAGATTCCGGTGTTGACATTGAAGAATGTGGAATAGTAAGTGAAAGACTTAGTGAAAAGTTAGATGAAATTGACCCAATTCCTCATAATTACTTTTTAGAAGTTTCTTCACCGGGTGCTGAACGTCCTTTAAAGAAAGACAAGGACTTCGAGAAAGCCATCGGCAAAAATGTTTATGTGAAGACATATGAGCCATTGAACGGCGAAAAGGCATTCGAGGGAACACTTCTTTCCTATACTTCAGACCAATTATCATTAGAAGTAACCATTAAGACTCGAAAAAAGAAGGTTGAAATTCCAACAGATAAGATAGCCATCGCACGATTGGCTGTTACATTTTCATAGGAACTAACCGCACTATAAAGGGGGATGAAACCACCATGAGCACTCAGTTATTAGATGCTCTAACTGTTTTAGAGAAAGAAAAAGGCATTGCAAGAGATGTCATCATTGAAGCCATTGAAGCGGCACTTGTGTCAGCTTACAAACGAAATTTCAACCAGGCACAAAATGTCCGTGTAGACCTTAACCTCGATACGGGGACGATGAGAGTATTCGCCCGTAAGGAAGTCGTGGATGAAGTGTTCGATTCCCGTCTTGAGATCTCGGTCGAAGACGCCGGGGAAATCAACCCAAGCTACGAAGTGGGAGACGTTGTTGAACTTGAAGTGACTCCTAAGGATTTCGGGCGCATTGCTGCTCAGACGGCAAAGCAGGTTGTGACTCAGCGAGTGAGGGAAGCAGAGAGAGGAATTATCTATTCTGAATTTGTGGACCGTGAAGAAGACATCATGACAGGTATCGTTCAACGTCAGGATAACCGATTCATCTATGTGGCATTAGGGAAGATTGAAGCCCTCCTGCCGGTCAGTGAGCAAATGCCTAACGAAACATACAAACCTCATGACCGGATCAAGGTATTCATCACAAAGGTGGAAAAGACGACCAAAGGCCCTCAAATCTTTGTTTCACGAACACACCCGGGCTTATTGAAGCGACTATTTGAAATCGAGGTTCCTGAAATCTTTGACGGAACGGTAGAAATCAAATCGGTTGCACGCGAAGCCGGGGACCGATCTAAGATTTCGGTTCACGCTGAAAATCCTGAAGTGGATCCTGTAGGTGCATGTGTGGGAACCAAAGGTGCCCGTGTACAGGCGATCGTGAACGAATTAAAAGGTGAAAAGATCGATATCGTCCAGTGGTCGGAAGATCCCGTGACATTCGTAGCCAATGCTCTAAGTCCATCTAAAGTACTGGATGTACAGGTGAATGAAGAAGATAAGGCGACCAGAGTCGTGGTTCCTGACTATCAACTTTCCCTTGCAATCGGTAAACGTGGTCAAAACGCTCGTCTTGCAGCTAAATTGACAAACTGGAAGATTGATATCAAGAGTGAAACAGATGCACGCGAATTAGGATTATATCCTCGTGAAGAGGCCTTTTTGCCTCAGGATGAAGAGGAAGAGTATGACAACGAGCCTTTAAATATTGATTTCGAAAATCAAGATTAAGAGGTGGGCATGATGGGTGTAAATAAGAAGATCCCCTTGCGCAAATGTGTGGCAACGGGTGAAATGAAGCCGAAAAAAGAAATGATACGTATTGTCAGATCTAAAGAAGGGGAGGTTTCCATCGATCCTACCGGTAAGAAATCAGGACGTGGAGCCTATCTCTCGAAGGATAAAGACGTCATTTTATTAGCTAAAAAGAAAAATACTTTAGCCAATCAATTACAAGCGAAAATAGATGAATCTCTTTACGATGAATTGATTAGCCTTGTAGAGAAGGAGTAACGTTTAGCGTATGAATCAGAATCGTTGGATGTCACTTTTAGGATTGGCGAATCGGGCACGTAAGATTATTTCAGGTGAAGAGCTTGTTATTAAAGAAGTTCGTAGTGGACGAGCGAAACTTGTCATTCTTTCCAAAGATGCTTCTGCTAATACAAACAAGAAGATCACGGACAAATGTAAATCGTATCATGTCCCGGTATGCTTAGTGGAAAACAGGCATGACTTAGGTCAAGCCATTGGAAAAGAAGCCAGGGTGGTCGTCGCCGTAATGGATGCCGGCTTTGCTAAAAAATTATCCGAACTGCTCGATTGAATCTCAGTGGGGGTGAACATATGAGCAAGATGCGTGTATATGAATATGCAAAGAAATACAACGTTTCAAGTAAAGATGTGATCGAAAAATTAAAGCAACTGAATATTGAGGTATCAAACCATATGGCAACTATAGAAGATGACGCAGTAACAAAATTAGATGCAATGTATAAAGGTGATTCAAAAGGGCAGGGAAATAAAGCCGCGAAAGAATCTAAATCAAGTGCATCCAAGTCAGACGAAGCTCCAAACAAGGAAAAAGTAAAGACAGCACCGAAAAGTCGTGAAGGAAAAAAACACGATCAACAGAACCAATCAAAGGAGAAGAAGGTCTTCAATAATAATAACAACAACAACAACAAAAACAGAAACAACAAACAAAATAATAAGCAGAACAAAAACTTCAAACAGGCTCCTCAACAGCAAACGCCTGCGAAGAAAAAAGAACTTCCATCAAAGATCACTTTCTCAGAATCATTGACGGTTTCAGAACTTGCCAAAAAGCTTCACAAAGAACCATCTGAAATCATCAAAAAACTGTTCATGCTTGGTGTCATGGCAACCATCAATCAGGAACTGGATAAAGATTCGATTGAATTGATCGCAGGTGAATACGGAGTCGAAGTGGAAGAAGAAATCAAGATAGACGCTACGGATCTTGAAGTGTATTTCACTGAAGATACAGAAGAGCAAACAGTGGAACGTCCATCTGTCGTAACCATCATGGGTCACGTCGATCATGGTAAAACAACGCTTCTTGACTCAATCCGAAACACGAAAGTGACAGCTGGGGAAGCTGGCGGAATCACCCAGCATATCGGGGCTTATCAAGTAGAAGTGGACGGAAAGAAAATCACATTCCTTGATACTCCTGGGCATGCTGCCTTCACGACTATGCGTGCACGCGGTGCCAAAGTGACGGATATTGCTATCATTGTAGTAGCTGCCGATGACGGTGTCATGCCTCAAACGGTTGAAGCAATCAACCATGCGAAAGCGGCTGAAGTTCCGATCATCATTGCTGTCAATAAAATGGATAAAGAAGCTGCCAACCCGGATCGTGTCATGCAGGAGCTTACAGAATATGAATTGGTTCCTGAAGCATGGGGTGGAGATACAATCTTCGTTCCATTATCCGCATTATCTGGAGAAGGAATCGACAATCTACTTGAAATGATCGTTCTTGTAAGTGAAGTGGAAGAGCTTAAAGCAAATCCGGATCGTCTTGCACAAGGAACAGTCATTGAAGCTCAATTGGATAAAGGCCGTGGATCGGTTGCGACTTTACTCGTTCAAAACGGAACGTTAAAAGTAGGAGATCCAATTGTAGTAGGTAATACATTCGGGCGTGTCCGTGCTATGGTCAATGACCTTGGTCGCCGTGTGAAAGAAGCTGGCCCTTCTGCTCCTGTAGAAATCACGGGATTGAATGATGTTCCTCAAGCAGGGGATCGCTTCGTCGTATTCGAGGATGAGAAAACAGCTCGTTCCGTTGGGGAAGCCCGTGCATCCCAGGCGCTTCAAGCCCAGCGTGGAGAGAAATCTAAGGTCAGTCTTGAGAACCTGTTCGAACAAATGAAACAGGGGGAAATGAAGGATCTTAACCTTGTGCTTAAAGCGGATGTTCAAGGATCGGTTGAGGCACTGGCCGCTTCATTAATGAAGATTGAAGTGGAAGGTGTTAATATCCGGATCATCCATACAGGCGTAGGGGCGATTAATGAATCTGATATTACACTGGCGTCCGCTTCAAATGCTATCGTAATAGGATTTAATGTGCGACCTGACGTCAATGCCAAGCGTACTGCCGAAGCAGAGGGTGTAGAAATTCGATTGCACCGCATTATCTATAAGGTAATGGAAGAGATCGAAGCAGCCATGCAAGGGATGCTTGACCCTGAGTTTGAAGAGAAGATCATCGGTCAGGCGGAAGTGCGTCAAACATTTAAAGTGTCTAAAGTCGGTACGATTGCGGGAAGCTATGTAACAGAAGGTAAGATTTCACGCGATAGTGGAGTTCGTCTGATTCGTGACGGAATCGTTATCTTTGAAGGGGAACTCGATGCCCTTAAGCGCTTTAAGGATGATGCAAAAGACGTAGCCAGAGGTTACGAATGTGGAATTACAATCAAGAACTTCAATGATGTGAAGGAAGGAGACGTCATCGAAGCCTTCATCATGGAGGAAATTACACGTAAATGATCACATATGTTGAATGTGAGTGCATGATTTATGACTCCCACTCATTAAAAGATAAGCGGGCCGTCCTTCAAAGGGTCATGTCACGTCTTAAACAAAAATTCAATGTATCGGTTTCTGAAATCGGACATCAGGATGTATGGCAACGTACAAGGATTGCCATCGTCACTGTTGCTTCTTCCAAAGGAGCGAGTGAAAGAGAGATTGAACATGCATTGAAATTCATTGATTCTTTTCCTGAGTGGGAACGACTGGAAACCCAAATCGAGTCACTATAAGGAACGCCTTATATCAACGTATAACCATTAACGACATATAAGAGGTGATATTGATGAGCCATCGTGCGAATCGTGTTAGCGAGCAAATGAAGAAAGAGCTCAGCGATATTATCGGACGAAAAATAAAGGATCCACGTATTGGCTTTGTAACGGTTACAGATGTACAAGTATCCGGGGACTTACAACAGGCAAAAGTGTATATTACCGTTCTGGGTGGGGAAGACCAAAGAGAGAATACTCTTAAAGGTCTTGCAAAGGCAAAAGGTTTCATCCGTTCTGAAGTGGGACAGAGAATTCGCCTGCGTAAAACACCTGAAATTATTTTTGAGTTTGATGAATCGATTGATTATGGTAACCATATTGAATCTTTATTAAGAAAAGTTCAAGATGAACCAGAAGAGTCTAAAGATACAGAAGAGTAATAAGAAAGGGCTGATCCGGACGGAAGTACAATTCCAGAGGATCAGCCCTTTATGTTTTATAGATATGGACCAAATACAATACATACTGGAGGAAATACAGATGAATGGTATCCTGCCCTTATGGAAGCCCAGGGGAATGACGTCCCATGATTGTGTCTTTAAGTTAAGGAAACTCCTCAAAACAAAAAAAGTCGGCCATACCGGTACCCTGGACCCTGAAGTCTCCGGTGTCCTGCCCATTTGCATCGGGCGCGCAACCAAGATAGCGGAGTATATAACAGCATCCGGAAAGACCTATGAAGGAGAAGTCACGATCGGGTATTCCACCACAACTGAAGACGCTTGGGGAGAGAAGGTTGAAGAAAAGAAGGTGGACCGGATCATCAGGAGGAAGGAGGTCGAAGAAATCCTGCAAAGTCTGACTGGGGACATCGTCCAGACCCCTCCTATGTTCTCGGCAGTCAAAGTGAATGGAAAGCGGTTATATGAATATGCGAGACAGGGCATAGAAGTCGAAAGACCTTCAAGGACTGTACATATCCACAAGCTGCAATTACTGGAGGAGTGGAATGAGTTAGACCTTGATCATCCCTCATTCACCTTTGAAGTGGTGTGTGGGAAAGGGACTTATGTGAGGACGCTTTCCGTTGAAATCGGGAATGGACTGGGGTATCCGGCTCATATGTCCGCCCTTACGCGTACGCAATCAGCAAGTTTTAGAAAAGAAGATTGTTTCACGTTTGAACAGATACAAGAGTTTGTTCAGAATGAAGATCCACAAAACCTTCTTCTTCCTCTGGAGATGGGGCTTTCTCATTTGCCGAAAATGCTGATTAGTGATACATTAGCAGAGAAAGTGAAGAACGGAGCACGCCTTGAAGAGCCTGAGGACTGGCAGGACGGTTCCGTAGTGATGGAGCATAAAGGCAAGGCCATCGCCATTTATCAGAGGCATCCTGACAAGCCTGGGATTATCAAGCCTGTCAAAGTGCTTTTCAACGACTAGTGAAAAAGGTGAAATACTGTGAAAGTAATAACTGTACATCATCCCCATTCAATTAGTAAGAATGAATTTCCACCCCTGGTACTCGCTCTGGGATACTTCGATGGCGTTCATAAAGGACATCAAAGGGTAATCAGGGCAGCAGTGGAAGAAGCGAAGGAACAGGACGTTTCGAGCGCGGTCATGACATTTGATCCCCACCCTTCCGTTGTACTGGGTCATAAACACAAGCATATCCACTACATAACACCCTTGGAAGATAAGAAAGAAATCATAAAGGAACTTGGTGTGGATTATTTATTCATTGTCCGGTTTACGTCAGAATTTGCAAATCTGACTCCGCAGGACTTCGTCGATCAATATATTATCGGCCTTAACGTAAGGCATGTCGTAGCAGGATATGATTATTCATATGGCAGGATGGGGAAGGGGACGATGGAGACCCTGCCCTTCCATTCCCGCGATATGTTCGCCTCCACGACCGTTACAAAGTTGACAGATGCTGATCTCGATTTGAAAGTGAGTTCTTCCTTGATAAGGGAGAACCTTAAAGAAGGCGACGTATCCAGGGTGAAAAATCTCCTTGGAAGACCGTTCAAAATGAAGGGAACGGTCATTCACGGAGATAAAAGAGGGAGGAAAATCGGATTCCCTACAGCTAATATCGAACTCTCCGATGACTATCTGACCCCTAAGGTGGGGGTTTATGCGGTCAGGATGAAAATTCATGATAAATGGTTCGATGGTGTGTGCAACATCGGGTACAAGCCAACCTTTAAAAATCCCGACGACTATTCTTTGACAATCGAAGTCCATCTTTTCGATTTCCACACTTCCATTTACGGAGAAGAAGTGTTCATTGAATGGTATGACAGAATAAGGGACGAACAAAAATTCTCAGGAATAGAGGAGTTAATCTCCCAAATCCAGAAAGATAAGGACCAGGCGATAGACTACTTTGCGAAAAATTGAGGATTACACTTGATTTTTATTTAAAAGAGTAGTATTCTAAATATCGTATGAAATGAACCTTTGCTTGGCATCACGATTCACCAACGGTTGCTCGGTAACAGGGGATTTGAAAGAAATTACTAGGAGGTGAAAAGGATGGCTATCACTAAAGAGCGTAAAAACGAACTTATCAGTGAATACAAAGTACATGAGAACGATACTGGATCTCCAGAAGTTCAAATTGCTGTCCTAACTGAAGAAATTAACAACTTGAACGATCACTTACGCGTTCACAAGAAAGATCACCACTCTCGTCGCGGTCTTCTTAAAATGGTAGGTCACCGTCGTAATCTATTATCTTACTTACGTAAGAAAGATGTACAACGCTACCGTGAGTTAATTAACAAATTAGGTTTACGTCGATAAACAGACAAAGGAAGCGGGATTATGTCCCGCTTTTTCTTTAGCTTTCATAAGTGGAAATCTTTGTATGATCCTCCACTTCTTTTTATACATTTTCATCATTTAAAGTATTCATTTTTCTCGTTTTTGTCTAAAATACATAATATGTATACAATGTGGAAGAAGACCCACCGTACAACGGGTCAGGCATCCCCCTTGATACAACATCCTGTATTTACATAGTCAGCAGGGATTCAAATCAAACGAATATAACAGCGCATTTGTGCATGATATAGATTAATTTTTTATGTTTATCCGGGTTGGGTACAGGCCGAACCTTTTAGTGATATATAAAGAGAGGGGTACACTTTATGGAACAAACTAAACAAACCTTTTCCATCGATTGGGCCGGAAGAGAATTGACGGTCGAAGTTGGCCAATTTGCCAAACAAGCGAATGGAGCGGTAATGGTACGTTATGGAGATACTGCGGTACTTAGCAGTGCTACAGCATCTAAAGAGCCAAAGCCTTTGGATTTCTTCCCATTAACCGTGAACTATGAAGAGAGATTATATGCAGTGGGTAAAATCCCTGGAGGATTCATTAAACGCGAAGGCCGCCCGAGTGAGAAAGCCATCCTTGCGAGCCGCTTAATAGATCGTCCCATCCGACCATTGTTCGCAGATGGTTTCCGTAATGAAGTTCAAGTAATCAGCATTGTGATGAGTGTAGACCAGAATTGTTCATCCGAAATGGCAGCTATGTTTGGTTCTTCATTAGCGCTGTCGGTTTCAGATATTCCGTTCGAAGGTCCGATTGCAGGAGTCATCGTTGGTCTTGTTGATGGAGAATTCATCATTAACCCTTCTGTCGAGCAATTGGAGAAGAGTGAGATTCATTTATCCGTTGCCGGTACGAAAGATGCCATTAATATGGTAGAAGCAGGAGCGGATGAGGTTCCGGAAGAGACGATGCTTGAAGCGATCATGTTCGGTCATGAAGAAATTAAGCGTCTGGTTGCTTTCCAGGAGGAAATCGTCGCTAAAGTCGGGAAAGAAAAATCTGAAATTCAACTTGTTGAATTAGATCAAGATGTTGAAGCAGAAGTTCGTTCCTTATGTGAAAGTGAATTGATTCCTGCCATTCAGGTTCAAGAAAAGCATGCCCGTGAAGAAGCAATCAAAGCAGTAAAGAATAAAGTGATGGCTGTATATGAAGAAGAGAAGGAAGCGGATGAAGCTACCCTGAAGCAAGTGAAGAAAGTAATGGACAAACTTGTGAAGAATGAAGTTCGTCGTCTCATAACAGAAGACAAAGTGCGTCCGGATGGCCGTAAAGTCGATGAAATCCGTCCACTTTCTTCAGAGGTTGGATTACTTCCCAGAACGCATGGTTCAGGATTGTTCACACGCGGACAAACCCAGGCATTAAGCATTTGTACATTGGGTGCTCTTGGAGATGTACAGGTCCTTGATGGTTTAGGGATCGAAGAATCTAAACGATTCATGCATCATTACAATTTCCCTCAATTCAGTGTAGGGGAAACAGGACCGATCAGAGGACCGGGCCGTCGTGAAATCGGACATGGAGCTCTGGGAGAAAAGGCTCTGGATCCAATTATTCCAAACGAAAAAGACTTCCCTTATACAATCCGACTTGTATCAGAAGTACTCGAATCAAATGGTTCAACTTCTCAGGCAAGCATTTGTGCAAGTACCCTCGCGATGATGGACGCCGGTGTTCCGATTAAAGCACCAGTAGCAGGGATCGCAATGGGTCTCATCAAGTCAGGTGAAAACTATTCCATCCTGACAGATATTCAAGGAATGGAAGACCACCTTGGGGACATGGACTTTAAAGTAGCCGGTACTTCCAAAGGTGTAACCGCTCTTCAAATGGATATCAAAATTGATGGGTTATCCCGTGAAATTCTGGAAGAAGCACTTCAACAAGCGAAAAAGGGAAGAATGCAGATTCTTGATAGCATGTTAGCGACAATCGGTGAAGCAAGAACGAGCCTGTCCCAATACGCTCCGAAAATCCTGACCATGCATATTAATCCTGATAAAATCCGCGACGTCATCGGACCAAGTGGTAAGCAGATCAATAAGATCATCGACGAAACAGGCGTTAAGATTGATATTGAGCAGGACGGAACGATCTTCATCTCATCTACTGATGAAGAGATGAATAAAGTGGCTAAGAAAACGATTGAAGATATCGTAAGAGAAGTGGAAGCTGGACAAATGTATCTTGGGAAAGTGAAACGAATTGAGAAATTCGGTGCATTTGTAGAAATCTTCAGTGGTAAAGATGGACTTGTCCATATCTCTGAACTTGCAGAAGAACGCATCCGCAAGGTGGAAGATGTAGTGGCGATCGGTGACGAGATCCTTGTAAAGGTTCTGGATATCGATAATCAAGGAAGAGTCAATTTATCACGAAAAGCAGTTCTTAAGGAACAGCGCGAAAAGGAAGAACAAAACCAGGGTTAATCTTTAAGATTGGCAGGCTGTCCTGTAGGGAGCAAACTCTCCTCCGGGACAGCTTTTTTTATCTGTTCGATGAGCTTTAATGCCCCATGTTCTACCGTGTTCTTTTCTTACATATGTTTGTAGGAGAAGGAAGGTGGACAGGGATGGAAAAAAAATACTTGATTGGAATTAGTCTAATTGCTATTCTGACTTTAGTAGTTGTGGAGAATCCTCTATCAGATCAGTATGTAAACGGGTTAAAACAAGAGGCGGTAGTAGTGAATGGTGTAAACAGCACAAACGACCTCACCCGTATGATAAAAGAGGAAGCCAAATCAAGAGAGATACCGGCTCAGGATGCTGTGATAGATACCGTATGGAAAGCAACACCTGGATATAATGGATTGAAAGTAGATGTAGAGGCGTCTTTACAAAACATGAAGAAAGGGAAATCGTTTGATGAAGACAAGCTGATCTACAAACAAATCCCTCCTGAAAAGCATTTGCCTGATTTACCTGCCTCTCCCGTCTATCGGGGGAATCCTGATAAGCCCATGGTGTCCTTTATTATCAATGTAGCGTGGGGGAATGAATACATCCCTGATATGCTTGCAACTTTGAAAAAGCATCAGGTATATGCTACGTTCTTTCTAGAGGGGAGATGGGTGAAGAATAACCCTGACTTGGCGAAGATGATTGTGGATGCAGGGCATGAGGTGGGGAATCACTCGTATTCCCATCCTGATATGAAAGTGCTTGAAGCCACCAAGGTAAGAGAAGAATTGAAAAAAACAAATGAAATGATTGAAGTGACCACGGGCGAAAAAGTAAAATGGTTTGCTCCCCCAAGCGGCAGCTACAGGGATGAAGTCGTTCATATTGCAGATGAAATGAATATGAGGACGATCATGTGGAGTGTGGACACGATTGATTGGCAAAAACCACAACCCAATGTGCTGATTGATCGTGTAATGGGTAAGATGCACAAAGGAGCGATTGTGCTCATGCATCCAACTGCTTCAACAGCCAATTCATTGAACACGCTGATCCTTCAAATAAAAGAAAAAAACCTAAGGCTTGGTACGATTTCAAGCTTAGTGAAAGAAGAGAGAATCGTAGAAAAGGCAGATAATTCGCCACAACAAGGAGATAGTAAGAAGAAGCAGTAACTTCGCATCATGAATAGGAGGAACTTTCTTGATTAAGAAATATACATGCCAAAATGGATTGCGAATCGTACTGGAAGAGATTCCACACGTTCGATCCGTAGCGATAGGGGTCTGGATTGGTACCGGCTCACGTAATGAAACCGAACAAAATAATGGGATCTCCCATTTTCTTGAGCATATGTTTTTTAAAGGTACAAAGACCAAGACGGCACGTGAAATAGCTGAGTCCTTTGATAGCATAGGCGGACAGGTTAATGCGTTTACTTCAAAGGAATATACGTGCTATTATGCAAAAGTATTGGACAATCATGCAGATTATGCATTACATACACTGTCAGATATGTTTTTCAATTCCACTTATGTAGAAGAGGAATTGAATAAAGAAAAAAATGTGGTGTATGAGGAAATTAAAATGTATGAAGACACACCTGACGATATTGTACATGATCTACTCAGTAAAGCCATTTATGAAGAGCATCCACTGGGGTATCCAATCCTGGGAACGGAAGATACCCTGAACACATTTAATCAGTCTAAACTGAAGGAATACATGCATGATATGTACACACCGGATCAAGTTGTGGTATCCGTTGCCGGAAATGTGGATGAGTCATTCATCAAAGAAGTTGAAAAGTTATTCGGTTCATATGAAGGTGGAAAAGGGCCGGAAGATAGGATCAAACCTGCTTTCCATTACAATAAGCTTGCCCGTAAGAAAGATACGGAACAGGCACATTTATGCCTAGGGTTCGATGGTCTTGAGATCGGTCACCCCGACATTTACAATTTGATTGTGTTGAATAACGTATTGGGTGGCAGTATGTCTTCCCGACTGTTCCAGGAGGTAAGGGAACAGAGAGGACTTGCCTATTCCGTATTTTCCTATCATTCCGCTTACGAAGACAGCGGGATGGTGACCATTTATGGGGGAACGGGGGCCAATCAATTAGATCAATTATTTGATACCATCGACAGTACACTGCAAGCTCTTAAAGCAGAAGGGATCACCTCTAAAGAACTGCAAAACAGCAAAGAGCAGTTAAAAGGAAACCTTATGCTGAGCTTAGAAAGCACCAATAGTCGTATGAGCAGGAACGGAAAGAATGAATTACTGCTGAAACGACACCGGACCCTTGACGAAATCGTAGAAGAAATCGATGGGGTGACCATGGATAAAGTCAATCGTCTGGCATTGGACATCTTCACTGATGACTATGCTTCATCGCTCATCAGCCCGGATGGAAACCTGCCTCAAAACATGAAAAAATGAATGTGAAAAGCAGACCTCAGGAGGTCTGCTTTTCTTTATGGAACGGTAAAGTTTTTCTTCTAAAGAAGGTGGACAGTGTATACATTGTACTACATAGCTATTTTTAGGAGGATACGATCATGAGGTTAAGTGAATTGAGCGGGAAGGAAATCGTTGACTATAAAAAGGCAGAGCGGCTTGGCATCCTGGGGCAGACAGATCTTGAATTTAATGATAAGTCAGGCAGCATCAGTGCACTGATCATCCCCACGGGGAAATGGCTGAGGAAGCAGGGGGGAGAAATCAGGGTTCCCTGGCATCAGATCAGGACCATCGGGGCCGATATGATCATTTTGGAAGTCTCCGATGACTAATTCAATACTGCAACAAAACGAAACGGGTCCTGACCCGTTTTTTATTTTGCCTGCTTTCCAAGGGACCATACGTGCTTTTATTCTCACCCATTGCGTGGGTGCAACATACACTGTTGAAGTGAAAAGGGATTTAGAATAGCGATTATGTAAAAAGTAGGTGAAATCAGTGATGCTGACCAGAATGCAGATCGCAGTTCTAGGCGGAGATGCTCGTCAACTTGAGATTATTCGAAAGCTTACGGAGTTGGATGCCAAAATATCACTCGTAGGTTTTGAACAATTAGATCATGCCTTTACAGGGGCAACAAAGGAAAAACTCGATGAAGTGGATTTTTCAGTGATGGATGCCATTATCTTACCTGTACCCGGCACGAATCTACAAGGAGAAATCGATACGATTTTTTCAAATGAGAAAATCACGTTAACGGAAGAAATTGTATCTGAAACGCCAGAGCACTGTACGATCTATTCAGGAATTAGTAATGCGTATTTGGACCAAATCATGTCTTCAACGAACCGCAAACTTGTTCAGTTGTTTGAAAGAGACGACGTTGCCATCTATAACTCCATCCCTACAGTAGAGGGAACGATTATGATGGCTATTCAACATACAGACTTTACGATCCACGGATCCGACATCGTGATATTGGGTCTTGGAAGAGTGGGTATGAGCGTGGCCAGGACCTTTCATCATTTAGGTGGAAGGGTGAAGGTCGGGGTACGCAAAAGCGAGCACTTGGCCAGGGTGACAGAAATGGGGCTAGTGCCATTCCATTTGGATAATTTGGAAAAAGAAGTTGAGAATTGTGATATTTGTATTAATACAATTCCAGTTCACATTGTGAAGGCTGGCGTCATAGCCAAAATGCCTGCCCATACATTAATTATCGATTTGGCTTCAAAGCCTGGTGGTACAGATTTTCGTTATGCAGAAAAGCGCGGGATTAAAGCATTATTAGCCCCTGGGCTCCCAGGGATCGTAGCACCGAAGACGGCAGGACAGATCCTGGCGAATGTTCTTTGTCAATTATTAGAGGAAGATTTTGATTCAGGAAAGGAGAGTTCATCATGAGTGTGAAAGGAAAACGTATAGGGTTTGGTCTCACAGGCTCTCATTGTACGTATGATGCCGTGTTCCCGGAAATTGAGAGATTAGTGAATAATGGAGCGGAAGTCATGCCGATTGTGACATCTACCGTTATGAATACGGAAACAAGATTCGGTAAGGGAGAAGACTGGATCAAACGTATCGAAGACGTAACCGGACATAAAGTGATCGATTCCATCGTCAAAGCAGAACCACTTGGGCCAAAGATTCCACTGGATTGCATGGTGATTGCCCCGTTGACGGGTAATTCTATGAGTAAGTTTGCCAATGCAATGACCGATTCCCCTGTGTTAATGGCAGCCAAAGCAACACTGCGTAACCACCGCCCTGTAGTACTCGGAATTTCCACAAATGATGCTCTGGGGTTAAATGGTGTTAATCTGATGAGATTGATTTCAACGAAAGATATTTATTTTATTCCGTTTGGGCAGGATGCACCTGAAAGTAAACCAAAGTCAATGGTTGCCAGGATGACATTGATTCAAGAAACGATCGAAGCGGCCATGGAAGGGCATCAGCTACAACCCGTCGTCATCGAAAGATATTTAGATTAATTCAAGAAGAAGGTCATCCCCACGGGAAATTCAGATGACCTTCTTTTCATGCATGTAAAGATAGACGGACCCGGATTCATCAATAAAAAATCCTATTGTCGAATAATTGTTTATGTTAAAATATTCTTTATTATAGTAATAGACTAAATTAACTTACCTATTGTACTATGAAAATATTGAATGGTTGGAAGGAGAGAAGATTTTGAATACAACGGGATTTCATGTAGCTGTTGTGGGTGCCACCGGTGCCGTCGGACAACAAATGCTTCAAACATTAGAAAAAAGGGATTTTCCAATAAAACAATTGACATTACTATCATCAGCACGTTCTGCAGGTTCCACTGTCATATTTAAAGGCAAAGAATGGACGGTTGAAGAAGCGAAGCCGGAAAGTTTCGAAGGGGTCGATATCGCTTTATTTAGTGCAGGTGGAAGTGTATCAAAACTTCTTGCTCCTGAAGCCGTAAAACGCGGGGCAGTCGTAGTCGACAATACGAGTGCATATCGAATGGATCCGGATGTTCCACTTGTCGTCCCGGAAGTGAACGAAGAAGACATGAAGCTTCACAATGGAATCATTGCCAATCCGAACTGTTCGACGATTCAAATGGTTGCAGCACTCGAGCCGATCCGTAAGCAGTATGGCTTGAAGAAAGTAATCGTATCCACTTATCAAGCCGTTTCAGGTGCCGGTGCTGTTGCCATTGATGAACTTCACGCCCAATCACAGGCCATTTTATCCGGTGAATCATTTGAACCTGGTGTGTTACCTGTAAAAGGCGACAAAAAGCATTATCAGATTGCTTACAATGCCATTCCTCAAATTGATACATTTCAGGACAACGGCTTTACTTACGAAGAAATGAAAATGATCAATGAAACGAAAAAGATCATGCATATGCCTTCTCTGAAGGTATCAGCGACATGTGTCAGATTACCGGTTGTAACAGGTCACTCCGAAAGTGTATATATTGAAATTGAGAAGGATTCTGTTTCGGTGAAGGATATCCATGCACTTCTTCAAGATGCACCCGGGGTAACCCTGGAAGACGTACCTGAAGAACAGATCTATCCAATGCCTGCTCATGCCGTAGGTAAGCCGGATGTATTTGTTGGCCGCGTCCGCAAAGATCTTGATGAAGAAAGAGGGTTCCATATGTGGGTTGTCTCTGACAACTTACTGAAGGGAGCTGCATGGAACTCTGTTCAAATTGCAGAAAGTTTAATGAATCTGGGGCTAATCAAGTAACGGAGAGGGATCATATCAGCAATTAACTCTGCATATTTCCACTAATCGTTTTTCAGATACCTCTTGAATATGACAATGAGGTGTAGTCATGAAAGTGATCGTTCAAAAATTTGGTGGAACTTCTGTACGTGATGAAGCAAGTCGTTTGAAGGCAATCTCCCACACGAAGCAAGCAATCGATAAAGGGTATAAAGTGGTGGTGGTCGTCTCAGCAATGGGAAGAAAAGGGGAACCCTACGCCACGGATTCCCTGTTGTCCTTGATCGGTGGCAGAAACACTTCAATCAGTAAACGGGAACAGGACCTCTTACTATCCTGTGGAGAAATCATTTCGAGTCTGGTATTTTCCAATATGCTCCTTGAGCATGGAATCAGATCGACAGCCCTGACCGGGGCCCAGGCAGGGTTCCGGACAAATAACGATTTTAACAACGCAAAAATTATAGAGATGAAATGCAGCCGGTTGGTAAGGGAACTGGAACATCATGATGCCGTCGTAGTGGCAGGCTTTCAAGGAGCGACCAAGGACGGGGATGTGACGACCATCGGAAGAGGGGGGAGCGATACCTCCGCCTCTGCTCTTGGTGTCGCATTAAAAGCGGACTACATTGATATTTTTACAGATGTGGAAGGGGTCATGACTGCGGATCCACGTATTTCTTCCAAAGCAAGACCGATAACGGTGGTTTCATATAATGAAGTGTGTAATATGGCATACCAGGGAGCGAAGGTAATTCATCCAAGGGCGGTTGAAATTGCCATGAATTCAAATGTGCCGATACGGATTCGTTCAACCTATTCAAATGGAGAAGGAACTCTTGTGACGACACTTGAAAATACGAAGGCGCATAAAGAGTTCAGGAGTCACCCCGTCACAGGGATCGCTCACGTATCCAATCTCACCCAAATTAAAGTATTCGCCAAGGAAGATCAGTACAATCTTCAGGCCGAAGTGTTCAAAGCCATGGCCAAAGAGGGGATCAGCGTTGATTTCATCAACATTTCCCCGAGAGGTGTCGTGTACACGGTGGGTTCTTCGCTAGCGGATGATGCCATCAGGGTTTTAAGAAAGATCGGGCATAACCCGATCATAGAATCGGAGTGTGCCAAGATCTCAGTGGTGGGAGCAGGAATGACGGGGGTACCCGGGGTGACATCTGCCATTGTTTCTTCCCTTTCTAACGAAGGGATCCGCATACTTCAATCAGCAGACAGTCATACGACCATCTGGGTACTGGTGAAGGAAATGGATTTGATCAATGCCATCAATGCCCTTCATGATACATTCCAATTACAAGAAAGAAATGCTACATTCAGAGTGGGATAAACTTACGAGGAGAGTGACTAGATTGAATTTTGGCCGCGTTTCTACGGCGATGGTTACACCATTTGACCGTAAAGGAAATATTGATTTTACAAAAACGACTCAATTAATCCATTATCTGATCGAGAATGGATCGGATTCATTAGTAGTAGCAGGCACTACCGGGGAGTCTCCCACCTTAACGAAAGAAGAAAAGGTCGCACTATTCCGTCATGTCGTGAAAGTGGTGAATGGCAGAATTCCGGTCATTGCCGGGACTGGAAGCAACAACACCCATGCTTCGATCGAACTTACTAAGAAGGCGGAGGAAGCAGGCGTGGATGCCGTCATGCTTGTAGCGCCTTATTATAATAAGCCGAGTCAGGAAGGGATGTACCAGCATTTCAAGGTGATTGCAGAATCAACCTCCTTACCTGTCATGCTGTATAATATTCCGGGCAGGTCAAGCGTCAATGTCTCACCTGAAACGATTATTCGTCTCTCAAAGATTGAGAACATCGTTGCTGTGAAAGAAGCAAGCGGGGATCTGGACAGCATGACTGACATCATTTCCCATACAACGGATGATTTTATGTTGTACAGTGGTGATGATGGCCTTACACTGCCGGTACTATCCATTGGCGGGGCTGGTATCGTGTCAGTGGCTTCCCATGTCATCGGAAATGAGATGCAGGAAATGGTTTCATCCTTTTTAGGAGGGAACATCACCCAGGCAGCACAACTGCATCAAAAGCTCCTTCCGATCATGAAAGGCCTGTTCACGAGCCCGAATCCCACTCCGGTAAAAACGGCCCTCCAGATGAAAGGCCTGGATGTTGGCTCTGTGAGATTGCCACTGATCCCACTGACAGAAGTAGAAAGGGCAAAACTCTCTCACTTGCTCGAAGCCTTATCTTAAATTAACTCTTATGCTATATCCTAAAGACTGTGAAGCTATGTCCTTCACGGTCTTTTGTTCTTTGTAATAGGGCTAAATCCATTTGTCCTCTGAAAGAGATAATTCTTCAAAAGAAGAAGGATTTATTCTTACCGTATCGAAATAGTAACGTAGAATAAATGTTTGCAGTCTTTTTCCTAATCCTGATTATGAAGGATAAAATTGGTTGTACTACCAAAATGGTATCAAGTATAATGAATATAACTGATTGAAGATCGGGGAAGGAACAGCATAGGAGGACATAATGGTGAGTAAGATAAAGAATGAAAGCATTAAGGTGATACCACTCGGGGGAGTGGGAGAGATAGGCAAGAACATGTACGTGATTGAAGTCGACCATGAAATATTCGTGATTGACGCAGGACTTATGTTTCCCGAAAATGAAATGCTAGGGATCGATGTCGTCATTCCTGACATTCAATATTTGATTGAAAATAAAGAGCGGGTAAAAGGGATTTTCCTGACTCATGGACATGAAGACAGTATTGGTGCGATTTCATATGTATTAACCAAGATCAAGGCTCCAGTCTATGGAACACGCTTGACGAATGCACTGGTAAAGGCACGTCTGAAGGATGAACATATCAGGGATGATGTGAAGTTCTATACGATTCATTCTGATAGCAATCTTACTTTTGATGGCGTGAATGTGACGTTCTTTAAAACCACACACAGTATTCCTGATTCAGTCGGGGTCTGCATACATACATCTGAAGGGGTCATCGTCCATACTGGCGAATTCAAGTTCGATCAATCGGCAAAGCATCTTTACCGGCCGGATTTAGGCAAGATGGCGCAAATCGGTGAGAAGGGTGTCCTTTGTCTATTGTCTGACAGTAAAGAAGCCGAGAGACCAGGGTTTACAACATCAGAGTCGGTAATCGAACAACATATCACGAACGCCCTGAGGAAAGCCTCAGGGAGAGTGATCGTAGCATGCTTCGCTTCGAATTTAATTCGACTTCAGCAGGTATTTGATGCAGCTGAGCAGAATAATCGAAAAGTGGCTGTGGTCGGGAAGAGTTTAAAGAGAGTCTATGATGTGGCCTTGAAGCTCGGATACCTTCATGTCCGGGATGAAATGATCATCGGAATGGACGAAATAGAGGATTATCCTAAAGATGAAGTCCTCATCATAGCTACAGGAACTCAAGGGGAACCGTTTGAAGCGCTTCAACGGATGTCCAAGCGTTCCCATCGTCTAGTAAACATTGAAGAAGGTGATACGGTCCTCATAACCGCCACGCCTTCCCCAGGCATGGAAGTGGTCGTCGGGAGGACGATCGATATGCTTTATAGAGCCGGGGCAAATGTATTGACCGCGTCGAAAAAAGTTCATGTGTCAGGTCATGGGAGTCAGGAAGACTTAAAGTTCATGTTGAATATCATGAAACCAAAGTACTTCATACCGATTCAGGGTGAATATAAAATGCTCGTCGCTCATACCCAGCTCGCCCACGATACCGGACTGCCTTATAAGCAGATCTTTATCATGGATAAGGGAGATGTGCTTCAATACAAGGATGGTAAGATGAGAATGAGCGGCCGTGTTCAGGCGGGAAATGTATTGATCGATGGGATCGGTGTCGGGGACGTAGGGAATATTGTCCTTCGTGATCGCAAGCTGTTATCGGAAGACGGTGTGTTTACGGTTGTCATCACCATCAACAGAAGGTCAAAGTCTATTGTCTCAGGACCTGAAATCATCTCCAGGGGATTCGTATATGTGAGGGAGTCCGAGGAATTGATCGAAGGGGCAGGCGGAATCGTGACGGATGTGGTCCATTCCTATCTGCAAAAAGGTTCTTTTGAATGGACAGCAATCAAGCAGGACATCCGGGATCAATTAAATTATTACCTATTTAACAAAACACGAAGAAGACCGATGATTTTACCGATCATCATGGAAGTATAATGTATGGGGCTATTTGTTTCGAACAAATAGCCCCATATTTATTTGAACACAAAGAATAAAGTATGAAAACACTCCCATATTAAAATAATAACAAGAGAATGGGAATGAAAAGGAGATGTTTTCATGGAACAATATCGTGAACATATGCAGGATGAGCCAAATAAAGGTCAGGATGATCAGAAAGACAAACCGTCTGGATTGATGGAAAAGATTCAACAGCTGGGTCAAACCAATGTTCCACAACTTTCTCAAGACTCCAATATTCACTGCCTCACCATTGTAGGCCAGATAGAAGGACATATGCAGCTTCCGCCTCAAAATAAAACAACAAAGTATGAGCATGTCATCCCCCAACTTGTCGCCATTGAACAAAATCCCAAGATCGAGGGGCTGGTTGTAATTCTGAATACGGTCGGGGGAGATGTAGAAGCGGGTCTGGCCATTTCCGAAATGATCGCATCTTTATCCAAACCTACTGTTTCTGTCGTGCTTGGGGGAGGACATAGCATCGGGGTTCCAATTGCTGTATCTTGCGACTTCTCATTTATTGCAAGTACAGCTACCATGACGATCCACCCCGTTAGATTAACCGGTTTAGTCATCGGTGTGCCTCAAACATTTGAGTATCTGGATAAAATGCAGGATCGGGTAGTCAGCTTTGTCACTAAGCACAGCAATGTCACGGAAGAGGATTTTAAAGACCTTATGTTTGCGAAAGGGAACCTCACAAGGGATATAGGTACGAATGTCGTCGGGGACGATGCCGTGGAGTACGGATTGATCGATGGAATTGGCGGCATCGGGTCGGCAATCAGGAAGATCAATGAATTGATCGAGATGAAGAAGCAGGCAGATTCACAAGAGGGTCTGGTTCAATGATTCTCTATACAATGGTTCCCAATGATCTGGTGTTCCCCACCGATGGAAGTGAATTCAGCGGTCAAATGATGATAAACTATCAGGGCGTTCCCCTCCTGGTTCAGCAGGAGGAAAACAAATATCGAATCATCAGGGTTATGAGCAGTGATCCCGCCCACTACTTAAATGATCAAATTTGCCCAGGGGAATATCTAAACAATTAAGTGAGAAAGAGGATTTTCCCGAAATAGTGGTTATGCTATAATATTACTCAGAAGACAGTATATACAAAAAGTTCACGGGAAGGGTTTGACACCTTAGGCACATACATTGCCCCAAAGGGTCAGCCCTTTCTTCATCTTCTAGTACATAAATCTGATAGACTTCAACAGAATTTAGGTGAATGGTTTGGCAAAACGAAAAAAAAGAAAAAAACGCTCTCAATCCGGCTCTGCACTGAAACAGACAATCAAATATGAGATCATCGGATTGATCCTATCCGCATTAAGCTTGATATCCATCATTGAGCTAGGGGCCGTTGGAAAGGCACTTGTATATTTTTATCGTTTCTTCCTCGGGGAATGGTATATGATTGCCCTTTTATGGATGCTGTATGTAGCAGGCTACCTGATGATTAAGCGGGAGGTACCGATGTTGTTCAGCAGGAGGCTTGTCGGGATATACATCATCATTGCCAGTTTCCTCCTTTTAAGTCATGTAAAATTATTCGATCTCCTTTCAAATGGCGGCTCATTCGCTAATCCCAGTGTCATCATGAATACGTGGGACTTATATTGGATGGACGTCAACGGTGAATCCAGTACGTCCGATCTTGGAGGAGGGATGATAGGCAGCCTCCTGTTTGCGGTTTCCTACTTCCTATTTGATTCACAGGGGGCAAGGATCGTCAGCGCAACGTTCATTATGATCGGCATCATCCTTGTGACTGGTAAATCCATAGGGGACGTACTTGGAAGAGCTGGGAAACGCTTTGGTGCCTTCATGAGTGGGCAATGGTCAGCATTTAAACAGGATATGAGCGACTGGAAGGAAGAGCAATCCAAGAAAAAAGAAGTAAAAGAGAAGAAAAAGAAAGATGAACCAATGAAAAAGGAAGAATCGCCTGAACCAATGGTTTCCGAGGAAGAAGAAACGCGGGAACCGATCATTTCGAATTTTGCAGAGCGTGCATATGGCGCCTCACAACCAAAAGAAGACCCCATAACTTCAGGGGCCGGGGCAAGTAACGATAAAGAGGCTTCCTCATCAGGGAAAGAGGGCGATACAGAAGGGGAGGCAGAAGCATCCCCGCCAATCACCTTTACGGAAGTGGAAAATAAAGATTACAAGCTTCCTTCGATCTCTTTATTAAAAACCCCTAGAAAAACGGATCAGAGTAACGAATATCAATTGATTCATGCCAACGCGGCAAAGCTTGAAAGAACATTCCAGAGCTTCGGTGTAAAGGCGAAAGTGACCCAAGTCCATCTTGGCCCAGCAGTCACAAAGTATGAAGTACATCCAGATGTAGGGGTGAAAGTAAGCAGGATCGTCAACCTGAGTGATGATCTGGCGTTGGCCCTTGCAGCGAAAGATATTCGGATTGAAGCTCCGATTCCGGGTAAGTCGGCCATCGGTATTGAGGTTCCGAACTCGGAAGTGGCCATGGTATCCCTGCGGGAGGTTCTTGAAGCGAAGGAGCATAACAAACCCGATGCGAAACTGCAAATTGGTTTGGGGCGTGATATCACCGGTGAAGCGGTACTCGCTGAGCTGAATAAGATGCCTCATTTACTGGTAGCGGGGGCAACAGGGAGCGGTAAGAGTGTATGTATTAATGGGATCATCACAAGTATACTCATGAGGGCAAAGCCCCATGAAGTTAAACTGATGATGATCGACCCGAAAATGGTTGAACTGAACGTATACAATGGTGTTCCACATCTCCTGGCACCCGTTGTAACAGATGCCAAGAAAGCGTCCCAGGCTTTAAAGAAGGTTGTTAGTGAAATGGAGCGCAGGTATGAGTTATTCTCTCATACGGGAACCAGGAATATTGAAGGGTACAATGACTACGTTAAGAGACAGAATATAGAAAATGAAGATAAAAAGCCTCTGCTGCCATATATCGTAGTGATTGTAGACGAGCTGGCGGATCTCATGATGGTAGCCTCGAGCGACGTGGAGGATGCCATCACAAGGCTTGCACAGATGGCACGTGCTGCCGGGATCCATCTTATCATTGCGACCCAGCGCCCATCGGTAGATGTCATCACAGGGGTCATCAAAGCCAATATTCCGTCCCGGATTGCCTTCGCCGTATCGTCCCAAACCGATTCCAGAACGATCCTGGATTCCGGTGGAGCTGAGAAGCTATTGGGAAGGGGAGATATGCTCTTCATGCCTGTTGGGGCATCCAAGCCAACAAGGGTGCAGGGTGCGTTTTTATCAGATGAAGAAGTGGAAGATATCGTAGACTTTGTCATCTCCCAGCAAAAGGCTCAATATCAGGAGGAAATGATTCCCGATGAAGTTCAGGAGGATGAGAAGTCAGGAGAAGCAGAAGACGAATTATATCATGATGCCGTCCAATTGATCGCGGAAATGCAGACAGCATCCGTTTCTATGCTTCAAAGAAGATTCCGGATCGGCTACACGAGGGCCGCAAGATTGATCGATGAAATGGAAGTAAGGGGAGTCGTAGGTCCTTATGAAGGCAGTAAGCCCAGAACCGTCCTGGTCGGCAAGCCGTCAGAAGAGCAAAGCTCCTAATCCAAGGTGTGTTACTCTATTCTAATTGAATGGGGTAACATGCCTTTTTTTGTGAGGGAAACGAGGAGAATATCCTGTTTGAAAACGCTTTAACGAAAGGGATACGGGTTTATCCACGAATGTGTTATACTATTAAAAGCGTTTACAAATGTAATGCCTTTGTTGATAGTATGTAAAAAATGATAACGGAAAACGGTACCACTGTAAAAATGTAGTTAATATATCCCATTTTATCCGATTTATCCAGCTATTTTTTCAATATTTTTACAGAAAAGGATTTTAAATTGTCATTCTAATCATTTTTTTCGACAAAATCACACAATGCTATTCCTTTATCAAAAGAAAAGTGTTATAGTATTTTCGATTAGTAGGAAAGATATACATCAGAGGTCTGATGTCTTGAGAAAATGTGGTGGTGGTTCCAGTGACAATAAAAACAGACAATCGGCATTTATACTTACAAGTAATTGACCGTTTGAAGAAGGATATCGAGGCGGGAATATACAAAGAAAAAGAAAAACTCCCATCTGAATTCGATCTTTCCAAACAATTAGGTGTAAGTAGGGCTACTCTTAGGGAAGCTCTCAGGATTCTTGAGGAAGAAAGTGTCATCGTACGACGTCATGGTGTAGGTACATTTGTAAACGCCAAGCCGCTCTTCACTTCTGGTATCGAGCAGCTGAACAGTGTAACGAACATGATCAAGCAGGCTGGTATGGAGCCAGGGACCATTTTCTTAAGCTCAACAACTCAAGAAGCTACTGAGGATGATATGAAGAGATTTACTTGCAATGAAGAGGACGACGTGATCCTCATTGAAAGGGTTCGAACGGCAAACGGGGAACCGGTTGTTTATTGTGTGGACAAAATTCCTGAGAAAGTCATGCCGAGGAATTTCACACATGAGGATAATTCGATTTTCACTGTGTTAGAAAAACGGGAGAATAAGAGAATTACCCATGCAGTCGCACAAATTGAACCAATGGGATATCACGATAAAATCTCCCCTATTCTAAATTGCGAGCCGGAAACGGCCTTACTCGTTTTGAAGCAAATGCATTTTGATGAAAACGATGAGCCGATCCTTTATTCCGTAAACTACTTCAGATCAGACAAATTTAGCTTCCAGGTATTAAGAAAGCGCGTATAACAGCAATCCATCTTACTACTAATTTATTACAATAATAGGGGGTACTCTAGGTGAAAAAACGTAAATTTGGTTTAGCGTTATCATTTGTTCTGGCAGCAGGTACATTATTAGGTGCTTGTGGAACAAGCGAGGACAAAGAAGGTGCATCTAGTGGTGATGGCAAGAAAGAAGATCAATTTACAGTAGCAATGGTGACAGATGTTGGTGGAGTAGATGATAAGTCTTTCAACCAATCAGCATGGGAAGGTCTGAAAGCCTTCGGTAAAGAGAACGACATGGAAAAAGGTAAAGATGGATTTGACTACTTACAGTCACAATCAGATGCTGACTATGCTACGAACTTAAACAAATTAGCTCGTCAAGATTTTGACTTAGTATATGGTATCGGTTTCCTTATGGAAGGTGCAATCACTGAAATTGCACAACAACAAAAAGATTCACACTTCGCAATCGTTGATGCTGTTGTTGATCAACCAAACGTTGCAAGCATCATGTTCAAGGAGCAGGAAGCTTCTTTCCTTGCTGGTGTTACTGCAGGACTTGCGACTAAAACAAACAAAATCGGATTCATCGGCGGTATGGAAATTCCGGTAATCGAACGTTTCCATTCAGGTTTCATCGCTGGTGTTAAAGCGGTCAATCCTGATGCAGAAATCGTTGCAGATTATGCAGGTGCTTTCGACAAAGCTGAACTTGGACAAACCATCGCTTCAAAAATGTACACTCAAGATGTTGACGTAATCTTCCACGCAGCTGGAGGAACGGGTAATGGTTTATTCAAAGAAGCACGTGACCTGAAAGAAAAAGATCCTTCACGTGAACTTTGGGCAATCGGTGTTGACTCCGACCAATCAGCAGAAGGTAAAGTTGGAGATCATAATATCATCCTTACATCGGCTCTTAAGCGCGTTGATAACGCAGTAGTGGATCTGTCCACTAAAGCGAAAGAAGGAAATTTCCCTGGTGGGGAGCAAATCCTTTACGGACTTAAAGAAGACGGCGTAGGACTTGCTGAATTGAATGACGAACTTTCCAATAAAGATGAAGTCATGAAAAAAGTAGATGAATGGAAAGAAAAGATTACTAGCGGAGATGTAAAAGTTCCAGAATCTATTAAAGATGCGGAAGCTTTTTCAGCTAACTAATCGAACAAGAAGGAAAGTGGCCGGGGGATATCCGGCCGCTTATCCTCCTGAAAATAGATTCATACATTAATAGAAATTTAATTGAAGTATAGAAAATTTCTATCTTTCATTTAGATTTTTATTCGGGGAAACCCTTTTTTTTCTGAGTAGTGAAGGTCTGACCTCTAACTACTAGATAAATATCCCTAGTCTATGCAAGGAGTGATTAGCAATGGATTATGTAATTGAGATGCTGAATATCCGTAAAGAATTTCCAGGCATCGTAGCAAATGACAACATTACCCTCCAGCTCGAAAAAGGTGAAATTCATGCGCTTCTTGGTGAAAATGGAGCAGGTAAGTCGACTTTGATGAACGTGTTATTCGGCTTATACCAGCCTGAGCAAGGAGAAATCCGTGTGAAAGGGCAAAAAGTGAATATTACCAACCCGAACATTGCCAACGATCTTGGAATCGGGATGGTCCATCAGCATTTTATGCTCGTCGATACATTCACTGTAACGGAGAATATCATTCTCGGAAGAGAGCCAAAGTCCGGGGCGACAGTGGACATTAAAAAAGCTGAAAAAGATATCCTTGATATTTCTGAAAGGTATGGTTTGAAAGTAGATCCAAACGCTAAAATTTCAGAAATTTCAGTAGGTATGCAGCAGCGTGTGGAAATATTGAAGACACTTTATCGTGGAGCGGAAATCCTGATCTTTGATGAACCGACCGCTGTATTGACACCTCAGGAGATTAAAGAACTGATTCAAATCATGAAAACATTGATTAAAGAAGGTAAATCAATCATCCTTATCACTCACAAGCTTAAAGAGATTATGGAGGTGTGTGATAATGTAACCGTTATCAGAAAAGGGAAAGGGATCGGCACAGTGAAGGTCTCGGAAACTGATCCGAATCACCTTGCCAGTCTGATGGTGGGACGTGAGGTCACATTTAAAACAGAGAAGAAAGAAGCTACACCTGGTGATAATGTTCTCGAGGTCCGTGACTTAAACGTAAAAGATCAGCGAAATGTCCCTGTTGTAAAGGGCTTGAACCTTGAGGTGAAAGCTGGGGAAATCCTTGGCATAGCCGGTGTGGATGGAAACGGACAAAGTGAATTGATTGAGGCGATCACAGGTCTTCATAAAGTCGACAGTGGTTCAATCAAACTGAATGGAAAAGAAATCGCAAATATGAAACCCCGTAAAATTTATGAGTCAGGTGTAGGTCATATTCCTCAGGATAGGCATAAACACGGCTTGGTACTTGATTTTCCTATCGGGGAAAACATGGTTCTTCAAACCTATTACCAGAAGCCGTATTCCAACAAAGGGGTACTGAGTTATAAAAATATTTACAATCAGGCAAGAAAATTGATAGCGGAATTTGATGTCAGGACTCCAACAGAATTCACCCTTGCCCGTGCTTTATCCGGGGGAAATCAGCAAAAAGCGATCATCGGCCGTGAGGTTGACCGGGATCCGGATCTATTGATTGCTGCCCAGCCGACCAGGGGTCTTGATGTAGGGGCGATCGAGTTTATCCATAAACGTCTGATCGAACAAAGAGACAATGGAAAAGCGGTTCTTCTACTTTCATTTGAACTCGATGAAATCATGAATGTTAGTGACCGTATCGCCGTTATCTACGAAGGTCAAATTGTGGCGATTGTTAATCCGAGGGAAACAACTGAACAAGAACTTGGACTTTTAATGGCTGGTTCGAAGAGGAAGGAAACGGGAGGGAAATCACATGTCTAACCGCTTAACAAATATATTAATCCCGGTAATCTCAGTCCTTTTAGGTATCATTGTCGGAACGATCATCATGCTTGTGAGTGGGTATGACCCGATTGCAGGATACGCTGCATTATGGAATGGGATCTTCGGGGAGATCTATTATGTAGGAGAAACGATCCGTCAGGTCACACCATATATTTTAGCAGGACTGGCTGTAGCCTTTGCTTTTAGAACGGGTCTCTTTAATATCGGTGTGGAAGGTCAATTGATTGTGGGCTGGCTTGCAGCTGTATGGGTAGGGGTTGCCTTTGATGATTTACCTAAGCTGATCCATTTACCCCTTGCCATCATTGCTGCCGCAATGGCAGGGGCGCTATGGGGCTTTATCCCTGGACTTCTGAAAGCGAAATTCCGCGTACATGAAGTCATTGTCACGATCATGATGAACTATATTGCACTTCACGTAACAAATGCCATTATCCGTGATGTCATTACTGACCGTAAAGACCGTACGGATATGATTGCGGATACAGCTTCATTGAAGTCTCCTTTCTTTGAAAGTTTGACAGATTACTCCCGATTGCACTGGGGGATTTTCATCGCCCTTGCATGTGTATTCATCATGTGGTTCCTGCTTGAAAAGACAACGCGTGGATATGAGCTGCGTTCTGTAGGATTCAACCAGCATGCTTCGCAATATGCAGGTATGAACGTGAATGGGAACATCATCCTTTCCATGGTCATCTCTGGAGCGTTTGCTGGCCTTGCAGGAGCGATGGAAGGGCTTGGCACATTCGGCTATGCTTCAATCAAGGGAGGATTTACAGGTGTCGGATTCGATGGGATCGCTGTAGCCCTTCTTGGTGGGAATGCGGCCATCGGAGTTGTATTCGCCGCTCTTCTATTTGGAGGACTTAAAGTAGGGGCACTGAATATGCCTCTCGATGCAGGGATTCCAAATGAACTGGTAGATATTATTATTGCCCTTATCATATTCTTTGTAGCATCTGGTTATATGATCCGTTATCTGATTCAACGATTTAGTAAAAAGGGGGTGAAATAAGTGGGTTTCATTGATATTTTGACAATACTCATCCCATCAACCTTGCTTTGGGCAACACCACTTATTTTCACTGCTTTGGGAGGGGCGTTCTCAGAGCGTTCAGGTGTAGTAAATATTGGACTCGAAGGCCTTATGGTCATCGGAGCATTCTCAAGCATTGTATTCAACCTTGCTTTTGCAGATACTTTCGGTGCAGCGACTCCTTGGGTAGCACTGCTTGTGGCCATGGTGATGGGTGGCCTGCTTGCTATCCTGCATGCCGTTGCTTCCATTACATTCAGGGCTGACCAGGTTGTATCAGGTGTAGCCATCAACTTGCTGGCTGTCGGGTTGACTCTTTTCTTAGTCAAACGTATCTATGGAAAGGGTCAAACGGATATCATCTCTGAAGGATTCGGGAAGGTCGATGTTCCTTTGCTTCACAAAATCCCGGTCATTGGAGATATCTTCTTTTCCAACACATACTGGCCGCCATTCGTCGCGATACTTGTATCATTCATTGTTTGGTTCATTATGTTCAAAACCCCGTTCGGTTTACGATTACGTTCTGTAGGTGAGCATCCTATGGCTGCAGACACAATGGGAATCAATGTAACGAAAATGCGCTATATCGGTGTCATCATTTCCGGAGCGTTTGCAGGTGTCGGCGGGGGAGTATACGCCCAGGCGATTTCCTCGGACTTCAGCCATGCAACGATCAGTGGACAAGGGTTCATGGCCCTTGCAGCCTTGATCTTCGGGAAATGGCATCCACTTGGAGCCATGGGAGCGGCCCTGTTCTTCGGCTTCGCCCAAAGTTTAAGTATCATCGGATCCAGTATTCCGTTGTTTGAAAACATCCCAAGTGTATTCCTATTGATTGCGCCATATGTGCTTACCATCCTGGCACTAACCGGCTTTATCGGTCGTGCAGATGCTCCTAAAGCTCTTGGTACACCATATATCAAAGGAAACCGTTAATAGAATCGAGAATAAGTGAAAGGATATCCTGAAAATGGGGATATCCTTTTTCTTCGTTTAAACTGCGTTTGAAATGGTTTTTGAATCAATCATAAAGGGAAATCCATATGCATATAATGGTTTATTCAAAAGTGTATTTTACCAACAGAGGAAGATGCTTGAAATCAATCTCTCTCTACATGTATAGTTATACATAAATACCGCACAATAAGGGTGTTTATTAATTTTTGCTTGTAAATCGATGGAAGTATGGAACTAAGGAGGACGGTACGATGACAGCCATAAACGAAATAGTGAAGAAGAAACCTGGTTACACGCTACATATCGTTCAAACGGATAAGTATAAAACCAATAGCCTCGTATTGAAGATGAAAGCCCCCCTCGACCACGAAACAGTCACTTTACGGGGATTGCTGCCCCATGTGATGCAGAGCAGCACGAAGACCTATCAGAGCACTACGGAGTTACGCTCCCATCTGGATGAGTTATATGGAGCGAACTTCTTTGTGGATTTAAGTAAAAAAGGTGAGTACCATGTGGTCAGTATGTCTGTTGAAATCGCCAACGAAAAGTTTTTGAAGGATTCTGAACCCCTGCTTCAAAAAGGAATCGAATTCCTTGCAGATGTCCTTCAGAACCCTCATGTTGAAAATAACGAGTTTGAAAAGAAAACAGTCGAAAAAGAAAAACGGAACCAAAAGGTTAGAATCCAAGCAGTGTATGACGATAAAATGCGCTATGCCAATTCACGACTGGTGGAAGAAATGTGTAAAGGTGAACGTTTCGCCCTCCATGTAAACGGTGTAAGTGAAGAAGTGGAGTCCACTACTGCGAAGAGTTTATATGAATATTATCAAAAAGTGATGGCTGAAGATCAGTTTGACATTTATGTAATCGGTGATGTCGATGTTAAAGAGGTTGAAAGCCTTTGTGATCAATTACTCCAATTGAATGAACGTACTCCTCAACAAGTGGATGCTTCTCTTGTGAAGCAAAAGGAAAATGAAAACGTCGTAAAAGAAAAGCAGGATGTGAAACAAGGGAAGCTGAACATGGGCTACCGTACACATACTCAATATGGTGACGAAGATTATTTCGCGCTTCAAGTATTCAATGGAATATTCGGTGGTTTCTCCCATTCCAAATTGTTCATCAATGTGAGGGAGAAAGCGAGCCTCGCATATTATGCTGCGAGCCGCCTCGAAAGTCATAAAGGTTTATTGATGGTCATGTCCGGAATCGAATTTGAGAAGTATGATCAAGCTGTAGGAATCATAAACGAACAGCTCCAGGCAATGAAGGATGGAGACTTCACCGATGGGGAGATCGACCAGACAAAAGCGGTCATCCGTAACCAGCTTCTTGAAACCATCGATACCTCAAGAGGGTTGGTCGAAGTACTTTACCATAATGCCGTAGCTCATGAAGAAATCGACCTGAAACATTGGTTGGATGAGATTGAAAAGACAACAAAAGAAGATATCGTAAAAGCCGCAAATAAAGTTGAACTTGATACGATCTACTTTCTAACAGGAATGGAGGGATAAAGATGAAGAAAATTTCCTTCGATCAATTACAAGAGAATTTGTATTATGAAAAAATGTCTAACGGGTTGGACGTATACATCCTCCCAAAAAAAGGTTTTAACAAGACCTATGCAACATTTACAACGAAATATGGAAGCATCGACAATCATTTTGTCCCTTTGGATGAAGATGAATTCGTGAAAGTGCCCGATGGAATCGCCCATTTCTTAGAGCATAAACTGTTTGAAAAAGAAGATGGAGATGTCTTCCAGCAATTCAGTAAGCAAGGGGCATCCGCCAATGCGTTCACTTCGTTTACAAGGACAGCTTATCTGTTCTCGAGTACGACCAACGTAGAACGGAATTTAGAAACACTCATCGATTTCGTTCAAGATCCGTATTTTACAGAGAAAACGGTGGAAAAGGAAAAAGGCATCATCGGTCAGGAAATCACCATGTATGATGATAATCCCGATTGGCGATTATACTTCGGGGTCATCCAGAATATGTACAAAAATCATCCTGTGAAGATCGATATTGCAGGAACGATCGAATCCATCACCCCGATAACAAAGGATATGCTCTATCAGTGTTATAATACATTCTACCATCCAAGCAATATGCTCTTATTCGTGGTTGGATCAGTCAATCCAGAACAGATCATGAATCAAATCCGTTCGAATCAGGAAAAGAAGGACTATGAAAAAATGCCTGAAATCAAGCGGAAATTCGAGGATGAACCAGAGACGGTAGCGGAGAAAAAACAGGTCCTTAAGATGAACGTCCAAAGTCCTAAGTGTCTCGTCGGTCTGAAAGCCCCGGAACCAATCCAGCAGGGTCGGGAAATGCTTAGACAGGAGCTTTCCATGAATGTTTTCCTTGATATGCTGTTCGGAAAGAGCTCACCGTACTATTCGGAACTTTATAATGATGGGTTGATCGATGAGACATTCCATTATGACTATACACAGGAAAATGGCTTTGGTTTCCTTACGGTCGGTGGAGATACTGAAAAGCCGGATGAGCTTTCTGAAAAGGTTCAATCGCTGCTTCTGAAAGCGAAAGGGGAATCTCTTTTTACTGAGGAAGGTCTTGAGAGAACCAAGAAGAAGAAGATTGGGGCATTCCTGCGTGCCATTAATTCCCCTGAGTATATTGCGAATCAATTTACCCGCTATGCCTTTAATGAAATGGATTTATTTGAAGTCGTGCCTACCCTTGAATCGTTGAAATATGATGATATCCAGGCGGTTGCGGAGTCCATTATCAGTGAAGAACGATTTACTGTATGTCAGGTCGTACCTAAATCATGATGGAAGGGGAGCTATCCTTTAATTGGATAGTTCCTCTATTTATGTGAATGACGTTTGGAGTGAAATCAATGAAGTACGCATTAATTACAGGGGCCTCAGGTGGAATAGGGAGTAGTACTGCTCTTCTTTTGGCAGAAGATGGATGGAATCTATACTTGCATTATCATTCAAATGAAGGGGCAATGAAGGACTTGGTTCACAAAGTCGAAGCGTTAGGGGTGGAGGCAATCCCCATCCAGGGGAATCTTGCGAACCCGGATGAAGTGGGGAATCTTGTCCATTCCATATTCCGGCTCGATGCGATCATTTACTGCAGCGGGAATTCTACCTGGGGGCTCTTCCAGGACCATTCAGAAGACGATCTGGATCAGATGATCAACCTTCATGTCAAAAGTCCGTTGCTCCTCGTTCAAAAACTCCTGCCGAAGTTGATTGACCGTAAAGGGGCGGTCGTCATGGTAAGTTCGATCTGGGGACAGATAGGAGCTGCCTGTGAGGTTGTATATTCAACTGTCAAAGGGGCTCAATTAGCATTTGTAAAATCATTGGGTAAAGAGCTTGCATTAAGCGGTGTAAGGGTAAATGCCGTTGCTCCCGGGGCCGTTGATACGTCCATGATGGGCTCCTTCACGGATGAAGATAAAGATACGATCCGTGAAGAAATCCCTATGGGCCGGTTTGCTCAACCGGGTGAAATTGCTGACTCCATTCAGTTCCTTCTTTCGTCCAGCGCTTCTTATATTACCGGCCAGACCCTTTCCATCAACGGGGGATGGCACACATAAAAAATTTTTCAATCAAATCATTCCAGCGCATAATTTTTCCTCCGGGATACAAACTAAGGTTGTATTTCAATAAAGGAGGTCATGACAAATGTCTGTATTAGATAACTGGTCTGATTGGAAAAACTTTTTAGGGGATCGCCTAAACCAGGCAGAACACAGCGGCATGGAGCACGAAACGGTAAATGACTTGGCTTACCAAATTGGTGATTACTTAGCCAATCAAGTTGAAGCTAAGAACGATCAGGAAAAAGTATTAGCGGATTTATGGTCAGTCGCGTCTCCAGAAGAGCAACACGCCATCGCCAATATGATGGTTAAGCTTGTTAATAATAACGGTAGTCGTTAAGGAGAGGGATTTCCCTCTCCTTTTTCTTATGGGGAATGACTCACCCCAATACAATATTGGACTTCAAGTTATCATTTTTCGTATGAATGAGAAATTGTACATATTTATGTAGGTTTTGCTTTTCTATTAGCAGGAAATCATTTATTATAATACCTAGATGTTTAAATAACTTTTCGAAATATGTCAATTTATATCGAAATGGGATGTCACATTTTTCCGGGGAGGTAAGCGATGGAACGTAAAGAATGGTATTTAGAATACGAAATACAAAAAAATCGTCCCGGCCTCTTAGGTGATATTTCCTCATTATTAGGAATGCTTTCTATCAATATAGTGACGATAAATGGTGTGGATGAAGGAAGAAGGGGAATGCTTCTCCTTGCCAATAATGATGAACAGATCATGAGGCTCGAGTCCATCCTTCAAACGATGGATACAATCAATGTGACAAAACTCCGGGAACCTAAATTAAGGGACCGGCTTGCTGTGCGTCACGGTCGTTATATCCAACGAGATGCCGACGACAAGAAAACGTTTCGATTTGTTCGTGATGAGCTCGGTTTATTGGTTGATTTTTTGGCTGAATTATTTAAGCAGGAAGGTCACAAGCTTGTCGGGATCAGAGGGATGCCCCGAGTAGGGAAGACAGAATCAATCGTGGCATCAAGTGTATGTGCCAATAAGAAGTGGCTTTTTGTCTCTTCTACTTTATTAAAGCAAACGATACGGAGCAAACTCATTGAAGACGAGTATTCCGCTGAGAACTTGTTTATTATAGACGGCATCGTTTCTACACGCCGTGCAAGTGAGAAGCATTGGCAGCTGGTGAGGGAAATCATGAGGTTACCTGCTGTGAAAGTAATCGAACATCCTGATGTATTCGTTCAAAACTCTGAATATTCACTTGAAGATTTTGATTATATCATTGAACTTAGAAACGATCCTGATGAAGAAATTACATACGAATTAGTGGAACAAAATAATCTATTTCAAAATTCCGATTTTGGAGGTTTTGATTTTTAATATTGGAAGGTGTTAAGTAGTGACGGAATTAGGAAATCGTTTAAAGGAAGCTCGAGAGGCTAAGGATTACAGCCTTGATGATTTACAAAGGATAACAAAAATTCAAAAACGCTATTTGATTGGGATCGAAGAAGGCAATTATGATGCAATGCCGGGTAAATTCTACGTGCGCGCATTCATTAAGCAATATTGTGAAGCGGTCGGACTTCCTCCTGAAGTGATTTTTGAGGAACACAAGGCTGAAATCCCGACGACCTATGAAGATGAAATCCCGGTTTCGCTTTCGAGGGTGCAGTCCCGTAAGAGTGTTTCAGAGAGCTCGACAAAGGTATTTGACTTCCTACCGAAGCTCCTCATTGCACTGTTTGTCATCGGTGCACTTGTTGCCGTGTGGGTATTTTGGCAAGGGAAAGTAGGGGACAAGGCCCCTGAGTCCAATCAGGAAGAAAACCAGACACAAGTAGATGTTGATGAGAATAAGAGTGCTGAGGGCGAGAAGCCTGAAGATGAAACAAATGATCAAGAACAGACCGAAGAACCCAAATCATCAGACGATCAAGAAGCTGATCAAGAGAAGGACCAAAAGACGGAACAATCCTTGGAAGCAGTGAATACCGAGGGTTATAAAACGACCTATGAGCTGAAAAACGCCGATGAATTCAAGCTTCAGTTGGCTGCGGGCGGAGATACATGGGTAGGAGTTTATAATACCGAAGATGAATTGCTATTTGAAGGATTGCTGAAAAAGGATAATAAAAAGGAATTTGACCTTTCCTCTGATAAACAGGCTTACCTTGTCATCGGTAATGCGTCGAATACAGATATCCTCGTTAACGGTAAAAAGCTTGAATATAAAGTTTCTGCAACTGATGTCGTCAGGCAGGATATCATCATCAATTACGCACCGCAAGAACAATAATTGAAATGGGAGGAGTTTTAATAACTCCTTTTTCTTACATACTAATGGTATACGCGTTTTTAAAGCATTGGAGGTAGAAAGGTGAACTTACCTAATAAGATTACAGTATCAAGGATATTTTTAATTCCATTATTTTTAATCATCATGCTTGCACCGTTAAATTGGGGTGAGATGATGTTTCTTGGGGCGGAAATGCCGGTGAAGCATTTTGTAGGAGCCTTGATTTTTATCATAGCGGCAACGACGGATTGGATCGACGGGTATTATGCCAGGAAACTTGACCTTGTTACAAATCTGGGGAAATTCTTGGATCCGCTGGCAGATAAACTGCTTGTATCGGCTGCTTTAATCGTACTTGTCGAGATGGGTCTTGCTCCATCGTGGATCGTCATTATCATAATCAGTCGCGAGTTTGCCGTAACAGGACTTCGTCTCGTATTAGCAGGGGAAGGGGAAGTGGTTGCTGCAGGTCAACTCGGTAAGATCAAGACCTGGGCACAGATCATTGCCATATCTGCCCTTCTTCTTCATAACGCCATTTTCGAACTGATCAATCTCCCATTTGCTACAATCGCTCTATGGGTGGCTATGTTCTTTACAATTTGGTCCGGATGGGATTATTTCAAACATAATAAAAAAGCATTTGTGAATTCGAAATAACAGTGTACACCAGGGGATTGATTCAAATAGAATCATCCCCTTCTTTTCACCATATTTTAGGGGGAATACAGATGAATGCAGAAATAATAGCGGTTGGGTCCGAATTACTGCTCGGACAAATCGTCAATTCAAATGCTCAATTCATTTCCGAGCAGTTGGCTGAGATGGGAGTGAACGTGTATTATCACACAAGTGTGGGGGATAACCCTGCCCGTTTGCAGCAGGTCATCGAGGCAGCAAAGAAGCGGTCGGACATATTGATCTTTACTGGTGGCCTTGGACCCACAAAGGATGATCTGACGAAAGAAACGATCGCCCATGCTTTAGGAACGACTTTAAGCATGGATCATGACGCATTGGAATCGATAAAAGACTATTTTCAGAAGGTCAATCGTGAAATGACTCCCAATAATGAAAAACAAGCCCTTATATTATCTGGGGCACATGTATTGAAGAACGAACACGGCATGGCTCCGGGGATGTTGTTGAAAAAAGACGGCACTGCCTATATGCTTCTCCCCGGTCCGCCGTCTGAAATGAGGCCGATGTTCGATAAGCACGGCAAACAGGCAATCCTGAACTTGATGAAGAAGAAAGAAGTCATCCATTCACGGGTACTTCGTTTCTTTGGCATCGGGGAAGCAGAGCTCGAAACGGAATTAGAAGATCTGATCGACAGACAAACCAATCCGACTATCGCCCCTCTCGCTGGTGACGGGGAAGTGACCTTGAGGCTTACGGCTAAGCACGAATCAAGGGATATTGCCGTGTCATTATTGGATTCGGTTGAAGAAAAGATCTTGAACAGGGTGGGGGAATATTTCTACGGTTATAATCAGGATTCCCTTGTTCAAGTGGGGGTCCATTTATTAAAAGAGAAGGGACTTACCCTATCATGCGCAGAAAGTTTGACTGGTGGACTGTTTCAGGCTCAACTGACATCTATACCCGGGGCATCGGACGTTTTGAGCGGCGGGGTGATCTGCTATCAGGATGAGATCAAAAAAAGGATTTTATCTGTTAATGACCGTACACTGAAACAGCATTCAGCAGTCAGTGAGCAATGTGCACGGGAACTGGCTGAAAACGTTAGAGAGCTGTTTTCCACCGACATCGGGATCAGCTTTACAGGTGTAGCAGGACCCGACGCTCACGAGGGCCATCCTGCAGGGACCGTCTGGATTGGTTTATCCATGAAGGATGGAACGACCAAGGCATTTCTATTGAACCTTGGCGGTGGCCGGAATGGGAACCGGATGAGAACGGCGAAGTATGGTTGGCATTATTTAATTAAAGAACTGAGTTAGTTTGAAGAGGCTGTCTTCTATTTGAAGGCAGCTTTTTTTCTTTTTTTCACTCCGGCACACCCAAAGAAAAAAACCGAATGAATGTTCGATTTTTTTCTTGTTTTCTCTAATAAAAACGTTTATAGTATAGATAGGTTGGATTTGAGACAAACTTATAAGTTGTCGATTACAAGATTTATATTCAAAGGAGGAAGATTTGTGAGCGATCGTAAAGCAGCCTTAGATATGGCGTTAAAACAAATAGAAAAGCAGTTTGGTAAAGGCTCAATCATGAAGCTTGGGGAGAAAACGGACAGAAACGTAGTAACATGTCCAAGTGGTTCACTTGCACTGGACGCTGCTCTTGGAATAGGCGGATATCCACGTGGAAGGATCATTGAGGTATATGGTCCCGAATCATCCGGTAAAACAACAGTGGCCCTTCATGCGATAGCAGAGGTTCAGGCTCAGGGCGGGCAGGCAGCATTCATCGATGCTGAGCACGCACTTGATCCCGAGTATGCTCAAAAGCTTGGGGTAAACATAGATGAATTATTGCTTTCACAACCAGATACAGGTGAACAGGCATTGGAAATCGCAGAAGCACTTGTACGAAGCGGAGCGGTGGATGCCATCGTTGTCGACTCTGTGGCAGCCCTTGTACCGAAAGCGGAAATCGAAGGGGAGATGGGAGATGCTCACGTAGGTCTTCAAGCCCGTTTAATGTCACAGGCCCTTCGTAAACTTTCCGGTGCCATCAATAAGTCGAAGACCATCGCGATCTTCATTAACCAGATCCGTGAGAAGGTCGGTGTCATGTTCGGTAACCCTGAAACGACTCCCGGTGGACGCGCACTGAAGTTCTATTCTTCCGTACGTTTGGAAGTCCGTCGTGCCGAAACCCTTAAGCAGGGGAATGAAATGGTAGGGAATAAAACAAAGATCAAAGTAGTGAAAAATAAAGTGGCTCCACCTTTCCGTGTAGCCGAAGTGGATATCATGTACGGGGAAGGAATCTCCAAAGAAGGGGAAATCGTCGATCTTGGGTCTGAATTGGACATCGTCCAAAAGAGCGGTGCCTGGTACTCCTACAACGAAGAGCGCCTGGGTCAAGGACGTGAGAACGCAAAGATCTTCCTGAAAGAAAATCCTGAGATCCGTAATGAAATCATGCTGAAGATCCGTGAACATTACGGGTTGGATACAGGCCGTGCCGAAACGGACGATCAAGGTGAATTGAGTCTTCTGGAAGACTAAGTGAGTAAAGAGAAGCAGACGGGATTTGGTTTGCTTCTCTTTACTATGTATGGGAATACGCCTTTTGGTGGAAAATAGTAGCAAGCCCTTTTCTCAGGAAATGGTGGGTAATCGATACCAATCAGGTTATACATACTGTGAATCACTGGTTGACCCCGAACTTCTCAAAATTAAATGAAAAAGTTGGTTTTGGTTAAAAAGCATGCACAAGCCCAATGCGACAGTGTCAATTTTTGTCGATTGCAAAAAAACCCTTGAGAAATCTAGTGATAGAGGGCTCAACCCCTTGACAATAAATTTTCAGAGATTTAAAATTAACATGTATATTTTACAAATTTTTCGAATGAATATTTGAAAGCCTAGCGCTGTATATTTTGTTCAAGTGAGCAATGTACAAGCCGACATGTAAAAAACATGACAGTTCATAGCAAGAGGAGGTGAAATAATGCAACCTATTACAATCATCTTCATTTTGCTTGGCCTAATCGTCGGTGTAGTTGTTGGATACCTAATTCGTAAGTCCATTGCTGAAGCAAAGATTGCTGGTGCTAAAGGTTCAGCGGAGCAGATTTTAGAAGATGCGAAGCGCGAGGCAGATGCTCTGAAGAAAGAAGCACTTTTGGAAGCAAAGGACGAAAATCATAAACTTCGCACTGAAATGGAAAACGACCTTCGTGAACGAAGAAATGAATTGCAAAAACAAGAAAATCGTTTGATGCAAAAAGAGGAAAACCTCGATCGAAAAGATGAAACGCTTGATAAGCGTGAAGGCTTACTCGAGAGAAAAGAGGGGACTCTTAACGAGAGACAACAACATATTGAAGAGATGGAAAGCAAAGTGGACGAGATGGTACGATCACAGCAAACAGAGCTAGAGCGTATCTCGAGCCTGACTCGTGATGAAGCGAAAGGAATCATTCTTGACCGCGTTGAAAATGAACTCTCCCATGATATCGCCATCATGGTCAGAGAACATGAAACTCGTGCGAAGGAAGATGCAGATAAGAAGGCGAAAGAAGTCCTTTCACTGGCTATTCAACGTTGTGCTGCTGAACATGTGGCAGAAACGACGGTCAGTGTTGTGAATCTACCGAATGATGAGATGAAAGGTCGAATTATTGGGCGGGAAGGACGTAACATTCGTACGCTGGAAACACTTACGGGTATTGATTTGATTATTGATGATACTCCTGAAGCGGTTATTCTTTCTGGTTTTGATCCGATTCGTAGAGAAACGGCTCGAATTGCATTAGAGAAATTAGTTCAGGATGGACGAATCCACCCTGCACGAATTGAAGAAATGGTGGATAAATCCCGCCGTGAAGTGGATGAGTATATCCGGGAAATTGGTGAACAGACTACCTTCGAAGTGGGCGTTCATGGGCTTCATCCGGATTTAATCAAGATCCTGGGACGTTTGAAGTATCGTACAAGTTACGGTCAGAACGTCTTAAAACACTCGATGGAAGTGGCCTATCTGTCCGGGTTATTGGCAGCTGAGCTTGGTGAGGATGAAAGACTCGCCAAACGCGCCGGATTGCTACATGACATCGGTAAGGCGATCGATCACGAAGTGGAAGGAAGCCACGTCGAAATTGGTGTAGAACTTGCAACGAAGTACAAAGAGCATCCTGTTGTAATCAACAGTATTGCTTCTCACCATGGAGACACAGAGCCGACATCCATCATTGCCGTACTGGTTGCAGCAGCTGATGCTTTATCTGCTGCAAGACCTGGAGCAAGAAGTGAGACGCTTGAGAACTACATCCGTCGACTGGAGAAACTGGAAGAAATTTCAGAGTCATATGAAGGCGTTGAGAAATCATTCGCAATCCAGGCAGGACGTGAAGTACGGATCATGGTAAGACCGGAAGCCATTGACGATCTCGAATCGCATAGATTGGCAAGGGATATCCGTAAACGTATTGAAGATGAGCTTGACTATCCAGGCCATATTAAAGTAACGGTCATCCGTGAAACAAGGGCCGTCGAATACGCAAAATAAGAGGTTGACTCGAGGAGGGATATCCCCTTCGAGTCAGCTTTTTTTATCGCTTTAAATGATTTCCGTTACAGAATCAATGATGGATTTTAATAGGATGAATAGGCGACAAGTTATTTGTGATACAATAACCACAAGACTTAATACATATAGAGAAGGGAACTTTCATGAAAATATTATTTGTTGGAGACGTAGTCGGTTCAATGGGCCGTGAGATGATTACAGAATACCTGCCTAAGTTAAAGAAAAAACATTCACCGGATTTTACAATCGTAAATGGAGAGAATGCTGCATCAGGCAGAGGGATTACTGAGAAAATATATAAACAATTCTTACAGGATGGGGCCAATATGGTCACCCTGGGAAATCACACATGGGACAATAAGGATATCTTTAATTTTATCGATTCATCCAAACAAATGGTAAGGCCGGCTAATTTCCCTGAAGGTACGCCGGGCAGCGGTTTAGTGTTTGCGGAAGTGTATGGCAAAGAGGTTGCAGTTATCAACGCTCAAGGAAGGACGTTTATGCCTCCACTTGATGATCCATTTAAAGCTCTTGATGAGCTTGTTGATGAGGCCAAAAAGAGAACATCCGTCATATTCGTTGATTTTCATGCAGAGGCAACAAGTGAGAAGCAGGCTGTAGGCTGGTTTCTGGATGGCCGCGTCTCTGCGGTGATAGGAACGCACACTCATGTTCAAACGGCGGACAACCGGATCCTTCCTAATGGGACTGCCTTTATGTGTGACGTTGGCATGACGGGACCATACGATGAGGTACTTGGAATGAGTAAGGATTCCGTTCTAAGGAGATTCCAGACGAGTTTACCTGTTCGTTTTGAAGTACCGAAGGCTGGACGTAAAATCCTGAGTGCTTGTTTAATCGACATTGATCAAAAGTCGGGGAAAGCGAAAAAAATCGAGCGCATATTGATCAACGAAGACCATCCATTTATGGCAGAATATTAAATGTTTTCCTCCTTTTTCGGTGTGACCGGAATGATTTGTCCATTTCCTGAATATAGTATCAGTGGAATCATTTATACCAAGTTTGTTCTTTACCACGGACATACGGTATGGGGGAAATGACAAGGAGGAAAAGGAATGGAAATATTAAAAGTTTCAGCAAAATCTAATCCTAATTCTGTAGCTGGTGCACTCGCCGGTGTTCTTCGTGAGAGAGGAGGAGCTGAAATTCAAGCAATCGGTGCAGGAGCATTAAATCAAGCCGTCAAGGCTGTCGCCATTGCAAGAGGCTTTGTGGCTCCCAGTGGTTTAGATTTAATATGTATCCCGGCATTTACGGATATTCTGATCGATGGAGAAGAACGTACGGCGATAAAGTTAATTGTGGAACCAAGATAATAAACCATAGGCTGTTCATTAAAGGGGACCCTTTAGTGGACAGCCTTTATACTATGAACAAATATACATATTATGAAGAGAAACGGAAAGGAGGACCAAATATGATATTTGATGCACACTGTGATGTGTTGATGAAGCTATATCTGGAGCCGGGGAGTGGGGCCTTTCAATCGAAGGGTTCTTTACATATTACCTACCCTCAACTCATTCAAAGCAGCAGTAAAATACAATTGTTCGCAATCTATATCCCATCCTACCTGAAGCCGGGGCAACGGTTTCAAGCTGCACTTGAAATGGTGAATATTTTTCATAATAGGATCCTTAAGCCAAACCCAAAGATGAAATTCGTTACTTCTAAAAAGGATATCGAGGAACTTTCAGAAGGTGAAATAGGGGCAATGCTGACACTCGAAGGTATAGAAGCAGTGGAGGAGGATCTTTCGAAGCTCGAAATCCTTTACAGGCTGGGAGTCCGGTCGGTCGGTTTGACGTGGAATTGGGCCAATGCAGCAGCAGATGGGGCCCTTGAACCGAGAGGGGGCGGGCTGACCAACCTTGGGGAGGAAATCGTCTCTTTCTTAAATGAGAAAAGACTTTGGACAGATGTGTCCCATCTATGTGAGAAAGCATTTTGGGATGTGATGGATTTAGCAGAATATCCGATAGCATCCCACTCAAATGCCTACTCGATCTGTCCTAATCCACGAAACTTGAAAAATGATCAGATTGAGGCACTCATCAAAAAAAACAGCGTAATGGGCATCACCTTTGTCCCACCATTTTTAAACAAGAAAGGGACAGCGGAGATTTCCGATGTAGTCCGCCATTTAGAACATGTATGCAGTCTCGGAGGTGAGGACCATATCGGATTTGGCTCCGATTTCGACGGGATAACAGAAACCGTCCAAGGTCTATCCTCATACATTCAATATGATAACTTAATCAACACCCTCCAACGATACTACAGTGAAAAACAAGTGAGGAAATTCTTATTCCAGAACTTCTTTAAGAGACTGCCTGATTGATTACAATAAAACCACTGAGGGGGGAAAACCTTTAGTGGTTTAGTTGTGTTGCTGATAGGAATGTATTTAGATTGATAATCTCTTCAATACAGTAGTGATTTAAAGAGAAAAGTGATAAACTGATAGAGTAAATGATATGAAAATGCTGCATCGCTAATAGATGATTAATCCTAATGAAGAGAATATACTTCAATAATAGATGTTGCAAATAATGATTGAAGGGGTGTAATGAATGAAGGAACAGCTTTCATGGAAAGTTGGCGGACAGCAAGGTGAAGGTATTGAGAGTACAGGTGAAATCTTTTCCATGGCCCTCAATCGCCTTGGGTATTTCTTATATGGTTACCGTCATTTCTCCTCCCGTATTAAAGGAGGACATACAAACAATAAGATTCGTGTAAGCACCACGCAAGTACGTGCGATTGCGGACGATTTAGATATTTTGGTTGCATTTGACCAGGAAACGATTGATGTGAATTACAAAGAATTACATAGCGATGGCGTTATTATAGCTGATGCAAAGTTCAAACCTGTGAAACCTGAAGATACGGATGCTTCCCTTTACATTGTTCCCTTCACTGAATTAGCGACGGAGCTCGGGACTTCCCTCATGAAGAACATGGTGGCAGTGGGGGCTACCTGTGCCGTTCTCAATCTGGATCCAATCGTTTTCAAGGAAGTAGTGGAAGAGATCTTTGGTCGCAAAGGTGAAACGGTCGTTGAGAAAAATATGGAAGCGATCAAGCAGGGATTCGCTGCGATGAAAGCAGAACTGGGTGACAAGGTCGGTTCCCTGCAACTGAAAGAAGCAGACGGGAATAAACGTATGTTCATGATCGGAAACGACGCCATAGCTCTGGGTGCACTCGCAGGAGGCGTTCGATTGATGGCGGCTTATCCGATTACACCGGCATCTGAAATCATGGAGTATCTCATCAAGAAGCTGCCGATGGTCGGTGGGACCGTCATCCAAACGGAGGATGAGATCGCAGCTGCCACTATGGCGATCGGAGCGAACTACGGAGGGATCCGTTCCTTCACGGCTTCAGCAGGACCAGGGCTGTCACTTATGATGGAAGCGATCGGGCTATCCGGAATGACAGAACAGCCGCTTGTTGTGGTGGATACGCAGCGCGGGGGACCGTCTACTGGGTTGCCTACGAAACAGGAACAATCCGATTTAATGGCGATGATTTACGGAACTCACGGTGAAATTCCTAAAATCGTCCTGGCACCAAGTACCGTTCAGGAAGCGTTTTATGATACAGTGGAAGCATTTAATCTGGCGGAAGAGTATCAATGCCCTGTCATCATTCTTTCGGATCTTCAACTTTCCCTAGGTAAACAAACTGTGGAGCCCCTTGATTACAGTAAAGTGGAAATACGCAGAGGAAGGCTTGCAGCCAATGAATCTGAATTAGAAGAATTAGAACCAAAGAAATATTATAAGCGCTTTGAAGTGACGGAAGATGGGGTATCACCCCGCGTCATCCCTGGTATGAAAAATGGGATCCATCATGTTACAGGCGTTGAGCACGATGAAACCGGAAAGCCATCCGAATCTCCTGTGAACAGACAGGCGCAGATGGATAAACGTATGCGCAAACTTGAGAATATCAAATTCCAAAATCCGATTCACACACATGCCCCTCATGAAGAGGCTGACTTGTTATTAGTAGGTTTCAACTCCACACGCGGAGTAATTGAGGAATCGATGGGTCGTTTGGAAGCCGATGGATTGAAAGTGAATCATGCTCATATCCGTTTGATCCATCCTTTTCCGTCCGATGAATTGGAGCCACTTATGCATTCAGCGAAGAAAGTGGTCGTGATTGAAAATAACGCTACCGGTCAATTAGCCAACATTATCAAAATGAATGTAGGCTTCGGGAATAAAATCGTTAAAATGACAAAGTATGATGGAACACCATACTTACCAAATGAAATTCATTCAAGATGTAAGGAGTTGAACTGATCCATGGCTACCTTCAAAGATTTCAGGAATAATGTGAAACCAAACTGGTGTCCTGGATGTGGGGACTTCTCGGTACAGGCTGCGATCCAACGGGCTTCTGCCAATGTGGGTCTGGATCCGGAACAGTTAGCGGTCGTTTCAGGGATCGGATGTTCAGGACGTATATCCGGATACATCAATTCTTACGGCTTTCATGGAATCCACGGGCGGTCACTTCCAATCGCCCAAGGATTGAAAATGGCCAATAAAGACTTGACCGTCATCGCTTCAGGCGGGGATGGGGATGGATTTGCCATTGGTCTTGGGCATACGATCCATGCCATTCGCCGGAATGTGGATGTCACATACATTGTAATGGACAATCAAATTTATGGATTAACAAAAGGACAAACGTCTCCACGTTCGTCCGCCGGTTTCAAAACCAAGTCTACGCCACAGGGGTCGATCGAACAGGCACTTGCCCCGATGGAAATGGCCCTTTCAGCAGGAGCAACCTTTGTCGCTCAAAGCTTTTCTTCTGACTTGAAAGAACTGACGGCATTAATCGAAGCGGGACTTAACCATAAAGGTTTCTCCCTGATCAATGTGTTCAGCCCTTGTGTCACATATAATAAAATCAATACGTACGATTGGTTTAAAGAGAACCTTACAAAGCTCGCTGATGTAGAAGGTTATGACCCGTCGAATCGGGAGCAGGCCATGAGTACACTCATGGAGAAAGATGGACTGGTTACAGGTTTGATTTATCAAAACAATGAACAGCCATCTTACCAGGACCTGGTGTCTGGTTATTCCGAAGAGCCTCTCAGTACTCATGATTTACGATTAGATGAAAGTAAATTTGATGAATTAGTGAAAGAATTTATGTAATGGAAGAAACCGGACTCCTTTTTTAGGGGGCCGGTTTGTTTTTTAATTTATTGATTTCTTCATTTAAGAGGGAATTGGTGAATTGAAGATGCTGGATGGTATTTTCATAATTTTTCAGAGTGTCTTTCGTGGAGATGGATTCTTCTTCATCGTATACAAATACTTTATCCTTCAAGTCTTTGATGTTCATTCTGACGGATTGAAGTGACCGGGTAAAGTTGTTATTATCCTCCTGCATTCTTTTTAATTCTTCCTGTAACACTTGAATGGATGACTCATTCTCCTTCTGAACTTCCCCTGCACGTTCCAGACCTTCTTTCTGTCGTTTGTTGACCCATTCATAAAGTATCTTGGAGTCCATCAGAAGATTATGTGACTCATATAACTCGATCTCATTCAAGTAGAGGCGATTTTTTAATGTTTCATTGTCATACAGGAGACGATGAATCTGATCCTCATTCACACACTTCTCAATATGCAAATCGTGCTCCCGTGACGCCAATTCTATTCTCACATCCTTAAGTAACGCCTCAAGCTCCCATATTTGGATTTCTTTTTTATATAATTGTTTTTGTATTTCTTGGTTAGCCTTTAATAGAAAATCCTTCTCTTTTAGTAAGTAACTGTTCTCAACTTGTAAGGACAGGATTTCGTGTTCCAGTGAACTTCTTGAATCAAGGAATTGTTCCGTTTGTTTCTCTGTACCAGATACATAATGAATCGTGAACGTCCGTAGCTGGTCCTTGACCTGGTTCAGGATGTAACGGAGCTTTTTCACTTCCCTTTCCTGTGCAGACAAAAGGGCTTGATATCTTGAGGTTTCCGTGTTTCTTTCATAAGCCTGGATTTCAAGCTCCTGAAGATAGGTCTGAATTCGGCTTTGTAATAGATCGTTTTCTTTTTTGATGGCGACATAATGTTGAGCACGGCTTCCGTTTTCTAATCTTTCACACTTCTTTTTGTACTTTTCCATTTCAGATTTATAATGGATGATTTGCTGCTGTAGCTGGATGTTTGAAAGTTGTCTCACGTACGTAAGCTCCTTTCGGGTTTTTCTAATATGTATATGTATGAATCAGGATGAACGGTATTTGTCCATGAAAGAAGCCATGTAAACTTCCCAGCGTTTACATGGCTTTTATATATAATTAATATCATTGCAATGATAGGATAATCGTTCACGTTCGTAATATTCATTTAAAGGAAGCAGCGTAACCATAAAAGTTGAAACACACTATATATAAAAGTTGAATTGAAATGTTCATCATGTTGCATGTTTATTCAGTTTTGTTATTTTATTCCTCCTTTCCTTATGGTATATGATATGAGGATTTAGATACTGGTGTACTGTCAAACGTCTATAGAATCAGCCTATTTTTTAATAGTATTAAAAAAACTATTAATACGCCTACTAACTTTTTTTAAAATAAATAGGTATTTACTCTATACCAATTTCGTTCTCGTCCATAGGATATAGTGTGATATAAATATTCATTAAAAGAAAGGAAGATTTGTTTGAAGAAGCGTAAACAAATTAGGGGTTCCCAGACTCCTACACCAACACCGACGGGTATTCCCTTGGATCAAAATGACCTAGCACCAGAATGTATCCGCGTAGACAAAGTATATGACTGGGTGTTCTTTGCGAACAAGTATGAGAATAAGAACTTTATTCCAGATGAAGCATGTCGCGCAGCAGTCAGTGCAGCCTTAGCGGCAGGCATGAGAGTTGAGGTGCAAACTGCCCCGGTAAATCCTGCTGACGTCAGCGTTTCAGGTTCAATCATTGAAAATGGTAACCCTGGAAAAGTCCTTATTGTCTGGACAGTACCTGTAGATGTGACAATCCTGATTGATGGAGTAGCGGAGTGTTCATTCACTGTGCGCACTCAGTTCACAGACGAAATCATGCTTTGTGTGCCGGTCGGAATTACAAATGACAACTTAAATATCAGAGCGACTCAAGTTATTGCTACTTCCGGTGGAGTTTTGATGGGACCAGATCCATTTGGACCAATGATTCCATTGAAGGTCGTACTATGTAAAGATGTTCAAGTTGAGTATCCGGTCAAGCTTGAAGTATTGGCTAAATTCTGTTTCCCACGCCCTAACAATATTCCTGTACCAGAAGAAAGACTTCAATGTGACTTGAGCCTTCTTGAATTCCCTCGTCAATGCCCAGGTTTATTCCCAGTTGATAACTGTGAATGCCAGGCGACTGCTCTTGCTAGAAACGAAGATACACTAGCAGCTTTTGGTGCAGATACTGTAACAGGACTATCAACCCTCAGAGCAGAAATTTGTCAGGAATGCTCGCTTGCTGATAGCACTTGGTCTTACTCATTCACTGATACAGAAGTAGGTCCTACACCGGCGCCGACTGGAACAGGATTCCAACCGGACTTCAGCTTCACTTTTGATCCATCATCCATTGATAGCGTTACTTGCAGCGAGGATGGATTGACAGCTGTAGGAGAAGGTATCCGCTACTTTGATGGGGCACCTGAACAGTTGTTCTACGAATTACAAATCGTTACAGGATTATTAGGTCCTATCTCAGAAGGCTTCCGCTTAATCTTAAGAAATACAGCTAATGTTGTAATCTTTGATAGTGGATATGTAGAAGCATTGGTTGAATTCGGTGAGTGTGACACATTTGCAGACTTACTTGGCGGATTGGATGATTAATTAAGTCAGGGAGAGAGGAAGCTCTCTCCTTTTTTTTTTAACATGTATACAAACCATACATAAGATAATAAAAAAAATAAATGGAGGTGAATAAGATGAGTGAGAAGGAGAGCAAGCCCGATTCATGGAAAGAAGGAACGGAAGTATTAAATGATATTCATTTGATATCTGAAGAACTCGAGTCTCTATACAATCATTATTCAAGGAGAATAAAAAGTGTGTCAGAAGAATTGTCCAGGGAAAGAGGAAAGCATAAGGTGTATCAATCAGAAATTGCGGAGAATCATCATACAATCCAGATGTTGACAGCACAGATTGAATATTTACTTCAGGATATCGAAAGAAAGCATCAGCTCTATATTCATCTGCAGAATGAGGAACATGTATCTGAAGAAATCAACTCAGACATTACAGAAGCGGAGCCTTCTGTTGAAGATATTCCTGAAGGGGATTTGTGGAAAGATTCTGATTATCTCCTTCCTACAGCCATCCCTGAAATAAGGGTGATCTATGAAAGCACTCATAGTCAAAATAAATCATTACTTGAAAATGTGAAAAATGAAGCTATATCTTTGCTGATTGAAGCGAATGACTACTTTGTATCCGAGAGCAGTAAGTCCATTGAGGCGAAGATATATTCCGATTATTTCCAGTCGCATTTGGAGTGGATAAGAAAGCAACGAACACAATACACTGTGGGAAAAAACGAAAGGTGGTATACAATTATGTGGAAATTTTTATGGGGGCAAGAAGAAAATAATCATCCGGAAATTCTTAAGAAACTTGGTTTGATCGAAGAACAATTAGTCACATACTCTTCCAAATTCAATGAAGTCAAGGAATCTTTGAATCAGAGCAATTCGAGAGAGGAAACCACTCAAAATTACTTGCAGAAAATGAGTCAATTACATGATGAGTTAAAAAAAATCGAGGAACATTATGAGGAAGAACTCCATTCATTAAGGAACCAAATTGAAGAATTCAAACAGAGAGAATCAGATCTTGAACGACAAGTAACTTTATTAAATGAAAAATATACGGGTAAGCAGAAGGAAAGCAATCAGCGGGAAATCGAACTGGAACAAGAACTGGTGAAGCTTCGTCAAGATTTAAAAACACAATCTAATAGAAAAAATGACCTTTATAATAAAATGAAACAGCAGAGTTCGGTAAAAAAACAAATTCCTCAAGTAAATCCTCAATTTGAAGAATATGGTAATATCCCTATGGCTTCTGAAGCGAAACGAACGATGTTTAACCCAAATAAATACATCCGATGATTTTGAAAGGGGGGGAGAAGATGAATTCCAAGGATCAAAATAAACTATACAGGCAGTTAAAAAGCACACCCATTGGTATTAAAAAAGAACAAAGAAAACAGATGGAAGCGAAACGCACAAAGTTTAAATTCAAAGGATGCGGGTGTAACGCTTAAAGAGAGAGTCTTTCTTTCCAGAGAACTGTACCAAGCAATAGTGACAGAATGTAAGAAAGAACTTCCCAATGAAGCATGTGGATTTATTTCCGGTCTTGATGAGAGATGTAAACATGTTTGGCCCGCCAAAAATATTAACCCCAGTCCCTATACTTTTGCCATTGATCTAAATGAACAAGACAGGATACTGAACAAGGTGAAAAGAAAAAATGAAGACCTATTAGGTATGTATCATTCTCATCCTTATGGAAAAGCCGTGCCTTCTGAAGATGACATTCATCATGCTCCCAGTCAAAATATGTATTACTTCATCCTAGCCCTGGGGAGAGTAAAGACAGACATCAAATGCTATAAAATCAGTAAAGATAAAGTGAAAGAAGTGGCCATTGAAATTTATGGCTAAAAAG